>NZ_JALJDX010000054.1 GCF_022952855.1 Pseudomonas sp. RGM2987 | reverse complement strand
CAGTGGATGGAAACGTTGACTGACACACCGCTTTCGCGAGCAAGCCCGCTCCCACAGAAAGCTCAGTGCTCCTGCGGTCACTCGGCGTTACACAACGCCAGGCAGTTATCCAGCATGCGGTTGGAGAAGCCCCACTCGTTGTCATACCAGGCCAGTACCTTGAGCAGCTTGCCGCTGGACTTGGTGTGGTTGGCGTCGAAGATCGACGACAGCGGGTTGTGGTTGAAGTCGCTGGAGACCAGCGGCAGGGTGTTGTAGCCGAGGATCTTCGAGTGCTGGCTGGCCTGGCGCAGCAGTTCGTTGACCTCTTCGGCCGACGCCTCGCGCTTGAGCTGCACGGTAAGGTCGACTAGCGACACGTTGATCACCGGCACGCGCACGGCCATGCCGGTCAGCTTGCCCGCCAGTTCCGGCAGCACCAGGCCGACCGCTTCGGCAGCGCCGGTCTTGCTCGGGATCATGTTCTGGGTGGCCGAACGGGCGCGGTACGGGTCGGTGTGATAGACGTCGGTCAGGTTCTGGTCGTTGGTGTAGGCGTGGATGGTGGTCATCAGGCCGCTCTCGATGCCCAGCTCGCGGTGCAGCACCTGGGCCACCGGGGCCAGGCAGTTGGTGGTGCACGAGGCGTTGGAAATGATCTGGTGGGACTGGCGCAGGATGTCGTGGTTCACGCCATACACCACGGTGGCGTCGGCGCCCTTGGCCGGGGCCGAGATGATGACTTTGCGGGCGCCGGCACTGATATGCGCGGCGGCCTTGGCCCGGTCGGTGAACAGGCCGGTGCATTCGAATACCACGTCGATCTTTTCCGCGGCCCATGGCAGCTCGGCCGGATTGCGAATGGCGCTGACCGAAATGCGGTCGCCATTGACCGTCAGGCTTTCATGATCGTGCTGCACGTCGGCATCAAACGTGCCGTGGACGGTGTCGTATTTGAGCAGATGAGCATTGATTGCGCTGTCACCCAGGTCGTTGATGGCGACGATCTGCAAGTCGCGACGATAGCCTTGGGTATACAGTGCGCGGAGGACGTTGCGGCCGATGCGGCCAAAACCATTGATTGCGATTCGAAGAGTCATTAACTGCGCCGCCGTCGATTTGTTGTTGGAATTACAAGATTATTCGCATAAAAATAGAAAACAAGCCTTTTTAGTGGCAATATTTTGTTTTATCTACAACGAGTGACCTGAATCAACTGGTCCGATTGGTCAAAAGCCGTCCGTCGCCTGACGCGCCGGGGGCTTTTGACCAGCATAGACAATCAGGTCGCCACACCCGTTAGCCTGGAGTTCTACACATGCATCCCCGCGTACTTGAGGTCACCGAACGGCTTATCGCCCGCAGCCGCGCCACGCGTCAGGCTTACCTTGCATTGATCCGCGGTGCAGCCAGCGACGGGCCGATGCGCGGCAAATTGCAATGCGCCAACTTCGCCCACGGCGTGGCCGGTTGCGGCACGGAAGACAAGCACCACTTGCGGATGATGAACGCCGCGAACATCGCCATCGTGTCGTCCTATAACGACATGCTGTCCGCGCATCAGCCCTACGAAACCTTCCCGGAACAGATCAAGAAAGCCCTGCGCGAGATCGGTTCGGTCGGCCAGTTCGCCGGGGGCACACCGGCGATGTGCGACGGCGTGACCCAGGGCGAGGCGGGGATGGAGCTGAGCCTGCCGAGCCGCGAAGTGATCGCGATGTCCACGGCGGTGGCGCTGTCGCACAACATGTTCGACGGCGCGCTGATGCTCGGCATCTGCGACAAAATTGTCCCGGGCCTGATGATGGGCGCGCTGCGCTTCGGTCACCTGCCGACGATCTTTGTACCTGGCGGGCCGATGGTCTCGGGTATTTCCAACAAGGAAAAAGCCGACGTGCGCCAGCGCTATGCCGAAGGCAAGGCCACCCGTGAAGAGCTGCTGGAATCGGAGATGAAGTCCTACCACAGCCCGGGCACCTGCACCTTCTACGGCACCGCCAACACCAACCAGTTGCTGATGGAAGTGATGGGCCTGCACTTGCCGGGCGCCTCGTTCGTCAACCCGAACACGCCGCTGCGTGACGCCCTGACCCGCGAAGCGGCGTTCCAGGTCACGCGCATGACCAAGCAGAGCGGCAACTTCATGCCCATCGGCGAAATTGTCGACGAGCGTGCGTTGGTCAATTCCATCGTCGCCCTGCACGCCACCGGCGGCTCGACCAACCACACGTTGCACATGCCGGCCATCGCCATGGCGGCCGGTATCCAGTTGACCTGGCAGGACATGGCCGACCTCTCCGAGGTAGTGCCGACCCTGAGCCACGTCTACCCGAACGGCAAGGCCGATATCAACCACTTCCAGGCGGCGGGCGGCATGTCGTTCCTGATCCGCGAACTGCTGGAAGCCGGCCTGCTCCACGAAAACGTCAACACCGTGCTCGGTCACGGCCTGAGCCGCTACACCCAGGAGCCGTTCCTGGAGGATGGCAAGCTGGTGTGGCGCGACGGCCCGATCGAAAGCCTCGACGAAAACATCCTGCGCCCGGTGGCTCGGGCGTTTTCCCTGGAAGGCGGATTGCGGGTGATGGAAGGCAACCTGGGGCGCGGCGTAATGAAAGTCTCGGCGGTGGCTTTGGAAAACCAGATCGTCGAAGCCCCGGCCATGGTGTTCCAGGACCAGCAGGACCTGGCGGACGCCTTCAAGGCTGGCCTGCTGGAGAAGGATTTCGTCGCGGTGATGCGCTTCCAGGGGCCGCGCTCCAACGGTATGCCTGAGCTGCACAAGATGACGCCGTTCCTCGGTTCGTTGCAGGATCGCGGTTTCAAAGTGGCGCTGGTGACCGACGGGCGCATGTCCGGGGCGTCGGGGAAAATCCCGGCGGCCATCCACGTCAGCCCCGAAGCGTATGTCGGTGGTGCGTTGGCCCGGGTGCAGGAGGGCGATATCATCCGCGTCGATGGCGTCAAAGGCACCCTGGAACTGAAGGTGGACGCCGAGGAATTCGCCGCGCGCGAGCCGGCCAAGGGCCTGTTGGGCAACAACATCGGCACCGGTCGCGAGCTGTTCGGCTTCATGCGCATGGCGTTCAGCTCGGCAGAGCAGGGCGCCAGCGCCTTCACTTCTGCCCTGGAGACGCTTAATTGAAACTGGCTTTGGTCGGTGACATCGGTGGGACCAACGCACGCTTCGCGTTGTGGAAGAACCACAACCTGGAAAACATCCAGGTGCTGGCGACGGCGGATTACGCCTGCCCCGAAGATGCCATCAAGGTGTACCTGAGCGGCATGGGCATGGGGCCGGGCGCCATCGGTTCGGTATGCCTGTCGGTGGCCGGCCCGGTGGGCGGCGATGTGTTTCGCTTCACCAACAACCACTGGCGCCTGAGCAACCTGGCGTTCTGCGAGACTTTGCAGGTGGAGAAGTTGCTACTGGTCAACGACTTCTCGGCGATGGCCCTGGGCATGACCCGTCTGCGTCCCGATGAATATCGGGTCGTGTGCGAGGGCACTCCGGAACCGATGCGCCCCGCGGTGGTGATCGGCCCCGGCACCGGGCTCGGTGTCGGCACGTTGCTGGACCTTGGCGAAGGCCGCTTTGCGGCGTTGCCGGGGGAAGGCGGGCATGTCGACCTGCCGATGAGCAGCCCGCGTGAAACCCAGCTCTGGCAACACATCTACAACGAGATCGGTCACGTCAGCGCCGAGACCGCCTTGAGCGGCAGCGGCCTGCCGCGGGTGTACCGGGCGATTTGCGCGGTGGACGGCCATGAGCCGGTGCTCGACACCCCGGAATCGATCACCGCTGCTGGTCTTGCCGGCGACCCGATCGCCCTGGAAGTGCTCGAACAGTTCTGCCGCTGGCTGGGCCGCGTGGCCGGCAACAACGTGCTGACGGTGGGCGGACGCGGCGGGGTCTATATCGTCGGCGGAGTGGTTCCGCGGTTTGCCGATTTCTTCCTCGAAAGCGGTTTCGCCCGGTGCTTTGCCGACAAAGGCTGCATGAGTGATTACTTCAAGGGCATTCCCGTGTGGCTGGTCACTGCGCCGTACTCTGGCCTGATGGGCGCAGGTGTGGCACTGGAGCAGTCGGCAGAAGTTTAAGATTTGAAATGCAATCCCCTGTGGGAGCGGGGG
>NZ_JALJDX010000055.1 GCF_022952855.1 Pseudomonas sp. RGM2987 | reverse complement strand
AAGCAGACCTATGATTTTAGCCGTCGCGCGGCAAGGGGCGCTGGCGCGCCCAGCGGGAGCAAGCTCCCTCGCCACAACGGCCCCTTCACCACAGTAAGCCACTGCCTACAGTAACCACCGATCATCCATGAGACTTCACCCATGACCCACACCCCGCATTTCCCGCTCTGTGCCGTGGTCGGCGCCGATGACCTGAAGCTGGCGCTGTGCCTGGCCGCGATCGATCCGAAAATCGGCGGCGTGCTGATCGAAGGCCCGCGGGGCATGGCCAAGTCCACCCTGGCCCGAGGCCTGGCGGATCTGCTCGCCAGCGGTCAATTCGTCACCTTGCCCCTGGGCGCCACCGAAGAGCGGCTGGTGGGCACACTTGATCTCGATGCGGCGCTGGGAGAAGGGCGTGCGCAGTTTTCTCCTGGCGTGCTGGCCAAGTCCGACGGTGGCGTGTTGTACGTTGATGAGGTGAACCTGCTGCCCGATCACCTGGTTGACCTGTTACTCGACGTCGCCGCCAGCGGCACCAACCTGATCGAGCGCGACGGCATTTCCCACCGGCATCCGGCGCGCTTTGTGCTGATCGGCACCATGAACCCGGAAGAAGGTGAATTGCGTCCGCAACTGCTTGACCGGTTTGGTCTGAACGTGGCTCTGGTCGGCCATGCTGCGCCCGCCGAGCGTGGGCAGATCATCCGTCGTCGGCTGGATTTCGACAGCGATCCGCTGGCGTTCTGCGCGCACTGGGCGCCGGCCCAACAGCAACTGCGCGAGCGTTGCCAGCAGGCCCGCGAGCGCCTGGCGGCGATCCCCCTGGATGATTGGGCCCTGGGGCAGATTACCGAGCGTTGCTTTGCCGCTGGGGTCGATGGCCTGCGCGCCGACCTGGTCTGGCTGCGGGCGGCCCGAGCCCATGCCGCCTGGCGCGGAGCCGACGCCATCGGTGCTGAAGACATCGACGCGGTGGCCGAGTTTGCCTTGCGTCACCGCCGGCGCGGGCATTCGGCGCCTGCACCGGCGCCGTCCCAGGCACCGACGACGGCTGACAGCGCCTCGCAGCCGCAGCAAGGCCAGGGCCAGTGGGGCGACCTGCCGGCCCGGGCGTTACCGACCGGCGCCCGGCGCGACGTGCCGAGCTGGCCAAAAAAGCCCTAGGCATTCGCCCCCGTTCGGCTGCGGGGGCGAATGCCAGACCCCGGGCAGGCCGGCTGGACCACGGGCGCCAGGGTCGCAGCAAAGCCGCCGCCAGTGGTGCGGTGAACTGGCCCGCAACCCTGCTCAAGGGCCGTCCACGCCGCCGGGAAGATTTGCTGTTTCAGGCACGGCATCGCTCGCCCCATGAGCTGTGGCTGGTGATCGTCGATGCGTCGGCGTCCACCCGGCGTCACCACGCCCTGAGCGATGGCAAAGGTTTGTTGGCGCAACTGTTCGACGACGCTTACCGACAGCGCGCCTGCTTGGCACTGCTGACGGCCAGCGGCACCGCACCGAACTGGCAGGTGCAGGGCCTCAGGGCCAGCGCCGGGCTGCGGGACTGGCTCGACAGCCTGGGCGCCGGTGGCGGTACACCGCTGCTGGCGGCGCTGAACGAGGCCGGACGCTGGTTGACCGCCCGGCGCAAGCGCTATCCGGCGGAGCAGCAGCGGGTGTTGGTGATGACCGATGGGCGGGTGAAGGAAGGGTTGTCGCCGCCGTTGCTGGATTGCCCGTGCCTGCTGATCGACATCGAGCGCGGCCCGATCCGTCTGGGTAGGGGCCGGCAGTTGGCGCTGGGGTTAGGTGCTGAGTATCGGCATATTGACCAGGCGTGATGAGCCGGAATTAGAGGCGCCTGGTCGGACGCTTTCGCGAGCAAGCCCGCTCCCACAATGTGTGCAGCGCTCATTCATTTTGGGTCGCTACCGATCAAGTGTGGGAGCGGGCTTGCTCGCGAAGACATCACCTCGGTCCCGGTTCTACACACCTGAGCTGGATCACTACACTGTCCTCAGCCAGCCCTCACAAGGAGTGAACCATGCGCATCCTCGTCACCAACCCCCAGGACGATTTCCGGGTCAAGGCCTATGCCGGCACCAACGGTGTGCTACTCGCCATGGACCTGGCTGAAAACCGGCGCAAGGGCTTGCTGGGCTTTGCCATCGAAAAACAACAGGGCGACAAGCCGTGGTTGTTCCTGTTCAACAGCCTGACCTTTCCGGGCAAGGCCCATACTTTCCCGCAGTTCCACGCTACCCCCAGCGACAAGGCGCCGTTGCAGAAATTTCGCTGGGCCGACTACGCCGTCAACCCGGGTGTGACGATGCATTACCGCGTGCATCTGGCTTATGGCAGTCCCGATGCGCCGCAGTTGGGCGAGTTCCTCGAGGTCACGGTCACCAGCGACGACGGCCAACCGGCCAACCAACGGGTGATCTTCAACCGCGCCGTGGCCGCGAGCCAGGCTTTTCAACGAAAATTTCCCGAGGTGGATGCGTTGATCAGTGCCAACAAAAACCTCTCCATCGATGACTGGCCCGATGCGCCGCGCCGTTGGCTGGAAAATGGCCTGCTGGGGCGCTTGATCGGTTTCATCGACCGGGCGCTGGATGCCACCTGGGCCCTGGATGTCGCCATCTATGAGTACGAACTGCCGGTGATCGTCGACGCGGTCAACGCCGCCCATGCTCGCGGCGCCCGGGTACGAGTGCTCTATCACGCCGAGCCAGGCGACGACACCACGCTGCGCAATGAGGCCAGCCTCGAAAAGCTGCCGACAGCCAACAAGCGGGGCCGGGTGACCCAGAGCATTTTCCACGACAAGTTCATCGTCCTGAGCAAGGTCGACGGCGAGGGTGCGTTACAACCCGAAGCGGTGCTGTGCGGCAGCACCAACTTTACCGCCAATGGCGTCTACCGCCAGGCCAATGTGGTCCATGTACTGGACGATCCACGGATAAGCGACAGTTATCGCCAGGTATTCGAACAGATCTGGGCCGCGCCACAGGACGTCGATGCCACTCGCCAATGGTTGACCCTCAACAACCCCATGGCCCCGGAACAGCCGCTGTTCGCCGGGTTCTCGCCACGCTCGGGCGAGGGCGACCTGGAGCGTTTCGTCGAGATCATCAATGCCGCCCGCAAAGACCTGCTGTTTGTCACCGCCTTCGTGCTGCCGGACCGAATCCTCGACGCGTTGCTCGGCCAGCCCAACGACGACGTGTTGCGCTACGGTTTGCAAAATACCAAGAGTCGCATCACCGGTTTCCATGCCGACCGCACCGCCGAGTTCGCCGCCACCGCGTTGCTCAATACCGGCCTGGAAGGCTGGCTCCGGGAGAACATGAAAGGCCAGAAAGGCAACCTGCTGGTGCACACCAAGGCCATCGTCACCGACTTCACCAGCGACACGCCGACCATCATCAGCGGCAGCCACAACCTGAGCGCCGCCGCCAGTGGCAGCAACGACGAGAACTACCTGATCATCCAGGGCGACACCGACCTGGCCGACCGCTACGGGCTGGAACTGCTGCGCTTCTACGAGCACTATCGCTTTCGCTACTTCGCCAAAAAACTCGCCCTCAAGCAGGTCAATCCACTGGCGGTGGATGACAGCTGGAGTGACGACTATTACCGGGAGGGGGATTTGCGGATGTTGTCGAGGGTGAGGTTTTGCGGGCGCTAGATGCAGGTGGACATGCAGTGATAGCATAAGGCTACTTTTCAGCCAGGAAGCTGTCATGAATCTACCTCATGGAATATCCGGTTCACTTCGTATCAGTGTCGTCATCCTGTTGTTGGGCCTGGGTACTTCGGCCATAGCGGCTAATCAACCTTGCTCCGGACGCAAGGGTGGGGTCGCCGGGTGTGATGGCGATACTTTTCTGTGTAACGATGGGTCTATCAGCGCTTCGAAGAAATCCTGTTCTGCGGTGTTGGGGCGTCGCAACGAAGCCCGGCCGCAGTCGTTGCTCAAACAGGTCGATGGTTGCCAATGCGGCAGCGGCAATTATTGCGTTGGTCCCCGGGGCGGGGTGTATTGCCTTACGCCTGGCGGTAGCAAAAGTTACAAGCGCAAATAGCCCATCCACCGCCAAACCCCTGTGGGAGCGGGCTTGCTCGCGAAGGCGGTAATACATTCAACATCAACTCCAACAGACCCACCGCTTTCGCG
>NZ_JALJDX010000056.1 GCF_022952855.1 Pseudomonas sp. RGM2987 | reverse complement strand
CAACTGACCCACCGCATTCGCGAGCAAGCCCGCTCCCACAATGGATCGCGTCGGTCGCCTGGAATCCGCCTGGGTCCGTTTAAGACCTTTCGCACCCAGCCTACTGGCGCTATCCTTGGTTTCATCTCTATTGCCCCTGGGCGGCTAAAAACGACCTTGAACGCACCTATCGAACCACATCGCTTTATTCTCGAGCCCTTTGAGGCTCGCCGCTTCGCCAATCTGTGCGGGCAATTCGACGAGCATCTGCGCTTGATCGAACAGCGCCTGGCCATCGAGATCCGCAACCGCGGAAACCAGTTCGAACTGATCGGCGAACCCAAACACACCACCTCCGCGGAAAACCTGCTGCGCCGTCTCTACCGGGAAACCAAGGGGAGCGAGCTGTCGCCGGACACTGTGCACCTGTTCCTGCAGGAATCGGCCGTCGAAGAACTCGACAACCACGCCCCCTCGGAGCCTGCCGTGGCCCTGCGCACGAAAAAAGGCATGATTCGCCCGCGCGGCCTGAACCAGCAGCGCTACGTGAAGGAAATCCTCGGCAACGACATCAACTTCGGCATCGGTCCGGCCGGGACCGGCAAGACCTACCTGGCGGTGGCCTGCGCGGTGGATGCGCTGGAGCGCGAACAGGTGCGCCGCATCCTGCTGGTGCGTCCGGCGGTCGAAGCGGGTGAAAAACTCGGCTTCCTGCCCGGCGACCTGACCCAGAAAATCGACCCGTACCTGCGCCCGCTCTACGATGCGTTGTACGAAATGCTCGGTTTCGAGTACGTCGCCAAGCTGATCGAGCGCCAGGTCATCGAAGTCGCGCCGCTGGCCTACATGCGTGGCCGTACGCTGAACAATAGCTTCATCATCCTGGACGAAAGCCAGAACACCACCGTCGAGCAAATGAAAATGTTCCTGACCCGGATCGGCTTCGGCTCCACCGCCGTCATCACCGGGGACATCACCCAGGTCGACCTGCCGCGTGGCACCAAATCCGGCTTGAACCATGTGATTCAGGTGCTCAAGGACGTCCCGGGCATCAGCTTCACGCATTTCATGCCCAAGGACGTGGTGCGCCATCCGCTGGTGCAACGCATTGTCGAAGCCTATGAGCGCTTCGAGAATCGTGCCGACGAGGACGCCACCGAAGGCAAAGGCAATCGCCACAATGCTTGAACTCGACCTGCAACTGGCCAGTGAACAGCCCGCTCCCAGCGAAGCCCGGTTCCGCCAATGGTGCGAGCTGGCCCTGCGCCAGCGCAGCGCCGATTCGGAACTGACGATCCGCCTCGTGGACGAACCGGAAGGCCGTGAGCTGAACCACACCTGGCGGCAGAAAGACTACGCCACCAACGTGCTGTCATTCCCCGCCGATGTCCCCGATGAGTTGCTCGACATCCCACTGCTGGGCGACCTGGTGATCTGTGTCCCGGTGGTTGAACGTGAGGCCGCTGAGCAAGGCAAGGCCCCCGAGGCCCATTGGGCCCATCTGGTGATTCACGGCTGCTTGCATCTTCTGGGCTACGACCATATAGAAGACGACGAAGCCGAGGAAATGGAAGCACTGGAACGAACGTTGCTTGCAGAGCTGGGTCATCCCGACCCTTACGCCGGCGACGAACACTGATACATCAACCTGTAACGACAAAGGATTCAGAGTAATCGCTATGAGCGAAGATCGATCGAGCAACGGGCATAAGTCATGGCTGGGCAAGCTCACCCAGGCTTTTGCCCATGAGCCGAAAAATCGCCAGGAGCTGTTGGAGCTGCTGCGCGATGCACACCAGAACAAGCTGCTGGACAGCGAAGCGCTGGCCATCGTCGAAGGCGCCATCCAGGTGGCTGACCTGCAAGTACGTGACATCATGGTCCCGCGCTCGCAGATGGTCAGCATCAAGGCGACCCAGACACCCCGCGAGTTCCTGCCCGCCGTGGTCGACTCCGCTCACTCGCGCTACCCGGTGGTCGGTGAAAGCCATGACGACGTCATGGGCGTGTTGCTGGCCAAGGATCTGCTGCCGCTGATCCTTCAGGAAAACGGCGACAGCTTCAACATCAAGGATTTGCTGCGTCCGGCCACCTTCGTGCCCGAGTCCAAGCGCCTGAACGTGTTGCTGCGTGAATTCCGCGCCAACCACAACCACATGGCAATCGTCATTGACGAGTACGGCGGCGTGGCCGGGCTGGTCACCATCGAAGACGTCCTGGAGCAGATCGTCGGCGACATCGAAGACGAGCACGACGTCGAGGAAGACAGCTACATCAAGCCACTGCCCAGCGGCGATTTCCTGATCAAGGCCCTGACGCCGATCGAGAATTTCAACGAATTCTTCGACAGCCAATTCTCCGACGACGAGTTCGACACCGTCGGCGGCCTGGTGATGAGTGCGTTCGGCCACTTGCCCAAACGCAACGAAACCACGGAAATCGGTTCCTGGCGCTTCCGCATCCTGAACGCCGACAGCCGTCGGATTCACCTGCTGCGCCTGTCCCCTATTGCCCGATAAACCCTGCGAGACCCGCTAAGGACGAAAATGCGCTGGATAACCCGCCCCGGCTGGCCCGGTAACCTGCTGGCCGTGGCGGCCGGTGCGATCACCACCCTGGCCCTGGCGCCGTTCGACATCTGGCCGCTGGCACTGCTGGCGGTCGGGTTGTTCTACGCCGGGTTGCGCGAGCTTTCGCCGCGCCAGGCCCTGGGCCGTGGCTGGTGTTTCGGTTTCGGCCTGTTTGGCGCCGGCACCAGCTGGATCTACGTCAGCATCCATAACTTCGGCGGCGCCTCGGTGCTGCTTGCCGGCTTATTGATGCTGCTGTTCGTCGCCGCCATTGCCTGGTTCTTCGCCCTGCCCGCCTGGCTGTGGGCGCGCTGGCTGCGGCGCAACGAAGCACCGCTGGCCGATGCCCTGGCGTTCGCCGCGCTGTGGTTGGGCCAGGAAGCGTTTCGCGGCTGGTTCCTGACCGGGTTCCCGTGGCTTTATTCCGGCTACAGCCAGCTCGACGGCCCCTTGGCTGGCCTCGCGCCACTGGGTGGGATGTGGCTGATTTCCTTCACCTTGGCCCTGAGCGCCGCGTTGCTCTACAACGCGCGTCGACTGATCGGCACCGGGCGCAAGGGCTTCATCGCAGCCGGCGTAGTATTGCTGGTCGGCCCCTGGGTGGCCGGCATGGCGCTCAAGGGGCACGCCTGGACCCGTCCTTCGGGCGAGCCGCTGAGCGTCGCGGCGATCCAGGGCAACATCGAGCAAAGCATGAAGTGGGACCCGGAACAGCTTAACGCGCAGTTGGCGCTGTACCGCGACATGAGCTTTGCCTCCAAGCGCGTCGATCTGCTGATCTGGCCGGAAACCGCGGTGCCGGTGCTCAAGGAATCAGCCCAGGGCTACCTGGACATGATGGGCAGCTTCGCCGCCGAGCGACATTCGGCGTTGATCACCGGCGTGCCAATTCGCCAGCTGGTACACCGCGAGAAACGCTACTTTAACGGCATCACCGTGACCGGCGAAGGCGATGGCACCTACCTCAAGCAGAAACTGGTGCCGTTCGGCGAGTACGTGCCGCTGCAAGACGTACTGCGCGGCCTGATCGCGTTCTTCGACCTGCCCATGTCGGACTTCGCCCGGGGCCCGGCCGACCAGCCCTTGCTGCAAGCCAAGGGTTACCAGATCGCGCCGTTCATCTGCTATGAAGTGGTCTATCCGGAATTCGCCGCCAGCCTCTCGGCCCGCAGTGACCTGCTACTGACCATCAGCAACGACACCTGGTTCGGCACTTCCATCGGTCCGTTGCAACACCTGCAAATGGCCCAGATGCGCGCCTTGGAGGCCGGCCGCTGGATGATCCGCGCCACCAACAACGGCGTGACCGGCCTGATCAACCCCTTCGGCCAGATCACCGCGCAGATCCCGCAGTTCGAACGGGGCATCCTGTATGGCGAAGTGGTGCCGATGCACGAGCTGACGCCTTATCTGCAATGGCGGTCGTGGCCACTGGTCATCCTGTGCGTGTTGCTGCTGGGTTGGGCACTGATGACGGGGCGAATGGCCAAGACCGTCTGAGGCACGCCTCAAGTCTTGAGTAAACACATTGTGGCGAGGGAGCTTGCTCCCGCTGGGGCGCGCAGCGGCCCTGTTTTGGGGGCTGCTGCACAGCCC
>NZ_JALJDX010000057.1 GCF_022952855.1 Pseudomonas sp. RGM2987 | reverse complement strand
GCCGTCGCCACGGCAGTGATCGCAATGTTCGCCGCCACCTCCAGCACCCCGCCGAGGATGTCGGCCATCATCGAGGTGTGCTCCAGCGCATCGCCCAGGCGGGCGGCCCAGAGTGCGTCAGACATGCCGGATACTCATGGAACCCAGATGTCTGGCGGCTGTGTGTTCAAGTGCTTCGATGCTTTCCATTGCATCCTTTTTCCTATGGGTTACGGCATGCTCATCAAGGCCATTCGCAGGCGCGTGATCAGTTTCGGGCTCTTGAGGCAATCGGCCGGGCGTTTGTTACCCAAGGCCGGCACGACTTGTTCCATCCACCACAGGCCCTCCTTGAGCCCTCGTTTTCCATAGAGCACCACGGCCATGTCGAGGTTGTCGTCCATGGACTTGGCGAGCGTGCGAGCGTTGTCGTCGAGGTAGTCCTCCTCGTACAGGCGCACGAAAGTTTGCCAGTCGGCGTCGCCGACGTATTCGTCTTCCAGTCCCATGTCAAAATCCGTCAAAGGAGATCAAGTTGCTGCCGGTCGGGTTACGCGCCGACGGCGCCAGGATCCCATCATAACCATTGGCCTTGGCCCAGGCGCCGATCTGGTGGGTCTGGGTGTATTTGTTGCCGGTGATGTTTTTCAAGGACACGCCCAATTGTTTGCGCACATCGGCGCGGGTCAGGTCCAGGACGTTGTTGAGCTGCACTTTCTTGCTCACCAAGACCCGCGTGGACAGGTCCACGCCCCAGTGATTGACCTCGCCCATGGCGGTCTTGCGCGAATTGGCGCCGTAGACGCCACCCAGGCCGGGGGCGGTATAACGGTGTCGGGCGGCGACGTTCCATTTGTGCGCCGTCCAGGTCGTGCTGATCCGCCCAGGCTCTTCAAAGCGATAAACCGTCCGGTTGACCTTGCGGCCTTTCGGCGGGGTCGTGCATTTCATCAGCCCCGAGGGGTCGATCCAGCTCACCGGGTTTGGCGCGTATTGGTAGAGGTTCAGCCCACCCGCCAACCCGATGGGGTCCGGTGTGGTGAACCGGCCAATGTCCGGATCGTAAAAGCGCAGGGTGTTGTAATGCAGGCCGGTTTCCCGGTCCAGGTACTGGCCCTGGAACCGCAGGTTCTGTTCTTCGATGAAGTACGGCTCGCGCAACTCTTCGGCGGTGTTGCCCCAGACCTGGTAACGGGCACGCCAAAGCATGTGGCCGTCGGCTTCGCAAAGTTGTTCGGGCAGGCCGTTGAAGTCGTTGTGGTAATAACGGATTTTCTGTTGTTCACCGACGCCATCGACCCTTGCCAGTGGTTCGTGGCTGTCATCGACATAGATGTAGAGGCTGGTCTGGTTGTCTCGATGCTCCTGCAAGAGCTGCAGCGCGTCCCAAGTGAAACGGGTGCGGCTCAGCAGGGTGCAATGACAGTCGTATTCGGCTTTTTCAATACGCCGCCCCAGCGGGTCGTATGTCATTTTCACGACCGAACCGTTGTCGTTGCGAACCTCAACCAGGCGCTGCTCGGCGTCGTAGTGAAAACGTTGGACGCCGCGGCGGGCGCTGCGTTTTTCCACCATGCGCCCGAAGCCGTCATAGCGGTAGCGCTTGTCCTGATAGGTCAACAGACGATTATGCGCGACCCGACCCGTGCCCAGGCTGTCGAGCAGGTTGGCGGCCGGGTCATAGGCAAAGCCTTCGCGCTGGCCCTGGAGATTGTCCTGGCTGGCAAGGATGCGCCCGGTGGCGTCGTAATGCAGCAGTTGCCGATGTGATGCATCCGGCTGGCTGTCGAAGCGTTCCACCAGTTGATCACTGGTGTCGTAGCCAAACAGCGATTGCGCCGCCGCAGGCAGCAGCGTGGATTGACCTTGTTGTCGGCGCTGGCGGGCCCGCAGACGACCACTGCGGTCGTATTCGCTGCGCGTGCTGAGACGTCCCTGGGTGCGCAGCACTTCGCGGTGCAGGCGGTCACGTTCGAAGTCGCTGATCACCAGGCCGTCGAGGTTGATCTGGTGCAGATGACCGCTGCCGTAATGCAGACGGTTCAGCCAGCGGCCATCGGGGAGCTGTGTCTGGGCCAGGTTGCCCAGTTCGTCGTAGCGATGCTCCAGGCGCCCGGCCCAGCTCTGTTCGGCAATCAGTTGCCCGAGTGGGTCGTAGCTGAAACCGACGCACTGCTGTTCCCCTGATTGATGGGTGAACGTGATGGCCTTGACCTGATCGAGCGCGTCATAGCAGTACTCGGTGCGGCCATCGTCGGTGACCTTCATCACCAGACGGCCCATCGCATCGCGCTCCAGTTCATGGATGATCGGCGCTTGCGGGGCGAGGTCCAGGTCGGTGCTGCCCGGCACCGCGTGGGCTTCCATGCGGATGACGTTGTCCAGCGAGTCGTAGGCGTAGCGCTTGAGGCTGCCGTCCAGGCTGTTCTGGGCGGTCAGACGGTCGCCGGCGTCCCAGGCAAACCGGTAGCTTTCGTCGTTTTCGTTGGTCAGCGCCAACAGGCGGCCGTAGTGGTCGTAGCTCAGTTCCACCCGGCGACCATGGGCATCGGTGCGCACGCGCAGTTGCCCGGTCAGGGTGTGTTGGAAATGCGTGGTGTGCCCGGCCGGGTCGCTGTAACCGATCAACTGGCCGCTCGCATCGCGCTGGTAGTGCTCGGTGCGTCCGTCCGGCAGTTGCTTGCTCAACAGCCGACCCTGGTCGTCGTAGTTGAAAAGCGTCCGCTCTCCCTGTGCGTCGGTGCTGCTGAGGAGCAGTCCACGTTCGCAGTAACTGAATCGCGTGGTGTAACCGGAGCAATCGGTGTGTTCGCTGAGCTGGCCCAAAGGCGTCCAGCGCATCGTCTTGCGTTTGCCCGTGGCGTCGATGACTTCCACCACCTGGCCGTGAGTGTCATGGCGATAGCGGGTGACGTGGCCCAGCGGATCGGTTTCCCGAATCCGATTGCCATGCGAGTCATAGCGGTATTGCCAGGTATGGCCCTCGGCATCGGTCTCGACCATGGGCAAGGCCCAGTGTTCGAGCCATAACGTTGACTCGCTACGCCCAAGCGGGTCGAGGGTCTGGCAAAGATTGCCCGCCTCGTCGTAGCTGAATTGATATTGGCCGCCGTTGGGGGCCATCGCGGCGATCAGCTGGCTTTCGTCATTCCATTGGAAAGTCCAGATGCGGCCTAACGCGTCGGTATTTTCGGTGATCTGGTAGCGCGTATCCCAGCGACGTGTGCTGATGCGATTCAAACCGTCGGTGATGCGCGTGGTCCCGGCTGCCAGGTCATAGTCGAAGGCATAAGTGTCGCCCGCGTCGGTCCAGTGACGAACCACCCGCCATTCCTGGTTTTCGATCAACGCCCAGTCGTAGAAGCAGCGCAGGCCGGTGGGCAACTGGTGTTCGACCATGCGCCGACCGACATCGTAGGCATAGCGGCGTTTCACTTGGCCATTGGACTGGCGAACCTCGGCCAGGTCGCCTTGGGCATCGTAGCCGTAGTGCATCAGCACTTCCCGGCGCTGATCGGCGTAGAGCCGCTCGATCATGCTGATACGTTGCGGCCATCGATCGTCATAGGTCAGTTCGATACGGACCAGATCGAAGGTTTCTCGCAACTGCACCAACCGTCCGGCGGCGTCGTAGTCCAGGTAAATGCGATTGTCGTTGCGGTCGCCCAGTTGTTCGAGGCGCAGCAGCGATATACGGTCCGGCGTCGGCTTGAACAGCCGGTACAGCCCGTCCGTGCTTTCGATCAGCAATTCACCATTGGCGTGTCGCCGAACATTCAGCCCTTCACCGGGGCTGAACACTGCACCGCCCAAGGGGATCGAACCCATGTCGATGCGTCGACCCTGCTCGTCGGTGTAAACCAGGGTTTCACCGCCCTCGGGGTGGGGCAGGATTTCGACGCACACCTCATAGGCAACGCTCCAGCCGGCGCCAAACAACCCGTCGCGGCGTTCGTCACGGCTGTTGTAGAAGCGCTGCCAGTCGATCGGCAGGATGCCGGGTAGGACGAAGTCCATCTCCTCGATATCGCCCAGCACTTTAGCGCCGGTGGCGGCATGCACCGGGTTTGACGAGCCCATGGCCGCATTGGCCGCCGCGCCCATCGCACTGCTGACCGCCATGGACGCGGCGCCGCCCACCAGCATGCACGGCAATTTGCTGAAGAACTTGCCCTTGCCACCCTTGAGCATCAGCAGCGCGGTCACCGCCAAGCCCACGCCCGGGG
>NZ_JALJDX010000058.1 GCF_022952855.1 Pseudomonas sp. RGM2987 | reverse complement strand
GTGTATCAGGCTCATTGAGTTGGCTGTACGGGGGCTGCTTCGCACCCCAGCGGGAGCAAGCTCCCTCGCCACAATAGTGCAAGGTTTGAAGTCTAGTGGAGGCTAAGTCCCACCCTCCCCCAACAACCGATAACCCACCCCCGCCTCGGTCACGATGAACCGTGGCCGGGTCGGGTCGTCGGCCAGTTTCTGGCGCAGGTGACCCACCACGATCCGCAGGTAGTGGCTGTCTTCAGTGTGGGTCGGGCCCCAGATGTCCTTGAGCAGTTGTTGCTGGGTGATGACGCGCCCAGGATGCCGCGCCAGTTGCGCCAGCACAGCGTATTCCTTGCGCGTCAGCGCCACCTCGGCGCCCTCCAGCAATACCCGTCGATACGCCAGGTCCACCGTCAGCGGGCCGAATTTCAGCGCCGCCTCCTGCGCCTCGCCGACCGGCGCCTGGCGCAACAAGGCGCGGATGCGGGCGAGAAACTCCTGGATGCCGAACGGTTTGGTCACGTAATCGTTGGCGCCATTGTCCAGCGCCTCGACTTTCTGCGCTTCGCTGGCCCGCACCGAGAGCACCAGCACCGGCACCGTCGACCATTGGCGAAACTCGCGCAGCACCTGCTGGCCGTCCATGTCCGGCAGGCCGAGGTCGAGTATCAGCAAATCGGGTTTGTTCAACGCCGCCTGGGCGAGCCCCTCCGTGCCGGTGCCCGCCTCCAGGACCTTGTATCCCTGGGAGGTCAGGCTGATTCGCAGGAACTTGCGGATCTGTGGTTCGTCGTCGATGACCAAGAGGGTCGCGTTCTGGCTCATGGGGCTCGTTCAAACTGTCAGGTGGAAAAAAGCATAACGCAGCGCCGCTCAAGCTTCATCGTCCATACCCGGCTGTGTCTGCAATGGCAGGTGCAGGGTGATACAGGTGCCGCGTCCGTCGAGGCCATCGGCGACGCTGATTCGCCCGCCGTGAGCCCCTACCATCCCCTGACAGATCGCCAGCCCCAGGCCCGTGCCCTGCCCACCTCGATCTCCGCGGGCAGCGGTGTAAAACATGTCGAAAATCCGCTCGCGCTCGGCTTCCGGAATGCCGGGCCCTTCATCGGCCACGGCAAAAAACAGCTCGTTGTCCGTCACACCGACGCTCAACCGCAAGCGCCCGTGGGCCGGCGAAAAGCGCGCAGCGTTCTCCAGCACGTTCACCAGCGCCTGTTCAATCAGCGCGGCATGAACGTACAGCAACGGTAACTCAGCAGGCACCTCGACGCCGACCACGAGGGGCGCCAGCACCGCACGCAGGCGGTTCAGCGCACTGCCGACGATATCCGCCGGCGCCACCCAGTCCCGCGCCAGTTTCAACGCGCCATGGCCGAGACGGGTCATGTCCAAAAGATTCTGGATGTAGCGATCCAGGCGCTCGGCTTCATCGCGGGTGCCTTCGAGCAACTCGCGCCGATCCGCCAGCGGGATTGCCTCTCCCAACGCCAACAGGCTATCGATACTGCCGCGCATGGCGGTCAGCGGCGTGCGCAGATCGTGGGACACCGAAGCCAGCAAGGCGCTGCGCAATTGCTCGGTTTCGCCGTGCAGGCGCGCCGCCTCCAGGTCCTGGGCCAGTTGTGCACGGGCCAGGGCCTGGGCCAACGGCTGGCTGAGGGCCGTCAGCAGACGGCGACGCTGCCCACTCAATGGCATGCCCTCTTTGGGGCAGGCACCGAGTAACGCCAAGGGCTCGCCCTCCGCCGACAACGGCCACCACCACCAGCGCCCGGACGGCAGGGTTCCGGTGCCGGCGCCGGCCGGCTGATCATGTTGCCAGGACCAGTCGGCCGCGGCGCGTTCGGCCTCGGTGAAGGTCAACGGCTCGGCGGTCTCTACCTTCCAGTTGCCCTGTTGGTCACGGTTGAGCAGGCACAGTTGCAAGTCGTGCCAGCCGTTGAGGTGCTGCGCGGCGGCGCTGATCACCGCCTGGCGGTCGGTGGCGGCGGTGAGTTTGCGTGACAGGTCGAGCAACTCGCCGGTCTCCTGTTGGGTGTCGCGCAACGCCTGCAACTGCCGACGCTGGCGGGCCGCCAGGTTGCCGGTCAGGGCGGCCATGAGCAGGAAGAACACCAGCGTCAGCACGTCTTCTTCGCGCTGGATGGTCAGGGAAAAATTCGGCGGGATAAACAGAAAGTCATAGGCCAGGAACGACAACGCCGCGCAAGCCAGCGCCGGACCAAGACTGCTGCGCACCGCCACCAGCAACACCGCCATCAAAAACACCAGGGAGATGTTCGGTAGCTCCAGCAGCCCCGAAATGCCCCAGGCCAAGGCACTGGCGGCCACCGTTGCCAGCAGGGCGAGGACATAGTCGAAACCGGTCTGGACCGCCCTTGAGCGCACCCGGGACGGACGGGGCTGTTCGTCGCTGTCCAGCACGTTGATTTCCAGCCCTCGGGCATCGCGCAGCAAGCGCGAAGCCAGGCCGCCGCCGAACACGCGGCGACGCAGGCGTTGCCGGGACTGCCCGACCAGCAGCAGCGTGGCGCGCCTTTCGGTGGCATGCTGGATCAGCGTGCGGGCCACTTCACCGGCCCGCAGCAGCACCACTTCGCCACCGAGTCGCTCGGCCAGTTGCTGGGCATTTTGCAGACGCTGACGCGATGGCTCGTCCCGCGCACTGCCGTTGTCCACGTGCACCAGGGTCCAGGGCAAATGTCGACGTTGGGCCACGCGGCTGGCGTGGCGCACCAGGCGTTCAGCCTGCTCGTCAGCGTCCACTCCCACCAGTAATCGCCCCCGCACCGCCGGGGCGGCCTGGCCCAGTTGGCGATAACCCTGGGCCAAGTCATTGTCGACCTGTGCGGCGGCGGTCTGCATGGCCAGCTCGCGCAAGGCGGTCAGGTTGGTCTGGGTGAAAAATGCGTCGATCGCCGCCCGGGCCTGCTCCGGCACGTAGACCTTGCCGTCGCGCAAGCGCTCCAATAGCTCGCGCGGCGGCAAGTCGATCAGCAGCAGCTCATCGGCCTCCTGCAAGACCCAGTCCGGCAACGTCTCACGGACTTGCACGCCAGTGATGCCGCGTACCTGGTCGTTAAGGCTCTCCAGGTGCTGGACGTTGACCGTGGTGTACACGTCGACGCCAGCGGCGAGCAGCTCCTGGATGTCCTGCCAGCGCTTGGCATGACGACTGCCGGGCGCGTTGCTGTGGGCCAGCTCGTCCACCAGCGCCAGGCCTGGTCGAGCCGCGAGCAGGCCGTCGAGGTCCATCTCCTCGAGCATCACGCCGCGATACTCCGAGCGCACCAAGGGCTGCTGCGCCAGGCCCGCGAGCAAGGCTTCGGTTTCGCTGCGACCGTGGGTCTCCACTACCCCGGCGATGACTTTCACCCCTTGACGCAAGCGTGTGTGAGCCGCTTGCAGCATGGCGTAGGTCTTGCCGACACCGGGTGCCGCGCCAAGGAAGACCTTGAGCCGGCCACGGTCGTTGCGGGGCAGGTTGGCAAGCAGTGCGTCGGCGCGGCCGGAGTCGCTCATGTCGGGGTCTCTTGTTCCAGATGTTGATGTAGAGAATGTTCCGACGCCTTCGCGAGCAAGCCCGCTCCCACAGGGACTGTGGCGTGACCTGTTCCCACGGCTACCGCAAATCCACTGTGGGAGCGGGCTTGCTCGCGAAGGCGGTTCAATTGACTACAGATGTTCCAACGCCAGATTCAGCGCCAGCACATTCACCACTGGCGGCCCTACCAACGGTTGCTCGGTATGACGCTCAACCAACTGCTGCAAGGTCGAGACCGGCAGGTTACGCGCCGCAGCAACACGCGCCAGTTGATAGGCAATCGCGGCCGGTGGCAAGTGCGGGTCCAGGCCGCTGCCGGAAGTGGTCAGCAACGCCAGCGGCACTGGCCCCTGGCCGGGCACTTGCAGCTTGCCGGCGTCATCGATCACCCGCGTGGCCAGGGCCGGATTGCTCGGGGACAGGTTGCTCGCGCCGCTGGCTACGGTGGCAAAGGCGCCGGCCGATGGACGGGGATGGAACCAGGCATCGCCCTGGAAATCCTGGGCGATCAGGATAGAGCCACGGACCTTGCCGACGGCGTCGATGACCAGGCTGCCGTTGGCCTGGACAGGAAAAGCGACTTGCGCCACTGCGGTGACCAGCAAAGGGTAGGCGATGCCGGTGAGCAGGGTCATCAGGAGTAACAGGCTCAGGGCCGGGCGTATCAGGGTAGACATGTCAAAATCCTCGAATCGAAACTAATTCATTGGCGAGCGCACATTGTGGCGAGGGAGCTTGCTCCCGCTGGGCTGCGCAGCAGCCCCAAAAAAGACCGAACACTGCTTTGCCTGATGCTCCGGGATTGCAGACTCGGGGGCTGGGT
>NZ_JALJDX010000059.1 GCF_022952855.1 Pseudomonas sp. RGM2987 | reverse complement strand
CTCGGGTGCGTAGCAGCCCCCAAAAAACTACGGCTGCTACGCACCCGAGCGGGAGCAAGCTCCCTCGCCACAAGGGTATTTTTTCATATGAGTAAAACGAATATGAACTTGAATAAAAGATATTGTTAAGGCATAAAAAATATCGGTATCTTCCGCTTCACGCCAGCGATAGCACTTCGCTGGCACTTCCCCATTTGGCTGTCGCAAAGACGACAGTGATTTAATAAGGACACTGCATGAAAAAGGTTCTGTTGTTCACCGCATTGGCGGCAGCCCTGACCTCGGGCCTGGCCCAGGCAGCAGAGAAACTGGTGGTGGCAGCCACCCCGGTGCCGCACGCTGAGATCCTCGAGCTGATCAAGCCGGCCCTGGCCAAAGAAGGCGTGGACCTGCAAATCAAGGTCTTCACTGATTACGTGCAACCCAACGTACAGGTTGATCAGAAGCGCCTGGATGCCAACTACTTCCAGACCCTGCCGTACCTGAAAAACTTCAACGAAGGCAAAGGCACGAATCTGGTGACCGTGATCGGCGTCCATGTTGAACCGTTCGGTGGCTACTCGAAGAAGTACAAGACACTGGCCGAACTGCCAAACGGCGCAACCATCGCACTGCCTAACGAAGGCAGCAACAGCGGGCGTGCACTGCTTCTGTTGCAGAAGGCTGGCCTGATCGAGCTCAAGGACCCGAAAAACGCCCTGGCAACGCCGAAAGACATCGCCAAGAACCCGCACAACTTCAAGTTCAAGGAACTGGAATCGGCCATGCTGCCGCGGGTTCTGGACCAGGTTGACCTGGACCTGATCAACACCAACTACGCCCTGGAAGCAGGCCTGAACCCGGCTAAAGACGCGCTGGTGATCGAAGGTTCGGATTCGCCTTACGTGAACTTCCTGGTGGCCCGTCCGGACAACAAGGACAGCCCGGCCATCCAGAAACTGGCCAAGGCCTTGACCAGTCCGGAAGTGAAGGCATTCATCGAGAAGAAATACAGCGGCGCGGTACTGCCAGCGTTCTGATTCGAGCGGTAGACCCTTTCACGGTTTAAACGCCGACGGCTGTGGCAGCGTCGGCGTTTTTTTATGTTCGTGTTTCAACTGTGGGTGGTGGTGTGACTGAGGCCACTATCGTCGGATCGCCGCCCGGAGCAGGCTCGCTCCCATAGGGGACAATTCATCCCATGGATCAGGCCACCCTGGCCTTCAATGCCCGGCGCAACGCCACCAGTAATTTCACTATTTCCTGCGGGTCCAGTCGCTGCGGCGCTTTTACGTCAGCCATGTTCTCTTCCCTGTGATGGTTCGGCCGGGAGTCTGGCCAAAAACCGTGCATCCTTGAAGGGCCATTTCAAAAAAAAGATCCTTCCTACGGCGCAAAGAAAATAGTCGCCTTCTTTCCTCGCAGCAAATACACAGGATAGTTTTTTGCGTGATATCAATATGCTTTAACGGTATTTAAATTTAACTTCTTATGCCATTAAAGTCGCTGCCTGCCGGGCGGTTACCCGCTGCCCATGGATTGCACGAGCGTCGCTTACCGAGCGATGTCCAGGATGGCCGATGAATTTTGATTACGCTTTTATCCTCAGCACCCTGCCGGCGTTTTTCAAGGCCGTAGGCGTTACGCTGCAGGTCGGTCTGGTGGCTATTGTCACATCGCTGCTGGTGGCGTTGGTCAATACCACGATCCTGGTCTGGCGCACGCCTTACCTGCGGCGCCTGGTCGGGCTGTACGTGGAGCTGGCGCGTAACACGCCGCTGCTCATCCAGCTGTTCTTCGTCTACTTCGCATTACCGGCCCTGGGCATCAAGGTCTCGGGCTTCGCGGCGGCGATCATCACCATGACGTTCCTGGGCGGTGCCTACCTCACCGAAGTGCTGCGCGCCGGTGTGGAGGCGGTGCCCCAGGCGCAACTGGAGTCCGGGCGTTCCATCGGGTTGTCACACGGGCAGTTGCTGCGCTACGTGATCCTGCCCCAGGCCGGGATTCTCAGCCTGCCGTCGCTGTTCGCCAACTTCATTTTCCTGCTCAAGGAAACCACGGTGGTCTCGGCCGTGGCGGTGCCGGAGATCCTCTACACCACCAAGAGCTACATCGCGCTCTATTACAAGACCTACGAAATGCTCGCAGTGCTGACGCTGATTTGCGTGCTGCTGTTCCTGCCGTTGTCGTTGTTGCTCAGTCGTCTGGAAAGGAGGCTCCAGCATGGCCAGTTCGGGTCTTGAGTTGCTGTGGGTGTCGCTGCCGCAGTTGGGCAAGGGTGCTGCGCAAACCCTGTCGATTTCCTTGCTGGGCATCGTCCTTAGCACCGTTGGCGGAGTGCTCTACGGCGTACTGCGCACACTGAAGGTAAAGTGGCTGGACGCGATCCTGCGGGTCTACCTGGAACTGTTCCGGGCGATTCCTGTGCTGGTCTGGTTATATCTGTTGTTCTTCGGGCTGCCGATCTTTTTCGGCCTGAGCATTCCCAGCTTCTGGTGCGCGGTCCTGGTGTTGTCCTTATGGGGCGCCACTGAAGTGGGCGAGGTGGTGCGTGGTGCGCTGCATTCGTTGCCCCGCGGTCAGCGCGAGGCGGGATTGTCGATCGGCCTGGACGGACCGCAGCTCTATGGCTACGTGCTGTTGCCGCAAGCGCTCAGGCGCATGACGCCGCCGACCATCAACGTCTACACCCGCCTCATCAAGACCAGTTCCCTGGCGGTGCTGATCGGTGTGGTGGACGTGATCAAGGTCGGCCAGCAAATCATCGAGCGCACCTACGAATCCGTGCTGATCTACGGTGCGCTGTTCCTGTTTTTTTTCTTTATCTGCTACCCGCTCTCGGCCGCTTCGCGGGTCCTGGAGCGGCGCTGGACGCACGCATGAGCGCATTGATCGAGTTCAAGGGTTTCAACAAGTTTTTCGGCGACCAACAGGTGCTGGACAGCATCGACCTGCAAGTGGAACCGGGTGAAGTGATCGTCATCCTCGGTCCGAGCGGTTGCGGAAAAAGTACCCTGTTGCGTTGCCTTAACGGGCTGGAAGTCGCCCACAGTGGCAGCCTGAAGTTTGCTGGCCGCGAGCTGCTGGACAAAGACACCGACTGGCGCGAAGTACGGCAGCAGATTGGGATGGTGTTCCAGAGCTACCACTTGTTCCCGCACATGAACGTGCTCGATAACCTGCTGCTCGGCCCGGTCAAAGTGCAGAACCGCGACCGCCGCCAAGCGCGTGCCCAGGCTGAAGCCTTGCTGGCGCGCGTGGGTCTGCTGGACAAGCGCGATGCTTTCGCGCGGCAGCTCTCCGGCGGCCAGCAGCAACGCATCGCCATCGTTCGTTCGCTGTGCATGAACCCCAAGGTCATGCTGTTCGATGAAGTCACCGCCGCCCTCGACCCGGAAATGGTCAAGGAAGTGCTGGAGGTCATTCAGGGCCTGGCCCGCGAAGGCATGACGCTGTTGATCGTCACCCACGAAATGGCCTTTGCCCGGGCCGTGGCCGACCGCATTGTGTTCATGGATGCCGGGCGCATCCTTGAGCAAAACCCGCCCGAGATTTTCTTTACGAACCCGCAAACCGCACGAGCGCAGCAGTTCCTGGAGAAGTTCTCCTACGTCGCCGCACTACCCAAAACGACTCAAACAAAGGAACTGGAACTGCCATGAAAACTGCCAAATCCGCTTTGCTGTTATTGCCGTTGCTCGGTCTTGCCTTGCTGGCCGGCTGCAACAAGACCGAAGAACCATCCAAACCACAAGCTGCCAGCCAGAGCACAGCGCCGGCCAGCTACCTGGAGAAAATCAAGGCGCGGGACAAATTGATCGTCGGGGTCTTCACCGACAAACCGCCGTTCGGTTTTGTCGACGAGACCGGCCGCTATGTCGGCTTCGATACCGACATTGGCCGCCGTTTTGCCAAGGATCTGCTGGGCGATGAAAACAAGGTCGAGTTCGTCGCGGTTGAACCGGCGAGCCGGATTCCGTTTCTGCAAAGTGACAAGGTCGACCTGATCCTTGCCAACATGACCGTGACGCCAGAGCGCAAGGAGGCGGTGGAATTCACCAACCCCAACCTGAAAGTCGCCGTGCAGGCGCTGGTGCCGCAAGCCAGCGAGGTGAGGAACCTGGATGACCTGGCGACCCGTACCACTATCGTCACCACCGGCACCACGGCGGACATCTGGCTGACCAAGAATCATCCGGACTGGAAACTGCTCAAGTTCGAGAAAAACTCCGAGTCCCTGCAAGCGCTGGCCAATGGGCGGGGCGATGCCTATGCCCAGGACAATCTGGTGTTGTTCAGCTGGGCCAAGCAGAACCCAGGCTATCGTGTGCTGAGCCAGACGCTGGGCGCCGAAGCACCGATCGCACCGGCGGTGAAGAAGGGCAATATCGAACTGCGTGATTGGGTGAATGCCGAGCTGGCGAAGCTGGGTGAGGAGAAGTATCTGCTCAAGCTGTATGACCAGTATGTGCGTAAGGAACTGAGTGATGAGACTCGGCCGGAGAGTGTGATTGTCGAGGGGGGGAAGTGGCAGGGGTGAGTGCCCTGGCAGCCGGCCTGGGTTTTGACCGGGTACATATCCGTTGCTGCGGTAACGGCGGCTTATGGGAGCGGGCTCGCCCGCGAAGGCGGCCTGACAGTCGACCTAACTCTCCCGGCTGCACTGCGATCCAACTGTGGGAGCGAGCCTGCTCGCGAAGACGTCAGCCCAGACAACCCATACCCCGTGGCGAGGGAGCTTGCTCCCGCTCGGCTGCGCAGCAGTCGCTAAAGCGAGTCATGCGGTCAGTCTGGAAA
>NZ_JALJDX010000060.1 GCF_022952855.1 Pseudomonas sp. RGM2987 | reverse complement strand
GCGAGCAAGCCCGCTCCCACAGGTCCGGTGTTGCTTGGCAATCCAAAGTCACCGATCGTTCTGCTCCCAGCCAAACGATTGCCAGTTGCCCACCCATACCCACCCTGCCTATAGTCCGGTCATCTCCTGCAATCAGTACGGACCCATGATCAAACAACAGCTGGCCCGCTTTAATCGCCTGGATCTGCTCGGCCACCCGACCCCGCTGGAAAAGCTCGAGCGCCTCTCCAGCTGGCTCGGCCGGGACATCTACATCAAGCGCGACGACCTGACGCCCCTGGCGCTGGGTGGCAACAAGCTGCGCAAGCTCGAATACCTGGCCGCCGATGCGATCGCCCAGGGCGCGGACACGCTGATTACCGCCGGCGCGATCCAGTCCAACCATGTGCGCCAGACCGCAGCGCTGGCCGCCAGGCTGGGCCTGGGTTGTGTGGCCTTGCTGGAAAACCCCATCGGCACCGACGACCGCAATTACCTGGGCAACGGCAACCGACTGCTGCTGGAGCTGTTCGACGCCAAGGTCGAGCTGGTGGAAAACCTGGATAACGCCGATGAGCAATTGCAGGCCCTGGCCGGCCGCCTGCGCAGCAACGGAAAAAAACCCTACCTGGTGCCGATTGGCGGTTCGAACGCCTTGGGCGCGCTGGGGTATGTCCGGGCCGGCCTGGAACTGGCCGAGCAGATAAAGGACACCGGACTGGATTTCGCCGCTGTGGTGCTGGCTTCGGGCAGCGCCGGAACCCATAGTGGCCTGGCACTGGCGCTGAGCGAAACCCTGCCGGCGCTGCCTGTCATCGGCGTCACCGTTTCGCGCAGCGAAGAAGACCAGTTCCCCAAGGTTCAAGGCCTGGCCGAACGCACCGCGCAGCTGCTTGAGGTAAAACTGCCAGAGGCGTTCAAGGTCAACCTGTGGGACGAATATTTCGCCCCCCGCTACGGCGAGCCAAACGCCGGGACATTGGCGGCGGTCAAGCTGCTCGCCAGCCAGGAAGGCCTGTTGCTGGATCCGGTCTACACCGGCAAGGCCATGGCCGGCCTGCTCGATGGCGTCGGCCGGGACCGTTTCGACGAAGGCCCGATCATCTTCCTGCACACCGGCGGCGCACCCGCGCTGTTTGCCTATGACGCAGCGTTCTAGCGTTCATGCATGAACTGTGGGAGCGGGCTTGCTCGCGAAGACGTCGGCAAATCCAACATCATTGGGACTGACGAATCGCCTTCGCGAGCAAGCCCGCTCCCACACTGGAACCTCATTCCATATTTGAATATCGGTAAGATTTAATATTATTTTCCAATCTATAAAACCCATCCTATAGTCTCGCCGAAGGCGCATTTGCCGCGAGACGCCCAGGCTGCTTTGAGGCAGGATGTGGCAATCTTTTCGAATCGCGGCTACGCCTTTTCACATCCGATAATGTTTCATAAGAAAACACAGGGGCTTGTCATGAATTTTTCCGCACTACGTCGCAACCTGCTGGTGGGTTCGCTGGGCCTGGCATTGAGTGCCGGCCTGCTGGGGCAAGCGGTTGCCGGTGAGCAGCTGCAAACGATCAAGGACAAAGGCGTGATCAACGTCGGCCTGGAAGGCACTTACCCTCCGTTCAGTTTCGTTGATGCCGACGGCAAGCTGGCCGGTTTCGAAGTGGAATTTTCCGAAGCCCTGGCTAAGGAACTGGGGGTGAAGGTCAAGCTGCAGCCGACCAAATGGGACGGCATCCTCGCAGCGCTGGAGTCCAAGCGCCTGGACGCGGTGATCAACCAGGTGACCATTTCCGAAGAGCGCAAGAAGAAGTATGACTTCTCCAAGCCGTATACCGTTTCCGGGATCCAGGCACTGACCCTGACCAAGAACAAAGACACCATCAAGACTGCGGCCGACCTTGCGGGCAAGAAAGTCGGCGTGGGCCTGGGCACCAACTACGAACAGTGGGTCAAGGCCAACGTACCGGGCGCTGACGTGCGCACCTATGAAGATGATCCGACCAAGTTCCAGGACCTGCGTGTCGGCCGTATCGACGCCATCCTGATCGACCGCCTCGCCGCCCTGGAATACGCCAAGAAAGCCAAGGACACTGCCGCCGCCGGCGAAGCGTTCTCTCGCCAGGAAGCCGGGATTGCCCTGCGCAAAGGCGAACCTGAACTGCTGGACGCGGTGAACAAGGCCATCGACAAACTCCGCGCCGACGGCACGCTGAAAAAGCTTTCGGAAAAATACTTCAGCGCTGACGTCACTCAATAATGGAAGAGGCTTTCCAACTCGCGCTGGACTCCGCGCCCTTCTTGCTCAAGGGCGCGTATTACACGGTCATCCTCAGCCTCGGCGGCATGTTCTTCGGCTTGTTGCTGGGGTTCGGCCTGGCGCTGATGCGCCTGTCGCGCTTCAAACTGGTGAGCTGGGTCGCTCGCATCTACGTGTCGTTCTTTCGCGGCACGCCGCTGCTGGTGCAGCTGTTCGTGATCTATTACGGGCTGCCGCAACTGGGCGTCGAGCTGGATCCGTTGCCGGCGGCGCTGATCGGCTTCTCGCTGAACATGGCCGCCTATGCGTGTGAAATCCTGCGGGCCGCCATCAGCTCCATCGAGCGCGGCCAGTGGGAAGCCGCGGCGAGTATCGGCATGACCCGCGCCCAGACCCTGCGCCGGGCCATCCTGCCGCAAGCCGCACGCACGGCCCTGCCACCGTTGGGCAACAGCTTCATTTCCCTGGTCAAGGACACCGCGCTGGCGGCGACCATCCAGGTGCCGGAGCTGTTCCGCCAGGCGCAATTGATCACCGCGCGAACCTTCGAAATCTTCACCATGTACCTTGCCGCCGCGCTGATCTACTGGGTTCTGGCAAGCGTGCTCTCGCACCTGCAGAACGTCCTGGAAGAGCGGGTCAATCGGCATGACCAGGAGTCCTGACCCATGATTGTCGTGGAAAAACTGACAAAGCAGTTCAAGGGTCAGGTGGTGCTCAACGGCATCGACCTGAAGATCGAAGAAGGCGAAGTGGTTGCGATCATCGGTCCCAGTGGGTCGGGCAAGACCACCTTCCTGCGCTGCCTGAACTTCCTCGAAGAACCCAGCAGTGGCCGGATCAAGGTGGGCGACATCGAGATCGATGGTAGCCGCCCATTGAACCAGCAGCAGAACCTGGTGCGGCGTTTGCGCCAGCAGGTGGGTTTTGTGTTCCAGAACTTCAACCTGTTCCCCCATCGCACCGCGCTGGAGAACGTCACCGAAGGCCCGATGGTGGTGAAAAAGACCCCACGTGCCGATGCCGAAGCCCTGGGCCGCAAGCTTTTGGCCAAGGTCGGGCTGGCAGGCAAGGAAAACGCTTACCCACGACGCCTGTCGGGTGGTCAGCAACAGCGCGTGGCAATTGCCCGGGCACTGGCGATGGAGCCGGCCGTGATCCTGTTCGACGAGCCAACCTCGGCTCTCGATCCGGAACTGGTGGGTGAAGTGCTGGCGACCATTCGCGGCCTGGCCGAAGAGAAACGCACCATGGTCATCGTGACTCACGAAATGGGCTTTGCCCGGGACGTGGCTAACCGCGTGGTGTTTTTCGACAAAGGCGTGATCGTCGAGCAAGGCGAAGCCAGGGCCTTGTTTGCTGCGCCGAAGGAAGAGCGTACTCGGCAGTTCCTCAGCAAGTTCCTCTCTGCCGGAAACGGCGCTCAGTAAGTTGCTTCAAGCTTCATCACTTCCAGGGATGGAAGTGAGGCAACTTATTCAAGGCCGCACTGCATCCATTATCAAAGACGAAACAACTGGCAACTTTGTGCCTGCAATATGTCCATTGATCATTGCGCACATACACATATCTCCAGCAACACTTCCCCTGATCGCTCCTCTTTTCTTTGAACGCCAACAGGCCTCCTCAGCTTTCCTGCCTTAAACGGCTACCCTAGGAAAAAGACGCCTGACGCCAAGCATTCTTAACAATGGGGCGTAGGACGTTTCTGAAGAACTTCGCATCGAACCATTAAGCAAGCACCTCTATTGACAGTGCAACTATCGAGCCTTTATCTAGAGGCCGACAGGCGATGCACATTAATTCAACTCTATGCACTGACTAATAAAGTCAGCGCCTATTGCCGCGCAAATAAAATATGTAGCGATTATCAAGGAGAACAACATGACATGTACGTCGAATATTCCTGGACTGGCTGCACCGACCGTGGCCAACATCCACCCTGCCGGTATCAATATCGCCAGTGCCACGCACCTGGAAGTCGCCATTGCACCCTACCCCGGCATGGACGCGGGCGACCTGATCGAGTTGTTCTGGGACGACTGCTACGTTGGCTCTCGCCTGCTGACATCGGCCGACGTACAAACCAGCGTCACGCTGCGGGTGCCGGAAAGCTTCATCGTCAATGGGACCTCGCGCATTCACTACCGCGTGATGCAAGTGGGGCGTGGGCCGGCGCGGTCCAGCGTGCAACGGGTACAGGTGAAGCTCGATTGCCCCGGCGGTCAGCCTTCAGCCCTGAGCGGCACTGAAAACCAGGGGCTGGCGCCGGTCAGGATTCCCGCGACCATCCGCCGCCAGGGGGTGAACCCGAGCCAGATCAAGCGCGGCGTACCAGTGACCATCGAACCCTACCTGAACATGGCCGCCGAGGATGCAATCACCCTGCGCTGGGGCGACGTGCGCATGGACCTGCCCAGGATCAAGCCGAGCGAGATCGGCCAGCCGATCAACATCTGGGTCCCGCCGCACGTCATCCTGGAGGCCGGGGAGGACCTGCGCCTGGAAGTGACTTACTGCATCCTCGATCGGGTGGGCAACAATTCCCAGTGGGCGCCACCACGGACGTTGAAGATCGGGTGTGCCAGGCCTTGTCAGAGAAACGCCTCGAACGAAGCATTCATGGCGGCTGGGACCAGCCGCCATTGAATGACGGAGGTTTTGCTGCCAGAGGCGCTTCTGTGGCGAGGGAGCTTGCTCCCGCTTGGGTGCGCAGCGCCCATAAAAAA
>NZ_JALJDX010000061.1 GCF_022952855.1 Pseudomonas sp. RGM2987 | reverse complement strand
CTCCCACAGGGGATTGAATTTCAATGCTCGATTCAGTGGCCGCTCGCCTCCGGCCCTGCCTTGGCCGCAAACGGCGGTTTCGCCAGCCACACCAGCAAAATCAAGCCCATGAACGCCCAGCCCAGCAACGTGAAGTAATCCACGGTGGAGAGCATGTACGCCTGGCTGGTGAGGACATGGTCGAGCTGGGCGTAGGCCGGTGCGCTGGCGCCGCCGAGTTGGTTGAGCGCCTCGCGGGTGGCCGGCTCGAAGGTGCTGATGCTTTCACTCAGGTACGCATGGTGCTGGTCGGCCCGGCGGATCCAGATCCAGGTGGTCAGGGACGCGGCGAAGCTGCCGCCCAGGGTCCTCAGGAATGTCGCCAGCCCGGCGCCGTCGGCGATTTGCTGGGGCGGCAGGTCCGACATCAGGATGCTCAGGGTCGGCATGAAGAACAGCGCCACGCCAATGCCCATGAACAACTGCACCAGGGCGATGTGCTGGAAGTCCACCTCGTTGGTGAACCCGGCGCGCATGAAACAACTCAGGCCAATCGCCAGGAACGCCAGCCCGGCCAGCAGCCGCAGGTCGAACTTGTGCGCATATTTGCCAACGAAGGGCGACATCAACACCGGCAGGATCCCGATGGGCGCTACGGCCAGCCCGGCCCAGGTGGCGGTGTAGCCCATCTGGGTCTGCAACCATTGCGGCAGGATCAGGTTGATGCCGAAGAACCCGGCGTAACCGCCCACCAGCACGATGGTGCCGATGCGAAAGTTGCGGTAGGCGAACAGCCGTAGGTTGACCACCGGATGGCGGTCGGTCATTTCCCAGATCACGAACACCGCCAGGGCAATCACCGAAATCAGCGCGCCGATGATGATGAAGTTCGATTCGAACCAGTCCAGGTCATTGCCCTTGTCGAGGATCACTTGGAGCGCGCCGACACCAATGATCAGGGTGATCAGCCCGACGTAATCCATCGGCTGGCGACTGGTGACTACTGGCCGCGCCTTGAGCTGCTGGCGCACCACCATCACCGCGAACACCCCGATGGGCACGTTGATGAAGAAGATCCAGGGCCAACTGTAGCTGTCGGTGATCCAGCCGCCGAGGATCGGCCCGGCAATCGGCGCCACCACCGTGACCATCGCCAGCAACGCCAGGGCCATGCCACGCCTGGCCGGCGGATACACGGCGATCAGCAAGGTCTGGGTCATCGGGTACAAAGGCCCGGCCACCAGGCCCTGGAGCACCCGGAAGCCGATCAGCTCGGGCATTGAAGTGGAGATGCCGCACAAGAACGAAGCGAGCACGAACAGCATCGTCGCCCACAAAAACAGCTTCACCTCGCCGAACCGCCGGCTCAACCAACCGGTCAAGGGCAGTGCGATGGCGTTGCTCACTGCGAACGAGGTAATGACCCAGGTGCCCTGCTCCGAACTGACCCCAAGGTTACCGGAGATGGTCGGCAAGGCGACGTTGGCAATCGTGGTGTCGAGCACCTGCATGAACGTCGCCAGCGACAGCCCGATGGTGCTGAGCAACAGGCTGGGCGGCGTGAAGGACGCGTTATTGCTCATTGCGAAATCCTATGAACGAAGGTGGCGAAATCGTCCGGGTCAAGACACAACACAGAACCTGTGGGAGCGGGCTTGCTCGCGAAGACGATTCCACATTCAATAATTTTGCCGCCTGAAACTCCGCATTCGGGAGCAAGCCCGCTCCCACATTCGGCCTGGGTGCTCACAGAATCGGTGTTCACCGCAATTCTGCTGTGGAAGCGAGCGTGCTCCCACAGCCTGTGCTGCGCTGCCTCAACGCTGTGCAGTCTTGCTCGCCGCCGCGCTGTTCTCGTGGATCAGCCGGGTGATCATCGCGTCGGCGTCGGCCAGTTGGCGGTCGTAGACCTGGGTGCTGAACGAGGCTTTCTGCGGCGGTTGCTGGGCCAGGACCGGGCCGCTCTGGTCGTGCAGGTCGACGTTGACCTGGGTCGACAGGCCGACGCGCAACGGGTGCCTGCCCAGTTCTTCGGCATTGACATGAATGCGCACCGGCACCCGCTGGACGATCTTGATCCAGTTACCGGTGGCGTTCTGTGCCGGCAGCAGGGCGAACGCGCTGCCGGTCCCGGCGCCGAGGCTGTCGATGGTGCCGCTGTACTTCACATCGCTGCCGTACAGGTCGGTCTCGATGTCCACCGGTTGGCCGATGCGCATGTCACGCAGTTGGGTTTCCTTGAAGTTGGCGTCGATCCACAACTGATCCAGTGGAATCACCGCCATCAACGCCGTGCCCGGCTGTACCCGCTGGCCCAGTTGCACGGTGCGTTTGGCGACGTAACCGGTGACCGGCGCGATCAAGGTGCTGCGGGCGTCGGCCAGGTAGGCCTGGCGCAGTTGCGCGGCGGCCGATTGCACATCCGGGTGGGACGACACCACCGTGTCATCCACCAGGGCGCTGGTGGTCTTGAGCTGTTGCCGGGCGTTGGCCAGGGCGTTCTGCGCCGAGGTCAGGTCATCCCGGGCATGGGACAGTTCTTCCTGGGAAATCGCCCCGCCGGCTGCCAGATTCTTACGCCGGTTGTAGTTCTCCTGGGCCTTCTTCACCTCGGCTTCCTGGGCATTGACCTGGGCCCGCATGCCGTCGACGTTGCTATATAAGCCGCGCACCTGGCGCACGGTCCGCGCCAGGTTGGCCTGGGCGCTTTGCAGCCCGACTTCGGCGTCATTCGGATCGAACTGCACCAGCACCTGGCCTTCACGCACCAGGTCACCGTCGTCGGCACCGATGCTGACCACGGTGCCGGTGACTTGCGGGGTAATCTCCACCACGTTGCCGTTCACATAGGCATCGTCGGTGCTTTCGTTCCAGCGGCCATACAGTTCATGCCAGCCCCAGACAGCCAGGCCGCCGAGAATGACGATGAGCGCCAGCACCAGCAGCATCACCTTGCGCTTGCGCGGGTTGCTGCTGTCCTGGGGGTTTTCGGAAGATTGCGTAGTTTGGGCAGTGGCCATGACAAGTACCTCGAATCAATTATTCGGCGTGGTGGCGGCCGGCGTGGCCGAAGCCAACGCCTGGGCATCGAATCCGCCGCCAAGGGCCTGCATCAGCTGGATCGACAGATCGATCTGCTCGGCATTCAGGTTCGCCAGTTGGCGCTGGGCCTGGAGCAATTGCTGCTCGATGCTCAGCACGTCCAGGTAGTTACCGATGCCGGAGCCGTAACGCTGGACCACGGTGTCGTAGGAGTTCTGTGCAATATCGGTGGCGTGCTGCTGGGCGCCGATCTGGCGAGCGATGTCACGCAACTGGTTGATGCTGTCGCTGACATCTCCCAGCGCCTTGACCAGACTCTTGTTGTATTGCGCCACCGCCAGGTCGTAATCGGCGTCCCGGGCATCCAGGTCGGCGCGCAGGCGTCCGCCGTCGAAGATCGGCAGCGAAACCGTCGGCGCCACGTTGAAGAAGCGGCTGGCCGAACCGAACATCGCATCGCCCAGCAACGACTGCACCCCCGCCGCCGCGCTCAGGTTGAGGTTGGGGTAGAAGTTGGTCTTGCCGGCTTCGATGTTCTTGCCCGCCGCTTCGACCCGCCAGCGCGCCGCGACCAGATCCGGACGACGGCCCAACAGCTCCGCCGGCAGGTCCGACGGCAAGGCGACCGCGCTGGACTTCAGCACATTGGGCCGGGCGATTTCATTACCTCGGTCCGGGCCCTTGCCCAGCAATACCGCCAGGGCAATCCTGGCGCTTTGCAGGCGCTTTTCCGCATCGATACGGGTGGCGTCGGCGCTGGCTTCCAGGCTTTCGGTCTGCTGGAACTGGTACTCGCTGTCGATCCCGGCGCTGAGGCGGCGTTTGCCCAAGTCGAGCATCTGCCGGGTGCGCTTGAGGTCCTCGGCAGCCAGGTCATAAATGATGTGAGCCTGACCGAGGTCGCTGTAGGCCCGGGCCACATCGGCAGCCAGGGTCAATTGCGCAGCCTGGCGGTCGATTTCCGCGGCGCGGGCTTGGCCCAGGGCAGCTTCCCAAGCAGCGCGCTGGCCGCCCCAGAGGTCGAAGTTGTAATTGAGATCGACGCTTAGCGAACGCAGGGTGCTGTAGGCACCACCCTGCCCCGCCGGGTCCTGGTCGCGAGCCAGCCGCGAACGACTGACGCTGCCGCTGGCATCCAGTGTCGGCATGCGCGCGGCGTTGGCCGCATAGGCAGCGGCGCTGGCCTGATGCATGCGGGCGCTGGCGATCTGCATGTCCGGGCTGTCACGCAGGGCCTCGCGGATCAGACCGTCGAGTTGTGGATCACCGAGGCTTTTCCACCAGTCGCTTTTCGGCCACGAGGCCGGCGAGAGGGTCACGCCATTGAGCGATTGCCCGGCCTTGAGACTCTGGGCCTCGAGGCTGACGCCTTCGGTCTTCAGGCCGCTGTAGCTGGCGCAACCGGCCAGGCTCATGGCCAGCAGCACCAGGCTCAGGCCGCTACGCAAGGTTTTACGCTTCATTTTTCCCCCAGTCGCAGCACGGTGATGGGGTCACCGGCGGCGAGCAGTATTTTCTTGAGAATCTGTTCGAGGGTTTGCAGTTCCTCGCGACTGATGGCGCTGGCCAGTTGGTTCATCGCAGCGGCGCCGATCACCGGCAGGCGATCCGCCAGTGCCTGACCGGCGTCGGTCAACACCAGCAACACTTGCCGACGGTCATCCACCGAGCGCTGGCGGGCGAGGAAGCCCTTCTGCTCCAGGCGATCGAGCATCCGGGTCATCGAGCCACTGTCCAGGGACAGGTAGCGACACAGCTCAGCCGGGGTGTCGATGCCGTGCTGGGCCATGATGATCAACACCTTGAACTGCGCGGCGGTGATGCCGACAGGCTCCATGTGGGTGTCGATGATCCGGTCTTTGAGCAGCGCAGCGCGGCCAAGCAGCATGCCGAGATGGCAGTTGTGGAATTCGTCTGGGGTGAAATGCTTCATCTGGACACCGTTTACTGCCTAGGCAGTGAATGTATGTCGAGATATTACTGCTTAGGCAGCGAATGTCAAACAAATAGTTAGGCGGCTACGTATAACCGGATGAACGCACAAAATGGCGGTAACAAAGACGCCCTGTGGGAGCGGGGGGGGGGGCG
>NZ_JALJDX010000062.1 GCF_022952855.1 Pseudomonas sp. RGM2987 | reverse complement strand
ACCAAGATGTCGGATGTGCCTACGCCTTCGCGAGCAAGCCCGCTCCCACAGGAGGGTGACCACAGGAGTTTGAGTCCCCGGTTCAAGTGGCATCCGCATGACTGACCAATCCCTTGATCACCACCGCCATGGTCGCCAGTGCAGCCGGGATGACCAGGGCGGTTAGCACCTGTTCGAAGTTCCAGCCCAGCCCAAGCAAAGTCGCGCCCATCCAGGCCCCCAGGATCGCCCCGAAACGCCCGATACCGAGCATCCATGACACGCCGGTGGCGCGGCCCTGGGTCGGGTAGAAGCGCGCAGCCAGGGAAGGCATGGCCGATTGCGCGCCGTTGACACACATGCCCGCCACCAGCACCAACGTGGCGAGCAGCGTGATGTGGCCCAGGCTCTGCCCGACCGCGTAGGCAAACAGCCCGGCCAGCAGATAGAAAATACCGATGACCTTGTGCGGATTGAACCGGTCCATTGCCCAACCCACGCCCACCGCGCTCAACACGCCGCCGAATTGAAACAAGGCGCCGATGAACGCCGCCTGCTCCATGCTCGCGCCGCTGTCGCGCATCAGGGTCGGCAACCAGCTGGTCAGCAGGTAAACGATCACCAGGCCCATGAAGTAGGTCAGCCACAGCAGCAGGGTGCCGGCGCTGTAGGTCCCGGAGAAAATCACCGCCAGAACATTGCGGGCCTTCACGGTGTTCTGTTCCGGCACGCTGAAGCTCGCCGCCCGGGCAACCGTCTCCGGCTCGATCGGCCCCAGGGCCTTGCGCACTTTGTCGGCGCCACGATTGCGCACCACCAGGTAACGCGCCGATTCCGGCAGCCAGAACAACAGCACCACCGCCAGGATCAACGGCAGGACCCCGCCGATCAGCAACAGGCTGTGCCAGCCGAATGCCGGGATCAACTTGGCGGAAATGAACCCGCCGCCCGCCATGCCCAGGTTGAAGCCGCAGAACATGCTGGTGACCAACAGGGATTTCTTGCGCTCCGGGGTGTATTCCGAAAGCAAGGTGGTGGCGTTCGGCATTCCGGCGCCCAATCCCAGGCCGGTCAGGAATCGCAGTACCAGCAGTTGATCAACGTTGGTGCTGTAGGCCGAGGCCAGGCTGAAGGCGCCGAACAGCAAGACCGCACCCACCAGTACGACTTTTCGTCCAAAGCGGTCAGCCAACGGGCCCGAGCCCAATGCGCCAAAGACCATCCCGATCAGCGCGGCACTCATCACCGGCCCGAGGCTGGCGCGGTCGATGCCCCAGTCCTGGGACAAGGCCGGCGCGATAAAGCCCATGGCTGCCGTGTCGAGGCCGTCGAGAAAAACGATCAGGAAGCAGAGGATGACCACCCGCCATTGGTAGCGGGAAATGGGCCGGGTGTTGATGAAGGACTGTACGTCGAGGCAATTGCCTACAGAGGTCTGGGGCTGGTTCATCGGGGTTCTCGTTATTATTGTGTAGGTCGTCCTCCGCCAGCCAACAGGCCCGGATGACGCTGCCGCGACATTAATGACGGCAGACGAAAACCGTCAATTCGCCAGAGGCAACTCTGTGCGTTTATCGAACAGCTTAAGTGAACAGCTGCGCGCTCAGGTCACGGCTCGCGCCCAGCAGGCCCGGCAGAAAACGTTGTTCCAGCTCATTGCGGCTGACCCGTCCGGCGTGGGTACTGACATTGAGCGCCGCGACCACCTGGCCGGAGGCGTCGTACACCGGCACGGCAATCGAACGCAGGCCCTGTTCCAGTTCCTGATCGACGATGCACCAGCCTTGTTGCCGCACCTGTTGCAGGCATTCGAGCAGCGCTTGGGGGGTATGCAGCGTCCGGCTGGTCTTGGCTTGCAAATCGGCGTGGTCGAGGTAGTCGCGCAGCGAAGCGTCGTCCAAGGCCGCCAGAAGAATCCGGCCCATGGAGGTGCAATAGGCCGGCAACCGCCCGCCCACCGACAGGTCCACCGAAATCAGCCGCTGGGTGGTGGCCGACCGGGCGATGTAGAGAATGTCATCGCCCTCCAGCGTCGCCATGTTGCAGGCTTCGTGCAGTTGCTCGCTCATGCGGTCCAGGTACGGCTGGGCGGAAACAGCCAGTGGCGTGGAAGACAAATAAGCATGACCAAGGGTCAGCACTTTGGGCAACAGCGAATAAGTGCGGCCGTCGGTGGTGGCGTAGCCGAGTTTGATCAAGGTATGCAGGCAACGTCTGACGGCGGCGCGGGGAATTTCCGTGCGGTGGCTGATCTGAGCGATGGTCAGGTGCCGCTTGCGCTCCTGGAATGCCTGGACCACCGCCAGTCCGCGGGCCAGGGAGGTCATGAAATCCGGATCGCCGGTCAAGGCCTGGATTCGCTTGGCCGGCGAGGCAACGATGGGGGGCGCTACTGAGGTAAAGGCGTTGCGCAATTGGTCGTTCATGTCTGGTTTCCCCTGGGCAGGACAGCTATTACAAGCGGCTACCGACGGACCGACAAGGCCCCCCCGCCGACAGTGTTCGATTATCGAACCAGCAGCCGATAATCGCAATCGGCGGTAAATTACAGATTCGTTCGCCGAAAAACGTCTCCTTAACAAGTTGAAACCACACTTGAACTGCCCCGATATTGAACTTGTCCAGATCAACGACATCTTGTAATGGGCATCTGCTGATCGCAGTCGTACCTGATGATTACAGTTGCATGAACAATATTGACTCACACAACAACGCACATCCCTGGTTTTGTGGATAGTGTTATCCCGCCGGACCGCTATAATGCGCCTGAGTAGGGTACGGTCACTCGACCGCTTCCGTGCGCAGGCACTGTGCTTGAATATCGCGGTGCCCGAAGCGCCTTATGGCCGCTTCCCCTGTATGGCAACAACACGAAGCCCTGATGCTACGTCAGCTGTCAGCTCTGGTGCCGTGGCCGTCTGCATGCCCGCATGCAGTGCGTATCACCAGAATCAATTTCAATTAATTAGGTACAACTGTGACGAAAGAAGAACTGCGCGCGGAACTTGAGCGCCAGGAACAACGTTACAAGGAAGTTTACGGCGGGGAAATCACCACCTACGCCGCGCAACCTGAACCGGAACGCAAACCCTGGCGTAAACGCGCCACCGTTCAGGACCAGGCTTTTACCCAGGAACTGCAAAAGATGGAAAAAGAACTCAAAGCCGAAGAGCATTGACGCGCCGGCCAGGTTCTTGTGCAGCGGTATCCGGCCGACACCCAGGTCGGAACCCGATAACGGACGCCCGCCACGAGCGGGCCGTGTCTTCGCTCTGCCCAGCGCGGTGAACGACCCTGCCTGACACCCTTCTCAGATATTTCACACAACTGTTTAGGCGCGTCGGAACCCGCAGCCGATCCGTTTCGCTGCGCTTTCGGCCCCGGAATCAAAGGGTTGCGGGCCCCGTGGGAACCCTCGTCCCCAAGGCTTTCCTACAAAATATTTCGTTGAAGGATGTTACCGATGAGCAGGCAGTGCATCGATTACCAAGGTTTTCTGGCATAATCGCGCCCCCTTATGACCGGGTCAGAAAACCTTCATGATCGATTTATTCAGCGGACTGGATGCTTGGGTGCTTGTGAGCCTCTTGCTCGCCCTGGCTTTTGTCCTCGCCTTCGAGTTCATCAACGGCTTTCATGACACCGCTAACGCGGTTGCCACTGTTATCTACACCAAGGCCATGCCGCCTCACCTGGCGGTGTTCTTTTCCGGTGTGTTCAATTTCCTCGGCGTGCTGCTGGGCGGCGTGGGGGTGGCGTATGCCATCGTCCACCTGTTGCCGGTGGAACTGCTGATCAATGTGAACACCGGACACGGGCTGGCCATGGTGTTTTCGCTGCTCGCAGCGGCCATCACCTGGAACCTGGGCACTTGGTACTTCGGTATCCCGGCGTCCAGCTCCCACACGCTGATCGGCTCGATCCTCGGCGTCGGCCTGGCCAACGCGCTGATCAACGATATCCCGTTGGCCGACGGGGTGAACTGGCAGAAGGCGATCGATATCGGCGCCTCCCTGGTGTTCTCCCCCATGGCCGGCTTCCTTATCGCCGCCCTGGTGCTGATCGGCCTTAAATGGTGGCGTCCGCTGTCCAAGATGCACAAGACACCGGAACAGCGCCGCAAGATCGACGACAAGAAACACCCGCCGTTCTGGAACCGCCTGGTGCTGGTGATCTCGGCCATGGCCGTGAGTTTTGTCCACGGCTCCAACGATGGCCAGAAAGGTATCGGCCTGATCATGCTGGTGCTGATCGGCATTGTGCCTGCCCAGTTCGTGCTCGACCTGAACAGCACCACCTATCAGATCGAGCGGACCCGCGACGCGACCCTGCACCTGAGCCAGTTCTACCAGCGCAACAGCCAGTCCCTGGGTGAGTTCCTGGCACTGGGCAAAAGCGTGCCGGGCGACCTGCCGGAAAAATTCCGTTGCAACCCGCAGCAGACCGAACCGACCATCAATGCCCTGCTCGATACGCTCAAAGGCGTGGCGGATTACCATTCGCTGCCGGCCGAAAGCCGCATCGAAGTGCGTCGTTACTTGCTCTGCCTGGATGACACGGCGAAGAAGGTCGGCAAGTTGCCCGACCTGGCGGCTCGAGAGAAGGACGATCTGAACAAGCTGCGCAAGGACCTGACCGGGACCACCGAGTACGCCCCGTTCTGGGTGATCCTGGCAGTCGCCCTGGCCCTGGGCCTCGGCACCATGGTCGGCTGGAAGCGTGTGGTGTTGACCATCGGCGAGAAAATCGGCAAGCAAGGCATGACCTACGCCCAGGGCATGTCGGCGCAGATCACCACGGCCTGCATGATCGGCATGGCGAATATTTTCAGCCTGCCGGTTTCCACCACCCACGTGCTGTCCTCAGGCGTGGCCGGCACCATGGTCGCCAACAAGAGCGGCCTGCAAGGTGGCACCGTGCGCAACATCCTGCTGGCCTGGGTGCTGACCCTGCCGGCGACGGTGGCGCTGTCAGCCGGGCTGTTCTGGCTGGCGTCCCTCGCGATCGGCAGCTGATTCGAAGCGGCTGACAAAAAAGGTGCGATCCTGATGGGTCGCACCTTTTTTTATGCACACATACCTATTGTGGGAGCGGGCTTGCTCGCGAAGGCGCAGTGGCAGCCATTACATGCGTGACTGACAC
>NZ_JALJDX010000063.1 GCF_022952855.1 Pseudomonas sp. RGM2987 | reverse complement strand
AGCAAACATTAATGTTGCCTGACACGACGCCTTCGCGAGCAAGCCCGCTCCCACAGGGTCAGTGGTGTGCGCTCATACCTGGAACTGCCAATAGAACATCCCTTTCGCCAATACCACAATCAGCACCATGTGCCCGAGAATGCTGCGCCGCAGCCAGCCGGCGCGCCGAGGGCTCAGGCGGTCTGTCCGGAGCCAGTACGCCAGCCACAAGTAGTGCCCGACGATGCTCAACGCCAGCACCATCTTCAGGCTCAGCAGCAAGCCGAAGCTGCTGTCCAAGGGGTGGCTCAACGCACCGCGATGCTGCCAGGCCAGACCGATGCCCGCGCTGTACAGCAGCAACACCACACCGTGCAGCACCTGCCGCGAGCGCTTGCCGATGGCTTGGTCAGCGGCGTCACGGGCGCCTTCGACCAGCGGCTTGCGGGCGGCATGCCAGATGAAGACTTCGAAAAACAGCGTGCCAATGAAGGCAATCGCTGCCAACAGGTGCGTGACCAGCAAGAGCCCATACATTATCGATTACCTGCGATCAGTCGTTTCATCCCGGATGCCCGTCCACCCGGGCCTGCAACAGCATCGGCCCGTACCGCCAGGCATAGAGCCCGAACGCCAGTGTCCAGCACACCCCCGCCAGCCATAGCCCGGCCAGCGGGAACAACAGCACCAGCAGCACGCGACTCAAGCACGCCAGGTTCAGCAGGATGAACGCCAGCGTCATCCCCGCCGGCGGTTCCAGGGGACGCCCGGTATGACCGAGGCTGACACGGGCAATCATCGCCAGGATCAACCCGGCCATGGCGCCGATGGTCAGGCTGTGGACCGCCAGGCTCGGATTCACCGGCACGCCGAAATGCCACAGCGCCATGCCCAGGCAGGCCAGTGCCAGCCAGGCGTAGGCCAGGTGCAGCGACCACAGCAACGGCACTCGCCACAGATCCCGATCATGCCAACGCACCAGGCGAATACCATGGCCTGCCGCCAATGCAGTGAACAACAGGCCGCAACCGAGATTGATCGTCAGCGCCACGCCGCACGCATATAACAGCGCCACCAGCGCCGCCCCCACCAGCAACAGGCGGTCGAGCCATGGCCAGGCCGCGACGCCTTGCACCCGGCCAAGACCTCGCTGGGTAAAGAACGGAATCACCCGCCCGCCGATCAACCCCATCATCGCCGCCACCAGCCACAGGCCGGTGAGCACGCTTTGCCGTTGCAGGCCCTCGTTGTGCTGCACCAGGCCGTAGACCGACAACGCATCGGCCGCGGCCAACAGCAGCAGTACCAGGACAATCGGGTAGTTGCGCTTCTGTCGCACCCGCCACAACGCAACCCCCATCAACGCCGCGACCGCCAAGGCAAATCCCAGCTCCAGCGACACCAGCAACGGCCAGGGCGCATCGACCAGCCAGGCCAGCCGAGCCCCCAGCCACAACGCCGCCAGCGCCGTCAGACGCTTGCCGCTGAGGCCAGGGGTACCGGTCCAGGTCTGCACCGCCGTCAGCAGGAACCCCGCGACAATCGCCAGGCCAAACCCGAACAACAGCTCATGCCGGTGCCAGGCCAGCCAGCCACCGGCCGGCTGCCACGCCGATAATTGCCCGCTGAATACCGCCAGCCACAGCGGGACGGCCAGCAACGCCAGCACGCAGCCGGCCAGGAAAAACGGCCGGAACGCCAGGCGCCACAGCGGCAAAATGGCCATGGCCTTGCGACGGTCAAGCACTTGCATACATCACTCCTTAACCTCATCGCGCCACAGGGCCACTGACGAGGGTCAACGAACAAGGTTCCAATGATCGGCTATCGATGCCTGGGGGAGCTTGTCTCAGATCAAGCTCGCTTATCGGCGGTCGGGTGCCTCGGAGGGGGACTTGCAAAGGCCTTGCCGAAACTGCCTGCGATACGGTCTCGAAAAGTGCACCGATTCCCTGTGGGAGCGGGGTTGCTCGCGAAAGCGTCGGGTCAGCCAACCTCGATGTTGAATGGGCCGCCTTCGCGAGCAAGCCCGCTCCCACAAGGGACTGCGGCAACCAGGGTATTTAGGACCGCATCAGGGTTCTTTTAACCTTTCAGCGCCTGGGTCATTTTCACCCTCTTCATCCCGAACCCTGCTGAATACCGGCCTCCAGCGCCTGGCCCAGCTCTTGCTCAGGCAAGTCATCGACTTTTCTACCTGGGCCCTTCCATGAAATTCATCACTCTCCCCCTCGCGTGGTTCGTCCTGCTGTCCTGCGTCATCGCGCTTGCCAGCAGCCTGTCCCTGAGCCTGCTCTGAACCGATCAACTTCCAGTCTTTACAAGGATCCATCCCATGGTGCTCCACCGCATCCATCACCAGATTCTGCGCAGCCATCATCTGTTCGAGCCGTTGAATGAAGAACAGCTCGATGAACTGATGAGTACCAGCCAGCTGTTGAACGTCGACAAGGGCGAGCCGCTGTTCCTCCAGGGCGAGCCGGCCCAGGCGTTTTATTTCGTGATCGCCGGAGCCGTGAAGATTTACCGGCTGACTCCGGATGGCCAGGAAAAGGTCTTCGAGGTGATTGGCGAGCGCCAGACCTTCGCCGAAGCCATGATGGTGATGGACACGCCCAACTACGTGGCCTCCGCCGAGGCGGTCGGCCCAACCCAGTTGTACCGGCTGTCCAACGCCACCTACATGCGCCTGTTGCAAAGCAACAGCCGGCTGACCTTCGCCCTGCTCGGCAAGCTTTGCGTGCGTCTGCACCAGCGGGTCAACGAGATCGAGACGCTGTCGCTGAAGAACGCCACCCACCGCGTGGTGCGCTACCTGCTCACGCAACTGGTGCGCCTGCAAACCGTGGACAGCCAGTTCGAACTGCCGATGGCCAAGCAATTGATCGCCGGGCACCTGTCGATCCAACCGGAAACCTTCTCACGGATCATCCGGCGTCTGATCGACGAGAAAATCATCACCCAGGACGGTCGGCAGATCGCGATCCTCGACCGCCTGCGCCTGGAGCAATTCGAATGAGCCCGCAGCCCACCTGCCTGTATTGCCAGCGGGCCTATCATGCCGATGAAGCCGAATGCAGGCAGTGCGGCATGCCGCTACCGGCCCAGGCTTGGTTGGCCGGCGAGCGACGGCTGCGGCGCTTCGCCTGGTTCTGTGTCGGCTTGACGCTGTTTTGCATCGTCATGTTCTTCTGGTTGCCCCGCGACATCGGCTGAATCCTCAGTCCTGAGTCAATTGCCGGTACAGCTGCACAAGGCGCAGCGGCAATTGTTCGGGCTGGCGGATCAAGGTGTAGCCGCTGGCACCGAACATATACGGCAGATAATCCCCCGCCTCGCGGTCAATGGTGATGCAGAACGGCGTCAGCCCCTGGCGTCGCGCTTCGAGCACCGCCTGGCGGGTGTCTTCCACGCCGTAGCGGCCCTCGTAGAGGTCCAGGTCATTAGGCTTGCCGTCACTGAGAAGCAGCAACAGTTTGCGCCGTCGCTTGCAGCTCGCCAGCCGTTGTGTGGCGTGGCGGATCGCTGCGCCCATGCGCGTGTAATAACCCGGTTTGAGACCTTCGATCCGGCCACGGGTGTGGTCGTCGTAGCGCTGGTTGAACGTCTTGAGTTCATGCAGCCGCACTTGCTGGCGGCGCAACGAGGAAAACCCGTACAAGGCGAAATCATCCCCCAGCACCGAGAGAGTCTCGCCAAACAGCAACAGGCTGTCGCGGATCACCTCGATCACCCGATGTTCGTCGTTGAGGTGGGCGTCGGTGGACATCGACAGATCCGCCAGCAGCAGGCAGGCCAGGTCGCGGCGGGTCTGGCGCTGTTCGAGGAACAGACCGCGTTCGCTGCATTGGCCGTGCTGGCGCTCGACGTGAAAATCCAGCCAGGCTTGCAGGTCCAGCTCCGAACCCTGGGCCTGCTGGCGTAGCCATTGGCGATCGTTGCGCAAGTGTTCGAACTGGCGGCGCAAGCGTTGCGCCGCAGGACGCAGGCGTGCCGGCAACGGCTGGGGTTCGCAGTCGCGGGGAATGAAGGTTTGCACGCTGACGAAATCATCCTGCAAGCGCTGTTTGCGATAGTCCCATTCCGGCAACCGGATGCCCTCGCCCAAGGGGATGTCATCCACCTCGGCCGGGGGCAGGTCCAGGTGCAGTTTGAGGCCGCCGCCTTTGCGTAAGCGGGTCCGCGACAGGGTCAACTGGTCAAGGTCTTCGGCGACGCGGGCGGCGTCCGGGTCTTCGCTGTCATCGGCCCAACGATCCAGGTCGACGTGCTCGGTCCAACTGAACAGGTTTTCCAGGCGCACGATCAGCAGGCCGCCATCGCGGGTGGTTTCGTCGATCCGCTCGGCGCGCTTGCGACCGCCCTTCTGCTCACCCGCTGGCGTCGCCAGGTATTGCTCGGACTCCTCAAGGTCGGCAGCCTGGGGATTGGCCAGGTGTTGCGGGGGATACAGCCACAACGGCAACGGCCAGGCCGCCCGTTCGCTACGCGGGAAATGCTCGACACTGCCGGGTTCGCGCAAGGCCTGGCACAGCGCGCGCTCCAAGGCGGCTTCGGCCGGGTTGAGACTGGCCGGGTCGGGACGCAAGGCCAGATGCGCCTCCACCAGCCGCCGATAGCGCGCACGTAGCGCCGGGTAGCGCTGCAACACCGCCTGGGTCCAACGCTGGTTGTCGCGTCCCCAGTGCTGCATCGACCCGGACTGCGCGGCCAGCAAGGCGAGCCAGCGATACAGCTCTTCGTTCAGCGCGGCATCGGGAAACGCCGCCAGACTCGCCGGCAAGCGCAAGTTGTCGCCATCGCACCAGGCGAGCGGGACTTGCTTGCAGGTGCCGGCGATCTGCTGCAACAGGTTACGGCGCAGCAGCAGGTCGCGGTCACTGACGGCTTCCACCCCCAGGTGACGGGCCCCGCCGGTGGCGCGAAACAGTACCTGCAAGGCCCGTTGCCGCTCGCTCAACTCGACCCGCGCCTCGGGGAAATCGGCGCTGGCGCGGCGGGTGATAAAACGGTGCCAGACGCTGCCGACCCATTCTTCGAGTTCAAGGGTGAATGCCATGGTTACTTTCTCCTCAACACCGCTTCATCGTGGCCTGGGAGCTGTTGTGGCGAGGGAGCTTGCTCCCGCTTGGGTGCGAAGCGCCCACAAAATAGGTCGGCTGCGAAGCGCCCACAAAAACAGGG
>NZ_JALJDX010000208.1 GCF_022952855.1 Pseudomonas sp. RGM2987 | reverse complement strand
CGGCGAGGATGATGTGGCCGCCGTTCATCAAGGCCCGGGCAATCGACACCCGTTGCTGCTGCCCACCGGACAACTGGTGCGGGCGGTTGCCGGTGCGGCTCGCCAGGCCCAGGCGTGCGAGCAGGGCGCTGGCCCGGGCGTGGCGCTCGGCAGCCGAGGTGCCGGCGTAGATGGCCGGCATCTCGACGTTTTCCTGGGCGGTGCCGGAGGGGATCAGGTGATAACCCTGGAACACGAAACCGAAGGCTTCGCGGCGCAACCAGGCCAGTTCGTCGCTGCCCAGGCGGGCGACGTCTTCACCGGCAAAACGGTACTCGCCGCTGGTCGGGCGGTCGAGGCAGCCGAGAATGTTCATCAGCGTGGATTTACCGGAGCCGGACGCCCCGACGATCGCCAGGAACTCTCCGGCATGGATCGCCAGGTCGATGCCGCGCAGCACCTCGACCCGAGGGCTGTCGCCGCCACCGTAAGCCTTGCGGATGTCGCGCAGTTCGATCAGCGGAGTGTTCATTCAGCCTCCGTTGCCGGCGGTCGGACCGATCAGTACCCGTTCGCCTTCGTTCAGGCCATCGAGCACCTGGGTGCGCAGACGGTCGCTGACGCCGGTGCGAACGGCCCGTGGCTGGACCTCGCCGTTGTCGGCCAGCACCCGGACCTGGCCGGCGGCGTCCTGCAACGCGGCGCTGGGCACGCTCAGCACGTCCTTGGCCTGGGCGGCGACGAAGAACACCTGGGCGGTCATGTCCGTCATCAGGGCGCGGTCGGCATTGTCGACGTCGAGCAACACCGTGTAGAGCACCACCCGTTCGCTGCCGCTGCGACTGCCGTTGGGATTGCCACCCTGGCTGGCCTCCAGTGGACGCGGCGGCACCGGGAGAATCTGGCGCACGGTGCTGCTCCAGCGCCGGGCGCCGCCGGCCAGGGTGGTGAAATAAGCGTTCATCCCCGGTTTGACGTGGCCGATGTCCGCCTCCGAGACTTCGGCCCAGACGGTCATCGGGGTCAGCCTTGCAATGCGCAGGATCAGCGGCGTTTGTTGCTGGGCGTTGAGGGTCTGGCCTTCGCGGGCGCCGACGGCGACCACCGTGCCGCTCATGGGCGCGTAGATCCGCGTGTAGCCCAACTCGGCCTCGTCACTGCGCAGGTTGGCCTGGGCCTGGCGGATCTGGGCCTGGAACATGTCGATGCGCGCCTGGGTCGCCCGCACCTCGGCGCGGGCGGTCTGCACGTCCTCTTCGCGGGTAGCGCCGCCGGCCTTGAGCTGCTGCTGGCGCTGGAATTTCTGCTGCGCCAGGTCGTGCTGGGCCCTTTGCTCCTGAAGCTGTGCCTTGAGATTTTCGATGGAGAAGCGTCCGGCGTCGAGCCTGGCCTTTTGGGTGGATGGGTCGATTTCCACCAACAACTGGCCCTCGCGCACCTCGTCGCCGGCTTCTACGTGGATCTTCTGGATCTGCCCGGACGCCTGGGCCCCGACGTCCACATAACGCCGCGGTTGCAGGGTGCCCAGGGCCGTCACGCTGTTTTCGATATCGCCACGGGTGACGAGCGCGGTGGCCGGCGCTTCACGGTGGGGGGCCACGGCTTGCCAGGCCGCGAAGGCGACAGCCGGAAGCAGGGCGAAAGTCATGAGCCAGGCGCGTCGGGTGGGGCGGGGACGTTTCATGCAGGGTTCCGGCCGGTGGTATCGAGCCCGTCGCAAGAGCTCAGGGACGGGAGGCTGTTCTGGTAAACGAGCGCTTTGGGCGGGAATTTAATGGTTGAAACACTTGGTAGCAGGATCGCTACCCAGGGACAGGATGCCGCCCTGTGGCGAGGGAGCTTGCTCCCGCTGGACTGCGCAGCAGGCCCAAGGCAGGCGCCGCCGTTAACTCTGTCGAGACGGATCTTCAGATGAGGGGCCGCTTCGCGCCCCAGCGGGAGCAAGCTCCCTCGCCACAGGTTTTTTGTATCGCGCCATCCATTGCAGGGTGACGCTGAGATAAAGGAAAGCTTTAAATCTATATGAGAATTACTATAAATTACGCGATTGAATCTGCCACCATCGTGCCATTGTCTGACCCAGGCATGCCGAGGGGCACAGGGATAGCGGTCGCAGGCATTGCGCACGGGAGTCAGGTTGGAAAACTACTATCGCGAACTGGTGTGTTTCCTCAACGCCAGGCTCGGCAACCGTCAGGCGGCCGAGGATGTGGTGCATGACGCCTATGTGCGGGTGCTGGAGCGCGCCAGCGACACGCCCATCGAACAGCCGCGGGCCTTTTTGTACCGCACGGCGCTGAACCTGGTGATCGACGGGCATCGACGCAATACCCTGCGCCAGGTCGAGTCGTTGGATGTGCTGGATAACGAAGAGCGCTTCTTCACGCCGTCACCCCACACCAGCCTCGATCATGGCCAGCGCCTGGACATGCTGCAACGGGCCCTGGCCGAGTTGCCGCCGCTGTGCCGCGAAAGCTTTCTGTTGCGCAAGCTCGAAGGCCTGTCCCATCCGCAGATCGCCGAGCGCCTGGGCATTTCCCGGGCGTTGGTGGAAAAGCACATCGTCAACGCCATGAAGCATTGCCGCGTTCGCGTGCGACAGTGGGACGCGCCCTGATTTACCTCCCGCCGGTCCCACGGCGGTAAATTTTTTTTCATTGTCCTCGTTCCTCTCAACAGACGACTGACCGCCCCGGGCTCTCTCCGCCCCGCGTCGGCCAGTCACCCAGGCTTTTCGCGCCCTGTTGAGGGGCTTTTCCAGAGGACACTGGACATGACACAGGCAATTGCAGCGCCCATCGTTCACGACTTGATCGGCATCGGCTTCGGCCCCTCGAACCTGGCGCTGGCCATCGCGCTGCAAGAACGAGGGCCCGTGCAGGGCGAACTGGATGTGCTGTTCCTCGACAAGCAGGCCGACTATCGCTGGCACGGCAACACCCTGGTGACCCAGAGCGAGCTGCAGATCTCGTTCCTCAAGGACCTGGTGACCCTGCGCAATCCCACCAGCCCATACTCGTTCGTCAATTACCTCAAGCACCATGGGCGCCTGGTGGATTTCATCAACCTGGGCACCTTCTATCCGTGCCGCATGGAGTTCAACGACTACCTGCGCTGGGTCGCCGCGCAGTTCGCCGGGCAGAGCCGCTATGGCGAAGAAGTGCTGCGCATCGAGCCGGTCCTGCATAACCAGCAGGTCGAAACCCTGCGGGTGATTTCCCGCGACAGCCAGGGCGAAGAATTCGTGCGCACCGCCCGTTCGGTGGTGGTCAGCGCCGGTGGCACGCCACGCATTCCCGAGGCGTTCAGAGCACTGAAGGATGACGCTCGAGTGTTCCACCATTCCCACTACCTGGAGCGCATGGCGACCCAGCCGTGTGTGAGCGGGCAGCCGATGAACATCGCGATCATTGGCGGCGGGCAGAGCGCGGCAGAGGCGTTCATCGACCTCAACGACAGTTTTCCTTCGGTCAAGGTCGACATGATCCTGCGCGGCTCGGCCCTCAAGCCGGCGGACGACAGCCCGTTCGTCAACGAAGTGTTCTCCCCGGAGTTCACCGACCTGGTGTTCCAGCAACCCCACGGTGAGCGCGAGCGCCTGATCAACGAGTACCACAACACCAACTATTCGGTGGTGGACATCGACCTGATCGAACGCATCTACGGGATCTTCTATCGCCAGAAAGTCTCCGGCATCGCCCGCCATGCGTTCCGCACCCTGACCACGGTGGAGAAGGCCACGGTTACCGAAGCCGGCATCGAACTGGCAGTGCGCAACAACGCCACCGGCGAGCTGACGGTGCGCCGCTACGATGCGGTGGTGCTGGCCACCGGTTACGAACGGCACATGCACCGTACACTGCTGGAACCGCTTGCCCAGTACCTGGGGGATTTCGAGGTGGACCGTAATTACAAGCTGATCACCGACGAGCGCTGCAAGGCCGCGATCTATATGCAGGGCTTCTGCCAGGCCAGCCACGGCCTGAGCGATACGCTGCTGTCGATCCTGCCGGTACGCGCCGATGAAATCGCCGGCTCGCTGTATGAGCATGGCAAGCTTCGCGGACAGGGCCGTACCGTGCGTGATCAGTTATTGGCTGCGGTGTAGGGCCCGATGTTCTGAACAACTCGGCCTCCTGTGGGAGCGGGCTTGCTCGCGAAGGCGGTGGGTCAGTCAGCACATAGGTTGAATGTGACTCAGTCTTCGCGAGCAAGCCCGCTCCCACACTGACTTGGGATGGATACCATTTTTGTGTTCAGCCCCGGACCCCTTGTGGGTTCTTCAGGCAATTCCTCAGAAATTTCCTACACTCATCCCACGCCTGCCATGGTTCGGCAGGCTTTGACGGTTCGCTGTTCCCTCGCATTGGCAGTTTGAACCCATCCGCCGGTCGCCCTGGCTGAATGCAGTCGGTGGTGTTCCGGGCCGATTACGCCAAGCGCAACATTTGAATCCGATGAAGCTGTTTCTATGCGCAGGCCTGGCGGTGCTGTTGCTGGGCTCATTGAGTGTGGCGCCACCGGTGGGCGCTGCCCCCGAGCCGTTGCAGGTGCTCGGGCGTTCCCATGTGAATGACTATTCGGCGTCCCTGGGCGAGGCAGACCGGGCCTGGCTGCGGCAAAAGGGCACGCTGTCGCTGGGCACCTCGGCCCCGGACTATGCGCCGTTCAGCATCACCGGCAATGGCCGCGACTATGAAGGCCTGACCGCCGACTACGCGCAATTGCTCGGGCAACTGCTGCACGTCTCGGTGCAGGTGCAGCGTTATCCGTCTCGTGCCGAATCGCTCCAGGCCCTGCGCAGCGGTGAGATCGACCTGCTCGACACCGCCAACGGTTTCGAAGCCGCAGAGCCGGACCTGAGCATGTCCCAAGCCTACGCCGACGACCTGCCCACCCTGGTCGCGCGCATCGACGACAGCCAGGACTTGCCCTCGGACCTGGCGGGCAAGCGGGTGGCGATGCTTTACCACTACCTGCCTCCGGACACGGTGGAGGCGTTCTACCCCGAGGCTTCCTTGCAGCTGTACCCCTCGACTCTCAGTGCCATCGGCGCCGTGGCGTTCGGGCAGGCCGATGTTTACCTGGGGGACTCAATCAGCGCCAATTACCTGATCAGCAAGAACTACCTGAACAACGTGCAACTGGCGGACTTCTCACGCATGGAAGTCCAGCCCTTCGCCTTTGCCCTGCGCCGCGACAATCAGCGTTTGTTGCGCATTGTCAACGCCGCCCTGCAAGCCATTCCGGCCGGCGAGCGCATGGACATCCTGCGCCGCTGGAGTGCGGGTGGGGCGAGCATGCCGGGCCAGCAGGCGTTGCAGTTCAGCGCCAGTGAACAGCGTTGGATGGACACCCATCCACGAATCCGGGTGGTGATCGACGAAAACTTCCTGCCCCTGACATTCATCGACGAACAAGGCCAGTTCCGCGGTATCAGTGCCGATGTGCTGGCCCGGATCGGTTTGCGCACCGGCCTGAAGTTCGACATCCAGCGGGGCCAGTCGGTGTACGACCTGATCGAGCGGGTCAAGAGCGGCCAGGCCGATGTGCTGGCGGCCATCACCATCAGCTCCGAGTCGGATGATGAAGATGCGTTGCGCTTTACCCGTCCTTACCTGACCAACCCGTTCGTGCTGGTGGCGCCCCAGAACAGCAAGGCCCCGCTGACGTTGAACCAGATGGATGGCAAGCGCCTGGCGCTGGTGCGTGGCAACGTATTGCAGCAATACCTGCAAGAACAATTTCCCGGGGTGAAGCTGATACCCGCCGAAAACGTCCCCGACGCCATGGGCATGGTCGCCGCCGGCACGGTGGACGGCGCGATCAATTCGCTGATCAGTGCCCGTTACATGATCTCTCGCCAGTACCGCGACCGACTGCAAATCACCAGCACCGTCGGCACCTTGCCGGCGCGCATCGCCTTGGCGACACCTCGTGGTTCGGTGGAGCTGTATTCGATCCTCGACAAGGCACTGTTGAGCATCTCCCCCGAAGAAATGGACGAGCTGACCAACCGCTGGCGCAGTGAAGTGGTGATCGACGACAGCTACTGGCTGCGCAACCGCACGACCATTGTCCAGGGGTTCGCCATCGCCGCGCTGCTGTTGCTGGTGACGCTGGGGTGGGGCCTGTACCTTCGGCGATTACTGGAACAACTGCGGGTGGCAAAAGAGAGCGCCGAGCAGGCCAACCGGGCCAAGACCACCTTCGTGGCAACCATGAGCCATGAAATCCGCACGCCGATGAATGCGGTGATCGGCATGCTGGAACTGGCGCTGAAAAAAGCCGACCAGGGCGTGGTCGACCGGTTCGCCATTGAAGTGGCCTCGGGGGCTGCCCGGGGCATGCTGGACTTGATCGGCGACATCCTCGACATCGCCCGCATCGAGTCCGGAAAACTGTCGCTGACGCCGGAACGGGCCAATCTGCATGAACTGGTCGAGTCGGTGGGACGTATCTTCGAGGGCCTGGCCTGGCAGAAACATTTGCACCTGCAACTGGATCTGGACGCGACAATCCGGCGCGACGTATTGATCGACCCGTTGCGTTTCAAGCAAGTGGTGTCGAACCTTTTGGGCAACGCCATCAAGTTCACCGACCAGGGCCTGGTGCGCCTGAGTATGCGCGGCGAACCGGGCCCGGTGGAGGGGCAATGGGGCGTTTGCCTGCGGATCGAGGACACCGGCAGCGGGATTTCAGCGCAAGACCAGCGGCGCCTGTTCAGTCCTTTTACCCAGGCCAGCCAGGGTGCCCAGTCGGCTCGCAGCGGCTCCGGGCTGGGGTTGGTGATCAGCCGCACCCTGTGCGAAATGATGGGCGGCAGCCTGACGCTGAGCAGCGTGCCGGGGCAGGGCACCCAGGTGGAAGTCCGCCTGAGCCTGCCGACGCTCGACACGTTGGCAGGCACGCCGCCAGTCGAGGACGAGGCACCCGCGCCGCTGCGGCCGTTGAGCATTCTGGTGGTGGATGACTACCCGGCCAACCGCCTGCTGCTGGCGCAGCAACTCAATTACCTGGGGCATCGGGTCCAGGATGCGCAGGATGGTGTCGAAGGTTTGCACGCCTGGCGCGGCGAGCACTTCGATGTGGTCATCACCGATTGCAACATGCCGTTGATGAGCGGCTACGAACTGGCCCGGGCCATTCGCGCCGAAGAGCGCGCCCAGGGCCTGTCGCCCGGGCTGATCCTGGGGTTCACCGCCAATGCGCAGCCCGAGGAAAAGCAGCGTTGCGCCGAGGCCGGCATGGACGATTGCCTGTTCAAGCCCATCAGCCTCAAGCAACTGAGCGCGCGCCTGGCTTCGGTCGTGCCGGATGACTCGGCAGCGACCACCAGCCCCGATATCGACTTGAGCAGCCTGGAACAGCTGACCGGCGGCGACACCAATGCCATCCAGCAACTGTTGCAAGAGCTGGTGCGCAGCAATGCTGAAGATGGCGCCCGGCTGCGGCGTTTGTCCAGCCAGCACAACGCGGCCGGCCTGGCGGACCTGGCGCATCGGATCAAGGGCGGTGCGCGGATTATCCAGGCGCGGCGGCTGGTCAATGCCTGCGAAGCACTGGAAAACGCCTGTCGCGGGGCCGATGGGGTGTCGCTCGGCCAGGCTGTGGAGGATGTGCTGCAGGCGATGGAGCAGTTGGCGGAGCGTCTGGAAACCATGATCGATGGGTAATGCCATTAACTCAAGAACACCTGAACCATTGTGGCGAGGGAGCTTGCTCCCGCTGGACTGCGCAGCAGGCCCAAGTCTGTGAACGCCTCGCACTGAAGCGCCAGCCCATCGATCGGGAGCAAGCTCCCTCGCCACAGGATCAGGTCGTCCGCAGGATTTCCCGCGTTTGGTCGGGAGTACTCTTTTCCTTCTTCTTTTTCGGATTAGTCCTACAGCGCCTCTCAGAACCTTCCTCTAGCCTGACGCCCAGTTTCCTATCCGTCGCGTTGCTACTGGAATACCCCATGCCCAACAAAGCACTACGTATCCTGATTGCCGACCCAAACCATACCCATCGAGTGGTGCTGGAGCGCCTGTTCAATCAACTCGGCTATTTCCGGATTGTTCCCGTGAGTCATCTGCAGGAGTTGTTGACACTGGTGGAGTACGGCAGCGAGCCGTTCGACCTGGTGGTGATCAACGCCGGGATGGCGAGCGGGGTGTTGGACTTGCACGATTTTGTTATCTATAACCCACAGGTTCGTCACGGATGGGTCTACAACGCACAACCGTCCGGTTTGCGATCAGTGCCTGTCGGGCGTCGCTCGAGCATGCACTGGAGCCAGGCCCCGCTGCCTGACCTGGCGTCACTGCGCCTCCTGATGGCGCGGGTCGATGTGCAGGTCGACGCCTCGCAACGACCCTGGGAGCGCCTGCTGCGACAGGGGCTGGGCGGTTGAGCCCGTGCCGTTGGTCCGCACTGTCGGATTTGACAGGTGCCAGGGCCAGGTACGTGTGCAAGAGTCCGCTGCCGTCGTGGCGTCGTTGCCTTTCGTATTGACCGGGGGAACTGCCTTGAAAGATGTATTGATCGTGGATGACCACCCTGTCATACGAGGCGCATTGCGGCTCATTTGCCAGAACGAGGGGTTCACCCGCGTGCGCGACGCCAATGGCGCGGCCGAAGCCAGGACCCTCATCAAGGAGGGCGCGCCGGACCTGGTCATCCTGGATCTGGTGATGAACGGTTTCGATGGCCTGGACCTGCTGGTGTGGATCATGGACCAGTTTCCTGACTGCGGCGTGCTGGTGTTCACCTCCCAGGATGCGCAGCACTTCTGCAACCGTTGCATCTCGGCCGGCGCCAGGGGCTTCGTGACCAAGAAAAGCGACCTGAAGGAGCTGATCAAGGCGATCCATGCGCTTAAGTCCGGTTATGCCTATTTCCCCCAGATGTCGGTCAGGCTGGATTTCCAGCAGCGCACCGAACAACAGGCGCTGGAAAGCCTGTCCACCCGCGAACTGTCGATCCTGCGCATGCTGTCGATGGGCATGCGCGGCAAAGACATCGCCGAAAGCCTGTTCCTGAGCCCGAAGACCGTCAGTACCTACAAGACCCGTTTGCTGGAGAAGCTCGGCTTGAAGTCACTGGTGGGGCTGTCGGAGTTTGCCAGGCGTAATCATCTGTAGGCCTGTTGGCGCGCGCATTTTCCTCACCCTCCACAATCCTCTGTGGGAGCGGGCTTGCTCGCGAAAGCGGTTGCACATTCAACAACTGTACAAGCTGATCCATCGCCTTCGCGAGCAAGCCCGCTCCCACAGTTCGACGGCGGCGTTCTGGAAATAGAACGCTAAAGCCGGTTTTTGCGGTCTAGTGCGGTAAAGACGCTGGTTTTAAGCTGTGTCCATAGCATCGCTACACTGATCTGGAGACACAGCATGAAAAACATCATCGGCCTCTACACCAGCCCACGGCCTCATTGGGTTGGCGATGGCTTTCCGGTCCGCACGCTGTTTTCCTACGACAACCTGGGCAAGCACATCAGCCCGTTCCTGCTGCTGGACCACGCGGCCCCGACCGAATTCACACCCACCACCGAGCGTCGCGGCGTCGGCCAACATCCCCATCGCGGTTTCGAAACCGTGACCATCGTCTACCAGGGCGAACTGGAGCACCGTGATTCCACCGGCAGCGGCGGCACGATCGGCCCCGGCGATGTGCAGTGGATGACTGCCGCTTCGGGCATCATCCATGAGGAGTTCCACTCCGAGGCTTTTGCCCGGCAGGGTGGCTTCATGGAAATGGTCCAGCTGTGGGTCAACCTGCCCGCCCGGGACAAAATGGCCCCGGCCGGCTACCAGACGTTGCTCAAGGGCGACATTCCGAACATCGCCCTCAAGGACGATGCCGGCAGCCTGCGATTGATCGCCGGTGATTTCGAAGGGCAGCACGGCCCGGCGAAGACCTTCACCCCGATCGACGTCTGGGACATCCGCCTGAACGCCGGGAAAAACCTCACCCTCGACCTGCATGAGGGCCACAACACCGCCTTGGTGGTGCTGCGAGGCTCGGTCCAGGTCAACGGTCGTGAGCGCGTCGAGGCCGGGCAACTGGCGCTGTTCGAGCGGGCCGGCGACCAATTGAGTCTGCAAGCCAACAACGACGCGGTGGTGCTGCTGCTCAGCGGCGAGCCGATTGACGAACCCATCGTCGGCCACGGCCCGTTCGTGATGAACAGCGAACAGGAGATTCACCAGGCGTTCAGCGATTTTCATTCCGGCCGCTTTGGGCGGATGGAGGGCTGAAGAATGAATAACTAACGACACCGATCCATTGTGGGAGCGGGCTTGCTCACGAAGGCGTAGTCACAGTCGACATTTTTGTTGAATGTGCCACCCTCTTCGCGAGCAAGCCCGCTCCCACATGGGGGTTCTGCGGTGAACTCTACAGCGACTCCAACTTGTGCCACTCTTGCCGTCGATGATCTTCCTGGAGCTGTCCCGATGCTGTCCCTGATCTCCAACCACCCGTTGCTCTGTGCTCTGGTGCTGCTTGTGCTCGACCTGCTGCTGTGGCGGCTGGTCAGTGTCAATCGGACCTATTGGAAAATCGGTGGGCGGTTGGTGATTTTCTCGCTGTTCAGCATGTTGTTGTTCAACGAGGGGCTGAACCCGATGGTGCCGGCGCAGTGGGTCGACGATGTGCCGCGGCACCTGGCGGCCACCGGCCTGCAGATCGCCTGGTGGCTGTTCGCCGCGCGTACCCTGACGGTGATGATCGGCGCAGTAATGATGCAACGGGTCGGCCATACCGGGCGCTTGCTACAGGACCTGCTTGGCGCGGTGATCTTCCTCATCGCCGTCATCGCGGCCCTGGCTTACGTGCTGGACCTGCCGGTCAAGGGCGTGCTGGCGACCTCCGGGGCGATGGCGATCATCGTCGGCCTGGCGCTGCAAAGTACGCTGAGCGACGTGTTCTCCGGGATCGTGCTCAACACCACCAAGCCCTATCAACTCGATGACTGGATCTCCATCGACGGCACCGAAGGCCGGGTCACCGACATCGACTGGCGGGCCACGCGGTTACAGACCGCCCAGGGCAGCATGGCGGTCATCCCCAACTCCCTGGCGGCCAAGGCCAAGATCGTCAATTTCAGCCGACCCAGCGATGTGCATGGCTTGTCCATCAGCATCCAGGTCAGCCCCCACGCTCGGCCGCAGAAAGTCATCGAAGCGCTGGAGCGGGCGATGATCGGCTGCCGGAGCCTGCTGGCCATTCCCGCGCCCTGCGTGACGCTCAAAAGCTCTGGCAGTGACGGGGCGCAATACGAAATCAGTGGCTTCGTGGCGTCGATGAGTCAGAAGCGCGAGGTGCGCAATCAACTGTTCGACCTGGCATTCCGGCATCTGCGGGCGTCAGGCATCAGTCTGTTGTCCACCACCGAAGCCACCTCCGCCAGCGCATTTTCGCGGCCCCGAGCGTTGCTCGAAGGCTCGAGTATTTTTTCAACGTTGCGCCAGGAAGAGAAGGAGACCTTCAGCCAGAACATGACCCTGCAGACCTTCCGCGCCGGGGAAATGATCCTGCCGGCCGGGGAGGTCAGCGATCATCTGTTCATCATTGAATCGGGGGTGGTCAGCGTGACCCTGGTGCGCAATGGACAGGCGCTGGAAGGCGGGCGCATGGGACCGGGGGAGGTGATTGGCGAAGCCGGCATCGTCGCCGACCAGGCCACCCTGGCGGATTTTTCCGCCAAGACTTTCTGCACCCTTTACCGCATCGAAAACAGCTACCTCAAACCCTGTCTGGATGCTCGTCGCGATATCAACGACGCGATGAAAAACCTGCTGGACTTCCGCATGCACCTGGCCCAGAACCTGACCCGCGAAATGCCCAAGCCGGTTGCCAAGAAGCGCTTCCTGCAATGGCTGCGTAGCCGGGCTTGAACTACGTCTGAAGTCACCCCGGGCCCCCTGTGGCGAGGGGATTTATCCCCGCTCGACTGCGCAGCAGTCGTGAATTGTCTGGCAAGGTTTATCTGTTGGACCGCGGCGAATGGTCAGGGGGTTGCTTCGCAACCCAACGGGGATAAATCCCCTCGCCACAGGGTAATCATCAGCCAGCGCCTTTTGGCCTCTCGATGGGTCCATTGGCTACCCGAACTTCCCAACAATTGGCTATTTGTTGCGCGCCAGCGCGGCGCTAACGTAGCGCCACACCTCATTGTTCTGGAGTTCACCATGCAACCGCGTATCGATTTCTACACCGCTTCCCCCGACGCTCTCAAAGCCATGCTGGCCCTGGAAACCGCCGTCTCGAAACTGGGCCTGGAAAAATCCCTGCTGGAGCTGGTCAAGCTGCGTTCCTCGCAGATCAACGGCTGTGCCTTCTGCATCGACATGCACACCGCCGACGCCCGCAAGGACGGCGAGACCGAACGCCGCCTGTATGCCGTGACCGCCTGGCGTGAAGCACCATTCTTCACCGGCCGCGAGCGCGCCGCATTGGCCTGGACCGAAGCCCTGACCCGCCTGAGCGACACCCACGCGCCGGACGCCGACTACGAGTTGCTGAACCAGCACTTCACCCCCAAGGAAATGGTCGACCTGACGGTCGCGATCAATGTCATCAATGGCTGGAACCGTCTGGCGGTGGGCTTTCGGAAAATGCCTGAGGCTTGATTGTTTCGCCTGTTGAAGAGGGGCATGGGGCGCCCTCCACGATAGTCTGGTATCCAAGTTCCATTTAGCCCTGCCCGAACCCCTGGATCTGTGTACGACAGATATCCAATGTGGGAGCGGGCTTGCTCGCGAATGCGGTAGACCTTTCAATATCGAGGCGACTGACACACCGCCTTCGCGAGCAAGCCCGCTCCCACATGACAGAGTCGCTACCCCTGAGGTCGGCTTTTTCCTCCTGTCTCCTGTTGGCATCCCCACCAATAGGTTTGCTTCCCCTTAATGGGAAAGATTACTATTCCCGCCCCGTCCCAGCAGCACACCGCGATGACCCCCAAGTTGCCCCGCAGGCCCGGCTTTTTCGAGCATTACGAAGAGTTGATCGGCACCTGGACCCGTCGCCTGCGCAGTCGCGAACAGGCCGAGGACCTGGCCCATGACACCTTCGTGCGGGTGCTCGAGTCCGATTCGGCGACCGTCCAGCAGCCACGGGCTTATCTGCATCAAACAGCACGCAATATTGCAGTGGACAGCTATCGGCGCGAAGATCGACGGGGGGCCATGGAGGAGGCGGTCCTTGACCATCGTCAGTCGCTTTCGGGCGACCCGGAGCACTTCATGCACGCGATCCAGCTGGCAGACTCCATCGAACGGGCGCTTGCCGAGCTGCCGGCCAATTGCCGCACGGTGTTTGTCTGGCAGAAGATCGAAGGCCTGACCCAGGCCGAAATCGCCGAGCGCCTGGGTCTGTCAAAAAACATGGTGGAAAAGTATATGATCCGCACCCTGCGGCATCTGCGCGATCGGCTGGACGGACCCGACTCATGATCCGCGCCTACTTTTCACCCGAACCACAGGACCTTCCATGATGGACAGCCGTGAATGCCCGTGCGGGCAGGACAGGGTTCGCGACGCCGCCGCGCAGTGGTTCGTGCGCCTGCAAGCGCCCGCCATGGAGGTCGCTGAGCGCCAGCGTTTCGAAGCCTGGCTCGACGAACACCCCAACCACCGCGACGAGATCCAGTTGCTGCAAGGCATCTGGAGCGCCACGGACCTGCTGCCCCGGGAACGCCTGCAAGCACTCTGCGAACCGCCAGCCAAACGCCCCAAGCGCCGGCCACTGCTGCGCTACGCCGTGGCTGCCGGCGTCCTGGCGGTGGCGGTCGGCCTGGGGCTGTTCAGTGGCCTGGGTTCGTCCGCCGACTACAGCGGTGAGTTCGCCACGACGCTTGGCGAGCGTCGGCACATTGCCTTGCCGGACGGCTCAGTCATCGATCTCAACAGCAGCAGCCGGGTGCGGGTGCAGTTCGCCCACCATCAACGCCGGGTGGAACTGGCGCAAGGCGAGGCGTTGTTCCGTGTCGAGCATGACGCTGGCCGACCGTTCACCGTGGATGCCGGCAACGGCCAGGTGACGGTGACCGGGACGCGCTTCGACGTGCGCCGCGATGTCGACAGAACCCGGGTGGCGGTGGAGCAGGGCAGCGTCAAGGTGCAGGGCCGCGATGTGCCGGTCAAGCTCACGGCCGGTCTCGGTACCCAGATCGATGCCCAAGGCAAGGTCGCCGTCCCTTACGCGATCAACGCCGATGAAATCACGGCCTGGCGCAACGGCAAACTGGTGTTCAATGACGCGCCGCTCAGTGAAGTGGCCGAAGAGGTTTCCCGTTATCGCGCCAACCCCTTGCGCATCGGCAGCCCGGCGGTGGGCAGCCTGCGCCTGACCAGTGTGTTCGGCGTCGCTAACACCGATGCACTGCTCAAGGCCTTGCCGAACATCCTCCCGGTGGCCGTTCGCACCCTGGATGACGGCAGCCAGGAAATAATTGCGCGGTAGATTCAGGTTTTTCCCGAGTTCTTCGTCTTCTTGTCCAACTGCAACTGGTTTGCATTAACAGACGCGTATTCTTGCGATCAACAGGACAAGGTTCGACGTGAAGACCCCCGCCAAAAACAACAACCGTACCGCCGCACGCTGGTTGCCCCTGGCCCTGACCCTGGCCGCCACCTCCATTCACATCCAGGCGCAGCCGCTGGGCCAGGCCCTGAGCCAACTGGGGCAGCAGACCTCGTTGCAGGTGTTCTTCAGTCCCGAACTGGTGGCCGGCAAGCAGGCGCCAGCGGTGGACGGCAACCTGTCTGCCGAAGCGGCCCTGCGCCAATTGCTCCAGGGCAGCGGGCTGCAGTACCAGATCGACGAGGGTTCGGTCACCGTGGTGCCGGCGCCAACGGCGGCCAGCAGTGGCCCAATGGAGCTGGGCGCGACTGAAATCCAGGTGGTCGGCGACTGGCTCGGCGACGCCAACGCCGAGGTGGTACAGAACCATCCCGGCGCGCGCACGGTGATCCGCCGCGAAGCGATGCAGGAGCAGGGCGCGATGAATGTCGGCGATGTGCTGCGGCGTGTACCGGGCGTACAGGTGCAGGACGCCAACGGTACCGGTGGCAGCGACATCTCCCTGAACGTTGGCGTGCGCGGCCTCACCTCGCGCCTGTCGCCGCGTTCCACGGTGTTGATCGATGGCGTACCGGCGGCCTTCGCGCCGTATGGCCAGCCGCAGCTGTCCATGGCGCCGATTTCCTCGGGCAACCTGGACAGCATCGACGTGGTCCGTGGCGCCGGCTCCGTGCGCTACGGGCCGCAGAACGTCGGCGGGGTGATCAACTTCGTGACCCGCGCCATCCCGGAGAAAGCCACCGGTGAAATCCGCACCACCCTGGAAACCTCCCAGCGCGGCGGCTGGAAACACATCGACACGGCCTTTCTCGGCGGCACCGCCGACAATGGCCTGGGCGTGGCGCTGTTGTACTCAGGCGTCAACGGCAACGGTTATCGCAAGAGCAACAACGGCAACGACATCGACGACGTCATCCTCAAGACCCACTGGGCGCCCACCGAGGTCGATGATTTCTCGCTGAACTTCCACTATTACGACGCCAAGGCCGACATGCCCGGTGGCTTGACCCAGAAGCAGTTCGACGCCGACCCGTACCAGTCCGACCGCGATTGGGACAACTTCAGCGGCCGACGCAAGGACGTGTCGTTCAAGTGGCTGCGACAGATCGACGACCGCACCCAGGCCGAAGTGCTGACCTATTACTCCGACAGCTACCGGGGCAGCACCATTGCTTCGCGGGACCAACGCAACCTGGTGTCCTACCCGCGCACCTATTACACCTTCGGCATCGAGCCGCGAGTGTCCCATGTGTTCGACCTGGGCCCGACCACCCAAGAGGCCAGCGTCGGTTACCGCTACCTCAAGGAAGGCATGCACGAAGAGGCCAGCCGCCTGGCGTTGCGCGATAACCAACCGGTGGTGCGTCCAGGCGCCGACGGCCACGTCTATCAGGACCGTACCGGCGGCACTGAAGCCCACGCGGTGTATATCGACGACAAAATCGATGTGGGCAAATGGACCATCACCCCAGGCCTACGCTTCGAAAGCATCAGCACCGAATGGCACGACCGCCCGGTCCTCGATACCACGGGCCGCCCTGTGCAGGAAAAACGTCGCAGCATCGACAGCAATGAGCCGCTGCCGGCCCTGAGCGTGATGTATCACCTGTCCGACGCCTGGAAACTGTTCGCCAACTACGAGACCTCGTTTGGCAGCCTGCAATACTTCCAGCTCGGCCAGGGCGGCGACGGTAACAACACCGCCAACGGCCTGAGCCCGGAAAAGGCCAAGACCTACGAGATCGGTACGCGTTACAACGATGACGTGTGGGGCGGTGAAGTGACGCTGTTCTACATCGATTTCGACGACGAGTTGCAGTACATCAGCAATGACGTGGGCTGGACCAACATGGGGGCGACCAAGCACCAGGGTCTGGAAGCGTCGGTGCACTACGACATGGCTGCGCTGGACCCACGCCTCGAAGGCTTGACTGCCAGTGCGGGGTTCACCTACACCCGTGCGACCTATGAAGGCCAGATCCCCAGCTTCAAGGGACGGGACCTGCCGTTCTATTCACGCCAGGTGGCCAACCTGGGCTTGCGCTACGAGGTCAACCGCTGGACCTACAACCTCGACGCCTTCGCCCAGTCCAAGCAACGCTCACCCGGTAACAGCGTGAACGCCGATGGCAGCTTCAGCGGCGACTACATCACCGACGGCAGTGCCGACGGGCAGTACGGCGACATGCCGGGCTACGTGTTGTGGAACGTACGCGGCGGCTATGACTTCGGTGAGCAATTGTCGAACCTGAAAGTCGGTGCCGGGGTGAAGAACCTGTTCGATCACCAGTACTACACCCGTTCGAGCGACAACAACTCGGGCATCTATGTCGGTGCACCGCGTACGTTCTTCGTGCAGGCGAGTGTGGGGTTCTGATAGGAGTTGAACCGCAACCCTGGAGAAAACTCTGGGGATAGCCCATAACGCTGAGGATGAATACAAACCCGTGGCGAGGGAGCTCGCTCCCGCCGGGTCGCGAAGCGGCCCCAAAACCTGCTGAATCGCGACCACTGGCTCACGACTGCTTCGCAGCCGAGCGGGAGCAAGCTCCCTCGCCACAGGGGGATTGTGCAGGGCTCAGACCTTGAGCACTTTCCCGCTGGCTGCCACTGCCACCAGCGCCAATGCCAGCAGTCCAAAGGCCACGCTCAAACTGCTGCCATGGGCCACGAACCCGATCAATGCCGGGCCGGCCAGGATGCCGGCATAACCGATGGTGGTAATGGCCGGCACGGCGATGGCCTCTGGCATCAGTGTCTGCTTGCCGACTGCGGTGTACAGCACCGGCACGATGTTCGAACAACCGGCCCCCACCAGCGCATACCCCAGCAATGCCGCTTGCCACATCGGCGCCAGGGTCGCCAGCAGGAATCCTGTCGCCGCAAGGGCCCCGCCGTAGATGATGATGCGTTTGGGCCCCAGGCGACGCACCACCGAGTCGCCCGTCAGCCGGCCCACCGTCATGGTCAGCGCGAACGCGGCATAACCCAATCCGGCGTAGGCGGTCGCAACGCCACGCTCGCTGGTCAGGAACACTGCGCTCCAATCCAGCACGGCGCCTTCGCCCAGGAACACGATGAAACACAGGATGCCGATAAACAGCACCACACCGTGGGGAATGGCAAACGCCGGGCCCGAGCTTTCGCTGCCATAGGGCAGCAGATGCGGCGCGGCCTTGAGCAGCGCCACCAGCAGCAGCGCGTTGACCACCAGCGTCGCCCCCAACGGCGAAAGGCCCAGGCCAAGCAGGGCGCTGACGCCGGCCGCGCCAATGATCCCGCCGAGGCTGAACATACCATGGAACCCCGACATCATGGTCTTGCCACTGGCCCGTTCGACGATCACCGCTTGCAGGTTCACGGTCGAATCCACGGTGCCGAGCCCGGCGCCGAATAGAAATAGCGCGGCGACCAGCCAGGGAAACGTCGTCATCGTTGCCAGCAGCGGCAGCGCCAGGCAAATCAGGATCGTGCCGCCGCTGAGCACCCGTCGGCAGCCGAACCGCGCCGCCAGTGCGCCGGAAATCGGCATCGCCAGAATCGACCCTACGCCCAGGCACAACAACAGCAGGCCAAGGGTGCCTTCATCCAGGTTCGCCCGCACCTTGGCATACGGCACCAACGGTGCCCAGGCGGCAATGCCGACTCCGGCGATGAGATAGGCGATGCGGGTGGACATCTGTTCCAGGCGTCCGGGGACAAAGGTCGGCGGGGGGGTAATGGCGGTCATGCAGCGTCCTTGGTTTCGTGCGGTTCGGTGAGGCGGGTGGCGGTCTATGCTTGCATATCCACTGACCGCACCGCGACCCCAAGGTGCCAGCCATATGATGCCTGGCGCGAACCTGTGGGAGCGAGCCTGCTCGCGAAAGCGGCGGGTCAGTCAGCATTGATGGCGGCTGACACACCGCTTTCGCGAGCAAGCCCGCTCCCACATTGAACAAGCTTTGCTCGTGTAGGCCGGGTCAGCATACAGTGCCGGCTTTCGCTGGCGGATCCGGGGTCTGGTTGATGACGCAGTTTTATGATGCACGGGGCAATATCTATGGCGTGGTTTCTCCCCAACAGGTCCGTGACCAGGGGATCGACCTGGCGTCATCAGCCGCTTTGGCCGCACAGCTGCGCGAATCCTGGGCCGAGGCCGCCGTGCATGCCTTTTGCAGTTGGGCACCGGGCGAAGCGCCACCGGGCGCCAAGGCCCATCGTAGCGACGGCCTGCTGATCGGGCCTTTCCAGAGCGAACCGCCATTCGATCTGTTGATCGTCAACACCGATGGCACCCTGGCCGAACGCAGCGGCAACGGCCTGACGATTTTCTCCCAGGCACTGCATGAGCAAGGCTTGATGCCGGACGATGGTGAGTGCGTGTTGCAGGTTCATCATGACAAGCGCAACGGCGTGTCGCCGCTGCAAACCTCGGTTCGTGCCGCTGAGTTCGAGGGGGCGCCAGGCTTCTGGCTGAACCTGGGGCAACCGCGGTTCGGGCCGCAGGCCGTTGCGGCTCAAGCGGTGGAAAACGTGCGTTTCAACCAGCGCGAAGTCAGCCGAGTGGCCGTGCTTCAGGCGTTAAACCCGGCCTGGGGCCACAGCCAATTCGTGAATATCGGCAACCCGCATTGCGTGACCTTGGTGGACGGCGCCGATGCACTGCCGGGCAACGCACAGATGCGCGACTCGGCGCTTTCTGAAAGCCTGACCCGCATCGCCTATGCCGCACCCGGTGGCGCCGGGATTCCGTGCCCGGCAGGGGTGAACCTGCAATGGGCCTGGCTTGAAGCCGAAGGGCGAATCGCTGCGCGGGTGTTCGAGCGGGGCGAAGGGCCGACTGCTTCCTCGGGCACCAGTGCCAGCGCCGTGGCCTGCGCTGCCTGGCGCGTCGGTTGGGTAAAAGCCGGGCCGGTGAGTGTGGTGATGCCCGGTGGTACGGCGCCGATCCTGTTGCAGGAGCAGGGTGGAGAGTTGGTGCGGGTGAGTTTGTTTGGGGCAGCCAGAGCCATGCCTGAATAGTGAGGTGAGGCTGGTGGCCTCTTCGCGAGCAAGCCCGCTCCCACAATGGATCTTCAGTGTCCACGAATCTGAAGTGCAACACTGAACCCTTGTGGGAGCGGGCTTGCTCGCGAAGGCGGCACATCCAACATCCGTGTAATAGGACCGATGCTATCGCGAGCAAGCTCGCTCCCACAGGGGCGTTGGAAATCAGTCCAACTGCGCCCCGAATTCCACCACCGGCATCTGTCGCTTCATCAGCACCTCGCCATTGCGAATCGAATACAGCGGCAAGCCCTGGCTGCGGATCATTTCGTAATCGCTGTCCGCCGACAGGATCAGCAGATTCGCCGGACGTCCGGGCTCCAGCCCATAGCGCTCGCCCAGGGCCAGGGCCTTGGCGCTGTTGTCGGTGACCAGATCGAGGGCGCTTTGCAGGTTGCGGTAGCCCAGCATGTGGCAGATGTGCAGCCCGGCTTCCAGTACTCGCAGGATGTTGCCATTCCCCAAGGGATACCACGGGTCGACGATGGAATCCTGGCCGAAGCAGACATTCATTCCCGCCTCGAGCAATTCATTGACCCGGGTCACGCCGCGGCGCTTGGGGAAGTTGTCGAAGCGCCCTTGCAGGTGAATGCTTTCGGTCGGGCAGGACACGAAGCTGATGCCCGAATGCCCGAGCAGGCGGAACAGCTTGGCGCAGTAGGCGTTGTCGTAGGAGCCCATGGCCGTGGTGTGGCTGGCGGTGACGCGGGCGCCCATGTCGCGGCTGCGGGCCTCTTCTGCGAGCACTTCGAGAAAGCGCGAGTGCGGGTCATCGGTTTCGTCGCAATGTACATCCACCAGGCAGCCGGTGCGTTCGGCCAGGTCCATCAGGAACTTCACCGAGCTGATGCCCTGGTCGCGGGTGTACTCGAAATGCGGGATACCACCCACCACGTCGGCGCCCATGCGGATCGCTTCCTCCATCAGCTCGCGGCCGTTGCGATAGGACTCGATGCCTTCCTGGGGAAACGCGACGATCTGCATGTCGACCAGATGGCGGCTCTGCTCGCGCACTTCGAGCATTGCCTTGAGTGCGGTGAGCTCGGGGTCGGTCACGTCGACATGGGTGCGCACATGCTGGATGCCGTGGGCGGCCAGGGCCTGGAGGGTTTTCCTGGCGCGGGTCCGGGTGTCTTCCTCGGTGATGGTGGCCTTGCGTTCGCCCCAGCACTCGATGCCTTCGAACAGCGTGCCGCTCATGTTCCAGCGCGGCTCGCCGGCGGTGAGAGTGGCGTCCAGGTGGATGTGCGGCTCGACGAAGGGCGGCACCACCAGGTTGCCGCCGGCATCGAGATCCTCCGGGCCAAGGCTCGGGGCCTCGGTCTGGCGGGCGATGCTGGCGATCAGGCCGTTTTCCAGGTGCAGCTCATGCAAGCCTTCGCGGTTGCGCAGGCGGGCGTTGATGATGTGCATCAGGCGAGTCCCTTTCAGAGGTCTTGGAGTGGCGCGTCAACGGAGCGAGCCCCCATGGTCCCGATCAATAGCACATACGTCAGTGAGTGGCGAGCACCCTTTGCGGCAGCACAGCGCGTGCTCGCGAGGGTCAGTCCGGCGTCCCGGATACCGGGGTGTCCGCATGGGCGCTTACATACCGCAACACCGCCGCCACGATCGCCTCCGGCGCGTCTTCCTGGACCAGATGCCCGGCGTTGGGGATGGGCAGAAAACGTGCGCCTGGAATCAACTGTTGCAGGGCCCGGCCGCGTTCGACGGGGATCCACTGGTCGTTCTCGCCCCAGAGAATCTGCGTCGGGCAACGTACGCTGGGGTACAGGCCCTCGACCTCACGTGTGTAACGCTCGTCCATCTGCGCGATCTGCCGATAGAACGCCGCCTGGCCTGTCTCGCCGAGCCAGGGCTGGACGTAAGGTGCCAGTTCCTGGTCCGGGATGTCCCGTTGGATCGCACCGCGGATATAGGTCGGCACGATGGCGCGCTGGATGTAATCGGGCAGGCCGCTGAAGGCCGTTTCATGTTGGCGAACGTGCAGCACGAAAGGCGAGCCCCAGGGCGATAGCGCCACCGGGTCGATCAGCGTCAGACTGCGGTAGTGTCTGCCATCGAGCAAATGTGCGCGCAGTGCGGTGGCGCCGCCAAAGTCATGGGCCACCACATCCGGGCAGTCCAGGCCCCAATACGCCAGCAACTGCGCGAGCAATTGGTTCTGCACGCCGAGGGACACATCGGTATCGGGTTGAGCCGATTGTCCATAACCCAACAGGTCGAAGTAATGCACCCGGTGAGTGGAAAAGAAGAGCGGGGCGATCCGGTGCCACACGTAGGACGAGAAGGGCGTTCCGTGGACAAAAACCAGCGGCGGCCCGTCACCTCGGATGGCGTAGCGAATGGAATGCCCGTTGAAGTCGTATACCTGATCCAGCAGCCAGTTGGTCATGGTCGATGCTCCACCGAGAAGGTTCAGGGGGGAGAGCATAGGCCAATGCAGGATGGCGGGAGAACACCGTTGTGGCGAGGGAGCTTGCTCCCGCTGGGCTGCGCAGCAGCCCCAAGACAGCCAACTTGTTTCGTCTGGTACACCGAGGTGGCAGGTTTAGGGCCACTTCGCAGCCCAGCGGGGATAAATCCCCTCGCCACAAGAGACAGGTACAGGCCCAGGTGAAGAGTTATTCGCCGTGATAGATGCAACCGCTGGTGCAGGTTTCATGGATGCGAATGGCGCTGAGTTCCGGCAGCAACGGCTTCAACTCGTTCCAGATCCATTTGGCGAGGACTTCGCTGGTGGGGTTTTCCAGGCCGGGAATGTCGTTGAGGTAGTTGTGGTCCAGGCGCTCGTAGAGCGGCTTGAAGATCGCCTTGATCTCCGAGAAATCGCGGATCCAGCCGGTGTGCGGGTCGATGTCGCCACTCAGGTGGATCGCCACCTTGAATGAGTGACCGTGCAGGCGCCCGCACTTGTGGCCGTCCGGCACGTGGGGCAGGCGGTGGGCGGATTCGAAGGTAAACTCTTTGAAGATTTCCACAGGTTCAGGCTCTTTAAGGTAACGGTCGCGAGGCAGGCGGCGCAGTTTATCAGTTTGATCCTCGCGGTGCGCGAGCGTGCTGACTAAAGGGTCAGCAAACGCTCGCCCAGGCCACCATTGGCTGCCAGTTCCAGGAACTCGTCACCGAGTCGCTGGCTCTCGTCCATCGCTGTGCGCCAGTATTTGCGGCGGCTCGGGTCATCACCCATGAAGCGCTTGAAGTCGTTACGGTCCGGCAGCTTGCCGTAGGGCAGGCGTGCCAGGTATTCCCTTGAGGGCGCCAACAAGAGCACATCCTGCAAGCGTTCGACATTGCCCTTGCGCCACGGCAGGCCCTTGTCGAACCAGCCGGGAATGACCCGGTCGGTGAAGTGCGGGTAGAGCACGATGTCCTCGCCGCTGTAGGGCAGGTCGAGGTGATAGTCCAGCAAGCCGCCGTCGCGGTACGTACCGGCGCCGGCGCCCGGCAGGTCGCGCACGCCTTCCATGACCATCGGGATCGAGCCGGACGCCAGCAAGGCCTGGCGCAGGTTGCTGGCTTGCAACGGCACGAAGCGCGACGGAAAGTCGTTCAATGGATGCAGCGGGGGGGCCAGGCGCGGGTCGTGGATGATCAGCCGCTCGAAATGCCGCGACAGCCGCGCGCGGCCACGCAGGTTGTCGGCAATCACCGATGACAGGCCCAAGGCCAGCCGCCCGCGATGGTCAAGAGCCAGCGGGCCGTGGCTCTTGACCACCATGATATTGAGCCGGTAATGCGGGTTATCGAGGATCAAGCTGTCGCGGCCTTCGAGCAAGTCATCGAGCATGCGCTGCGAACTTTGCGTGACCCCGGCCATGGTCACGCCTTTGGCAAAGCTTTGCTCGTTGTACAAGGTGCCCAGGCGCCGGATGCCCTCGGCCGCGTCCGGCAGGCAGGCACTGGCGAAGCGCCAGGAACCCACCGAGGCGCCGATCAGTGAACGCTCCCGGGGCGCGGCGGGCAGCCATTCACCGAACAGCGCCAGGTCCAGGCCCTGGATGCCCAGCGCCTTGGGACCGCCGGCGGCACCCGGCAGGATGCCGACATCGGCCGCGCTCAAGCCGGCCCGGCGGATCCGCGCGAACGCACGGGGGCCGGCCTTGAGGGTGAGGGCAGGGAACTTGATGTGGATGGCAGTCATACCGGTCTCGTGGCGTGAGCAAGCAAAGGATTATAGCGACACACTCTATCTGTGGGAGCGGGCTTGCTCGCGAATGGGGTGGGACAGCTTGCATCGATGTTGGATGTACTGACGCCTTCGCGAGCAAGCCCGCTCCCACAAGAATTCGCCCAGCTTGATCCAGGTTACATGATGGCAATTCAGTTTCAGTTAAGTTCGCACCGATAAAGTGCGTCCGATGCACATTATAAGAAGGAGACAATCCGTGAACCCTTTGACTGCCGTTTTCATCGCGACCTTCATGACCGTATGCGCTGGCCTGGCCCAGGCGCGGGACCTCAGCGCCGACGAGTCCCGCAAGCTGCAAGACGCTGGTACCATCCTGGCCTTTGAAAAACTCGACGCCGCCGCCCTGGCCCAACACCCGGGCGCCACGGTCACCGATGCCGAGCTGGAAGAGGAGTACGGCAAGTACATTTACCAGGTTGAGCTGCGCGATGCCGAGGGTATCGACTGGGATCTGGAATTGGACGCCGTTACCGGCAAGGTACTCAAGAATCATCAGGATACGTAATGAAGCTTAATTTACGCGCCCGCAGCCGCTGGGCGCTGGCGCTGCTGGCGTTCTGTTCGGTGGTGATGGCCCGGGACCTGGACCAGGACGAAGCCCTGCAACTTCGCCAGCAGGGTGTGATCCTGCCGCTGGAACACCTGCTGCAACAGGCGCTGGATCGCCATCCCGGTGCCAAGCTGCTGGAGGCCGAGCTGGAAGAAAAGCACGGCGTCTATATTTATGAGGTCGAGCTGCTGGACACCGACGGCGTCGTGCGCGAGCTGGACCTGGAGGCCGCGACCGGCCGTCTACTCAAAGATAAGGAAGACTGATGCGCCTGCTTCTGGTGGAAGACCACGTGCCCCTGGCCGACGAACTGATGGCCGGCCTGACACGACAGGGGTACGCCGTCGATTGGCTCGCCGATGGACGCGACGCGGTGTATCAAGGCAGCAGCGAGCCCTACGACCTGATCATCCTCGACCTTGGGCTGCCGGGGGTGCCGGGGCTCGACGTGCTGGCCCAATGGCGTGCCGGTGGCCTGGCGACGCCGGTGCTGATCCTGACCGCCCGTGGCTCCTGGGCCGAGCGCATCGAAGGCCTCAAGGCCGGGGCCGATGATTACCTGACCAAACCCTTTCACCCCGAGGAGCTGCACCTGCGGGTCCAGGCATTGTTGCGGCGCTCCCATGGCCAGTTCAACCAGCCGACGCTGCAAGCGGCCGGGCTGCACCTGGATGAAGGTCGCCAATGTGTGGTCCGTGACGGCGCGGACATCCAGCTGACCGCCGCCGAATTTCGCCTGCTGCGCTATTTCATGCTGCACCCCGAGCAGATCCTTTCCAAAAGCCATCTCGCCGAACACCTGTACGACGGTGAAACCGAGCGCGATTCCAATGTGCTGGAAGTCCACGTCAATCACCTGCGGCGCAAGCTGGGTCGCAGCGTGATCGAAACCCGTCGCGGCCAGGGTTACCTGTTCGGCGGGCAAGCCCAGTGAGTGACCTCCTGTGAGGTCCATCCAGCGCCGCCTCAGCCTGGGCCTGATCGGTGTGATGGTGGTGGTCGGCCTGGTCCTGGCGCAGACCAGCCTGTGGTTGTTCGAGCTGGGTTTGCAGCGTTACCTGGAAGCCGGGCTGCGCAACGACAGCGAGAACCTGCTGGTGGCCCTGGTACGCGGCCCGCAAGGCTTGCAGCTGGACGAGCGGCGCTTGTCGCCGGCCTATCAGCGGCCGTTTTCCGGGCATTATTTCCGGATTGATTTTGCCGATGCCCATTGGCGCTCGCGCTCGCTGTGGGACCAGGAATTGCCGCGCCTCGACCATCCGGGCCTGCACAGCAACCTGCAACTGGGGCCTGACGGGCAGAAGCTGCTGGTGCTGCGTACCGACTATCGGCGTCTGGGCCAGGCGATTTCCATCAGCGTGGCCCAGGACTACACGCCGGTGCGTGACAGTTTCCGGCGGATGCAGCAGATCGGCCTTGGCCTGGGGCTGGCAGGGCTGTTGCTGATCCTGTTGCTGCAACGGATCACCGTGCGCCGCGCCTTGCGCCCGCTGGATCGGGCTCGGGAGCAGATCGCGCAGTTGCAACGCGGGCAGCGTTCGCAACTCGATGAACAGGTTCCGCGGGAGCTGGAGCCGCTGGTGGCGCAGATCAACCATCTGCTGGCCCACACCGAGGACAGCCTCAAGCGTTCGCGCAACGCCCTGGGCAACCTGGGCCATGCCTTGAAAACCCCGCTGGCGGTGCTGCAAAGCCTGGCGTCGAACGAGAAGCTCGATCCGTATCCCGAGTTGCGCAAGTTGATGCTCGATCAGCTGGAGCAGGTCCGGCAACGACTGAACCGTGAACTCAACCGCGCACGCCTGTCCGGCGATGCCTTGCCGGGCGCGCACCTGGACTGTGACCTCGAGCTGCCGGGGCTGCTGGCGACGCTGAACATGATCCATGGCGAGCACTTGCAACTGAGCTACGTCGCTCCGCCGGGCCTGCACTTGCCCTGGGATCGCGAGGATTTGCTGGAACTGTTGGGCAACCTGCTGGACAACGCCTGTAAATGGGCCGACGCCGAGGTGCGGCTGACCCTGACCGAGACGCCCGCGGGTTTCAGCCTGGCTGTGGAGGACGATGGCCCGGGCATCCCCGAGGATCGCCGCGACCAGGTGTTCAGCCGCGGCACGCGCCTGGATGAACAGACCGATGGGCATGGCCTGGGGCTGGGCATTGTGCGGGACATCGTCGACACCTGGGGCGGTACCTTGGCCTTGCACGACAGCGAGTGGGGCGGACTCAAGGTGATGATTGAACTGCCCAAGCGCTGACCACCCACATGAGCTGCGGTTGGCCTAGAGGAGCGAATGACTACTCGGGCTAGCGCACTAACCCCGTGGCGAGGGAGCTTGCTCCCGCTGGACTGCGAAGCAGGCCCAAAACCAGCCCGCGGTTTCCCAGACACACCGCGTCAGCTGGGTCTGCGACTGCTTCGCAGCCGAGCGGGAGCAAGCTCCCTCGCCACAAGGGACTTGTTACCGCCTCAGTATCCGGGACACACACCAAAACCTGTGGGAGCGGGCTTGCTCGCGATAGCGGTGGGTCAGTCACTCTCGATGCTGGCTGATCTGACGCTATCGCGAGCAAGCTCGCTCCCATAGATATAGTGCTGACAACAAACCTTGCGAAAACCCGCCGCATGGCGCTTGCAGCTTGCGGCCGCTTGCTGCAAAGTCGCGCCCTTTTTGTCCGGTGGCTTTCCATCGCTGTGCTTTGAGGTAACGATGATAAATGCAGTAATTGCCGCGGTTGGCGTCATGCTGGTGCTGAGCCTGTCCCGCGTGCATGTGGTAATCGCGCTGATCATTGGCGCGTTGGTGGGTGGTTTGCTGGGTGGACTGGGGATCGAGGCGACGCTCAAGGCGTTCAACGCCGGCCTTGGTGGCGGGGCGACGGTAGCGTTGTCCTATGCCTTGCTGGGTGCTTTCGCGGTGGCGATTGCCAAGTCCGGCATGGCCCACGCCCTGGCGGACAAAGCCCTGGCGATGGTGGACCGCCAGGATGCCGCTGGCGGCTCCGGCGTCAAATGGGTGCTGATTGGCTTGCTGGGAACTGTCGCGGTCGCCTCACAGAATGTCTTGCCGATCCACATCGCCTTCATCCCGCTGCTGGTACCGCCGCTGCTCTACGTGCTGACCAAGCTGCAGCTGGATCGCCGGTTGATCGCCTGTGTCATGACCTTCGGCCTGATCACTCCCTACATGTTCCTGCCGGTGGGCTTCGGCAATATCTTCCTCAACGAAATCCTGCTGGCCAACATCGCCCGCAGCGGCGTGGACGTCAGTGGCATCAACGTCACCCACGCCATGGGCATCCCTGCACTGGGCATGGTGTTCGGCCTGCTGCTGTCATTGTTCAGCTACCGCAGGAAACGCGTCTACGACCTGAAGAAAATCGCCCGGGTCGAGCAAGTGGCGGTGCGCTACAACCCAATGAGCCTGATGGTGGCCGGGCTTGCCGTGGCGGCGGCGTTCGCGGTGCAACTGCTGGTGGATTCGATGATCATCGGCGCCCTGGTCGGCTTCCTGATCTTCTCGCTGTCGGGGGTGGTGCGCTGGCGCGAGACCGACGACCTGTTCACCGAAGGCATGAAGATGATGGCGATGATCGGCTTCATCATGATCGCCGCCTCGGGGTTCGCCGAAGTGATGAAGGCCACCGGTGAAGTCCAGAGCCTGGTGGAAGCTTCCGCCGGCTGGATCGGCCACAACAAGGGCATCGGCGCGCTGCTGATGTTGCTGGTGGGCCTGCTGGTGACCATGGGCATCGGCTCATCGTTCTCCACGGTGCCGATCCTGGCGACGATCTTCGTGCCGCTGTGCCTGCAACTGGGCTTCAGTCCACTGGCGATCGTCTGCATTGTCGGCACCGCCGGCGCCCTGGGCGATGCCGGCTCGCCCGCCTCGGACTCGACCCTGGGCCCGACCTCCGGCCTGAACATCGACGGCCAGCACCACCATATCTGGGACACCGTGGTCCCGACTTTCATCCACTACAACCTACCGCTGCTGGCGTTTGGTTGGGTGGCGGCGATGGTGTTGTAAGGATATTCAAAAAGACTCCAGGACCGAGTCGAACCCTTCGCGAGCAAGCCCGCTCCCACGAAAGATCTGCTGTGAACACAGAATATGTGACTGCCAGCAATCCAGTGTGGGAGCGGGCTTGCTCGCGAAGAGGCCATTGAGTCCAGTGACAAAGCTGTGGACCACTCGCGCCAGTTATCTCACCTTGTCCTACAGTTTTGCCGTGCGATGCCGTTAATACAGCTAACCACGCCAATAACACCTACAAGAGTGAACAGCATGCGCCTGAGCCTGAAGGCTAAAGTCTTGTCCCTGGCAGTACTGCCCGTATTGCTGTCCGCCGTGATCATCAGCCTGACCACGGCTTTCATCTTGAAGGAGCAGGCCAGCAACGAGGTTCAGCAGACTCGCGAGCGGCTGCTTGCCGAGGCCAAGGCCACGCTGCAGAACTACGTGGCGGTGGGGCTCACGGCCATCAAGCCACTGTACGATGCCGCGGCTCCCGGCGATAAAGCAGCGCGGGCCGAGGCGATCAAGCTGCTGTCCAGTGTCAGCTATGGCAAGGACGGTTACTTCTTCGGCTACGACTCCGAAACCGTGCGCCTGTTCAAGGCTAACAGCCCGGACGGCGTGGGCAAGAGCTTCAAGGACAACCGCGACCCGAACGGTGTCTACGTCAACCGTGACCTGGTGAAAGTCGCCAAGGACGGGACCCACTATCTCGAATACAGCTCGCCGTTGCCCAACAGCCAGGAACTGGTGCCCAAGCTTGGTTACACCGAATACCTGTCCAAGTGGGACATGGCGGTGGGCAGTTCGGTCAACCTGGACGGCATCGAAGCCCAGGTGGCGCTGGTGGAAGCCAAGGTCCATGAGCGGGTGCAAGGCGTGATATTGAGCATTGTCGGGATCGCCGCCGTGGTGTTGCTGGTGATTGCGGTGGTGGGCTTGCTGCTCGCCAATACCATCCTGCGGCCGCTGCACCTGATGAAAGACAACCTGGATGACATCGCGGCGGGCGAGGGCGACCTGACCCGGCGTCTGGCGATCACCAGCCAGGACGAACTCGGTCAGCTGGCCGGTTCGTTCAACCGCTTCGTCGACAAGATCCATGGCCTGGTACGCCAGATCACCGACATGACCTCGCAACTGACCGGGCTGGTGACGCAAGTCTCCGAACAGGCCCAACGCTCCGAGCAGGCCATGGAGCGCCAGCGCCACGAAACCGATCAGGTCGCCACGGCGATCAACGAAATGTCCTCGGCCGCCCAGGAAGTCGCTCGCAGTGCCCAGGGCGCTGCGGTTGCTGCCCAGCAGACCGATGAGGAAGGCCAGTCCGCCAAGCGCGTGGTGGCCGGCAGCATCCAGCAGATTCATGCGTTGGTGAATGACATCCGCAGCAGCGGCGTGTCCCTGGACAGCCTGCAACAGGACGTGGCTTCGATTGTCAGCGTGCTGGGGGTGATTCGTTCGATTGCCGAGCAGACCAACCTGCTGGCCTTGAACGCCGCCATCGAGGCCGCGCGGGCCGGGGAAGCGGGGCGTGGGTTTGCGGTGGTGGCCGATGAAGTGCGGGCGCTGGCCAGCCGGACCCAGCAAAGTACCCAGGAAATCCAGGGCATGATCGACCGCCTGCAATCGGGCACCCATGCTGCCGTAGAAGCGATGCGCCGCTCCAGTGAGGCCGGCGATGGCACCTCGGTGCGCGCCAACGAGGCGGGCGCGTCCCTGGACACCATGGCGCAGCTGATCGGCACCATCAACTCGATGAACGCCCAGATCGCCAGCGCCGCCGAGGAACAGACCGCCGTGGCCGAGGAAATCAACCGCAGCGTGCACCAGATCGCCGTGGCGGTGGACAGCGTCGCCGACGAAACCCAACTCGGCGCCCAGACTTCCCGCAGCCTGAACGAACTGGGCCAGCGCCTGGGCAAACTGGTGGGGCAGTTCCGCATCTGACCCAGGCGGTGCGGCAGGAGCTGCCGAAGGCTGCGATCTTTCGCTCCTCGATCCAGATGTATCGCCTGGGCAACCGGGCCCTATCGGGAGCGGAGGATCGCAGCCTTCGGCAGTTTTGCCGCGATCCAAAGGCCGCACCGGCCCCCTGTGGGAGCGGGCTTGCTCGCGAAAGCGGTGTGTCAGAAGTGAATATATTGCCTGACACACCGCATTCGCGAGCAAGCCCACACAAGGACTGGCGGTGGCGGCACTAGGCCTGGCGCACATCCCGCATCAACAACCCGAACCGCAGATCCACCGCATCCGGGATCGGCACATACACCACATGCCCATCCCCCGGCGCGACTTTGATGGCCTGGCCCTTCACGTCCTGCAATTGATGCAGGTCGAAGTGGAAGTTGCCCTTGGGCGTCATCAGTTCCAGATGATCGCCCACCTCGAAACGGTTCTTGACCCGCACCTCGGCCAGCCGCTCGCGGCGTTCGCCGGTCAGTTCGCCAACGAACTGCTGGCGCTCCGAGACCGAATGGCCGTTCTGGTAGTTCTGGTATTCATCATGCACATGGCGCCGTAGGAAACCTTCGGTGTAGCCGCGTTGTGCCAGGGATTCCAGATCAGTCACGAGGCTGCGGTCGAACGCCCGGCCGGCCACCGCGTCATCAATGGCCCGGCGGTACACCTGAGTGGTGCGGGCGCAATAGAAGTGCGACTTGGTCCGGCCTTCGATTTTCAGCGAATGCACGCCCATGTGGGTAAGCCGCTCGACATGCTGCACGGCCCGCAGGTCCTTGGCATTCATGATGTAGGTGCCGTGTTCGTCTTCGAAGGCCGGCATGGCTTCTTCGGGGCGGTTGGCTTCATGCAGCAGGAACACCTGTTCGGTAGGCGTGCCGAGGCCAAGGGTCGGCTCGGGCTGGCAGGTCTGCACGATGTCGCCCACGGTGTTTTCCACCGCCGGTTGCGCCGAATACTTCCAGCGGCAGGCGTTGGTGCAACTGCCCTGGTTGGCGTCGCGCCGGTTCAAATAGCCGGACAGCAGGCAGCGCCCGGAATAGGCCATGCACAGCGCGCCGTGGACGAATACCTCCAGTTCCATGGCCGGCACCTGTTGGCGGATCTCGGCGATTTCCTCCAGGGACAGTTCCCGGGACAGGATGATCCGGCTCAGGCCCTGTTGCTGCCAGAACTCGACGCTCGCCCAGTTCACGGTATTGGCCTGCACCGACAGGTGGATCGGCATCTGCGGGTAGTGCCGGCGAACCAGCATGATCAGCCCCGGGTCGGACATGATCAGCGCGTCCGGCGCCATGGCGATCACCGGCGCCAGGTCCTTGAGGAAGGTGCGCAACTTGGCATTGTGCGGGGCGATGTTGACCACTACGTAGAAGCGCTTGCCCATGGCTTGGGCCTCGCGGATGCCGAGGGCCAGGTTGGCGTGGTCGAATTCATTGTTGCGCACCCGCAAGCTGTAGCGCGGCTGGCCGGCGTAGACCGCGTCGGCCCCATAGGCGAAGGCGTAGCGCATGTTTTTCAGGGTGCCGGCGGGTGCGAGCAGTTCGGGGGCTACGAGAGGCATGGTGGCGTCGGATCGCAAAAAGCGCGCAGGCTAGGCCATGGGCGGCCAAACGGTATTGACCTGGATCAATGCCGACGGAGAAACGCGACGGCACTCCCGCGTGCCCGGGAGGACTAACGTGTATCCCGCCTTTTGGACATGGAAAGCTGATGAATCGAAAGATGCTGCAAAACAAAGCCCAGATGCTATTGCTGATCCTGGTGACCGTCGCCTTCATCTGGATCCTGCTGCCATTCTACGGTGCGGTGTTCTGGGCGGTGATCCTGGGAATCGTCTTTGCGCCGATGCAGCGCCGCCTGCAACTGAAGTTCGGTTGGCAACGCAACATCACGTCGCTATTGACCCTGAGCACCTGCGTGCTCATCGCGATTCTGCCGGTGATCGTCATCAGCACGCTGCTGGTGCAGGAAGGCGCGGCGCTGTACAAGAGCCTGGAAAGCGGGGAGCTGGATATCGCCGATTACCTGGCGCGGTTCAAGGACGCGCTGCCGCCGTACTTCCAGCACCTGCTGGACCGCTTCGGCCTGGGTAACCTGAGTGGGTTACGCGACAAAATCGTCAAGAGCGCGATGCAGGGCAGCGAGTTTTTCGCCACCCAGGCCTTCAGCTTCGGCCAGGGGACGTTCCAGTTCCTGGTCAGTTTCTTTGTGATGCTGTACCTGTTGTTTTTCTTTTTGCGCGATGGTCCGGAGCTGGTGCGCAAGGTGCGCGCGGCTGTGCCCCTGGCTGAGCATCAGAAGCGTCGTTTGCAATTGAAATTCAACCGGGTCGTGCGGGCGACCGTGAAGGGCAATCTGTTGGTTGCCATCACCCAAGGCGCGCTGGGCGGGTTGATCTTCTGGATACTGGGGATCCCGACGGTGTTGCCATGGGCGGTGCTGATGGCGTTCCTCTCGCTGTTGCCGGCCGTCGGGGCGGGCATCGTCTGGGCGCCGGTGGCGGTGTACTTCCTGCTTTCGGGGGCGATATGGCAGGGCGTGGTGCTGGCACTGTTCGGGGTGTTCGTGATTGGCCTGGTGGATAACTTCCTGCGTCCGATCCTGGTGGGCAAGGACACCAAGATGCCCGACTACATGGTGCTGGTCTCGACCCTCGGCGGGCTGGCGGTGTTCGGTTTGAACGGTTTCGTGATCGGACCGCTGATCGCTGCGCTGTTCCTGTCCTGCTGGGCGCTGTTCGTTGAAAGTGGGCCTCGGGTGAACCTGCCCTAGGCGCTCAGTGCGTAGGGGCCGATGCGTTGCGACATGGCCTGGGCGGCGGGCAGTGAGGTCAGCGGGCCGCTGATGGTCACGCCATCCTGCACCAGATACCAGCAGGCCAGCACGCCTCGCTCCCTGAGCACGGCGGGAACGGCACTGCCGATGACGGACATGATCTGAACCTTGGGCATGGGAAACCTCCATTAATCGATGGGGGTTACCTTACGACTCAGCCGGGGGGAAGGAAAAATCAACAGGCTCGATAGTAGGAATCGATGCCGCTCAATCGACGACCAGATCGAGCATATGCACCACTTCATGCTCACTGAGCAGGCCCTTGCGCACCAGGTTTTCCGCCAACAGGGAAAGAAACTTGGCGTTGCGGTGGCCTTCCAGGTGCTTGAGTTCGGTCAGCGCGTTGTACACCTTGCTGGAGGTACACAGGCCAACGATACGGTGGGGGTTTTGTGTAGGCATACCTTCGTCCTTGTTGTTATGAAGCTGTTGTTGACGGACTGCGCCAGTGTGCGGCGCGGTCATGACGCCCGCGTGACAGCTTGGGTTGTAGGAAAAAGAAAGCAGGATTCAGACCATAATGCCTTTTTGGCGCCGGTTTATTGTTCCGTGAGCGACCTCCGGCAGGCTGATATAGCCATGAAGCTGAATCGCGCCCACAAAAAAGCCCCTGGATCTTTCGATTCAGGGGCTTTTCATATTGCTGTCTGGCTCCACGACCTGGACTCGAACCAGGGACCCAGTGATTAACAGTCACTTGCTCTACCAACTGAGCTATCGCGGAATGACGCGTATGTTACTGATTGGAAAAGAGAAGTCAAGCTTTGGGTGATGATTGGGGCGCTGGAAGGGCAGTGGGGTGATCTTCAATCACTTGTTACCGCCTCACCCAGCGCTAAAAAGCGGAAACACAAAAACCAATGTGGGAGCGGGCTTGCTCGCGAATGCGGTGTGTCAGCTACGAATATTTAAACTGACATACCGCCTTCGCGAGCAAGCCCGCTCCCACAGGTCTCAAGGCTCTTTGCTCGGCGAGCCTCAGATCACCTGCACAATCGCCTTGGTCACCGCATCGATGTTGTTCTGGTTCAACGCCGCCACGCAGATGCGGCCGGTGTCCAGGGCGTAGATGCCGAACTCGTTGCGCAGGCGCGTCACTTGTTCAACGGTCAGGCCGGAGTAGGAGAACATCCCGCGCTGGCGTGCGACGAAGCTGAAGTCGCGGTGCGGTGCAGCCTTGGCCAGCATGTCCACCATCTGGTTGCGCATGCCGCGAATGCGCAGGCGCATTTCGGCCAGTTCCGCTTCCCACTGGGCCCGCAGCTCCGGGCTGTTGAGCACGGCGGCAACAATGCTGGCGCCATGGGTTGGCGGGTTTGAGTAGTTGGTGCGGATCACGCGCTTGACCTGGGACAGCACGCGAGCGCTTTCCTCCTTCGATTCGCTGACGATCGACAGGGCGCCGACGCGCTCGCCGTACAGCGAGAACGACTTGGAGAACGAGCTGGACGCGAAGAAGGTCAGGCCCGATTCGGCGAACAGGCGCACGGCCCCCGCGTCTTCGTCGATACCGTCGCCAAAGCCCTGGTAGGCCATGTCCAGGAACGGAACGTGGTTCTTGGCCTTGACCACGGCCAGCACGTTTTTCCAGTCTTCCGGGCTCAGGTCCACACCGGTCGGGTTGTGGCAGCAGGCGTGCAGCACGACGATCGAGCGGTCGGGCAGGGCGTTCAGGTCTTCGAGCAGACCTGCGCGGTTCACGTCATGGGTGGCGGCATCGTAATAGCGGTAGTTCTGCACCGGGAAGCCTGCGGTTTCGAACAGGGCGCGGTGGTTTTCCCAGCTTGGGTCGCTGATGGCGACGACGGCGTCAGGTAGCAGTTGCTTGAGGAAGTCGGCGCCGATCTTCAATGCGCCGGTGCCGCCCACGGCCTGGGTGGTGATGACGCGACCGGAACTGATCAGCGCAGAGTCCTTGCCGAACAGCAGGGTCTGGACCGCTTGGTCGTAGGCGGCGATGCCGTCGATCGGCAGGTAGCCGCGGGAAACGTGCTGGGCCACGCGAATCGTCTCGGCTTCGACCACGGCGCGCAGGAGTGGAATGCGCCCCTCCTCGTTGCAGTAAACACCTACGCCCAGGTTGACCTTATTGGTACGGGTGTCAGCGTTGAATGCTTCGTTGAGGCCCAGGATGGGGTCGCGGGGTGCCAATTCGACAGCGGAAAACAGGCTCATTATTGCGCGGCTCTGAATGGAGTGAGGGGGGACGTGTGGCGCTCCAGCCGGATGCACTAGAGCGGTGCACAAACGGGGAGCTAGTATAGAGGCCATCACCGGCTGCGGCGACAGGCGATTCGGCTTTTACGGTAAGAATTTTGGTTTTTTTTCGACCGTTAGTCCCTTCGCGGCGTCAAAGTCTTCAAGGCTTGTAGGACGTTCGTCTTGAAAGCTAAGGGATTCACCTCCACATTGTGCGCATCCCAGCTTTTTCCTCGGACGACATCAGTCGTTTCGGTCTTTCTCGTTCCTGTCGGCTGGCCGACCGGGGTGAACCCAGAGGTTATGTCATGTCTGAATTCCAGCTAGTCACACGATTCCAGCCCGCCGGCGACCAGCCGGAAGCCATCCGCCTGATGGTCGAGGGCATCGAGGCCGGCCTGGCGCACCAGACGCTGCTCGGTGTGACCGGCTCGGGCAAGACGTTCAGCATCGCCAACGTGATCGCCCAGGTGCAGCGTCCGACCCTGGTGCTGGCGCCGAACAAGACCCTGGCCGCGCAGTTGTACGGTGAGTTCAAGGCGTTCTTTCCGAACAACGCGGTGGAGTACTTCGTCTCTTATTACGACTACTACCAGCCCGAGGCCTACGTGCCATCGTCGGACACCTTCATTGAGAAGGACGCCTCGATCAACGACCACATCGAGCAGATGCGCCTGTCGGCGACCAAGGCGCTGCTCGAGCGCAAGGACGCGATCATCGTTACTACCGTGTCGTGCATCTATGGCCTGGGCAGCCCGGAAACCTATCTGAAGATGGTGCTGCACGTGGACCGCGGCGACAAACTCGACCAGCGTGCCTTGCTGCGGCGCCTGGCCGACTTGCAGTACACCCGCAATGACATGGATTTCGCCCGGGCGACCTTCCGGGTGCGCGGCGATGTGATCGACATCTACCCGGCGGAATCCGACCTGGAAGCGATCCGCATCGAGCTGTTCGATGATGAAGTGGAGAGTATCTCGGCGTTCGACCCGCTGACCGGTGAAGTGATCCGCAAGCTGCCACGCTTTACCTTCTACCCCAAGAGCCACTACGTGACACCGCGGGAAACCCTGCTGGATGCCATCGAAGGGATCAAGGTCGAGCTACAGGAACGCCTGGAATACCTGCGTTCGAACAACAAGCTGGTGGAAGCCCAGCGCCTGGAGCAGCGGACTCGGTTCGACCTGGAAATGATCCTGGAGCTGGGCTACTGCAACGGCATCGAAAACTACTCGCGCTACCTGTCGGGCCGTCCGGCGGGCGCGCCGCCACCGACCCTGTATGACTATCTGCCGGCCGATGCCTTGCTGGTGATCGACGAATCCCACGTCAGCGTGCCCCAGGTCGGCGCGATGTACAAAGGCGACCGTTCGCGCAAGGAAACCCTGGTGGAATACGGCTTCCGCCTGCCTTCGGCGCTGGATAACCGGCCGATGCGCTTCGATGAGTGGGAAAGTGTCAGCCCGCAGACGATTTTCGTCTCGGCCACCCCTGGCAACTACGAGGCCGAGCATGCCGGGCGGGTGGTCGAGCAAGTCGTGCGTCCGACCGGGCTGGTGGATCCGCAGGTCGAAGTGCGGCCGGCGCTGACCCAGGTGGACGACTTGCTGTCGGAAATCACCAAGCGTGTGGCGTTGGAGGAGCGGGTGCTGGTCACCACGCTGACCAAGCGCATGGCCGAAGACCTCACCGACTACCTGGCCGACCACGGTGTGCGGGTGCGTTACCTGCACTCGGACATCGACACGGTAGAGCGGGTCGAGATAATCCGCGACCTGCGTCTGGGGACCTTCGACGTGCTGGTGGGCATCAACCTGCTGCGCGAAGGCCTGGACATGCCGGAAGTGTCGCTGGTGGCGATTCTCGACGCCGACAAGGAAGGCTTCCTGCGCTCCGAGCGCTCGTTGATCCAGACCATCGGTCGGGCGGCGCGTAACCTCAACGGCCGGGCGATTCTCTACGCCGACCGCATCACCGGCTCCATGGAGCGGGCCATCGGTGAGACCGAGCGGCGTCGGGACAAACAGATTGCGTTCAACCTCGCCAATGGCATCACCCCCAAGGGGGTGTTCAAGGACGTCGCCGACATCATGGAAGGCGCCACCGTACCCGGTTCGCGCAGCAAGAAGCGCAAGGGCATGGCCAAGGCCGCCGAAGAAAGCGCCCGCTACGAAGCCGAGCTGCGTTCGCCCAGCGAAATCACCAAGCGTATCCGGCAGTTGGAAGAGAAGATGTACCAACTGGCCCGCGACCTGGAGTTCGAAGCAGCGGCGCAATTGCGTGACGAGATTGGCAAGTTGCGCGAGCGGTTGTTGGCGGTCTGAGGTTTGCGCCGGCCTTTAGGGCCCTTTCGCGAGCAAGCCCGCTCCCACATGGAATGCGTACCCCCTGTGGGAGCGGGCTTGCTCGCGAATGAGGCGACGCGGTCTGACGGTTCCCGCTGATATCCCCCTCCGACTGGAGCCCCCCTGCCATCGCCTGTTACCATTCGCCCCCTGTTTGATCTTCGCTTTTATCTTCTTTCCGAGACATGCCATGACCACCGTCCGTACCCGCATCGCGCCGTCGCCCACTGGCGATCCCCATGTCGGCACCGCTTACATCGCTCTGTTCAACTATTGCTTTGCCAAGCAGCATGGCGGTGAGTTCATCCTGCGGATCGAGGACACCGACCAGTTGCGTTCGACCCGTGAGTCCGAGCAGCAGATTTTCGATGCCCTGCGCTGGTTGGGGATCGAATGGAGCGAAGGCCCGGATGTCGGCGGCCCCCATGGGCCGTACCGGCAGAGCGAGCGTGGCGATATCTACAAACAGTATTGCCAGCAACTGGTCGACATGGGCCATGCGTTCCCGTGCTTCTGCACCGCCGAAGAACTGGACCAGATGCGTGCCGAGCAGATCTCCCGTGGTGAAACCCCGCGCTATGACGGCCGTGCGCTGCTGCTGTCCAAGGAAGAAGTCGCCCGTCGCCTGGCGGCCGGTGAGCCTCATGTCATCCGCATGAAAGTCCCGAGTGAAGGCGTCTGCGTGGTGCCGGACCTGCTGCGTGGCGATGTCGAGATCCCGTGGGATCGCATGGACATGCAAGTGCTGATGAAGACCGACGGCCTGCCGACGTACTTCCTCGCCAACGTGGTCGACGATCACCTGATGGGCATCACCCACGTACTGCGTGGTGAAGAGTGGCTGCCCTCGGCGCCGAAACTGATCCTGCTCTACGAGTACTTCGGTTGGGAACAGCCGCAGCTGTGCTACATGCCGCTGCTGCGTAACCCGGACAAGAGCAAGCTGTCCAAGCGCAAGAACCCGACCTCGGTGACTTTCTACGAGCGCATGGGCTTCATGCCCGAAGCGATGCTCAACTACCTGGGGCGCATGGGCTGGTCGATGCCCGACGAGCGCGAGAAGTTCTCATTGCAGGAAATGGTCGAGCACTTCGACCTGTCGCGCGTCTCCCTGGGCGGCCCGATTTTCGATATCGAGAAACTCTCGTGGCTCAACGGCCAGTGGCTGCGGGACCTGCCGGTGGAAGAGTTCGCCGCACGCGTGCAGAAGTGGGCGTTGAATCCTGAGTACATGATGAAAATCGCCCCCCATGTGCAGGGCAGGGTAGAGACCTTCAGTCAGATCGCCCCGCTGGCCGGTTTCTTCTTCGCCGGTGGCGTGACGCCGGACGCGAAGCTGTTCGAGTCCAAGAAACTCTCGGGCGATCAGGTGCGTCAGTTGATGCAACTGATCCTGTGGAAGCTCGAAAGCCTGCGCCAATGGGAAAAGGACAGCATCACCGCGACCATCCAGGCGGTGGTCGAGTCTCTGGAGCTGAAGTTGCGCGACGCCATGCCGCTGATGTTCGCCGCCATAACCGGCCAGGCCAGCTCGGTGTCCGTGCTTGATGCGATGGAAATCCTCGGACCGGACCTGACGCGTTTCCGTCTGCGCCAGGCCATCGATCTGCTCGGTGGCGTGTCGAAGAAGGAAAACAAGGAGTGGGAAAAACTGCTCGGCGCGATTGCCTAAGCGGTCGATGAGGCAGGGCATACCCCGGTTTTCCGGGGTTTGTCGGTAAGTGATTGTTATCCCGGCAAAAAATTTTCAGATTTGTTGAAAATAAATTTGACAGCCCCCCGATACGCCCTTAAGATTCGCCCCGTCCTCAGCGATGAGGGGCTATAGCTCAGCTGGGAGAGCGCTTGCATGGCATGCAAGAGGTCGACGGTTCGATCCCGTCTAGCTCCACCAATTTACACTTCAAGGTCTGGCCACACCGGCCTTGAAGCGATCAACACTCAGCGTTGATCAGTTGTATAGAAGGGTTTGCGTCCCCTTCGTCTAGTGGCCTAGGACACCGCCCTTTCACGGCGGTAACAGGGGTTCGAGTCCCCTAGGGGACGCCAGTTTTACGAAGCGATGTTGCAAGATGTCGCTGCGCCGCGAGGCGAAAAATCCGGGGCTATAGCTCAGCTGGGAGAGCGCTTGCATGGCATGCAAGAGGTCGACGGTTCGATCCCGTCTAGCTCCACCAATCGACAGGTTCAAGGTCTGGCCACACCGGCCTTGAATCGATCAGTTCTCAGCGCTGATCAAGCAAGAAGGTTTGTGTCCCCTTCGTCTAGTGGCCTAGGACACCGCCCTTTCACGGCGGTAACAGGGGTTCGAGTCCCCTAGGGGACGCCACGATTACCCGCTCTGCGGGATTTTATAAGGGTCATTCAATTCTTGAATGGCCCTTTTGTTTGTCTGGCGTTCAGCCAATTCTCCCTTTCTCAAAGATGATCCTGACAGGCGGTCTGAATTTTCCGCTTGCAGAAAATTATTATGCGAATAATATTCTAGTCGTAATATTCGGAGGCAGCGATGAGCGATAAAAAGGCACAAACCCGTGAACGCATTATCAAGGCCGCCAGCGACGCGTTGATCCAGCGTGGCCCGGCCGAGCCGAGCGTGGGCGAGGTGATGGGCGCAGCCGGGCTGACGGTGGGCGGTTTCTACGCCCATTTCGAAAGCAAGGATGCGTTGATGCTCGAGGCGTTCAAGAAACTGCTCAGCCGGCGCCGCGGCTTGATCGCCGACATGGATGCTGAGCTGACCGGTGAAGAGCGGCGCGCCCTGGTAGCGGCGTTCTACCTGTCGCGCAAGCATCGCGATTCCACCGAGAACGCTTGCCCGATCCCGGCTTCGATCGGCGAGCTGGGTCGTTTGCCGGATCCGTTTCGTGACGTGCTCAGCGAGCACATTGAGTTGATGGCCGCGCAGTTAGCGGCCAGTCCCGAAGATGCCGACAAGGCCCTGGCCGATATCGCCTTGATGGTGGGCGGCCTGGCCCTGGCGCGGGCCTTGGGCCCAGGAGAACTGTCGGATCGTTTGCTGCGTGCCGCCAAGTCGGCAGTGCGCTGAGCGCAAGATGCATGCCTGGAGGTGAGCGATGGACAGGTTGACCTGGATTCGTGGCGTCAATGGCACGCTGGGCCGAGTGGCTCCGCAACTGGTGGCGAAGAAGATGCGATCGCTGTTCATGCGGCCCCGGGATCTGCCGCCTCGGGACTGGGAGTTGCCACTGTTGGCGAGCGCCGAGCGCGTCACCTTGCGCTTCGGTCTCTCGGCCTTGCGTTGGGGCAATGGCCCCGCCGTCTTGCTGATGCACGGTTGGGAAGGGCGGCCCACCCAGTTCGCGGCGTTGATCACTGCGCTGGTGGACGCCGGTTACACCGTGGTGGCGCTGGACGGTCCGGCCCATGGCCGCTCTCCGGGTCGCGAAGCGAACGTCCTGTTGTTCGCCCGGGCCATGCTCGAAGCCGCCGCCGAACTGCCACCGTTGCAGGCTGTGATCGGGCACTCCATGGGCGGCGCCAGCGCCATGCTGGCGGTCCAGTTGGGACTGCGCACCGAGACCCTGGTCAGCATCGCGGCGCCGGCGCGCATCCTGGGTGTATTGCGCGGTTTTGCCCGCCATATGGGTCTGCCGCCTCGCGCGCGATCGGCGTTCATACGCCAGGTGGAAAACGATGTGGGCATGCCCGCGTCGAAGATGGACGTCGCGCATTACCAGATGGACGTGCCGGGGCTGATCGTCCATGCCGAGGATGACACTTCAGTGTCGGTCAAGGAATCGCAACTGATTCATGAGGCCTGGTTCGACAGCCGCTTGCTGCGCTTGCCCCAGGGCGGGCATCAGCGGGTGTTGGCCGATCCCCGTGTGATTGAAGGCGTGTTATCCCTGTTGGCTGGGCGCAGCCTGCAAGCACGGCAGTTGGCCTGAGCTTGAATGGTGGGGGAAGCAAGGCTTGCCCGCGATGATGTCGGTACATTCGCAGTGATGCAGTCTGTCCTGGCGCCATCGCGGGCAAGCCCGGCTCCCACAGGGATCGGGTACACTGCGCCGATCCACATTCGACCGGGAGAGGGGCATGGGCTGGGATCGGGCAACGCCGTTCATCATTGATCTTCAGGTAGGCGCCGAAGACATCGACGGGTTGGGGCACGCCAACAATGCCGTGTACGTCACCTGGCTGGAGCGCTGTGCCTGGCGGCATTCGCAACGCCTGGGGCTGGACCTGGTTGAGTACCGACGGCTGGATCGGGCCATGGCGGTGGTGCGGCATGAAATCGATTACCTGGCGGCGGCCTATGAAGGCGATGAGCTGCAACTGGCGACCTGGATCGTCGACTGGGACCAACGGTTGAAGATGACCCGGCACTTCCAGTTGATCCGCCCCAGCGACAACACCACCCTATTGCGGGCCCAGACCACTTTCGTCTGCATCGAACTGTCCAGCGGCCGACCCAAGCGCATGCCGCCGGAATTCATCGAAGGCTACGGCGCGGCCATGCCCGCGACAGCTTTGTCATGAACTGAACCCTTGTGGGAGCGGGCTTGCTCGCGAATGCGACGGCACATTCAGCATCAATGCAAGCTGCTCCAGCGCTTTCGCGAGCAAGCCCGCTCCCACAATTGGATTTGCGGCGGACTTGATTCCTGAGAGCTGCGCAACCCCCTGTGGGAGCAGGCTTGCTCGCGAATGCGGCGGCACATTCACATCAATGTAGCCTGACCCACCGCTTCGCGAGCAAGCTCGCTCCTACAGGGGGTGGTGGTGAATTCAGATGGTGTGGGCAAAATCCGGTAAACTGCCGCACGTTTTTTCGTTGAGTGTGTTTTTCCATGCAAATTGCCCTGGCGCCCATGGAGGGGTTGGTTGACAACATCCTGCGGGATGTCCTGACCCGCGTTGGCGGTATCGACTGGTGTGTCACCGAGTTCATCCGTATCAACGACCGCCTGCTCACACCGGCCTATTTCCACAAGCTCGCCCCTGAACTGTTGACCGATGCCAAGACCGCCGCCGGCGTGCCATTGCGGGTGCAGCTGCTGGGGTCCGATCCGGTGTGCCTGGCGGAAAACGCGGCGCTGGCCTGTGAGTTGGGTTCGCAAGTCATCGACTTGAACTTCGGTTGCCCAGCCAAGACTGTGAACAAGTCCCGGGGCGGGGCGGTGTTGCTCAAGGAGCCGGAACTGCTCAACCGGATCGTCGAGCACGTACGTCGCGCGGTCCCCGGCCATATCCCTGTCACGGCCAAGATGCGCCTGGGCTTTGATAGCCCGGACGGCGCGCTGGTCTGCGCCACGGCCCTGGCCGAAGGCGGCGCCGAGCACATCGTCGTGCATGCGCGGACCAAGACCGACGGCTACAAGCCACCGGCGCACTGGGAATGGATTCCCCGGGTCCAGGAAGTGGTCAAGGTGCCGGTATTCGCCAACGGTGATATCTGGAGCGTGGACGATTGGCGCCGTTGCCGCGAAATCAGCGGCGTGGAAGACATCATGCTCGGTCGCGGTCTCGTTTCCCGCCCAGACCTCGCCCGGCAGATCGCCGCAGCCCGGGCCGGCGAGGAAGTGGTCCAGATGTCGTGGGCCGAGCTGCAACCGATGCTCCAGGAGTTCTGGCGACAGGTGGTCGAGCAACTGACACCGCGCCAGGCGCCGGGTCGACTGAAGCAATGGCTGGCCATGCTCACCCGCAATTATCCCGAGGCGGTGCAGTTGTTTACGGCCCTGCGCCGGGAAACCGAGCTGGACGCGGTGGGCCATTTGCTGGGCGTACCGCACACGGAAGCGGCCTGAAAAAAATTTCAAAAAAAGCTCTTGAAAAGTTTTTGGCGAACCCTAGATAGGGGTTACGCGATGCCGAATCCGGGTCGCGGAGACAAAAAACCTTGCTGATTTTTCAGGAGATTTGAATCATGAGTACTGCATTTTCGCTGGCCCCGCTGTTCCGTTCCTCGGTAGGTTTCGACCGTTTCAACGATCTGTTCGAAACCGCTTTGCGCAACGAACCGGGCAGCAGCTATCCACCCTACAACGTGGAAAAATACGGTGATGATGAATACCGTATCGTCGTGGCTGCTGCGGGCTTCCGGGAGGAAGACCTGGACCTGCAAGTGGAAAAAGGTGTGCTGACCATCAGCGGCGGTAAGCGCGAGGCCAGCAATGACAGCGTCACCTACCTGCACCAGGGCATTGCCCAGCGTGCATTCAAGCTGTCCTTCCGGTTGGCGGATCATATCGAGATCAAATCCGCCGGCTTGAGCAACGGTCTGTTGAGCATCGACCTGTTGCGGGTGATCCCGGAAGAGGCGAAAGCCAAGCGCATCCCGATCAATGGGGCGCAGCAGCAACCCGCGCTGCAAAACTGATGCACCGCAACTGAAGAAGGGCGCCTAAATGGCGCCCTTCTTCATGTGGGTGTCGCGCCCTGTGGCGAGGGAGCTTGCTCCCGCTGGGGTGCGAAGCAGCCCCGAGAGCTACCGACGGGGAGTGTCAGGCAATTCGGTATCGCGCTTTTTGGGGCTGCTGCGCAGCCCAGCGGGAGCAAGCTCCCTCTCCACAAGGTGCTTGCATTACGGCAACAACCGCTCAAACGCCTCCAGCGGCAACGGTCGGCTGTGCAGATAGCCCTGGTACAAATGGCAATCAAGCCCCTGCAAAAAGTGCAACTGCTCCAGGGTCTCCACGCCTTCGGCAATCATTTCCAGGTTGAGACTGCGGGCCATGGCAACGATGGCGCGGATGATTTCCGCGTCGTTGGGGTCACTGGTGGCATCGCGCACGAATGACTGGTCGATCTTCAGCGTGTCCACCGGTAGGCGCTTGAGGTAGGTCAGCGACGAATAACCGGTACCGAAGTCGTCCATGGCGAAGCTGACCCCGAGTTTCTTGAGTCGGCGCATTTTGCCGATGGTGTCGTCCAGGTTCTGGATCACGATGCCTTCGGTAATTTCCAGCTTCAGCATGGAACAGGGCAGACCGTGGGAGGCGAGGCTGTTTTCGATGCGCTCGACAAAGTCGCTCTGGCGAAATTGGCGCGGACTGATGTTTACACACAGGCTGAACTGCCGCGGGTCGACCTTGCCTTTGGCGATCAGTTGCTTGAAGCCGTCGCAGGCTTCATCGAGGATCCAGGTGCCCACTTCCAGGATCAGTCCGCTGTCTTCCAGCACCTTGATGAATTCGTTAGGCGATTGGGCGCCCAGTTCCGGGTGATGCCAGCGAACCAGGGCCTCGGCGCCAATGATGCGATTGTTCCGGGCATCGACCTGGGGTTGGAAATGCAAGCTGAACTCGCCACGGGCCAAGGCCTGGCGCAGGTCCGTTTCCATGCGCAGCCGTTCGCTGGCGGCTTTTTGCATGGTGGCGTGGAACATCTGTGAGGTGTTGCGCCCCGAATCCTTGGCACGGTACAGCGCGATGTCGGCGCGCTTGAGCAGGTCGGCCGGGGTCGAGCCATGATCGGGAATCAGCGCCATGCCGATGCTCGGCGTGACTTGCAACCGTTGACCATCCAGGGACATGGGCTCTGAAAGCAGTTCGCGCAATGTATCGGCCAGGTTCTGCACTTGTTCGCTGACGACGGCGCGGCTGCCTTCCAGGCCGCTGAGCAGCACCACGAATTCGTCGCCGCCCAGCCGCGCCACGGTGTCTTCCAGGCGTACGCTGGCCTCCAGGCGCGCGGTGATGATCTTCAGCACCGTGTCACCCACCGGATGACCCAGGGAGTCATTGATGTGCTTGAAGTGGTCCAGGTCAAGGAACAGCAGGGCGCCGCGTAAGTTGTGGCGCTTGAGCAGGGCGATCTGCTGGCTCAGCCGGTCCATCAGCAGCGCCCGGTTGGGCAGGTTGGTCAGTGGATCGTGATAGGCGAGGTGGCGGATCTGGGCTTCGGCGTTGCGCAGCAGGCTCACGTCCCGGGCGGTCAGCAGCAGGCAGGCGGTTTCGTTGAGCGTGATGGGCTCGACCGACACCTCCACGGTGAGGATTTCTCCACGTTTGTTGCGCCCGAGCATCTCCTGATGATGCACGCGGCCCTTGAGTTGCAGCTCGGTCAGCAGGCTATTGCGCTGTTTTTCTTCGGCCCAGATGCCGACCTCATAGACCGTGTGGCCAACCACCTCGTCGGCACGGTAGCCGGTCAGGCGGCAGAACCCATCGTTGACCTCCAGGTAGCGGCCGCTTTCCCTTTCGGTGATGGTGATGGCGTCGGGACTTGAGTGGAACGCCTTGGCGAATTTCTCTTCGCTGGCCTTGAGCGCCGCTTCGGAGCGCTGCTGTTGGGTGATGTCCCGCAGGGTGGTGACGATGCACGGTTGATTACCGACGTTGATCTGCCGGCTGGAGATCACGCAGGTCAGCGGTTGACCGTTCTTGTGATGGACGACGATGGCGACGTTGTTCAGGGACTGCTCGCGGATCACTCGTTCAATGCGTTGCAGGCTGCTGCCCGGGGCATCCCAGAGCCCAATTTCATCGGCGGTACGGTCGATTACGTCACTGGCGACCCAGCCGAAGGTCTGGCTGAAACTGGAGTTGATCTCAAGGAATCGCCCAGTGTCCTGGTGGGTGACGCAAATCGGATCCGGGCTGACATGAAACAGCGTGGCGAATTTTTCTTCCGACGCCGCCAGGCTCTGTTCGCGTTCGACCTGGTCGGTGATGTCCAGCAGCGTCCCGGCCATGCGCAACGGGCTGCCGTCGTCGTTGCGATAGAGCCGGGCACGGCTTTCCAGGTAGCGCGAGCTGCCGTCCGGCAGTTGCACGCGGTAGGTCAGTTGGTAGTTGCCGGCCGGGCCTTCGCGCAGGCTGCGATAGGCGTTACGCATGTTGTTGCGTTCTTCGGTGGGCACGCCGTCGAAAAACGCGTCGAACGATTCATGGAATGGCTTGGGTTCCAGGCCATGGAGCTGCGCGGCCCGGGCCGAGCCGTAGAGCATGCCGCTGGGGATGTGCCAGTCCCATGTACCCAATTGCGCCGAATCGAGGGCCAGGTCGAGGCGTTCCTGGCTGTCCTTGAGCGCCTGTTCGGCCTGTTTGCGCTCGGTGGTGTCGAGGAAGGTACTGAGCAAGTAGGGCTGGCCTTCGATTTCGACCTTCTGCGCGCTGAGAAGACCGGTGTGAACCAGCTCGTTACTGGCCCGCAATTGCACCTCCATGCTTGCCAGTTCGCCTTTGGCCTGGATCGCTTCGAGCAGTTTTGCCCGCTGCGAAGGTTGCACCCACAGGCCCAGTTCCAGCGTCGTGCGGCCGATGATGTCGTGCAACGGCCAGCCAAACAGGCTTTCGAAATATTTGTTGGCTTCGATGATCAGCCCATCTTCCTGGCGGGTCAGCAAGACCATGTTCGGGCAAAGATGAAACAGCGTCGCGAAGCGCTTTTCCGAACTGCGCAGGGCCTGTTCGCGCTCGCGCTGGTGGGTGATCTCGCGGATCACGCCGATCATGCGCGGGCGGCCGTGCTTGTCGGGTAACACGCTGCCGTTGATTTCCAGCCAGTGCAGGCTGCCATCGGGCCAGACGATGCGGTGATGCATCGCCTGTTCCAACGGTGCGCCGGCAACCGCCGCATGGAAGGCGCGGATGGCCCTCGCCCGGTCCTCGGGCAGCAGCAGGTCCAGGTAGTCGACATCGGTGGGCAGCGGCTGGCGCGGGTCGAATCCGAACAGCGCCTGGGTGCCTCGGGACCAACTGATTTGCCCGGTCTCGATGTCCCATGACCAGGCTCCCAGTCGCGCGCCGTTCAGGGCGGCCAGCAACTGCGGCGCACTGTCCCAGCTTTGCTCGGACCGTTTCGGGTCAAGCGCCTGGATACGCGGCAGGGGTGGGATGTGGTCAGCGGGATTGGGCATTGTATAGCGGGCCTTGAGCAGGTTGGGGCGTTAGGCACGGGCAGTGCGGCTCTATAGGAGTAGCACAACCTATGCCGTTGTCCCTGGCAGATCGATTTGTGCATCCAGTAAGGCCATGAAAGCCCGTGCAGCATTCGAAAGCGTCCGTTCGGTATGCAAGATATAGCCTAGCTGGCGACTGAGCTGTATGCCTGGCAAAGGAATGCGCGCCACCTGTTCGTCGAGCATGGTGCGCGGCAAAACGCTCCAGGCCAGGCCGATGGAGACCATCATCTTTATGGTTTCCAGATAATTCGTGCTCATGGCGATGTTGGGCGTCAGGCCCTGGGCCTCGAACAGTCGCTGCACGATGTGATGGGTGAAGGTGTTGCCGCCGGGGAACACCGCCGGATGCAGGGCGATGTCCGCCAGGCTGACCGCGCCGTTTTCCAGCAGCACGTGCTCCGGGGCCACCACGAAATCCAGCGGGTCGTCCCATACCGGCGTGGCGCGCACCAGCGTGTGCGGCTCGGGGGCGAGCGTGATGACCGCCAGTTCCGCCCGGCCATGGAGGATTTCCTCGTAGGCCACTTCCGAATCCAGGAACTGGATATCCAGTGCGACCTGTGGGTAGCGGCGGGTGAATTCCCTTAATAAAGGCGGCAGGCGGTGCAGGCCGATGTGGTGGCTGGTGGCGAGGGTCAGTCGGCCGGTCACTTCGCCGGTCAGGTTGGTCAGGGCGCGGCGGGTATCGTCCAGCACGTTGAGAATCTGATAGGCCCGTGGCAGCAGGGCCCGGCCGGCCTCGGTCAAGCCCACCTCACGACCCAGGCGGTCGAACAGGCGCACCTTGAGCTGCTGTTCAAGCCCGGCAATCCGCTTGCTGATGGCCGGCTGCGTCAGGTGCAAACGTTCCCCGGCACCCGAGAAACTGCCGGTCTCGGCGATGGCAATGAAAGCGTTGAGATTGGCGAGGTCCATGGCGATTCCGTTCGAATTCCAGTTGGTTATGCAAAGCATGAAAAATATGAATTTGAGTTATTTAATGTAACCCCATAGCATTCAGCCTCACAAGCCAAGGGGTTATTGAATTCAAGACCCAGGGCATAGAAACAAGCTGATGAGGAACCGTCTGATGGCCGGCAAAACGCTCTACGACAAGCTCTGGGATTCGCATTTGGTCAAGCAGCGCGACGATGGCTCCGCGCTGATCTACATCGACCGTCACATCATCCACGAAGTGACTTCGCCGCAAGCCTTCGAAGGCCTGCGCCTGGCCGGGCGCAAGCCATGGCGCATCGATGCCAACATCGCGACCCCGGACCACAACGTACCGACCACCCCGGAGCGCAAGGGCGGCATCGAAGCCATTGCCGACCAGGTTTCTCGTTTGCAGGTTCAGACCCTCGACGATAACTGTGACGAGTACGGCATCGTCGAATTCAAAATGAATGACGTGCGCCAGGGCATCGTCCATGTGATCGGCCCGGAGCAGGGTGCGACCTTGCCCGGCATGACCGTGGTCTGCGGCGACTCCCACACCTCGACCCACGGTGCTTTCGGGGCCCTGGCCCATGGCATTGGCACATCCGAGGTCGAGCATGTGCTCGCCACCCAGTGCCTGGTTGCCAAGAAAATGAAGAACATGCTGGTGCGCGTCGAAGGCCAGTTGCCGTTCGGCGTGACCGCCAAGGACATCGTCCTGGCCGTGATCGGCAAGATCGGCACCGCCGGTGGTAACGGCCATGCCATTGAGTTCGCCGGCAGCGCGATTCGCGACTTGTCCGTCGAAGGCCGCATGACCATCTGCAACATGTCCATCGAGGCCGGTGCCCGCGTCGGGCTGGTGGCCGCCGATGAAAAAACCGTGGCCTACGTCAAAGGCCGCCCGTTCGCCCCCAAAGGCGCCGAATGGGATATGGCGGTTGAAGCCTGGAAAGACCTGGTGTCTGATGCCGACGCGAAGTTCGACACAGTGGTTGAGCTCGACGCCGCGCAGATCAAGCCGCAAGTCAGCTGGGGCACATCGCCTGAGATGGTATTGGCGGTGGACCAGAACGTACCCGATCCGGCCAAGGAAATGGACCTGGTCAAGCGCGACTCCATCGTCCGTGCCTTGAAATACATGGGCTTGAGCGCTAACCAGGCGATCACCGATATCCAGCTCGATCGCGTGTTCATTGGTTCCTGCACCAACTCGCGGATCGAAGACCTGCGCGCCGCTGCGGTGATTGCCAAGGGCCGCAAGGTGGCCTCGACCATCAAGCAGGCCATCGTGGTGCCGGGCTCGGGGCTGGTGAAGGCCCAGGCGGAAGCGGAAGGGCTGGACAAGATTTTCCTCGAAGCCGGTTTCGAATGGCGCGAACCAGGCTGCTCGATGTGCCTGGCGATGAACCCGGACCGCCTGGAGTCGGGCGAGCATTGTGCTTCCACCTCCAACCGTAACTTCGAAGGCCGTCAAGGCGCCGGTGGCCGTACGCACCTGGTGAGCCCGGCCATGGCCGCGGCGGCAGCTGTCAACGGCCGTTTCGTCGACGTCCGCGAATTGATCTGAAGGAGCGCAGCATGAAAGCTTTTACCCAGCACACCGGTCTTGTCGCGCCTTTGGATCGTGCCAACGTCGACACCGACCAGATCATTCCCAAGCAGTTCTTGAAATCCATCAAGCGCACCGGCTTCGGCCCGAACCTGTTCGACGAATGGCGTTACCTGGATGTCGGTCAGCCGTACCAGGACAACTCCAGGCGCCCGCTGAACAAGGATTTCGTACTCAACGCCGAGCGCTACCAGGGTGCCAGCGTGTTGCTCGCCCGCGAGAACTTCGGCTGCGGTTCGAGCCGCGAGCACGCGCCATGGGCGCTGGAAGAGTACGGTTTTCGCAGCATCATCGCGCCGAGCTACGCCGACATCTTCTTCAACAACAGCTTCAAGAACGGCTTGCTGCCGATCATCCTCAGCGACGCTGAAGTGGACGAGCTGTTCCAGCAGGTCGAGGCCAACCCGGGCTACCAGTTGCAGATCGACCTCGCGGCGCAGACCGTGACCCGTCCCGACGGCAAGGTGCTGGGGTTCGAGATTGATGCGTTCCGCAAGCATTGCCTGCTCAATGGCCTGGACGACATTGGCCTGACGTTGCAGGACGGCGAGGCAATCGCGGCGTTTGAAGCCAAGCATCGGGCGAGCCAGCCTTGGTTGTTTCGCGACGCTTGATTGACCTGAGATTGGTGTGAGTAGTGCCGGCCTCTTCGCGGGCAAGCCCGCTCCCACAGGGTTTTGTGAGCACCGCTGATCCAATGTGGGAGCGGGCTTGCTCGCGAAGGCGGCAGTACTGACACAACAAGGCCACACCCCAAAAGGAAATCCCATGACCAGCACCGCCCACAGTCAAGTCGTACAAAAGCAATTCGGTGAACAGGCCTCGGCCTACCTGAGCAGTGCCGTGCACGCCCAGGGCGCTGAGTTCGCGCTGCTACAGGCTGAGCTTGCCGGTCATGCCGGCGCCCGCGTGCTGGACCTCGGCTGCGGTGCCGGGCATGTGAGTTTTCACGTCGCGCCCCTGGCCGGGGAGGTCGTGGCTTACGACCTGTCCCAGCAGATGCTCGACGTCGTGGCTGCGGCGGCAACGGAGCGTGGCCTGGGCAACATCACCACGGTGTGCGGTGCCGCCGAGCGCCTGCCGTTCGCCGATGGCGAGTTCGATTTCGTGTTCAGCCGCTATTCGGCGCATCATTGGAGCGACTTGAACCTGGCGTTGCGCGAAGTGCGCCGCGTGCTCAAGCCGGGTGGGGTGATGGCGTTCATTGATATCCTGTCCCCGGGCACGCCGTTGCTGGACACCTACCTGCAAAGCATCGAGGTGCTGCGCGACACCAGTCACGTGCGCGATTATTCGGCCGCCGAGTGGTTGCGCCACGTCAGCGAGGCAGGGCTGTACACCCGCAGCATCACGCGCCAGCGCCTGCGGCTGGAATACCAGTCCTGGGTCGAGCGCATGCGCACCCCCGAGGTGATGCGGGGGGCGATTCTCGAGCTGCAACGCTCGATGGGCGATGAAGTGCGCGAATATTTTGAGATTGAGGCCGATGGTTCGTTCAGTACAGATGTACTGGTGCTGTGGGCCGAGCGATAGCATTTTTCCGGGTGCGTCCAGGACGCACCGATAGAACAAACGAGGAAAGCATGAGCAAGCAGATTCTGATTCTCCCAGGCGACGGTATTGGCCCGGAAATCATGGCCGAAGCGGTCAAGGTCCTGGAGCTGGCCAATGACAAATATGGCCTGGGCTTCGAACTCAGCCATGACGTGATCGGCGGCGCCGCCATCGACAAACACGGCGTGCCCCTGGCCGACGAAACCCTGGACCGCGCCCGCGCCGCCGATGCGGTGCTGCTGGGAGCCGTGGGCGGCCCGAAATGGGACAAGATCGAGCGGGACATCCGCCCTGAGCGCGGCCTGCTGAAGATTCGCGCGCAACTGGGCCTGTTCGGCAACCTGCGGCCGGCGATCCTTTATCCGCAACTGGCCGACGCTTCGAGCCTGAAACCGGAAATCGTCTCCGGCCTGGACATCCTGATCGTCCGTGAGCTGACCGGCGGTATCTACTTCGGCGCTCCGCGTGGCACTCGCGAGCTGGAAAACGGCGAGCGCCAGGCCTACGACACCCTGCCGTACAGCGAAAGCGAAATCCGCCGGATCGCCCGGGTCGGTTTCGACATGGCGCGGGTGCGTGGCAAGAAGCTGTGCTCGGTGGACAAGGCCAACGTGCTTGCTTCCAGCCAACTGTGGCGTGAAGTGGTCGAGCAGGTGGCCAAGGATTACCCGGACGTCGAACTCAGCCACATGTACGTCGACAACGCTGCCATGCAACTGGTGCGTGCGCCGAAGCAGTTCGATGTGATCGTCACCGATAACCTGTTTGGCGACATCCTGTCAGACCAGGCGTCGATGCTCACCGGCTCCATCGGCATGCTGCCGTCGGCCTCCCTGGACACCCACAACAAGGGTATGTACGAGCCGTGCCACGGTTCGGCGCCGGACATCGCGGGGCAGGGTATTGCCAACCCGCTGGCGACCATCTTGTCGGTGTCGATGATGCTGCGCTACAGCTTCAACCTCACGGACGCCGCCGATGCCATCGAGCAGGCGGTCAGCGTGGTGTTGGACCAGGGCTTGCGCACGGGCGACATCTGGTCGGCCGGTTGTACCAAAGTCGGTACCCAGCAAATGGGCGACGCAGTAGTCGCCGCGCTGCGGAATCTGTAATCTCTCGGGCCCACCGCTTCGACGGTGGCCCACTTTTGTATAGGTGTAGTTGCGATGAAACGTGTAGGTCTGATCGGTTGGCGCGGCATGGTCGGTTCCGTGCTCATGCAGCGAATGCTGGAAGAGCAGGATTTCGATCTCATTGAACCGGTGTTCTTCACCACTTCCAATGTCGGTGGCCAAGGCCCGTCCGTGGGCAAGGACACCGGTGCGCTCAAGGATGCCTACAGCATCGACGAGCTCAAGACCCTTGACGTGATCCTGACCTGCCAGGGTGGCGACTACACCAGCGAAGTCTTCCCCAAGCTGCGTGAAGCCGGCTGGCAGGGCTACTGGATCGACGCCGCTTCCAGCCTGCGGATGCAGGACGACGCGGTGATCATCCTCGATCCGGTGAACCGTAAGGTCATCGACCAGCAGCTGGATGCGGGCACCAAGAACTACATCGGTGGCAACTGCACCGTCAGCCTGATGCTGATGGGCTTGGGCGGGCTGTTCGAAGCCGGCCTGGTGGAGTGGATGAGTGCCATGACCTACCAGGCGGCATCGGGCGCCGGCGCGCAGAACATGCGTGAGCTGATCAAGCAGATGGGCGCGACCCACGCTGCCGTCGCCGATGACCTGGCCAACCCGGCCAGCGCCATCCTGGACATCGACCGCAAGGTTGCCGAAGCGATGCGCAGCGATGCGTACCCGACCGAGAACTTCGGTGTGCCGCTGGCCGGCAGCCTGATCCCATGGATCGACAAAGAGCTGCCGAACGGCCAGAGCCGTGAAGAGTGGAAGGCCCAGGCCGAAACCAACAAGATCCTGGGTCGCTTCAAGAGCCCGATCCCGGTGGACGGCATCTGCGTGCGCATCGGCGCCATGCGCTGCCATAGCCAGGCGCTGACCATCAAGCTGAACAAGGACGTGCCGATCGCCGACATCGAGGGGCTGATCAGCCAGCACAACCCTTGGGTCAAGCTGGTGCCGAACAACCGCGACATCAGCATGCAGGAGCTGAGCCCGACCAAGGTCACCGGCACCCTGAACGTGCCGGTGGGCCGCCTGCGCAAACTGAACATGGGCTCGCAGTTCGTCGGCGCCTTCACCGTCGGCGACCAGTTGCTGTGGGGCGCGGCCGAACCGCTGCGCCGCATGCTGCGGATCCTGCTCGAGCGTTGATTCGATGCGGCTGTGAAAGAACCCGTGCCTTGTGAGAGGTGCGGGTTTTTTTATCTCGGTTGGGTGAGGTTCTCTGTGGCGAGGGAGCTTGCTCCCGCTGGGCTGCGAAGCAGGCCCAAAACTCTAGCGGTTGCTGCGCAACCGAGCGGGAGCAAGCTCCCTCGCCACAGGTTCTCTTGTGTTCAATTGCTTGCCCGCCCACCGCCCGGTAAAGTGCCGCTCCCCCCGTTTTACCCGAGGTAGACCCATGAGCCAGTCCATTGATATTGCCGTGATCGGCGCCACCGGTACTGTCGGCGAAGCCCTTGTCCAGATTCTCGAAGAGCGGGACTTCCCGATCGGCAACCTGCACCTGCTGGCCAGCAGCGAATCGGCAGGCAGCTCGGTGATGTTTCGCAAGAAAAACGTGCGGGTGCGAGAGGTCGACGACTTCGACTTCAGCAAAGTCCAACTGGCGTTCTTCGCCGCTGGCCCGGCGGTGTCCCTGAGTTTCGCCCCGCGCGCCAGCGCCGCCGGTTGTGCGCTGATCGATTTGTCGGGCGCCTTGCCGCCGGAGCAGGCGCCGCAGATCGTGCCGGAAGCCAACGCCCAGGTGTTGGCCGGTCTGGCAAAACCCTTCCAGGTCAGCAGTCCCAGCGCTTCGGCCACGGCGCTGGCGGTGGCACTCGCACCACTGCGCGATTGCCTGGACTTGCAGCGCATCAGCGTGACCGCCAGCCTCGCGGTGTCCGCCCAGGGCCGCGTCGCTGTGAGCGAACTGGCACGCCAGACCGCCGAGCTGCTCAACGTCCGGCCATTGGAACCGAAGTTTTTCGATCGGCAGATGGCATTCAACCTGTTGGCCCAGGTGGGTCCGGCGGATGAGCAGGGCCACACGCAGTTGGAAAAGCGCCTGGTGCGTGAGTTGCGCCAGGTGTTGAATCAACCTTTGTTAAAAATTTCAGTGACTTGCATTCAAGCTCCAGTGTTTTTCGGCGATAGCTTTAGCGTGACTGTACAGTCTGCCAAGGCCGTTGACCTGGCCCAGGTGAATGCCGCCCTGGAAGCCGCGCCCGGTATTGAGCTGGTAGAGGCGGGTGATTACCCGACGCCAGTGGGCGATGCGGTGGGCCAGGATGTGGTTTACGTGGGACGTGTGCGCGGCGGCATCGACGATCCGGCGGAACTTAATATGTGGCTGACGTCAGATAACGTGCGCAAGGGCGCGGCACTCAATGCGGTGCAGGTGGCGGAGTTGTTGATAAAAGAGTTGCTGTAAAAGATACTTGGCGGCAATTTGTCGAATGATTCTAGCTGGGCGCTATGCTTGGTCAGGATGCTGAAGGCGAACCTCCCTCTGGAGGCTTTCCCGGGGCATGAGTGAAACGATCGCGCGCACCGTCGCTTCGGGGCTGCGCGCAATGCCTTACGGCAGCGGCATCAACACGTTCTCGCTGGCCGAGGAATGTTCAAACAAAGGAAGAGGCTATGGTTCAAGTTCGCAAACTGGTATTAGCAATAGCGGCCGCCTCGGCGCTGTCTTCCGGTATGGCGCAGGCGCTCGGGCTTGGGGAGTTGACCCTGAAGTCGACGCCGAACCAACCCCTGATTGCTGAGATCGAACTGCTCGACGTCCAGCAATTGACTGCTGCCGAAGTCGTGCCGAGCCTGGCCTCGCCCGATGACTTCGCCAAGGCCGGGGTCGACCGCCAGGCCTTCCTCAATGACCTGGCCTTCACCCCGGTCATCAACGCCAACGGCAAGAGCGTGCTGCGGGTAACGTCCAGCCGGCCGCTGTCCGAACCGATGGTCAAGTTCCTGGTGCAGGTGATGTGGCCCAACGGTCGCCTGTTGCGTGACTACAGTGTTTTGCTCGATCCGTCCAAATTCTCGCCGCAGGCCGCTGACGCCGCCCGGGCCAAGCCGTCTCAGGTTGTCTCCACGCCGGTCACTGGCGCTACCAAGCCGTCCCAGTACACCACTACGCCGCGCGACACCTTGTGGGAAATCGCCGCCAAGGTGCGCAACGGCGGATCGGTCCAGCAAACCATGCTGGCGATCCAGGCGCTGAACCCGAACGCTTTCATCAACGGCAATATCAATCTGCTCAAGACCGGCCAGGTGCTGCGTCTGCCGGACCCGGTACAAAGCACGGCCTTGCCGCAACCCCAGGCCATCGCTGAAGTCGCCGCGCAGAACGCCGCCTGGCGTTCCGGACGCCGCAGCGTGGCGGGTGCCGGCAAGCAGCAGTTGGACGCGACCAAGCGGGGTCGCGGCGAAGGCGCACCGGCGCAAGCCGCCGGTCGCGACAACCTGAGCCTGGTCTCGGCCGAATCGGCGAAGGCGGGCGCCAAGGGCAAGGGCGCTGCCGGTGATGCCCAGGCACTGAACAACAAGCTTGCAGTGACCCAGGAAAGCCTCGATGCGGCTCGCCGGGATAACGAAGAACTGAAAAGTCGCATGGCTGATCTGCAGAGCCAGCTGGACAAGTTGCAGCGCCTGATCGAGCTGAAGAACAATCAGCTGGCCAAGATGCAGGCCGACGGCGCGGCGGTTCCGCCGGCTGGTGAAGCACCTCCAGTGATGTCGGCGGAGTTGGCCCAGGCGCCAGCGGCACGGGCTCCGGCCGTGGCGCCTACACCTGCGCCCGCGCCTGAAGCAGCGGCTGAAGCGACGCCACCTGTCGCGCCGGTCGAGCCAGCGCCTCCTGCTTCCAATGAGCAGAAATACAACGACCTGCTGACCAATCCGATCTTGCTGGGGTTGATTGGCGGTGGGGCTCTGCTCCTTCTGTTGCTGCTGTTGTTGCTTGCCCGCCGGCGCAAGGCCCAGCAGGAAGCCGAGAAACACTTGCGCATGGCGCGCGCCCTCGAGGAGGAGGCCGACTTCTCCCCGGAGCTCGATCTGCCCCCGAACAGTTTCGAGGGCATTGAGGTCCCACCGCCGAGCGTGAAGCTCGAGCCCGCTCCTGCGCCGGTAGCCAGGCCGGCCCCGGTGGTCGCGCCAGTGATCGTTACACCGCCTATTGCCGCGCCACTGGTGGCGCCGGCAGCCGAGCGCTCCGACGACGTGCTGCCCCAGGCCCAGGCCCACATCGATCGTGGTCGCTTGAACCAGGCCGCTGACATGCTGGAGCAGGGCATCAAGGCCGAGCCTGGGCGCAGCGACCTGCGCCTCAAACTCATGGAAGTCTATGGGCAGCAGGGTGACCGCGATGCATTCGTTGCCCAGGAGCGCCAACTGGTGGCCAATGGCGATAACTACGCTCAGGTCGAACAGCTCAAGAGCCGTTTCCCGGCCATGGCGGTCGCCGCCACTGCCGGTCTCGCCGCGGCAGCTGTAGCAGCCGAGCTGGATGCTCAGTACGTCAAGGAGCTGCTGGAAGACAAGGCGCCAACCAACGAGGAGTTGGACAGCGCCTTCGACCTGAGCCTGGAAGACCTGGACGCGACGCCGGTTGCGCCGGCCTCCGAGCCTGTCGCCGAGCTGGATGCGTTCCCGGAAGATGACGACCTGAGTTTCGAGTCGGTGCTCCAGCAGCAGACCCAGGCCAACGAAAGCCTGGACGACTTGTCGGAATTCGACCTGGACCTGGGTGCCGATGCGCCGGCACCCGTGGCGGCTCTGGATGATGAAGACTTCCTGCTGGATCTGGGCGACGACCTGAAGGGCTTCGACTTGCCTGCGGCCGACGTGCCAGCGGTGTCTGACACGCCGGCGGACGATCTTGAGCTGCCAGCGGACTTCGACCTCTCCCTGGCCGACGAAATGGACGCGCCTGCCGCGCCCAAGGATGCCTTCGAGTCGGAGCTGGACGACGTCAACGCCGAGCTGGATCGGCTGTCCGACAGCCTGGGTCAGCCGACCTTTACTGCTGAAGACGCAATGGTCGGCGCCGAGGATGAGCCGGACTTCGACTTCCTCAGCGGTACTGACGAGGTGGCGACCAAGCTCGACCTGGCCCAGGCCTACATCGACATGGGCGACAACGACGGCGCCCGGGATATCCTCGGCGAAGTCCTCAGCGAAGGCGATGCCACCCAGCAGAGCGAAGCCAAAGAGATGCTGTCGCGCCTGGCGTGAAGTTCTCGAGTTAGCAGAAACGGCAGCCGGTGAGGCTGCCGTTTTTTTTTAGGCGAAAGGTGGTTGGCGCCTGGGCGGGCCTCATCGCGAGCAGGCTCGCTCCCACATGGGATTTTCGGTGTTGCAGGTTCTGTGTTTACCCCGGCCCCTGTGAGAGCGGGCTTGCTCGCGAAAGCGTCGTGTCAGGCGACATCAATATTGACTGTGCTGCCGTCTTCGCGAGCAAGCCCGCTCCCACATGGGGAACGCCAATCCCGCATCCGCCGCTGCCCCTGTGGGAGCGAGCCTGCTCGCGATGACGCCAGCCTGTTCACCACTGTATCGACAGTTGCACTGGCATCCCAAACCTGCGGCCTTATAATGCCCGCCTTTGCGTACCTCAGCAGGCTGTAATTCCTTGGCAAACATAGACAACCCGGCCGCCGAAATGGCGGCCGAAGGCTTTTCCCGGATCGCCTTGGGCATTGAATACAAAGGCTCGCGCTATCGCGGCTGGCAGCGCCAGGCTTCCGGCGTATTGACCGTGCAGGAAACCCTGGAAAACGCACTGTCCAAAGTCGCCGACTCACCCGTGTCGTTGCATTGCGCCGGCCGGACCGATGCCGGCGTGCACGCCTGCGGCCAGGTGGTTCACTTCGACACCCAGGCCGAGCGCTCGATGAAAGCCTGGGTCATGGGCGCCAATATCAACCTGCCCCATGATGTCAGTGTCAGTTGGGCCAAGGTGATGCCGGCGCATTTCCATGCGCGCTTCAAGGCCATCGCCCGGCGTTATCGCTACGTGATCTACAACGATCAGATCCGCCCGGCGCACCTGAACGAAGAAATCACCTGGAACCACCGCCCGCTAGACGTCGAGCGCATGGCCGAGGCCGCGCAGTACCTGGTCGGCGTGCATGATTTCAGTGCCTTTCGTGCCGGGCAGTGCCAGGCCAAATCGCCGATCAAGGAGCTGCATCACCTGCGCGTGACCCGTCACGGCAAGATGATCGTGCTGGACATCCGCGCCAGTGCCTTCCTGCACCACATGGTGCGCAATATCGCGGGTGTGTTGATGACCATTGGCGCCGGTGAGCGACCGGTGGAGTGGATCAAGGACGTGCTCGACAGTCGGGTCCGGCGCTCCGGCGGCGTGACCGCGCATCCATTCGGCCTGTACCTGGTGCAGGTCGAATACCGCGATGAATTCGAGTTGCCGCAGCGTTACATCGGGCCACATTTCCTCACGGGCTTCTCCGAACTCGACGGCTGACGCCCTGCGCAGCATTTGCTACCATCCGGGACTTTCACGGATTTGCCTTGGAGTTTTCACGACATGTCGGCCGTTCGCAGCAAGATTTGCGGGATCACCCGCGTCGAGGACGCGTTGGCGGCGGTCGAGGCCGGGGCCGACGCCATCGGGCTGGTGTTCTACGCCAAGAGCCCAAGGGCGGTGACGGTGCAGCAGGCGAGGGCGATCATCCAGGCCTTGCCGCCGTTCGTGACCCCGGTAGGCCTGTTCGTCGACGCCAGTCGTTGCGAACTGGGCGAGATACTCGATGCGGTGCCGCTGGCCCTGTTGCAGTTTCATGGCGACGAGACGCCCGCCGATTGTGAAGGCTGGCATCGTCCGTACATCAAGGCATTGCGGGTCAAGGCCGGGGATGACATCGCCGCCCGTTGTGACGCCTTTGTCGGCGCCAGCGGCATTTTGCTCGATACCTACGTAGAAGGCGTTCCCGGCGGTACCGGCGAAGCGTTCGACTGGTCGTTGGTGCCCCAGGGCCTGAGCAAACCGATCATCCTGGCCGGTGGCCTGACGGCGGACAACGTCGCCGGGGCTATTCGTCAGGTTCGCCCTTACGCGGTGGACGTGAGCGGTGGGGTGGAGCAGGGCAAGGGCATCAAGGATCCAGCAAAGATTCGCGCGTTCATGGCGGCTGTGCGCAGCTGCCAGTCGTCAATGTGACGGCTGGCAGACTGCCGCCGTCCATACCTGCACTGTACAAAGCAGGCAGGCACCGTCTTCGGGCGGGCCAATAGCGTTGGGGCAACCGCAGTGCAGCGGTTGTCGGGATGGCTGAGGTCGATTGGCTGCACGCAGGTCATGTTTCGCGCTGACCGTGGCGGCCTCTGGAACCTCGCCGCACAAATGAATTTAGCTCAAGGGCATACGCGGGGCCGCGAACCAGAGCGTTCGGGCCGCCGGTACTGGAGAAAGAAAGCATGAGCAACTGGTTGGTAGACAAACTGATCCCTTCGATCATGCGTTCCGAGGTGAAGAAAAGCTCGGTGCCTGAAGGTCTGTGGCACAAATGTCCATCCTGCGAAGCGGTGCTGTACCGCCCGGAGCTGGAAAAGACCCTGGACGTTTGCCCCAAGTGCAACCACCACATGCGCATCGGCGCGCGTGCCCGTATCGATATCTTCCTGGACGCTGAAGGCCGCGTGGAGCTGGGTGCCGACCTGGAGCCGGTGGATCGTCTGAAATTCCGCGACGGCAAGAAATACAAGGATCGCCTGACCGCTGCCCAGAAGCAGACCGGTGAAAAGGACGCCCTGGTGTCCATGAGCGGCACCCTGCTGGGCATGCCGGTGGTGGTCTCGGCGTTCGAATTCTCGTTCATGGGCGGTTCCATGGGGGCTATCGTCGGCGAGCGCTTCGTTCGTGCCGCCAACCATGCCCTGGAAAACCGTTGCCCGATGATCTGCTTCGCTGCTTCCGGCGGCGCGCGGATGCAGGAAGCACTGATCTCCCTGATGCAAATGGCCAAGACCTCTGCGGTGCTGGCGCGTCTGCGTGAAGAAGGTATTCCGTTCATTTCGGTACTGACCGACCCGGTCTACGGTGGTGTTTCCGCCAGCCTGGCGATGCTGGGCGACGTGATCGTCGGCGAGCCGAAAGCCCTGATCGGCTTCGCCGGTCCGCGAGTGATCGAGCAGACCGTGCGCGAGAAACTGCCGGAAGGCTTCCAGCGCAGCGAGTTCCTGCTGGAGCACGGCGCGATTGACCTGATCATCGACCGTCGTGAGCTGCGTCCGCGCCTGGGTAACCTGCTGGCGCAACTGATGGGCCTGCCGACGCCGACCTTCGTCGCGGCGCCGATCGAGCCGATCGTGGTTCCACCGGTCCCTGCCGGGCTATGACCCAACGCACCCTGGGCGACTGGCTCGCCTACCTTGAGCAGTTGCATCCTTCGGCCATCGACATGGGGCTGGAGCGCTCACAAGCGGTAGCGTCCCGCATGGGACTGGCCAAGCCGGCGCCCCGGGTCATCACCGTCACCGGCACCAACGGCAAGGGTTCGACCTGCGCCTTCGTGGCCTCGCTGCTGCGGGCCCAGGGGCTGACTGTCGGCGTCTACAGTTCGCCGCACCTGCTGCGCTACAACGAGCGGGTGCAGGTCAATGGCGTCGAAGCCTCTGACGCCGCGCTGTGCGAAGCTTTTGCCGCGGTAGAAGCCGGGCGTGGCGATATATCCCTGACTTACTTCGAGATGGGCACCCTGGCGGCGTTCTGGCTGTTTGCCCGGGCCGGTCTTGATGCTGTCGTGCTGGAAGTCGGCCTGGGCGGGCGGCTGGACACGGTCAACCTGGTGGATGCGGACATCGCGCTGGTCACCAGTATCGGCGTGGACCATGCCGACTACCTGGGCGACACCCGCGAATCCGTGGCCTTCGAGAAGGCCGGTATCTTTCGCCAGGGCGCGCCCGCACTCTGTGGCGACCTCAATCCACCCCAGCCATTGCTGGACAAGGTTCGCGAACTGAGCTGCCCGTTCTTTCTGCGCGGTCGGGATTTCGACCTGGCAATGACCGAGCAGCATTGGCAATGGCGTGGCAGCGATGCCCAGGGTAATCCAGTGGAGTTGCGCGACCTGCCGCTGCTGGACCTGCCGATGGAAAACGCTGCGCTGGCGCTTCAGGCCTATCTGCTGCTGGGGCTGCCGTGGGATGCCAGGCAGATCATCGAGGCTCTGCAGGCGACGCGCATTGTCGGTCGCCTCGACCGCCGGCAGTTCGACTGGCAAGGCAAGCGTGTGAACCTGCTGCTGGATGTCGGCCACAATCCCCATGCGGCTCAGTACCTGGCCGAGCGCTTGGCGCGGCGGCCGGTGACAGGTCGACGTCTGGCGGTGTTCGGCTTGCTGTCGGACAAGGATCTGGATGGCGTTGTCGCCGCGTTGGATGCTAGTGTCCAACAGTGGGCGGTCACACCGCTGGATTCGCCGCGCTCACGTACGGCGACGCAGTTGCAGGAGGCCTTGCAGCGCCACGGTGCCGTCGTACAAGCCTATGGCAGCGTGGCGGCCGCGCTGGAAGGGCAGGCCGCCCAGGCGACGGCCGAGGACGAAATTCTGCTGTTCGGATCATTTTTTTGTGTTGCCGAGGCCCTTCAATGGCTGGCCCGGCACACCACGGAGGAAGCGGCAGATGGCATTGCTGGATAAGGCGTACAAGCAGCGCATGGTCGGGGCCCTGGTATTGGTGGCCCTGGCGGTGATTTTCTTGCCGATGCTGTTTTCCCGTCAGGATGAGCAGCGCCAGGTCACCGTCGATGCGCCAGCAGCGCCCCAGGCGCCGGCGGTTGCGCCGGTGCAGGTCCAGCCGGTAGCGGTGCCTGAACCGCAGGAGTTGCCTCAAGAGCCTGTGCCGAGTGACGAAGAGCTGGCCGGGCAGCCTGCTGCGCCGTCGACGCCGATTGCGCCTGCACCCTCTGCGCCCGTGGCCAATGCTCCGGCTGCGCCGACCAAACCGGCTGTCGCGCCGACGCCTGTTCCGGCCGCTCCGGCGGTCAAGCCGGCCCCGACCCAGCCGATCACCGCTGCGCCCAGCAAGCCGGACACGACCCAGAGTCGGGTGGATGCCAATGGTCTGTCGGTCAGTTGGTCGGTGCAACTGGCGAGCCTGACCAGTCGTGAAAGTGCCGAAAACCTGCAGAAAACCTTGCGCAGCCAAGGCTACAACGCCTATATCCGCTCCGCAGACGGCAAGAACCGGGTCTTCGTCGGCCCGTTGATCGAGCGCGCCGAAGCCGACCGCCTGCGTGATCTGCTGGGTCGCCAGCAGAACCTCAAGGGTTTTGTGGTGCGCTTCCAGCCCGAGCGCGGTTAACGGCGATTTATCTGATTTCAAACACGCAGCTTACCGACAGCCCTGCGCTCTGCTAAAATGCGCCGCCTCATCCGTCCGTAGGCTGCACCGTGCCATTTACCTGGGTTGACTGGGCGATCGTTGCGATCGTCGCCATCTCCGCATTGATCAGTCTGAGCCGCGGCTTCGTCAAGGAAGCCCTCTCGCTGCTGACCTGGATCATCGCGGGAGTCGTAGCCTGGATGTTTGGTGGCTCGCTGTCCCAGTACCTCGCCGGATACATCGAAACCCCGTCGGCTCGCGTGATCGCGGGCTGTGCCATCCTTTTCGTCGCCACCTTGCTGGTTGGCGCCATGATCAATTATCTGATCGGCGAACTGATTCGCGTCACCGGGCTTTCCGGGACGGACCGGTTCCTGGGCATGGCCTTTGGCGCCGCGCGTGGCGCGTTGCTGGTGGTCGTGGCTGTCGGGCTGTTGAGCCTGGGGCCGGTGCAGCAGGATACGTGGTGGCAGGAGTCCCGGCTCGTGCCAAAATTTCTATTGGTCGCAGACTGGTCCAAGAACCTGATCCTGGGTTGGAGCAGTCAGTGGCTTGCCAGCGGTATCAGCGTACCCGCTGAAATACCGTTCAAGGAACAGCTCTTGCCGATGGCCAAAACGCCGCAGTAAGGGTTGTTCAGTTCAGATCCATTAAGTAGGGGTTGCGTCGCATGTGTGGCATCGTCGGTATCGTCGGTAAGTCGAACGTCAATCAGGCGCTGTATGACGCGCTAACCGTGCTCCAGCACCGCGGCCAGGACGCTGCCGGTATCGTGACCAGCCATGATGGCCGGTTATTCCTGCGCAAGGACAACGGCCTGGTACGTGACGTGTTCCACCAGCGTCACATGCAGCGCCTGGTCGGCCACATGGGCATCGGCCATGTGCGCTACCCGACTGCGGGCAGCTCGACGTCGGCGGAGGCCCAGCCGTTCTACGTCAACTCGCCGTACGGCATCACCCTGGCGCACAACGGCAACCTGACCAACGTCGAGCAGTTGGCCAAGGAAATCTACGAATCGGACCTGCGTCACGTCAACACCAGTTCCGACTCGGAAGTGATGCTCAACGTGTTCGCCCATGAACTGGCCCAGCGCGGCAAGCTGCAGCCTACCGAAGAAGACGTGTTTGCCGCCGTGACCGACGTGCACAACCGTTGCGTGGGCGGCTACTCGGTGGTGGCGATGATCACCGGCTACGGCATCGTCGGTTTCCGCGACCCCCATGGCATCCGTCCGATCGTGTTCGGCCAGCGTCACACTGACGAAGGCGTCGAGTACATGATCGCCTCCGAAAGCGTGTCCCTGGACGTGCTGGGCTTTACCCTGATCCGCGACCTGGCGCCAGGCGAAGCGGTGTACATCACCGAAGACGGCAAGCTGCACACCCGTCAGTGCGCGACCAACCCGAGCCTGACCCCGTGCATCTTCGAGCACGTCTACCTGGCGCGTCCGGATTCGATCATCGACGGCATTTCGGTATACAAGGCTCGCCTGCGCATGGGCGAGAAGCTGGCCGAGAAGATCCTGCGCGAGCGTCCGGACCACGACATCGACGTGGTCATCCCGATCCCGGATACCAGCCGCACCGCGGCCCTGGAACTGGCTAACCATCTGGGCGTCAAGTTCCGCGAAGGTTTCGTCAAGAACCGCTACATCGGCCGTACCTTTATCATGCCGGGCCAAGCGGCACGGAAAAAATCCGTACGCCAGAAGCTCAACGCCATCGAGCTGGAGTTCCGCGGCAAGAACGTGATGCTGGTGGACGACTCCATCGTCCGTGGCACCACCTGCAAGCAGATCATCCAGATGGCCCGTGAAGCCGGCGCCAAGAACGTGTATTTCTGCTCCGCGGCCCCAGCCGTGCGTTACCCGAACGTCTACGGCATCGATATGCCAAGTGCCCATGAACTGATCGCTCACAACCGCAGCACCCAGGACGTGGCCGACCTGATCGGCGCCGACTGGTTGATCTATCAGGACCTGCCGGACCTGATCGAAGCGGTTGGCGGCGGCAAGATCAAGATCGAGCAATTCGACTGCGCCGTATTCGACGGCAAGTACGTCACCGGCGACATCGACGAGGCCTACCTGAACAAGATCGAGAACGCACGTAACGATGCGTCCAAGGTCAAGACTCAGGCGGTCAGTGCGATCATCGATCTGTACAACAACTGATAGACGAACCGGCCCTGAGGGGCCGGTTTGCGTTTAACCGATTGAAGGAGTGGCAGCATGAGTCAGGATTGGGATGCCGGTCGGCTGGACAGCGACCTTGAAGGCGTAGCGTTCGATACCCTGGCGGTTCGCGCCGGCCAGCACCGCACGCCGGAAGCCGAGCACGGCGATCCGATGTTCTTTACCTCCAGCTACGTGTTCCGCACCGCAGCCGATGCGGCGGCGAGGTTTGCTGGAGAAGTGCCGGGCAACGTCTACTCGCGCTACACCAACCCGACCGTCCGGGCTTTCGAGGAGCGCATCGCGGCCCTGGAAGGCGCCGAGCAGGCAGTGGCGACTGCCACCGGCATGGCCGCGATCATGGCTGTAGTCATGAGCCTGTGCAGTGGCGGTGACCACGTGCTGGTGTCGCGCAGCGTCTTCGGCTCGACCATCAGCCTTTTCGAAAAGTACCTCAAGCGCTTCGGTGTCGAAGTCGACTACGTGCCCCTGGCGGATTTGTCCGGTTGGGATGCGGCGATCAAGGCCAACACCAAGCTGCTGTTTGTCGAATCGCCTTCCAACCCCCTGGCTGAACTGGTGGACATTGCCGCGCTGGCGGAAATCGCTCACGCCAAGGGTGCCATGCTGGTGGTGGATAACTGCTTCTGCACGCCTGCGCTGCAGCAGCCCTTGAAGCTGGGGGCGGACGTGGTGGTGCATTCGGCAACCAAGTTCATCGACGGCCAGGGTCGTTGCATGGGCGGCGTGGTGGCCGGTCGTGGCGAGCAGATGAAAGAAGTGGTGGGCTTCCTGCGTACCGCCGGGCCGACCCTCAGCCCGTTCAACGCCTGGATCTTCCTCAAGGGTCTGGAAACCCTCGGCCTGCGGATGAAAGCCCATTGCGCCAACGCCCAGGCCGTGGCCGAGTGGCTGGAACAGCAGGACGGCATCGAGAAGGTGCATTACGCCGGCCTCAAGAGTCATCCGCAACATGACCTGGCCGTGCGCCAGCAGCGCGGCTTTGGCGCAGTGGTGAGCTTTGAAGTCAAAGGGGGCAAGGAGGGTGCCTGGCGCTTCATCGACGCGACACGGCTGATCTCCATCACTGCCAACCTGGGTGACAGCAAGACTACCATTACCCACCCGAGCACCACCTCCCACGGCCGTCTGTCGCCCCAGGAGCGTGAAGCTGCGGGCATTCGTGACAGCCTGATCCGTGTTGCGGTCGGCCTGGAAGACGTGGCCGACCTGCAAGCCGACCTGGCCCGTGGGTTGGCGGCTTTGTGATCGAGCTGGCTACGCCGCCCAGCGGCACTCATGGCCGGGTTGCCCTGGTTACGGGCGCCGCACGCGGCATTGGCCTGGGCATCGCCGCCTGGTTGATCTGCGAAGGCTGGCAGGTGGTGTTGACCGACCTGGACCGCGAACGCGGTTCCAAGGTGGCGAAAACCTTGGGTGATAACGCCTGGTTCATCGCCATGGACGTCGCGGACGAGGCGCAGGTCGCTACCGGTATCGCCGAGGTGCTCGGACAGTTCGGGCGGCTTGACGCGCTGGTGTGCAACGCGGCCATCGCCGACCCGCACAACATCACCCTGGAAAGCCTGGACCTGGCCTACTGGAATCGGGTCCTGGCGGTAAACCTGGGCGGGCCGATGCTGCTGGCCAAGCACTGTGCGCCGTACCTGCGCGCTCACAACGGCGCCATCGTCAACCTGGCCTCGACCCGCGCCGGCCAATCGGAGCCTGATACCGAAGCCTATGCGGCGAGCAAGGGTGGTTTGCTGGCCCTGACCCACGCCTTGGCGATCAGCCTTGGTCCGGAGATCCGGGTCAACGCCGTCAGCCCAGGTTGGATTGACGCCCGGGACCCGTCCCAGCGCCGCGCCGAGCCACTGACCGACGCCGACCACGCCCAGCATCCTGCGGGGAGGGTCGGTACGGTGGAGGACGTAGCGGCGATGGTGGCGTGGCTGTTGTCGCGCAACGCCGGTTTCGTCACGGGTCAGGAGTTCGTGGTAGACGGCGGCATGACCAAGAAAATGATTTACGAGTGAAACTGGTTGAAACTGTTTTGAAAAAACTTCAACCCTGCTATTGACTTAGCTTCGTTACCTGCGTAAATTTCGCGGCCTCAACGAAGCAAAGGGTGATTAGCTCAGCCGGGAGAGCGTCTGCCTTACAAGCAGAATGTCGGCGGTTCGATCCCGTCATCACCCACCATGTTTTACGAGAGTCTTGCGAAAGCAGGACGGAAGCTGTCAAAAGCCTCCACCGACGCGCAGCGGTAGTTCAGTCGGTTAGAATACCGGCCTGTCACGCCGGGGGTCGCGGGTTCGAGTCCCGTCCGCTGCGCCATATTTTGCGAAGCAGGTTTGCCTGGTTCGAGATCAAGACCCAAGGGTCAAGGTCAGACGAGTTAAATGGACGCAAGTCCACAGCGATACGCAGCGGTAGTTCAGTCGGTTAGAATACCGGCCTGTCACGCCGGGGGTCGCGGGTTCGAGTCCCGTCCGCTGCGCCATATCTGCTTCGAGGCCCACTGAACGCCTTGAAGCTAAGAAGAAAGCCGTAGGCATCTTCCAATCGATAGCAAAGACCCTGGTCGAAAGACCGGGGTTTTTTGTTTTCGGCATAATGATCTCGAGTGTAGGAACAATCGCCGTGGCGAGGGAGCTTGCTCCCGCTGGGCTGCGAAGCAGCCCCTTTCCAGATCCACGAAGCGCTCGGGGCGGGGTCTCAGAACCCTAGCCGATCCCGCAACCCGTAATACCAGGCCCCCATCGCCGCAAACGGCGTGCGCAACAACTGGCCGCCCGGGAACGGGTAATGGGGCAGGTCCGCAAACGCATCAAAACGCTCAGCCTGACCACGAAGTGCCTCCGCCAGGACCTTGCCCGCCAGGTGCGTATACGTCACGCCATGGCCGCTGCAACCCTGGGAGTAATAGATGTTGTCCCCCAGGCGCCCCACTTGAGGAAGGCGCGACAACGTCAGTAGGAAATTTCCGGTCCAGGCGTAGTCGATCTTCACATCCTTGAGCTGCGGGAACGCCTTGAGCATCTTCGGCCGGATGATCGCCTCGATGTTCGCCGGATCCCTCGCGCCATACACCACGCCACCGCCGAAGATCAGGCGTTTGTCGCCTGTCAGCCGGTAGTAGTCGAGCAGGTAGTTGCAATCTTCGACGCAGTAATCCTGGGGCAGCAAGCTGTGCGCCAGTTCATCACCCAACGGTTCTGTAGTAATGACTTGCGTGCCGCACGGCATGGACTTGGCTGCCAATTCCGGCACCAGATTACCGAGGTAGGCGTTGCCCGCCACGATAATGAATTTGGCCCTGACCTTGCCCTGGGGCGTGTGCACAACCGGATTGGCGCCGCGCTCAATGCGAACGGCCGGCGACTGCTCATGAATCACCCCGCCCAAGGACTCCACCGCCGCCGCTTCGCCCAACGCCAGGTTGAGCGGATGGATATGCCCGCCGCTCATGTCCAGCATCCCGCCGACATACTCTTCACAAGCCACCACTTCGCGAATACGGCGCTGATCCATCAACTCCAACTGTGTGTGACCGAAACGCTCCCATAGGCGCTTCTGGGACTCCAGATGCCCCATTTGCTTGGTGGTGAGTGCGGCGAATACACCACCATCTTTCAAATCGCACTGAATCTGATACTTCGCCACCCGCTCGCGAATGATCCGGCCGCCCTCGAAGGCCATTTTACCCAGCAACTGCGCCTGCGCAGGCCCGACGCTGCGCTCGATCACATCGATGTCGCGGCTATAACTGTTAACGATCTGCCCGCCGTTGCGACCCGATGCGCCAAAACCGACCTTGGCGGCTTCAAGGACCGTGACCTTGAAACCGTTCTCCAGCAAAAACAGGGCAGAGGACAGGCCGGTGTAACCCGCACCGATCACACACACATCGGTCTCGACTTCATCCTGCAGGGCCGGGCGTGACGGAGCCGGGTTGGCCGACGCGGCGTAATAAGACGCTGGGTAGGGAGTGTTCGCCATTCTGCAACCTCTGTTTTATATTTTTTACGAATGCGCAGATCCTACCCGAGATAAAAATCGCCCGCCAGCCACCGGCAAATCTTCGCCCGGCGGGTGAAATTAAATATTTTGCATATTCATAGGGTTAGGTGAAAAAAAGGTGTTGACACCCCTTTGGAATTCCGTAGAATGCCGCCTCACAGCAGGCACGTAGCTCAGTTGGTTAGAGCACCACCTTGACATGGTGGGGGTCGTTGGTTCGAGTCCAATCGCGCCTACCAAACAAAATCCGCTCTGCTGGGCGGTCTAGAGGGGTTACCGGAAACGGTAGCCCCTTTTTGCTTTCTGCCATTTGCAAAACTTTTGCAAAACCCCCACCTCAGAACGCCAATTCGGCGCACACCTCGACGTATTCAATCGTCTTATCTCCATGCTCCTCCTGGTAGTGCTTGGTCATCTTCTCGTCCGAGTGGCCCATCAAGGCCTGGATGTACTCCATTGGGAAATTTTGTTGCTCATAGAGCCATGCGCCCAAAGGGCGGATCTCGTGAAAAGTGGGGCGCTCACCGGCCGGGACATGGTCGTAGGCCTGGGCTGCGTCCCGTGCCTTGCTGAACTCCTTGGTCAGGTAGTCAGGCGTCACCGATGTCCAGTGGTCTTTCGCATCAATCTGCTCCCGACGCCGGGCCTTTGGCTTGTAGTGGATCAAGTACGGCGACATGATCGGCGAGCGAAGGCGCTCACCAACCACCTCGCGCAACGCAGCTCCCATGGTGATTTTCAAGTGAACCGGATTGTCGTACCCCTGAGTTTTCCTAAAGAACGCTCCCAAAATGTCGATAGACTTTTATCGTGCATTCATGGAGCGGATGGATATGTTTGGTTTCCTGGCCGGCAAGGCAAAGGCGTTGTCCGAAACAGTTAGCGAGAAAGTCGTCTCGGCAAAGGACGCAGTTCTTGACTCGGTCGGAGAGGGCGCGAATTCAGCTTTCAAGTATTTGGAAGAGAGCTGGCCGCAGATCGAGCGCGTGTTGGTTGATGGCATGCTCACTGTAACGCATGACCGAATAAAGGATGATGAGGTTTTCATGCTTGTTGCGGAGAAAGCTTTCGAGCTTCTGCCAGCACCTGTACGGCTGGTGCTACCAAGGGCCGCTTTTCTGGCCCACACTGAAAAGCATCGTGCAGTCATCGTAGAAAAGATTGAGGCGAAAAGGGAGCAGCGGCTAGCGCTTGATGCCCCGGCAGCTTCGGAACCTCCATCAACGCCATCCAGCACTTAATCGGGTCTCTGATTCTCCCCTTGTGCAGAGGGATCAGGGACTCGCCTGGCGTTTTCATTGTCTTGGTAGACCCATCTCGACCGAAATTGCCGCCTTGCAAACATCTACGCTGGTGAAGTCTTCCGCTTGCCATTTTCATTTTCTCGGGTGCAGTCTGCGCCCACTACCTGACCGGTCTCATCAGTTCCTACTTTGGCGTGGTCGAGCCGCGCAGTGTTGCGGGCGTCGGGTTCCTGCTGGGGACGTTCGGCGGCTCGCTCATTGCCGCCATCACCCGGGCCATCAAAGCCGCTGACCTCTGGGCCTTCATTCGCCAGCGGTTCGGAGGAGGCAACGGGTCATGGATGGAGGCAGCGAATGGGCATTCTGGTGGGGGGCTCAGTCAGGGAAGTACACTCGTCGCGGGAGCGTTGCCAAATTGATTGAGGCTTATATGAAAAAGGTAATTTTGGCACTCTCATTGGTCTCACTGGTTGCCTGCATGCCTTATCAATCAGTGACCTCGACGGATCCAAATTGGATGCGTATGGGGGGAGATGCGCCTGAGGGCTATCCAAGGACGTTTGTTGAGAACCTGAGCGGCAACTGCTCTTTGGTTACCGAGTCATGGTCTGAGAGTAGAATCAACGGTCGTCTTCTGTGGACCAAGAAGCAGTCTCGAAAGGCTGCTACCTGCCCAAAGGCCTCACCTCTTTAAACCCATTTCTGAATATGGAAATTCGATGAACCCATCCAAGCTTTCGACTTCACTGTCCTGCGCTATTGCCATCTTGATGCTAAGTGGATGCGCTGCCTCCGTGAAAAGCGGCGGAACCGAAGCGCTGGTCATTCATGAGTCGGCCAAGCAGAACCTGGTGGTCAACTTCCAGGGAACCGGCAAGGTTGAACAAAACGAGGACTGGCCTCGTTTGAAGCAGGAATGGAATGAAGCTCTGCGAGCGGAAGCAACCCGTGCCGGTTACAACCTTGCGGAAACCGGGGCACCGGGCCCACAGGGTAAAGAGGGTGTCGGTATCAAGATCAACGTGACCAATTTCCGTTACCTGTCGCCGGGCGCACGTTACGGGGCTGGGGTCATGGTCGGAAACGCGTGGGTCAACTCCAGTGCAGATTATTCGGACTTGAAATCTGGTCGCCTGATTGGCACCCGGACCTATGACACGACGTCGTCTGCTTGGGAGGGGGTCATGTCGGCGATGACCCAAAAGCAGGTCCAGGCGATTTCTCAGCAAATCATCAGTGATATCAAAAGCGCAAAAGCGGAGTAACGCATGGTCTTGCGGCGCTTCTATTGGAGGTAGATATTGTCGGTTGGACGAGCCCAGCCCTGTGCTGGGCTTCTTTGTTTCACATCGTCCAGATTACTTTCTGCGGCGTATCTCGTTGAAACGGATGCAGCAACGCCCCGAAGAAGAATTAATCAATGGCCAGGAAACTCCAGGAAAGCACAGCGGTGACCGCTGCTGACATTGAGCGCTCTATCCAGGCACTCAACAAAATGGCTGAACGCCTCTGGGGCGACGGTCGGGAAGCGGAGGCGAAAGCCTTGCTGGACGCCTTGGATGCTTTAAACAGAGCGCTCGACAGGATCAGGATCGGGGAGAGCCGTAGGGTTCTTCATTGAAGCGGGGATGGAACACTGCCAGTCCTGACTGTCCACTATGGTCGACTTGCCGTTGCTGAAATCTCTTATGCAATCCTCGGAAACAGGTGTCTTGTGGTATTCGATTTATCAGCCCTATAGTTCTTCCGTCGCCCTGATGGTAACTCGGGTTTGGCGACTCGATTGAATGAAGCAGGCCTTTCCTTCAATTCAGCGAGGTACCAGCCATGAACCGATACATGCCCATCACCGGCATCGACATCACTCCCGCAGCACTGCTCATCGACACCGAAGCGCCCCTTGATGTCCTTTTCGAAACGGCCGATTACCGTATCCGTACCGTCACTCAGGTCCTGGAAAATATCGCGTTTCGTTCGGACATCAGTTCAGACACCGTGGTACTCACCGATTTTTGTAAATTGCTAACGACATCGTTGCGTGATGGATGTGACGTGATGGACGTGATCGGAAGGCGGCTGCGGGCGCAGGCGGCGGAATAACTGAGACGGGCGGCTTCTGAGTCGCCCGTTTCATGGGAACTGCAAAAGTACAACAGTGGTCTCGTTAGCCTGTATCATGCTGTGGTTGAGGCAATACTCTCAGGTCTTTTTTTCTGAGCCATGGGGAGGAACGCGGCAGCCCTTTAGAAGCTCATTCGTGTTATGAGAATGATGGATACTTGGAGGGAAGATTTTATGACTGAGACTGTAAAAAAACCTCTTTCAGAGCAAGCCATCCGGAATCTGGAGATGCAGATTCCGGATGTGGCAGCAGGAGCCACTCATGCGGCGTTCTTCCGCGCCCTTGCGGCTGGACATGTGGTGCTCAAGGTTGAAGGTAACCAGATAGTTGAGTCGAAGGCTGACGGCAGTGTACGGGTGGTTGGCGAGGCCAAGCCTCGTCGCAAGGTGACTGTCGGAGAAGTCGTCAAGGTGCGTCGTATTAATGCCAGTGCCTAGGTTACGAGTGTTTGCAGGCCCTAATGGGTCCGGCAAGAGCACGATCAAAGAGCAGATTCCCGCCAACCTCATTGGCACGTATGTAAACGCTGACGAGATAGAGAAGGAGGCCAGAGCTTCCGGTTTCGTTGATCTTGCTCAATTCGACGTCACAACGACTCTAAAGGCTTTGCAAGGGTTCTTTGCTGGTCACCCGCTACTTCAGAAAGCAGGGCAACAAGGTCATGCAGGCCTGATAGCTCTAGACGATCAGCGCGTAGATTTTCGTGGCGTCCAGGTAAGCTCCTATTATGCTTCTGTGATGTCTGACTTCATTAGGCACAATCTGCTTGCCCAGAAGGTCAGTTTTACATTTGAAACCGTAATGTCTTTTAAGGACAAAGTTGAGTTCATGCAGCTGGCACAAGCCAATGGCTACAGAACATATCTATATTTTGTCGCGACCGAGTCTCCAGAAATCAATATCAACCGGGTTGCGAACCGTGTCGACGATGGTGGCCACGACGTGGCGCAAGAAAAAATTGTTGAACGTTATTACCGCTCGGTTGAGCTTCTTCCTGTCGCTATCGCTGCTTCGGATCGTGCTTATATTTTCGATAACTCCAGGGAGCAATCCGTTCTGCTGGCCGAAGTTACCGATGGGACGGAACTCCAGTTCCATGAAGAAGAAATACCGGATTGGTTCATTCACGGGTACGTGGACAAGGTTACGAGCTATGGCGGGTGTTAAATACCAACGGCACGACGGTAAGATCAGTGCATAGTGATTTCGGAGCCACCGCATGAAGTTTTTCCTGGCCTCCCTGGCCGTTGTGTCATTGACAGGCTGCTCCACACTCTCCGAAACCTTCGACGAGCGCCCGCGCTGCGGCCCCCATCCCTATTGTGGATCCTCGAGCGATATTGAGCTGATCAAGGCCGCAACGGACGAAAACGCCGGCATTTTCCGCGCCTTGGTACCGCTGGCGGTGATCGACCTGCCGTTCAGCATTGTCGCCGATACGTTGTTCTTGCCGTATACGGCCTTTGCCAGTGACCCGGCTCGGGACTGAGCCGTCAGCCATACCCCGACCATGAACCGGTTTCCTGCGCTGAACAAGGAGCACGAAAGTGACAAGCAAGTTAGTGGCGTGCGCGTTATGTCTGGTGAGCGTATTGACTGTTCAGGCTGCCCACAGCAGCGGGGTGGACGAGTCTGAAGAGAGCGCATCAACGCTCTGCAAAATACTCGATGGCCTCGATGCCTTGACCCAGGCTTCGGAGTTCTCGGCCAAGAGCCGGACGGTCAACATTGTCATAGACGGCTCTGCAGCAGACGCCAAAAAGCTCTGCCCGGAAATCAACGCTCTCGTCGAGCAGAACGAATTGGTTTTTGCCAAGGGTTGGGCGGTCGAAATCGTATCTTCCAGGCCGGACTATTCGGTTATCGGGACTTGTCCGTTGTAGTCGAGCTGTTCCAGCCTCGCCAGGTATTCGCTGGCCTTGCGATATTTCTCGACCCGCTCCACGTCTTCCTGGCTCGGACACTCAATCCGCGTCAAATCACTGTTCTCCGCAAGGTCAGCCAACTTTACCCGACGGGCCAGCGGATCACGTGCAGCGCGTTCAATAAAGGCCTGGTAAGTCTCGCCTTCGCGTTTGGTCAGCGATTCAATAGCGGCCAGGACGGCTTCGCCGAAGCCCGCATTGCGCAGGTCGGCGAGCGACACCTTGGTATCTTCGACCACGTCATGCAACACCGCCGCCATTCGCTCTTCGTCACTCGTCAGGCGCAACATGACTCTCAACGGATGTAGGATGTAGGGCGAGCCACCTTTATCGATCTGCCCTTCGTGGGCCTGTGCCGCGATGGATATAGCCTTTTCCAGTGTACTCATGCCCTGTCTCGCTTTGCTTTGTGTTATCGGCGCCAGATTCTCAACTTTGATGGCTGCACACGGACATCGTAGCGAATGTCTTGACGGTTCGCTGGTGCAGCTTTCCGGAACAGGTTCTTGCACTCAGCGCGAACGCGGAGCAACGACGCACCTGAAGTAAAGTATCCGTGGCGCTGAAATTTGCGTAGTCTCGCGGGAGTTACGGAGCAGTCGGTTTTTACGGAATCTGGATGAGTAGAAGAATGCAGGAGGGGCCTGATTGGGTGGTGTGGTGCGTGAGCTTGGGGCTGTTCATCGCCGGGGGTATTTTCTTTAAAGTCGTTCCCGGCAGCCTGAGCATGACGGATTTTGTAGCAATGGTTTCCGCGATAGGGACATTTGCAGCGGCGGTCGCTGCTTGGCAGAGTGCGAAAATTTCGAAGGAGGCGGCGACCCAAAGCCGCAACGCGACTAGGTTCAATGAACTAACCTCCCACAAAAAACATTTTGACGAGCTGCTTCAACAGGTGGAGCGTGATCTTGAAGTTGTTTTCTACAACGGCACAAAGCTCTACGACGATATTTTTCCCAGCAACAGGGACTTGACCAAACCGTTCTCAATTATAGGTACCGGGGAGTGCCTGGGAGCTTGGGAAAGCACCTATAACGCTTTGGGTGGCTTTTCCCATGGCGGTTATAAGGAATCGATCGGAATACAGCGCTGGGTGATTACCGCAATGCATCTGGTGGGGAGTATGCAAATGCGTACTTTGCGAAACAGCTGCCATCAAATCTATTTGGATGGATACACGCCTACAGGGATCGATGAAGATCATCCGGCAAAATATATGATAAAAATCTGTGATGTGTTGAATAGAATTTATCAGTTCAGCTTCGTCGAGATTTCAGTCAGTGTGTTTCCTGCTTCAGCTGTATTCGAAGAGGCATTTAAAAAATACTTTGCGTCTGTCGTAAGTGGCAATACAAATCATCAGTTCCGCGGCCCTCGATAGCTTTCCGTCTAAGCGAGGGCTGGGAGCGGATGAGGCGTGCCCCCAGCATAGTGCTTATTCCACGCTACAGATCCACCGATGGTTATGTCGGTAGGGAGCGCGAATAAATGCTACCTCAGACACCATTACCATCCCACGATCCTGAAGTGCCTCGGTCAGTTCTACGAGTGTCTCTGCTTCGATAGTCATTGCTGTTACCTCGTCAGATTACTACGTTCATAATTCTTGACCGAGCGCTTTGAGCAATAATTCATTTTTTCTATTCAGGGGACGCTGCCCGCCAATAAGGAGCCCCACGTCATGCGTAGGGCTCGCAACCCTCATTGACCAAGGTGCTTGCGAACATCCACCACCATCGGCCCAACCGCCTTCACCGCCGCCTTTAACTGGTCTTCAGTGACCCTGAACTCCTTCGTCCAGTACTTCAATTCCCACTCTTCGGAAGTATTAATACGGTTCCGGTCCTGGGGGCCGCGGTTGCTCAAGTTATCAGTCATTGCCTCGTTCCTTGTATAAGGCCTGGGATCGCCAGGCGACAACAAGGTAGACCGCTGGGCTTAACGATTTGCGCCAGACAATTGTGGAAGGTCTTCACTCACGACACTGAACAGCGCCGAGCTTTCCGTCATCCAAGACGCAAGTACCTGAACCAGACGTCGCCGGATACGGCGAGAGTGGTCTCGGTTATGCGATGCAGGATACCCAGGCCTGGTTCATCGTCCTCATGAAAGCCGGCAAAGACTGTGCGTCCTCCCACTGCGGGTATGAGCAACTCCACTTCGGTTGCAGTCGAGTTACTGGTGTACCCCATGACCAGTCTGATTCTTTGTCCTTCTCGCGGGGGATGAGGTAGCTCGAGGTTGCCCGGCTTCCCATGCAGGTCCTCGCCGAGGGGCCAGAGTTTTCTGCTGTTGTTGATAAAGAATTTCGGGCGCTCCAGCAATGCACCCAGGAGTGTCGAAAGCCTGTCCTGCACCGGCACCCTGAATGTGCAATCGATTAAACGGATATCGCAGTTCTGTCCGGCAGTGACCCAGTCTTGATCCTCGTCGGCTTCAACGAGCAATGCCCCATACGCTTGGAGCAGGACAGACGCAACGGGAGGTTGGGGGCTTGAGCAGTTGATTCTTGAGACGCAACCGCCGGTCATGGTGTATTCGCCTGGGGCTTGTGGCTTGAAGGCGATCCCGTCTTCCTGGCCAACGCCACGGCAATTTCTGATGGACGCAATCACCCGGAAGTTTGCGTTATTACCCCGAGTAGCAATGGATTCCCCCACGATGTTTTCCAGGTCGAGCTTGAGCGCGAACAGGGACTGCTTCGAGGGGAGCCTGTCATCGAGATTGACTTCCACATTCAAACCGCTGCCATGGGCATTGTGGACGGTGAGTTCCTCACATACTGCAATGGACGCGTCGGCGAATTGAATTTTGCCGGGCCTGACCCAGAGTCGTTGCGGCACATTCAATTGGGATCGATATTGAAGGCCATCGACGATGATCCTGCGCCAGAATCGATATTCGATCGGGGTCCCCACGGGTTTGGCTGTGCCAGGGCTTTGCGTGTGTAGGAGAAGCTCCAAGTCGCCGACCGCTCTGTGACTGATGATTGTAATGTTACGCATCAAGAGGTCGCCATCACAGAAGCCTCCCGTGTCGCCTCTTCCTTTTACAAACCCGTCGCTGCGATGCGCCATGCTACGAGCATGGAAGGTAACTGTGTCGAGGTCCAGATTGCCGAGCGCCGTCACCAGAATCCCGCTGTGGCCTACCACCATGTTGCGCAATCGCAACCATTCCATGAATGGCTGATGGAAATCCACACGGCTGAGCACGCCGTCTCGGAAGGTGACCCGTTGGCAAAGATTGCTACCGGTCGCCCCCCATCCTTCCCCGTCGGCATGGGGGGTTATTTCAATGTCGTAGCAGGTATTGAGCTGGAAGTTATAGGCATAGTTGAAGTCTGCGTTTCGGATGACCCACTGCATTTCTGTGCGAGCCCTGACCTGACAACATTCAGAAAAATAAATGTAGGTTGGATTTCGGGGCGTATAAATATTTTCATCCTGGATGAAGCGCACATCCAGATCGAGCAGGCTGGTACTTACCCGGACATATTCATTCGACACGGCATTGTTGCGGATATCCAGCGTTAATCCCTTGACCGTGCGTCGTCGCTCTTCCATTTGAAACACTTTGACGGAGGATACGTTAACGTCCGCCAAGGAGTACCTCAATGGCGAGCACACAACGCCATCTTTGTAGACTCTGTTTAACTCAATCCGTTTTTTTGTCTCCGAACGATAGGTATAAAAATCCTGTTCCGTGTAGATGATGACGAAGCTGTCACTGACTTCCGGACGGCCGAACCAGCCCGAGAATCGCGACGAGCCTACATCCAGATCCTGAGAACTCATCAAAAGCCTGACGACCGGAGAGTCTGGTCCATAGGTCTGTGGGCTGTTCTTTCGGGCGAAGACAAAACGCCCGGACCAGGACGAACAATCGAAGATGGCGCCGGAGAAATCGCAATCAGTGGTGAGTTCAACCAGGCCGTTATCCAAGAGCTTGAATCGGCCCCTTGCAACCAGCGTCGCTTGTGCTTCGTTGGCCGCGCTTGCTGCTTTCTGCAACGCGGGCAAGCAATCCTCGTTGCCTGAGGGGTCTGCACCGAATGCCGCCAAGGACATTCGCTCCGATGCGTCGGGAAGTACGCGAAGCTTCAATCCTGCGGCAGTCTCCAGATGAGGTTCAGCCGTCTGGACCATGACTTCATAGCGGAAGCCTTGCGCCAGGAGGATGTCTCCGGCCGAGATCGCCGAGTAATCAAGGTCAACATCTTCCAGCATTTCGGAAACTGAACTAAACAAGGCGCCAATGCGTGCAGACAGGCGGCGCGTGAGTTTGGCTTCAGTAATTGAATGATCAGGCAATTCTTCAAATTGACAGTCCATGGCGCGGTTTCCTACGCAGGAAACGTAGAGGTATTACCTCAACGTTGAAATCAAGTGTCGATGAACTCCGGATATTAGGCGGTCAGCTTTGCGACAGACGAGTTGAATGAGTAACTACTTATGTAGCCTGACTCATATTCAGTTTTTAACTGTCAGGTATGACAGGCGCGACAAACGGTCAACTTAGGATGGGCTGGTGTTGCGGGAGTCGGCTTTGCTCGTTGTGGCGATCTGAAGGGAGTGCCCACTGCTTGAAAGTGGGCGGTATCCCTAAGCCTTCAACCTGAACAACAGGTCATGCCGCCGCTCCCTCGCCAAACCCGTGTTCTTGCATTGCCATCATAAAGGGCAACGGCATGGCTTGTTTCACCTCAACGGACGCCACTTCAAAACCACCCACTATCTGCCCATGAAGCTCGCTCAGCCGGATCGACTCTTCTTCCTTTGCCTTTGCCATTCTCGCGTGGTTCGCTGCGATTTCATTGAGAGTTGACACGGTACATCTCCGGTGGCTGACCAAGCATGATTGAGTTGCCGCAGCGTCAGAATATCGTCGTCCTGGCTGCTACGGCCTTTGCTGCAAACCCTAAGCCAGACGTGGCCGAGCAAGGCCCGGCCACGCTTTGCAGGCGACGAATGGAGGTTCGAACGCCAGGGACCCTTCAACCATGCCTCAGCAATAAGTCACTGATAATACAAGCGGACCCATCCGTATCCGGACGTCGGTACACCAACATCTGGCCGGTCAGGAAGCTGGCGTAACCGTGAACGTCTACAGTTACTGTGCATCAGCCCTTGAGAGAACCACCATGTCCAAATTGCATTCGTTGATTGCAGTGATCGCCTGCCTTACCGTTGTGGCCACTTCCGCGACCGTCCTGGCGGACCCGGGCAACGGCAAGGGAAACGCTAAATTCGATCAAGGCCAGGGTCATGGTCAAGGAGGTAAGGGCGGGCAGGGCAACAAGGGTGGCAAGGCCAACCCGCCCGGCGGCGACTGGCACGACGGCCCAAGCATCGACCGCGGCGGTGTCCTTGGTGTGATCGGCGGTTACCGTGACTATTGGCGCCCGGGCCCGGCACTGCCCCCGGGTATCCAGAAAAGCCTCGCCCGCGGCAAGCCGTTGCCTCCAGGTATCGCCAAGAAGCTGGACGGACGTCTGCTGGGTCGGTTGCCGCACTATGACGGTTATGAATGGCAGCAGGTGGGCACCGATCTGATTCTGGTGGCGATCGCCAGCGGCATCATCTATGAAGTGCTGAACGGTGCGTTCGACTGACGCGCTGGCCAGTCAGTGAGACGAACCTTATGTGGGAGCGAGCTTGCTCGCGATGACGGCGTGTCAGTTACTGCATTGTCGGCTGAACTGACGCTATCGCGAGCAAGCTCGCTCCCACAGGTTTTGTATCAGTTTTCAAGTTGGCGCAGGCGCTTGTACAGGGTATTGCGGCTGACCCCCAGCCGTCGCGCCAGGTGCGAAATATTCCCGCCCACTGCCTGCAACTGCCTGTTCAAATCCTCTGCATCGTTCAGGTCCACCGCCAGCGGTTCGGGAGTGTCTACCGGCTCCATTTCAAGATCGACAAAGAAGTCGTCCGGCAGGTGTTCCGGGCGGATTGGTTGTTCCTCGGCCATCGCCAGGGCCACTTGCAGCACGCTGCTGACCTGGCGCAGGTTGCCCGGCCATGGATGGCGTTCGAACAGGTCCAGGACCTCGCGGCTCAAGCCGGCCCATTGGGTCGGTTCGCGGTGGTGTTCCCAGAGGCGTTTGAACAGCGCCTGCTTGTCGCTGCGTTCGCGCAGGGGCGGCAGTTCCAGGGTCAGGCCGCCGATGCGGTAGTACAGGTCTTCACGGAACCGGCCCAGTTGCACCTGTTCACGGAGCAGGCGGTTGGTGGCGGAAATGATGCGGATGTCCACCGGGAACAGCTCGGCGCTGCCCACCGGTTGCACGCAACGCTCCTGTAAAACCCGCAGCAGCCGGGCCTGGGTCGGCAGGGGCATGTCGCCAATCTCGTCGAGGAACAGTGTGCCGTGGTCGGCTTTGCGGATCAGGCCGATGCTGCCTTTCTGGTTGGCACCGGTGAAGGCGCCTTTTTCGTAACCGAACAGTTCCGATTCCACCAGCTCGGCGGGGATCGCCGCGCAGTTGACCGCGATGAACGCTTGCTTGCAGCGCGAGCTGGCCTGGTGCAGGGCCTTGACGAACACTTCCTTGCCGACCCCGGTCTCGCCATGGATCAGCAACGGAATGTCTTTTTCCAGCAGACGTTCGGCCTGGCGCACGGCTTTTTCCACGCGGCTGTCACCAAAATGCAGGGTGTTGAGGCTGATGGCGTTGCTGGCGGGCACCGGCACGGGTGTAGGTGTAGGTGTAGGTGCGGGCTCGGCAAACACGCGCGGCTTGATCGACAGCTGGCTGGGGCGCTTGAGCAGGCATTGGAAGCGGTTGCGCCCCGATGCCTGCAACGAGAACGGCAGGCCGTCGGGCTGGTTCAGCAACTCCATCAGCGAGACCTTGAACAGGCTTTCGATGCTCACCCGCGACAGGCTCAGGCCCAGCAGATTATCGGCCCGGCGGTTGGCCGACAGCACCTGGCCGGTTTCATCGAAAATCAGCAGCCCGGCCCATTGGCTGTCGAGGTTGTTCAACCCGGTATTGAAGGTCAGCTGGAAGTGTTCACCGCGAAACAGGTTGAGGATCAGCCGGTTCTCCACGGTCTGGCTCATCATCTTGACCATGCCCAGGGTGTGCGAGGGCGGCAGGTAGCTGTCGCTGGAGACGTCCAGCACGGCGATGACCTTGCGCTCGGCATCGAAGATCGGCGCGGCCGAGCCAGTCATGAAGCGGTTGGCCTTGAGAAAGTGTTCATCGTGCTCGATGTGCACCGCCTGCTCGCAGGCCAGGGCGGTGCCGATAGCGTTGGTGCCGGTGCAGCGCTCCATCCAGCTCGCCCCGGCGCTGAAGCCGTGGGCCAGTTTCGGCTCGATGAACCGTTGGGTGCCCCACGAGGTGAGCACCTGGCCCTGGTTGTCGGCCAGCATGATCAGGCAATTGGAATTGCTCAGGATGTTCTCGTAATACGGCAGCACTTCCTGGTGGGTGGTTTGCACCAGCGAATGCTGGCTTTCCAGCAACTGGGCGATGCCTTCGGCGGGCAGCGGCTCGAAGGAGGGCACGCTCTGATGGCTCAAGCCAAAGGCGCGGCAACGGGACCAGGAAGCCTGGATGATGGCCTCGTGGGACAAGGCAGGAGCTGGTGCGGCCATGGGGCACTCTCGCAGGAGCTTTTTATTGTTGGGGTGAGTCTCGCACATCCTCCTTGTGCTGGGGCAGGTCTGGATGTGACTGAGTGCACATCCCCTGTGGGAGCGGGCTTGCTCGCGAAAGCGGTGGATCAGATACATGAATGTCGACTGATACAC
>NZ_JALJDX010000064.1 GCF_022952855.1 Pseudomonas sp. RGM2987 | reverse complement strand
GAGTTACAAAGTGACCTGAAATCCAGGCTTGACCTGTCGAGTAGATGATAAGCATTATCATCTACTCGAACCGGACCAGGCCCTACCGTGAGTCAATCGCGCTTTCACCACGTCTTCCTCGCCCAGCGCACGCCCCTGCTGCGCACCCTTGAGCGGATGGTCAACAATCGCAGCACCGCCGAAGACCTGCTCCAGGAAACCTACCTGCGCGTGACCCGTGCCTTGGGTGAAGGGCCCGTCGAGCATCTCGAACCCTTTGTTTTCCAGACCGCCCGCAACCTGGCGCGTGATCATCTGCGCGCGCGGCGTATTCAATCCCGGACGTTGCTGGAGGATGTGCCGCTTGAGGTGGTCCACAACGTGCCTGTCTCCCAGAGCAGCGCCGAGGATGCGGTCCATGCCGGGCAACTGCTTGAACGCCTGAACGTCAGCCTACAAACGCTGAGTGCGCGCCAGCAGCAGATTTTCATCCTCAGTCGCTTGCACGGCCACGGTTACCAGGCCATCGCCGAACGCCTGGGCGTGTCGTTGAGTACCGTGCAAAAGGAACTGAAACTGATCATGGCGATCTGCGTGGGCGTGGCCGAAAACCTCGACCGCGACTGAACCCGTAGGTTTGCGCTCGCCAATTGCGTTGACCGGTGGCCCTGCTAATCTTGGTCGCCCTCAAGCCTGATTCGAAACAGCCGTGCACAGACACAGCGAGGAACCACCGTGACGGACAACCACCGCGCCCCCGGGCCGACACCGGAAACCGCCCACGCCATGGAGCAGGCGCTGGACTGGCTGATCCTGCTGGACAGCCCCAGCGAGGAACAGACCCGGCAATTTGAGGCCTGGCTGGCGGCCGATCCGCGCCATGGCGAAGCATTCGCCCGCGCCCAGGCGATCTGGAACGGCCCGCAGGTATTGGAAAGCGCTCGCCAACTAGAAGACCAGCTTGAGCCCAGACCCAAGGCCACCGCGTGGTCACGCTTGCGGGCCCACTGGAAACCCCTGGCCACCGCCGCTGTGCTGTTGCTGGGCCTGTTCAATTTCAGTGACCTGCCGCTGCACTTGCAGGCCGACCACCTGACCATCGTCGGTGAACGCCAGCGCCTGCAACTGGAGGACGGTTCCAAGGTGCTGCTCAACACCGACTCGGCGTTCTCCAGCACCTTCAACGAACGACGCCACGTGGCCCGCTTGTACAAGGGCGAGGCCTTCTTCGAAATCCGGGCCAGCGCCAACCTGCCATTGGAAATCGACGCCGGCCCGGTCACGGCCAGCGTCAGCGACACCACGTTTGCCATGCGTTACCTCGACGGCGTGACCCAGGTCCAGGTGCAGCGCGGCGACGTGGACCTGCGGGCCACCCGTAACGACAGCCATGTGCGGTTGTCGGCCGGCGAAAGCATCCGCATCGGCCCCGACGGCTTCGACCGTCCGGTGCGCCTGGACCCCGCCACCGACCTGGCCTGGGTCCAGGGCCGGCTGGTGTTCGAGAACCAGCCGTTGAGCCAGGTACTGGCCGAGCTGCGGCGTTACTACCCGGGTTGGATCATCAACAACAACCCACAACTGGCCAGCGTCGCGGTGACCGGTAACTATCGCCTCGACCAGCCTCTGGACGTCGTCCGCTCCCTGGCTCACATCACCAGCGCACGCCTGCAGGAATTCCCGGCGTTGGTGATCTTGAACTAAATGAGCATTATTTTTACTCGATAGGCTTCGCTGGTTCGTCTCGTTATAGCCAATGCAATTGATTCTCATCCATCAATGAAAATCTGCACCTATAACAGATGCGACACGGAGCGCTATCGATGTCCTCTCGCCTTACCTGCCGGTTCCTTGCCCCTTCCTGCACGCGGTCCTTGCTGACAGTTGCCATTCTCATGGCCGGCACCGCCCCTCACGTCCTTGCCGCCAGCGCCCAGCCCGCTGCACGCAACATGGGCGACTACCGCTTCGCCATCGCCCGACAACCCTTGCCGTCAGCGCTGAACGCATTCACCGCCGTCACGGGTTGGCAGGTCGGCTTGCAGGCAGAGCTGGCCGAAGGCGTCGCGTCGCCGGGCGTGAACGGTTCGTTGCCACCGGAAAAAGCCCTGGAGCGCCTGTTGGTGGGGACCAACCTGAGCTACCGCAAGCTGGGCGACAACAGCATCGTCTTGGAAAAACGCAGCTCCGCCGGCGTCATGAACCTGCCGCAGATGACCATCAGCGCCACTCGCCAGGAACAGGAAATCAGCCGTGTTCCAAGCACCGTCAGCGTCCATGACCGCCAGGAACTGGACCGCAACACCGTCAACACCCTCAAGGACCTGGTGCGCTATGAGCCCGGCGTTTCGGTGGGCGGTGCGGGGCAGCGCGGCGGCATCAGCGGCTACAACATCCGCGGCATCGACGGTAACCGGATCCTGACCCAGATCGACGGTGTGGAAGTGCCCGGCGGGTTCTTCAACGGCCCTTACGCCAAGACTCAGCGCAACTACGTCGACCCGGAAATCATCAAGCGCGTGGAAATCCTTCGCGGCCCGGCCTCGGTGCTGTATGGCAGCAACGCCATCGGCGGCGCCGTGAGCTACTTCACCCTGGATCCGGACGACATCATCAAGCCCGGCCAGGACGTCGGTGCCCGCCTGAAGACCGGCTACAGCTCGGCCGATGAGAGCTGGCTCAAATCCGCCACCGTTGCCGGCCGCAGCGGACCGTTCGATGGTCTGTTGCATTACAGCCAGCGCGACGGCCACGAAACCGAATCCTATGGCAGCCACAACGGCATTGGCCTGGATCGCACCGCGGCCAACCCGGAGGACGTGCGCGCCAGCAACGTGCTGGCCAAGCTCGGCTGGAACTACAGCGACGACGCGCGCCTGGGCCTGGTCTACGAAAAGTACAAGGATGACCGCGACGTCGACCTGAAGAGCGCCTATGGCGGCCCCTACGCCAACGGCCGCCCGACGATTCCCACCTCGATGCTGCCCGGTGGCATGTATCAGTGGCGCACCGGCAACGACACCGTCACCCGCGAGCGGTTCGGCCTGGAACACCGCTTCGCCCTCGACAGCCTGCTGGCCGATCACGTGAAGTGGAGCCTCAATCACCAGGTCGCCAAGACCGACCAGAGCACTGCCGAGTTCTACTTCCCGATCACCCGCCAGGTGCTGCGCACCCGCAAGACCCTCTACGAAGAAAAGCAGTGGGTCTTCGACGCACAGCTGGAAAAGGCTTTCAGCCTCGCCGACACCGACCACGCGCTGACCTACGGCACCACGATCAAACAACAGAAAGTCACCGGTTCACGCAGCGGCAACGGCGTGTGCCTGGCGGTCGGCCGGGGTTGCAGCGCAGTGGGCGCCACCAGCCCGGCTGACGTGCTGGCCAAAGCCAGCGACTTCCCGGACCCGACCATCAATACCTACAGCCTGTTTGCCCAGGACCAGATCAGTTGGCAGAAATGGACGTTCACGCCGGGCCTGCGCTACGACTACACCCGGCTCAAGCCTCATCTGACCGAAGCATTTCTCGCCACCGTCGACCCGACCCAGGGCGGTGAAGTCAGCGGCCAGGACAAGACCTGGCATCGCGTCTCGCCTAAATTCGGCCTGACCTACGCCCTGACCGACGAGTACACCTGGTACGGCCAGTACGCCGAAGGTTTCCGCACGCCGACCGCCAAAGCCCTGTACGGCCGCTTCGACAACCTCGGCGCTGGCTACAGCGTGAAACCCAACCCCGACCTGGAACCGGAAAAAAGCAAAGGCTACGAGACCGGCCTGCGTGGCCGTTTCGATCATGGCTCGTTCGACATGGCGGTCTTCTACAACCAGTATCGCGACTTCATCAACGAGGACGCGATCACCCCCGGCGCCGATCAACTGACCTTCCAGAGCAACAACATCAAGCACGCCACGATCAAGGGTGCCGAGGTTCGCGGCCGTCTCGACCTGGACCTGTTCGGCGCGCCGCAGGGCTTGTACACCCAAGGCTCGGTGGCCTACGCCCACGGTCGCGACAACGACTCCGGCGAGCCGCTCAACAGCGTCAACCCGCTGACCGGCGTGTTCGGTCTGGGTTACGACCAGGACCACTACGGCACCCTGCTCAGCTGGACCCTGGTCAAGAAGAAGGACCGAGTGGACGACAGCAACTTCAACTCGCCCGATGGCGTCAGCAGCCAGTTCAAGACCCCGGGCTTCGGCATCCTCGACCTGACCGGGTTCTACAAGGTGACCAACGACGTCACCGTCAGCGGCGGTCTCTACAACCTCACCGACAAGAAGTACTGGCTGTGGGATGACGTACGTGGCTACGACAGCGTCGGCGAAGCCGCCGTCATCAGCCCCGCCAACCTCGACCGCCTGACGGCGCCGGGGCGCAATTTCGCGGTCAATCTGGTTTGGGACATCTAAGGGACGCGCTCGTTAACTTTGTGGCGAGGGAGCTTGCTCCCGCTGGGCTGCGCAGCAGGCCCCGGGATTCTGCGGTCGCTACGCAACCGAGCGGGAGCAAGCTCCCTCGCCACAAAAGCATCCTGTTTTTACCGTGCGATGGACTGCGATTCGTCTTGTCATCACATACCTGTTTTCCTCTCAAGGAGCTCCCATGAGTACCCAGCAATCAGCTTCACGCTCCCAGCGCCTGAACCAGATCACCCACGAGCCCCACGGCAGGCTCGATGCCCTGGTCAAGGCCCACGCCCCCTTCGAAACACCGGCCGGCTACGCCCGTTTCGTGGTGGCCCAATACCTGTTCCAGTCGGAACTGGTGGCGCTGTACAACGACGCGCAGCTCGGCAGCCTGATTCCCGACCTGCCAGCCCGCTGCCGTGCCGAAGCGGCCAGGGCCGACCTGGCGGACCTGGACACCGAAATCCCGTCGCCGGTGGCCGGTGCGGTGACGAACCCAAGCCAGGCCGAAGCCCTGGGCTGGCTGTTCGTCTCCGAAGGCTCGAAACTCGGCGCCGCGTTCCTGATCAAGCGCGCCGAGGGCCTGGGGTTGAGCGAAACCTTCGGCGCCCGGCACCTGGCCGAACCGGCGGGCGGCCGCGCCGAAGGCTGGAAAACCTTCACCCGCACCCTCGATAGCCTGGTCTTCACCCCAGAGCAGGAAGCCGAGGCGGATAAAGGCGCGCTGGATGCGTTCAACCGGTTTACGGTTTTGCTGGAGCACGCTTACACCGCTGAATCGGCCTGACTCACGCCATCTATATGTGGGAGCGGGCTTGCTCGCGAA
>NZ_JALJDX010000065.1 GCF_022952855.1 Pseudomonas sp. RGM2987 | reverse complement strand
GTGTATCAATCGACTTATCGTTGACTGACACACCGCATTCGCGAGCAAGCCCGCTCCCACAGGGTTCTCCGTGCAGTCAGTGCGTACGCGCCACCGCAAACTCGCTCAACTCCACCAGCGCATCGCGGTATTCACTGGCCGGCAGGGCCTCCAGGCACTGGATCGCGCGGGCTACGTAGTCCCGGGCCAGTTTCGCGGTGTACTCCAGCGAGCCGGAGGCTTCAACTGCCTGGCGGATGCTCTCCAGGTCCTCGATCCCGCCTTTCTGGATCGCCTTGCGCACGAGTGCCGCCTGTTCCGGCGTGCCCTCGCGCATGGTGTAGATCAGCGGCAGGGTAGGCTTGCCTTCGGCCAGGTCGTCGCCGACGTTCTTGCCCAGGGTCTCGGCGTCGCCCTTGTAGTCCAGCAAGTCGTCCACCAGTTGGAACGCCACACCCAGGTGATCGCCGAACGTGCGCAGTGCTTCGCTCTGCTCGGCGCTGGCACCGGCCAGGGCGGCGGCACTGTGGGTCGAGGCCTCGAAGAGCATCGCGGTCTTGCCGCGGATGACTTCCATGTAGGTCTCTTCCGTGGTGCTGGCGTCGCGCACCTTGGACAATTGCAGCACTTCGCCCTCGGCGATGATGCGGGTGGCCTGGGACAGGATCTTCATCACCGGCATCGAGCCCAGCTCGACCATCATTTCGAACGAGCGCGAATAGAGGAAGTCACCCACCAGCACGCTCGGCGCATTGCCCCACATCGCGTTGGCAGTCGAGCGGCCACGGCGCATTCCGGACATGTCGACCACGTCGTCGTGCAGCAGGGTCGCGGTGTGCAGGAACTCGATGGTGGCGGCCAGCAGGCGCATGTCGTCGCCTTCGCGGCCCAGGGCCTTGCCGCACAAAAGCACCAATAAAGGACGCAGGCGCTTGCCGCCGGCCGACGTGATGTAGTCGCCGATTTTCGAGACCAACGGTACCCGGGAAGTCAGTTGCTTCTTGATGATGCCGTCGACGGCATTAAAATCGTCCGCCACTGCGCGGTAGAAAGCTTGGGGTTGCATCAGCGACAGGCGCTCCAGAAGGGTTGCGCGGCATGCTAGGACCCATGTCCGGGGCTGTCAAGGCACGATGGACGGCTACTTGCAAGGCTCCGTTGGCTTGCGTACAATCGCGCACCCTGAACTTCCTGGGCAGCACCTGCCTTACGCAATTGCATCCGGGCCTTCCAGCCCATGCAGCCATGCCAGCCAATACCTCTTCTTATAAAGCGCTGGGTGAGCAGGATTATCGGAGAAATACCATGTCGTACGCAGTAATTGTTACTGGTGGCAAGCAATACAAGGTCGCCCCAGGTGAATACCTGAAGATCGAAAAACTGGAAATCGCTACCGGCGAATCCGTGACTTTCGATCGCGTTCTGTTGGTCGCCAATGGCGATGACGTGAATATCGGCGCTCCAGTCGTTGCTGGCGCTACCGTTGTGGCTGAAGTGATCTCCCAAGGTCGTCACGATAAAGTCCGCATCATCAAGTTCCGTCGTCGTAAGCACCACATGAAGCGCATGGGCCACCGCCAGTGGTACACCGAGATCAAAATCACCGGTATTCAGGCTTAATTTCAGCCTAATTCCTCACTAGGAGAATTGAACTCATGGCACACAAAAAAGCTGGTGGTAGTACCCGTAACGGTCGCGACTCAGAAGCCAAACGCCTTGGCGTGAAGATGTATGGCGGCCAGGCTATCAAAGCGGGCAACATCATCGTGCGTCAGCGCGGCACCCAATTCCACGCTGGCTACGGCGTAGGCATGGGTAAGGATCACACCCTCTTCGCTAAAGTCGAAGGCGTGATCAAGTTCGAAGTAAAAGGCGCCTTCGGTCGTCGTTACGTAAGCGTTATCGCAGCTTAATTGCGAGACCGCTGGAAAAGCCCTGTCTTGCGACGGGGCTTTTTCGTTTGTGGGGTGAGTCTCTTGCAAAACTGTTTGTATGGACTGTCGGCGCTGCGGTTGGGGCGTGTCATCGGGTCGCTGCGCTCATTTTTGCAAGAGTCTTATGTCTTGTTTTTTTCGGCTCGTCCGTATGGCGAGAGGCGTGTGTCATGAAGTTTGTTGATGAAGTATCGATTCGAGTAAAGGCCGGCGACGGCGGCAATGGCTGCATGAGTTTCCGTCGGGAAAAGTTCATTGAGAACGGTGGTCCGAACGGTGGTGATGGGGGCGACGGCGGCTCGATCTACATGCTCGCCGACGAAAACCTCAATACCCTGGTGGATTACCGCTACACCCGTCACTTCGACGCTGAGCGTGGCTCCAACGGCGGCAGCACCGACTGCACCGGCAAGAAGGGCGAAGACCTGGTCCTGCGCGTGCCGGTCGGCACCACGGTGATCGACTCGGCCACCCAGGAAGTGATCGGCGACCTGACCAAGGCTGGCCAGCGTCTGCTGGTCGCCCATGGCGGCTGGCACGGCCTGGGCAACACCCGTTTCAAATCCAGTACCAACCGTGCGCCGCGCCAGACCACCCCGGGCAAGCCCGGCGAGCAGCGTGACCTGAAGCTGGAGATGAAAGTGTTGGCCGATGTGGGTCTGCTGGGCCTGCCGAATGCGGGTAAAAGTACCTTCATTCGCTCGGTGTCGGCGGCCAAGCCGAAAGTCGCCGACTACCCGTTCACTACCCTGGTGCCGAACCTGGGCGTAGTCAGCGTCGACCGCTGGAAGAGCTTCGTGGTCGCGGACATCCCGGGGTTGATCGAAGGCGCTTCCGATGGCGCGGGCCTGGGCATTCGCTTCCTCAAGCACTTGTCCCGTACCCGGCTGTTGCTGCACCTCGTGGACATGGCGCCGCTGGATGAAAGCAGCGCTGCCGATGCCGCCGAAGTCATCGTCAGTGAGCTGACCAAGTTCAGCCCGGCCCTCGCCGAGCGGGATCGCTGGCTGGTGCTGAACAAGTGCGACCAGATCCTTGAGGAAGAGCACGAAGAGCGGGTCAAGGAAATCGTCGATCGCCTGGAGTGGGAAGGTCCGGTCTACGTGATCTCGGCCATCGCCAAAGAAGGCACCGAGCGCCTGTGTCACGACATCATGCGTTACCTGGAAGATCGTGCTGACCGTCTGGCCAATGACCCGGCCTACAAGGAAGAGCTGGCCGAGCTCGACCAGCGCATCGAAGACGAGGCCCGTGCCCAGTTGCAGGCCCTGGACGACCAGCGTGCCCTGCGCCGCAGCGGCGTGAAGTCGGTCCATGACATCGGTGATGACGATTGGGATGAAGAAGACGTGGACGACGAAGACGGTCCGGAAATCATCTACGTTCGCGACTGATTGCGCGGCGGGTTCGGCCCTTGTGGGAGCGGGCTTGCTCGCGAACGCGGTTGGTCAGTGATATTGATGCAAGCTGGTGCACCGCTTTCGTCGGATCGCCGCCCGGAGCAAGCCCGCTCCCACATGGATTTGTCTCTGGTGGACCCAGTGTTGGGGCTGCCAGCGATGCTTTATCTACCAGGGCGCGGTGTTATCATCGCAACCAGCCGGTTTCCAAGGCGCCGCTCATTCGAGCGGCGTTTTGGTATCTGCAGAACGCAAATACGAATAATCCCATGGGCGGCGCTGGGTCGCGCCGTTCGCTGGCAAAGGTTGAAGATGATGCGGAGCAAGGTGACGGGTGCGCAGCGCTGGGTCGTGAAGATCGGCAGCGCACTGCTGACGGCGGATGGCAAGGGCCTGGATCGCAAGGCCATGGCGGTGTGGGTCGAGCAGATGGTGGCCTTGCATGAGGCGGGTGTCGAGCTGGTATTGGTTTCGTCCGGGGCCGTGGCCGCGGGCATGAGCCGTCTGGGCTGGACGTCGCGACCCAGCGCGATGCACGAGTTGCAGGCGGCTGCCGCCATCGGCCAGATGGGCCTGGTGCAGGCCTGGGAGTCGAGCTTTGCCGAGCACGGGCGCCATACCGCGCAGATCCTGCTGACCCATGACGACCTGTCCGACCGCAAGCGCTACCTCAATGCCCGCAGCACCTTGCGCGCCCTGGTGGAGTTGAAGGTCATCCCGGTCATCAACGAAAACGACACGGTGGTCACCGACGAAATCCGCTTCGGCGATAACGACACCCTGGCCGCATTGGTGGCGAACCTGGTGGAAGCGGACCTGCTGGTGATTCTCACCGATCGCGATGGCATGTTCGATGCCGATCCACGCAACGATCCTGATGCCAAGCTGATTTACGAGGCGCGTGCAGACGATCCGGCGCTGGACGCCGTGGCGGGCGGTACCGGCGGCGCCCTGGGGCGTGGCGGCATGCAGACCAAGCTGCGCGCCGCGCGGCTGGCGGCACGCTCCGGCGCTCACACCATCATTGTCGGTGGTCGCCTGGAGCGAGTACTGGATCGCCTGAAGGCGGGCGAGCGCATCGGCACCTTGCTCTCTCCGGAGCGCGGCATGCTGGCGGCACGCAAGCAATGGCTGGCCGGGCACCTGCAAACCCGTGGCACGCTGGTACTGGACGCGGGCGCCGTCTCGGCCCTGTCCCAAGGCAACAAAAGCCTGCTGCCAGTGGGCGTTAAGCTGGTCCAGGGCAGTTTTCGTCGTGGCGAAATGGTGGTGTGCGTGGCGCCGGACGGGCGTGAAATCGCCCGTGGGCTGGCCAATTACAGCGCGCTGGAAGCGCAGAAAATCATCGGTCAGTCGTCGGATGCGATTGTCGGTCTGTTGGGTTACATGGCGGAGCCTGAATTGGTTCACCGTGACAATCTGATCCTTGTCTAAGGAAAAATCATGGGTTTGGCAAAAGGATTGATCGGCTTGCTGTTTGCAGTGCCGCTGCTGGCGTCGGCCGAGGAAATTGGCCAGGTATCGACGGTGTTCAAGTTTGTCGGGCCCAATGACCGGATCGTGGTCGAAGCGTTCGACGATCCCAAGGTTGATGGGGTGACCTGTTACCTGTCGCGGGCCAAGACCGGTGGCGTAAAGGGTGGCCTGGGCCTGGCCGAGGATCGCGCCGAAGCCTCCATCGCCTGCCGCCAGGTGGGGCCGATCAGCTTCAAGGGTGAGCTCAAGGATGGCGAGGAAGTGTTCCGGGAGCGTACGTCGCTGGTGTTCAAGACCATGCAGGTGGTGCGTTTTCTCGACAAGAAGCGCAATACCCTGGTGTACCTGGTCTACAGCGACCGTGTGATCGAAGGCAGTCCGCAGAATGCGGTGACGGCGATTCCGATCCTGCCGTGGGCTCGCGCTCAATAATCAACACATAGCCCTCCCTGTAGGGGGGGCAATGCTGTTCACTAAGGTTTATCACTTGTCGTGGCGAGGGAGCTTGCTCCCGTTGGGCTGCGTAGCAGCCCCAAAAAGCTTGGGATCGCTGCGCGCTCCAG
>NZ_JALJDX010000066.1 GCF_022952855.1 Pseudomonas sp. RGM2987 | reverse complement strand
GTATGTCAGCTACATCCGTGGCGACTGATACAGCGCTTTCGCGAGCAAGCCCGCTCCCACATCAGGGGATCCGCTTCAACATGAGATCGCACTAGCGACCCGCCCTCCTCGCGCCTGCTATCATGCGCGACATCCCCTCCCACAGGTTCGCGCCGCCGCCCATGGATTACCGAAAACCCTCCGACCGCAAAAGCATGCATGCGCGCATCGTCCAGGAACTGGGCATGCAGATCGTCTCCGGACGCTTCAAGCCGGACGATAAACTGCCCGCCGAAGCCCTGCTGTGCGAGGAGTACGCCGTCAGCCGCCCAGTGCTGCGCGAAGCGACGCGAGTGCTGGTCGCCAAGGGCCTGGTGTATTCACGCCCGCGCGTGGGCACGGTGGTCAAGGCCCGGCGGGAATGGCACATGCTCGACCCGGACGTGTTGCACTGGCTGATGCAGAGCAGCCCGCAGAATGAATTCTTTGGCTTGCTGACCAGTGTGCGCAGCATCATCGAGCCCGCCGCCGCGGCCCTGGCCGCACAGTTCGCCACCGACGACGACATCGCGTCCATCCGCGAAGCCTATGAACGCATGGACGCGGCACCGACGCCCGAAGCCCTGCTGCAACCGGACCTGGATTTCCATAGCCGCATCGCCGATGCGACCCACAACGACCTGCTCGCCAACCTGTGCAACATGCTGTCGGTGGCCATCGCCGAAGCGCTCAAGCATTCCAACCAACGCCCCAATCTGCACGAGCTGGCGATGCCGCGACACAAGGCTATTCTCACCGCCATCGAGAACCGTGATGCCCTCGGGGCCCGCCATGCCACGCTGGTGCAACTGGACGATGCCCGCAGTGCACTGAACGTGGTGCTGGGCAGAGATCCCGCCTGATTCCGTCCACAGCCCTGACATACCCCGCACTCGCCGGGGCGGTATTTATCTACCGCCCCGGCGAGACACAGAAGTCGATACTTTTCAGGTCGTCATTCGACGGCCAAGCGTTTATGAAAAGGACTTCTCATGACCTCAACCGCTCCGGCTGACAACGTGTCTGCGTTCGCGCAGACCGTCAGCCTGCAATTCGCCCGTCGCCCGACCTTCGAACAGGTGGTCCGGCGCCTGCTGGAACAAGCCATCCAGGCAAGGTACCCCGCATCGTCCTTCGACCTGTCCCGGGTCCAACTGGCGACGCCGAACGCAGCCGATCGCGCCTGGCGAATCCAGCCCTTCATGCCCCGCGTCCTCGACTACCTGGCCCTGGGCATGCCTTGGGATTTCAGGGATGCGGGAGGACTCTCCTGCTTCCTGACCGAAAGGATGCCGCACCCACTCCGTTGGGCCGGGCGCAACGTAGACATGAACGACATCCAGAAACTGTTGATCGAGCTGCCCTGGACGGTGCCGATCGGACTGCAGGATGCGCTGACCGACTATTGGAATACCGAGATCGGCAACCACAAGGGCATCAGCCACTGGCGCTGGCTCAGCGATGTGCTGAGGAACACCCTGCATATCCGCAGGCTGCGACAGCCAGGCCTGACCGATCAGGCACGCGAAGCCCTGGACCAGATCGTCCGTTGGCCGGACCGTGACCTGCGCTTCTATCACAACAACCCGTCACCGACTTATGCCTACAGCCTGGAGACCCGGATCAGCCACGGCGACGCCAGCCGCGTACTGCTCGGCAGCGAGATCCTCCTGAGCCACTCGTCCCAGGGCTCGACCGTCTACCTGCTGTGCAGCCCCGGCAGTGCCGTGCAAACTTTTCCTTCGCTGGAGGCCTTCAACGGTTATTGGAGCGCCCGGATCGCCGGCCAGTACCTCGTCGACAGCATCACCTGCCAACGCAATGAAATCGGCGGCCACGCCTTCGACGTCCAGGCGGCCATGATCCTGGAGCAACAACTGGCCGATTTGCAGGCAGTGCAGCTGCCTTCGCGAATGGGCCTGCAAGGCCTGACAACGCTGTATCAAGACTTGAGCGACCCTGCCCGTTACCTGCTTGACGTCCCGCGCCTCACACCTGAAACGTCGGCGCGTCTGGAACCGTTGCTGCCCACCTGGTTGAAGAACGCCTCCAGGGTTGATCAAACCCGCTTTCAACACCTCAACCTGACCGTCGCCAGCGCCAAGAAGCGCAACCTGGGTCGGACCTATCTCAGCGACATCCAGGACATCCAGGCCTTCACCGCCGACGCCCTGGTCAAACAGATGCAGCAGACCAACGACAACCGCCTGGACCGGGCTCCCTCCAGCCATTACCGGCCCGATGACGTCGAGCTGACCTTCACCGTGGCTGCCGGTTACCCCGGTACGGCCGGGATCATCGAGAAGAAAACCCTGAGCCTGACCGAGCTGGCGATCCACAACCTCGTCGCCCGGCCCAGTGCCAACCTGGCGCTCAGTCATCGCCGGGGGCTGGCGTTGCCGGCGTGGCTGACCCCGGATTTCATCACGCGCAGGAACGGACTGATCGAACAGGTCGACATCGGCACGACCTATCCTCGCTACCTGCAACAACGGCTGGTGGATGATTTACCTCACGTGCGGCAGCGGCAACGGCTGTTCACCGACCAGATGCCGGCGCAATTGCAGCTCGAGGCCCTGCAACAACGGCTGGAGCAGAAAAACGGTGTGACCCGCCAGGGCCTGCGCCTGCTTGCCGCCGTCCTGCAACCGGACACTGACGGCCAGAAGCTCGACGGCCGACCCGTGACGATCCGACACCTGGCCTTCCTGTGCAAGCCCGGGGCTCAGCCCGACCTTGTGACGAACATGTTCATCATCGAGCCGCAAGACGTCAGCAGCGGCCCGCACCTGCTCTATCGCCCGCTCTATTCCCCCGCGTTGCAGGAGTACCCGACCCGCCAGGCCCTGTTGCAAGCCGTCGTCACCCCCGGCGACCTGCAAGACAGCATCCTCACCTGGATGTCCGACATCGCCCGCCCCCTCTATGCCGACGGCGGCTTCCTCGAGCCGCACATCGTGCGTTTTTTCCAGGGCGACGAGTTCAGCCTTCCGGCAAAACCCGCCCCGGCAACACTCGCGGTCGACGACGAAAGCAACGCCGAGTTGCAGAAGTGGCTACACAATGGCGACCTGATGCCCTGCCTCTACCGCAGCAATGCGCACGCCCTGGTCAGCCAGGCAGACCGGGAATCGGTGTCCAACAGCGAAAGCCGCTGGGCCGTGCTGCTGGAAGGCGGCAACCTGATCTTCAACACGTTGCTGATGCCGTTGCTGCGGGGCCCGGTCATGGCCGCCGCCTGGCTCTGGAACCTGATGGCGAGTGCCAGCCAGGATATTCCGGCGCTGAGCAGCAAAGACCCGGTGACCCGGGAGCTGGCTGCCGTCGATCTGCTGGTCAACCTCAGTATGCTGGTGAGCCAGTTTCCCGGCATCAGCCCAGCCCATGCGCCGCTGCCCGAAGCCATCAAGGAGCAGGCCATGGATACGCCCGCGCCGCGGGCCATTCCCGAGCAATGGCCCGCGCCGGTGCCACCCAGCGTTGTCGACACACCCGTTGTCTTGCCCGGCAAGCACTCCGCCGTTTCCAGCGGGTATCTGGACCTCGGTTTCGCCAACGCTCGCCAGCGCCTGACGTCGGCGCAGCACAACTACTTGCTGCGGGTGCAATTGCCGCGCCCCGCGTCACTGCCCGAACCGATTGGCTATGGTCCGAACACAGGCCTGTATGTGATCGACAACACCTGGCACGCCCTGGTTGAAGACCGCCTGTATCAAGTCAGCCCCGAAGCAGACGGCAGCGTGACGATTGTCGACCCGCGCGACCCAAGCGCCAACGGCCCGCCTTTGAATTCGGACGGCCAGGGCAACTGGTCGCTGGATCTACGCCTGCGCCTGCGCGGCGGCATGCCGCCCAAGCGGGTGGAGGCGCAACGCCGTACCAACCTGCAGCGTATCCGGCAATTGCTCGAGGAACACAACCGATGGATTGAACAGGACGATGATCGAGAAAAAGCCCTGGACGTGGCCCAGCAGGTCATGACCCGAACCGAGGATGGCGACTACACCGAAGCCCAGCGTGCCCAGAAGCGCAAGACGTTCTACGACCTGCTACAGGAGGAGACCGAGATCTATCTGAAGATGGCGGACAGCGCACCCGAACGTGCCAGCCTGGGTATCGGGTTCCCGCCTGGCTACCTGCATGGGCTGATGGAAAACGTGGTTAACAATGCCCGCAAGGCGTTCCTGATCACCCAAAAGGACCACGTCGCCACCAGACAAGCCCATCCCCAATTTCACGGAGATCGCGACTTCAGGGAAATCGTCGCTTACAACCTTGAGCCGTACCGGAAGTACCTCGACACCATGAGCGACATCAATGATCGAGCGATCCACTGGCTGGAACTCAAGGACGACTATCTGGAGCGGCTACTGAATCTCGATGCGGCGGGCGCACAGGCGTTTGAACGCCTGACCAGCGGCCGGCCGCTGGACGAGAGAAATGCCATCGGCAGCAAGACCCTGCAACTCTCCACCCTTCCCATTCTGTCGGTGAAGAATCTGCAATCGAGCCTGGCAGAAAGCCTGCTTCGCATTGTCACGCCGTTAGCGGAGCAGATGCGCTCCCACCATGACCTGCGAATGTACGACCTGCCTGCGTCAGAACAACTCGAGGTGCTGACAAGCCTGACCGAGCAATACGGCAAGACCCTGGATGCGTTGAAGTGGACAAAGGCTCTCTACCCGGACGACATCAACGCGTCCTATTTCGACCGGCTGATCAAACTGGTGGAAGGGCTTTACCAAGAGGTCTCGGGGAAGCTCGCGGCAGAAATCAAGCCCGAGCCGACACCGCGCAAGCGTGCGCCGAAACGCTCCAGGACAGGCACCGGGCTTGTGCAGAAAAAACTGATCAGGACCCGTCACAATGGTGTCCTGATCGGCGACCTGAAACCCGCCGGTACGAGCCTACCGGTCGACGTCGTGGAGATGCGCTCCGAAGGGGACGATCAGATACTTGCCACCTATTCGCGCCACGAGGATGTCTGGGATGTGGTCGACATACGCCGCCCGGCCCCTGTGCCCCACACACGATCAGTCAGGTCGATCCGGGCGGATGGACGAAAGCTGCTCGATGAGCTGGACCAGCGCATGAGCCGCGCGGAACGCTACAAGACACATTGCCGCTTTCCTCAGGAAATCGAGGAAATCATGAACAATGAGGCGGGTCGTTTCCGCACGCTTGCCGAGGAACTGGACCGGGCGTTCATCGCATCGCCGGCCTCACGCACACCGGCAGACGAGGCACTGGGCCAACAGTTGTCAGGCGCCGCCGCCCGCCTGAGCACCAGGGGCCACGAACTGCGCACCGAACTGAGCCTGAAACTGCCGCCCACCGACAGCAACCTGCGCTACCTGTTCGACCAGGACCTGATCCAGGTGGCGCTCCTGGGGGAACGCACCGCCTTGATGGGCCCGCGCAAGGATTTTCTCCAGGAGTACGCGATCAATGACCGTGACGGACGGCCCCTCTGGTTCGCGCATTTTCACTACGCAACGGCCGACACGCCGAAAGCCGACTACAGCGTCGCGCACCTGAAAACCAGGGGACAGCGTCTGGAGCACTACCATTCGCTGCTGGCCAAGGCCAACAGCCCTTACGCGGTAGTGAATGTGCATCGAGGACAGATCGGCAAACCGTTGGCCCTGAGCCGGTTCTTGCCGTTGGCGCCTTGATTGCCATCAAGGCAACGGTGCACCACTTCCGTGGCGAGGGAGCTTGCTCCCGCTGGGTTGCGCAGCAGCCCCTATATCAGGC
>NZ_JALJDX010000067.1 GCF_022952855.1 Pseudomonas sp. RGM2987 | reverse complement strand
ACGCCCGCTCCCACAGTGGATTTTGGGTGTTCATTGGTTCTGCGCCTGTCACCAATCCCCTGTGGGAGCGAGCCTGCTCGCGATGGCGGTGGATCAGCTGGCATCGGTGTTGGATGTGCTGTCGCTATCGCGGGCAGGCCTTTCTTCATACTCAGGCGGTGAAGTCGCTGGCGTGCAGCTCCTTGACGCCGACCAGTTCGAATTCGAACTCGGGGGTGGCGTTGGCGTTGGTGCTGCCGGAGAGGATGCCGTCGGCGAAGCGCAGTTGGCCGGTGGCGTTGGTGGGGTCGAAGGCGTTGCTGCCGATGAAGGTAAAGGCGTCGATGCTGGGCGTCAGCGGGTTGGCGTCCAGGCCGGTGAGGTCCAGGTGATCGCCCTCGGTGGTCTTGAAGCCGTTGATCACATCGCGCAGGGCCCCGACGCCCATTTCCGACAGCGAATTGAACACATAGGTGTCCGCCCCGGTGCCGCCAGTGAGGTTGTCGGTGCCGACGCCGCCGATCAACCGGTCATCCCCCGAACCACCCACCAGCGTATCGTTGCCCGCGCCACCGTTCAGGATGTTCCCCGCACTGTTGCCCGACAGCGTATCGGCATAGGCGCTGCCGGTCAGGTTCTCGATGAATTTCAAGGTATCGAGCCCGGAGCCCACGGTGTTCTGTTGCGTGGACGTCGAGAGGTTGACGGTGACACCGGACAGCGCCCGCTCGAAGGACGCGGTGTCGTTGCCATCGCGCCCGTCCAGCACGTTGTTGCCGGCACCGGCGAACAACGTGTTGTCCAGGGCGTTGCCCGTGCCGTTGGCCGCACCGGCGCTGTCGATATACAGGTTCTCGACGTTGTTGCCCAGGGTATACGCCGCCAGGCTGCTGTGGACGCTGTCGATCCCGCCCGGCAGCGGGTTGGCGTTGGTCTCGATCACCGTGTCATCGACGTTGTCGACGTAGTAGGTGTCGTTGCCATCGCCGCCGCTCATGCTGTCCGCCCCGGCGGCGCCATCGAGCACGTTGTGGACGGCGTTACCGGTGATGAAGTTGCGTCGCTCGTTGCCGGTGCCGTCGATTTCCGAGACACCCGTGAGCACCAGGTTTTCCAGGTTCGCGCCCAGGGTCCAGCTGACCGAGGCTTTCACCGTATCGATCTGCGAGGCCGAGGTGTTGGTTTCCACCACGCTGTCGAAGGCGTTATCGACCACGTAGATATCGTTGCCATCGCCGCCGGTCATGGTGTCGGCGCCCAGGTCGCCATCGATCGTGTCGTTGCCAGAGCTGCCCACCAGGGTGTCCGCCTGGTCGGTGCCGACAATCATCCCGCCCTGGTTCTGGGCGTGGTCGAAAATGTCCTGCACGCTGTTGTTGTCGTTGGGATTGCCATGGAAGCCCAGGTCATCGGCGATGTAATCCGCCAGGCGCTGGCCGACAATTTCCGCCGACTCTTCATGCAGGTGCCAGACGTCATCGGGATACACCAGCGGATCGACTTCGTAGCGCAACGGCAGGTCGGTGTAGTCCACCGCCAGCTTGACGTCGGCGCGCTCGGCGGCGATGGCTTCCTGGGCGGCGCGGACATAGCCGACACCGTCCACAATCGAGGCAATCTTGTCTTCCGAATAACCCCGGGCTCGGGCCGCATCCTGCTCGTAGTGACCGGTTTCCATCAGGTACACATTGAAGTTGCCGAACTGAGCGTGCAGGTAGTCGAACACCTTCAGGGTCGCAGCCTTGTAAGCTGCTGCCGCCGCGGCCTTGTCGGTGGAGCGGGCGATCTCCTGGGCGGCTTCCTCGCCCTGGCCCCAGATGATGCCCATGGTCACGTTGTCGATGGCCTTGAGCTCGGTGAGCTGATCCTTCAGTAATGCCACGGCGCGCAGCAGCGCAGCCCCCGGCTGGTTGGTGTCGGTCAACCACCAGCACAATTTCAGTTCCTCGGCGCTCAGGGTCGAGAGGCCGTTGACCGTACTCCCGCCCACCGCAATATCGATCCCATTGCCATCGGCATCGGTGAACTGACTGCGTACGTCATAGGTGGTGTAGCGGTCCAGGTCGTTGACCAGCATCGAGGTGCCGGACTGATTGTCGTCCTCGGTCATGCGCAACAGTCGCGCATTGGACTGGCCGAGCGTGGGCAGGTAGAGAATGTCCTGCTGGGCGCGTTCGCCGAAGACGAAATCGCTGGCGGTCAAGGTGTTGAGGTAGTTGCCGCTCAGGGCGATTTCGAAGCGGTTGCCGTTGGCGTCGGCTTCCGCGGATTTGACGTAGGTCTTGTCGCCGGCCGCGTTCAACGTCATGTACAGCGTGCCGTTGCTGCCATCGCCGAGGCCGATGAAGCCCAGGCCCGACACGTCGATCTTGTCCACGCCCACGGTGAAGTCATAGATCGTGTCCGTGGCAGTGATGCCGCCGGTATCGTAGTCGCGGTAGCTGTCCTGCAAGTTGCTATAGCGGAAGGTGTCGGCACCGTCGCCGCCATACAGCGAGTCGCGCCCGGCGCCGCCGTCGACCGTGTCGGCACCGGTGCCGGCCTTGATCGTGTCGTCGCCTCCAAGGCCGAGGATCAGGTCCGCGCCGGTGGTGCCGTTGAGGGTTTCGCCGTTGTTGGTGCCGGTGATGGTGTTGGCGGGCGCATCGGCCACCGCCAGGGCGAAGCTGTCGCTGACCGACGCCCCGGAAGGATCGGTGGCCTTGACCAGTACGTTGTAGTTACCCGCCGCGGTGCTGGTCGGGGTTCCGGAGAAGGTCAGGTTGCTGGCGTTGAAACTCAGCCAGGCCGGCAGGGCGCTGCCATCGGCCAGGGTCGCGGTGTAGGTCAGCACATCCTGGTTGGCGTCGGTGAAACTGTCGTGGGTCACGGTGTAGCTGAACGGTGTGCGTTCGGTGGCGCTCTGGTCGAGCAGAGGGATCGCCACCACCGGTGCGATGTTGCCCGGCGTGTTCTGGTCGGCGAACACGAAATGACTGGCGGTCAGGCTGTTCAGCAGATTGCCCGCCAGGGACACTTCAAAGCGGTTGCCGTTGGCATCGACGGTGAGGTCCTTGAGGTAGGTCCGATTGCTCGTCGTGCTGTAGGTCACTTGCAGCGTGCCGTTGAGCCCATTACCCAGGCCCGTATAGCCGAGGGCCGCGACGTCGATCTTGTCGGCGGCCAGGTCGAAGTCGAGGATCTGGTCACTGGCGCTGGTGGAGCCGGTGCGGTAGCTGTCGAGCTTGGAGGTGTAGCGGAACACATCGGCGCCCGCACCGCCGGTGAGCTTGTCCACGCCGGTGCCGCCGACCAGGATGTCATTGCCGGCGCCGCCATTGAGCGTGTCGTTACCGGCGCCACCGAACAGCTGCTCGTTGGCGGCGGTGCCGGTCAGCGTGTCGTTGTTCGGCGTGCCGTTGATCACCGTGGGCGAGGCGGGCACGTCCTTTACCGCGAGGGTGAAGCTGTCGCTGACCGTGGCATTGCTGCCATCGGTCGCGGTGACCTGGATGGAGTAGGTGCCCGATGCCGTGTCGCTGGGCGTGCCGCTGAACGTGCGGGTGGCGGCATCGAATTTCAACCAGCTGGGCAGGGCGCTGCCATCGGCCAACCTGGCGCTGTAGCTCAGGCTGTCATTATCCGGATCGCTGAAACTGGTGGCCGGCACCACGTAGCTGAACGGCGTGTTCTCGGTGGCGCTCTGGTCCAGCAGCGGCGTCGCCACCACCGGCGCGTGGTTGGTCGGCGAGGTGGTGGCGAAGACGAAGTTGGCGCTGGTCAGCTTGTCGAGGAAATTGCCGTCCAGTGCCACTTCGAAGCGGTTGCCGTTGGCGTCGGCCTCCAGGGACTTGATGTAGGTCTTGGTTCCCGCGCTGTTGAGCACCAGGTACACGGTGTTGTTCTTGCCATCGCCCAGGCCGGTGAAGCCCAGGGCCGAGAGGTCGATCTTGTCGGCATTGATATCGAAGTCGGTGATCAGGTCGCCCAGGTTGGCGCCGCCGGTGTTGTAGTTGCGGTAGCTGTCCAGGCGGTTGGCGAACACGAAGGTGTCGGCTCCGGCACCGCCCGTGAGGGTGTCCATGCCGGCACCGCCATCAATCCTGTCATCGCCGGCGCCGCCGCTGAGGCTGTCGTTGCCCGCCAGGCCCAGCAGGGTGTCGGCCGAGTCGCTGCCTTGCAACGAATCGCTGCCGCTGGTGCCGGTGATCACCCGGTTGAAGATGAAGTTGCTGGCGGTCAGGGTGCTGGCGAGGTTGCCGGTGAGAATCAGTTCGAAACGATTGCCGCTGGCGTCGGCGTCGTAGTCCTTGATGTAGGTGCGGTTGTTGCTGGCGCTGTAGCTGACCTGCAAGGTGCCGCCGCGGCCGTTGCCCAGGCCGGTGAAGCCCAGGCCAGCCAGGTCGATCTTGTCCTGGGTGACGTCGAAGTCAGTGATGGTGTCGTCGAAGCTGGCGGTTGCATTGCGGTAGCTGTCGGACTGGGCGACGAAACGGAAGGTATCGGCACCCGTGCCGCCGGTGAGTTTATCAATGCCCGCACCGCCGACCAGGATGTCGCTGCCGGCAGCACCGTTGATGGTGTCATTACCGGCGCCGCCGTAGAAAATCTCACTGGCGGCGCTGCCCACCAGGGTGTCGTTGCCCGCCGTACCTTGCACGGTGGTCATCGGCACCGTGGCGCTGACGTAGCTGCCATCGCCATAGACCAGCGTGGCGCCCTTGCTGGTGTGGCTGATGGTGTTGGCAATGATCGCGTTGCGATCGGTGCCGTCCTCGTTGCGCTCGGCCACGCCGTAGGTCGACAGGTTGCTGCCGCTGATGATGTTGCCCTGGATGGTGTTGTCGCTGCCGTTGAAGTACTTGCCGGAGACGCCCAGGGTGTCGTCGTAGGACTGGATGATGATTTCCGGTACCGGGTTGGCCAGGGAGTTGTTGTTGAGGGTGTTGTCGATGATCTCGACATGGTTGCTGCCGTAGATGCGGATCCCGGCGCTGGCGTTGTCGTGGATGTCCACGCCGCTGACGTCGACATCGCTGGACAACTTGATCAGTACGCCCTCGGCGCCGTTGCCATAGACCTCGCCCCCGGTGATGGTGATGTTGCTGGGCGAGGGAATGTTCTCGCTGCCGCGCTGGACCACGATACCGTTGCCGCCGTTGTTATAGGCAACGTTATTGGTGAGGGTGAAGTCATGGGTGCTGGTCACGACGTTGAAGCCGTGCCGGTCGTTGTCGTAGGCGACGTTGTTTTCGAAGGTGCTGTCGCTGAGGAAGTCGGCGACGAAGCCATCCAGGCCATTGCCGTGGGACACGCTGTTCTTGATGACCATGTTGACGGTCTGCTCGTGCGGGTCGAAGCCGTACCCGGAGCAGTCCTTGATCTCGACACTGTCGATGGTGACGTTGGAATCGTAGCCTTCCTCGCCAGGAATATAGCCGTTGAACCAGCCGTCGATCTTGCCGGTGGTGTGGTCGCGGTTGCCGTCGATGGTGAGGTTGCTGATGCCGAAGTCGTGGGTTTCCTCGCCATAGGCCGAGCGGATGACCCCGGTGATCTTGGTGTCGGAACCGTCGGCCACCTTGACCGTGGTCTGGCCCATGCCGTCGCCGTACAGAGAGACGTTGCTCTTGAGCATCAGGCAACCGTCGGAAGGTTCCTCACCGCCGGAAACAATGTAGGTCCCGGCCGGCATATAGACCTGCCCGCCACCGGCGGCCGCTGCCGCATCGATTGCTTTCTGAATGGCCGCCGTGTCGTCAGTAACGCCATCTCCTTTGGCGCCAAAATTTTGTACGTTGAAAATCATGAGCTTATCTCCGTATCAGGCTAAAAACCTCGGTAGATGCCAATATTCCATCGGCGACCACCGAGTTAAGACCCAACGGAGCGCGAAAGTTGTGACCGCATATCGGGCAAGTGTCAAAAAACCGGATTACCGGATCAACGGTCGGGACGGGTTTTGCGGGTTGTAACGTTCTCTTGACGCTTTCGCTGGCTAAACACAAATCTCAATGTGGGAGCGGGCTTGCTCGCGAATGCGGTGTGTCAGATACCTAAATGGCGACTGATACACCG
>NZ_JALJDX010000068.1 GCF_022952855.1 Pseudomonas sp. RGM2987 | reverse complement strand
CTTCCGGACGATTCAAAAACCCGCATCTGGCAAAGTTCTAGGGCCTGCTTCGCAGTCCAGCGGGAGCAAGCTCCCTCGCCACAGCAAGCTCCCTCGCCACAGTTTGTCTTTCGCTCGTTATTCCGCCAACGAAGGCTTCTCCCAGAGGTTGATCCCGCCTTCCTGGGCGAACCGATCGATCTGCGCCAGCTCCTGCGCGCTGAAATCCAGGTTCTTCAACGCGCCGACGTTCTCGATGATCTGCTCCGGACGGCTGGCACCAATCAGCGCCGAGGTGATCCGCGGGTCGCGCAGGGTCCAGGCCAGGGCCATCTGCGCCAGGCTTTGCCCGCGCTGTTGGGCGATCTCATTGAGGGCTCGCACATGGTCAATGTTGCTTTGCGACAGGTGCGACGCCTGCAACGAGCCACCTCCTGGACGATTGACCCGTGCATCTTCCGGAATGCCCTTGAGGTATTTGTCAGTGAGCAGGCCTTGGGCCAGGGGCGTAAAGGCGATCACCCCGGTGCCCAGTTCCTCGGTGGCGTCCAGCAGGTCTTTTTCCACCCAGCGATTGAGCAGGTTGTAGGCCGGCTGGTGAATCAGCAACGGGACTTTCCACTCCTTCAGCAGCGCGGCCATTTCCCGCGTCTTCACGCCGGAATAGGAAGAAATGCCCACGTACAACGCCTTGCCCTGCTGCACGGCCGTTGCCAGTGCACTGGCGGTTTCCTCCAGCGGCGTGTCAGGGTCGAAGCGGTGGGAATAAAAGATGTCCACATAATCCAGACCCAGGCGCTGCAAGCTCTGGTCGAGACTGGCGAGCACGTACTTGCGCGAACCACCGCCCTGCCCATAAGGCCCCGGCCACATGTCCCACCCGGCCTTGCTGGAAATGATCAGCTCATCGCGGTACTGCTTGAAATCCTCGCGCAGCAACCGACCGAAATTGATCTCGGCACTGCCGTAGGGCGGGCCATAGTTGTTCGCCAGGTCAAAGTGGTTGATCCCCAGGTCGAACGCCGTGCGCAGCAAGGCGCGCTGGGTATCGATCGGCGTGCTGTCACCGAAGTTGTGCCACAACCCCAGCGACAACGCCGGCAGCACCAGCCCGCTACGACCGACGCGGCGATAAGGAATGGACTCGTAGCGGTTTTCGGCAGCGGTATAAGTCATCGAAAAACTCTCAGTTCGGACGGACGCGGATGGCAGACGCTAACATTTCACAGACGCCTGGGTCAGGCTGAAAGTTCGCGCAAGGCTGCTGCCGCAAGAAAACCTGAGCGCGAGCGGTAGCGCTGATCACGTCGTACGGTCTGATCAATGCGCTCCAGCAACTGCTCAGGTAGTGTCGCATTGAACCGTACCGATTTTCCGAAATACGGCGTGACGTCAAATTCCACCACTGCCCAGATCCCACCCGCGTAATCCGGGTTCTCAAGGTGATCGTCAATCTCATGGATCTTCGGCAGCGGCTCGCCATCAGCCACCAAACCCTCGTAGTGCAGGGAGAGTGCTTCTTTCACATTCTCGAAAGCTTGCGCCACGGTGCCGCCGGCAGAAAAACACCCTGGCACATCCGGGACCGTCACCCCGTATTCAGAATCGGCATCCTTATGCAGAACGACCGGAAATTTCATTTGGATGAATCCTTCCTCCAGATCCGGCAGCGGTATCAGCCGGTCTGATAACAATGTATCCCCGCCGGGGATGACGTCATCGATCATAGGCCTCATTTCAGGCCCGCCTGTTTCAATATGCTATTGATCGTGCCTCTCGGCAGGTCAGAGTCGGGGTGTTTGATCGTCACACTTCCCACCTTGAAAGAATGTTTGTACTGATGATGGCTACCCTTCACCGCTACCAGATACCAACCGTCCTCTTCGATCTTCCTGATCATCATCACCTTTGCCTTATTCGCCAGCTCTGCCGGAAAACTCTAGCTGCGAAAGGCACCGCTGATACACACAATACACATCATGAAAAATATTAGCTCAACTCTTCAGCGAATACACCGCTACGACCTGTCGTTAGCGCACTTGGGCAAACACTTGCGCCAACCAATCCACAAACACCCGGACCCTCGGCGACAGATGGCGATTATGGGGATAGAGCACCGAGATCGGCATGTCGGGCGGTGGCGTGGCGGTGAGGATTTCCTGGATCAGGCCCTGCTGGATCTGGGTTTGCATCCGGTAATGCGGGCATTGGATCAGGCCCAGTCCGGCGATGGCCGAGGCGGCGTAGATTTCGGCGCCAAATACTGACAATGCGCCGTCGATGGCGACTTCCCTGAGTTCGCCGTCGACCATGAATTGGAATGGATAGAGCTTTGCGGTGACGCGCGAGACGTAGTTCACCGCCCGATGGTTGGCCAGGTCATCGAGGCTCTTCGGTTCGCCGTATTGGCGCAGGTAGGCAGGGCTGGCGCAGGTGATCTGCCGCAGGCTGGCGACACGCCGGCCGATCAGCGACGAGTCCTTCAAGGTGCCGGCGCGCAAGACGCAGTCGACCCCTTCACCGATCAAATCGACGAACCGGTCAGCCTCGCTGATGGACAGCTCGATGTCCGGATAACGCGCCATGAAGTCCGGCAATGCCGGGATCACGAAATGCCGGGCCAGGGTGCCATGCATGTCCACCCGCAGCCGGCCCTTGGGCGCGACGCTGCGGAACGCCAGTTCGGCTTCTTCGAGTTCGGCCAGCAGTTGTACACAGCGCGGGTAATAGGCCTCCCCATCAAGGGTCGGGCGCACTTTGCGGGTGCTACGCTCCAGCAGGCGAACCCCGAGCCAGGCTTCGAACTGGTTGAGGGTGTGGGTCAGCGTGGCGCGGGGCAGGTTCAGGTCTTCGGCGGCCTGGGTAAAACTGTTGCGCTCGTAGATGCGCACGAACGCCTTCATTGCCTTGACTTGATCCATTGCAGTTCGCGCCCGGATTGTTGGTGAATCGTGAACAGTCAAGGCAACTCTCGGGCATTTATCGCTGAGAGTAAACATGTGAATCTGACTTCACCTACCATTTCCCTGCGAAGGAACCCAGCCATGACGCCCCAAAAATCAAAAGTTGCCATTGTCACCGGTGCTTCTCGCGGTATCGGTGCCGAAATCGCCCGGCACCTGGCCGGAGAAGGCTATGCCGTTGCCATCAACTACGCCAACAGCGCCAGCGAAGCCTCGAAGTTGGTGGTACAGCTGCGCCAGGCCGGTCACCAGGCCATAGCGGTCAAGGCCGACGTGGCGTCCGCCGCCGATGTGCGGCGGATGTTCGAGGAGGTCGAAACGCAACTGGGCACGGTCGACGTGCTGATCAACAACGCCGGCATCCTGCAGGTCATGCCTCTGGCGCAGCACAGCGACGAGCTGTTCGACCAGACCTTTGCCATCAACACCCGCGGCACCTTCAACACCCTGCGCGAAGCCGCAACCCGCTTGAACGACGGTGGCCGGATCGTGAATTTTTCCAGCAGCACCGTGGGTCTGAACCTGCCGGGCTATTCGGTGTACATCGCCAGCAAGGCCGCGGTGGAATCCCTGACCCAGGTATTCGCCAAGGAGCTGCGCGGGCGCCAGATCACGGTAAATGCCGTGGCCCCAGGTCCGGTCGCCACCGAGCTGTTCACCCACGGCAAGAGTGAGGAGCAGATCCAGCAGTACGCAAAGATGCCGCCCCTGGAGCGCCTCGGCCAGCCGCAGGACATCGCCAGCATCATCTCCTTCCTGGTGAGCCCGGCTGCCGGCTGGGTGAATGGGCAGATCCTGCGGGCCAATGGCGGGTTGGTCTGAGGCGTTGTGCTCTATTGCCAACCAAACCGCCATCGCGAGCAGGCTCGCTCCCACAGGGTCAAGTGATGCCCTTGTGGGAGCGAGCCTGCTCGCGATGGGATCGGCACGGTGGCAGATGGAACGCCGGACGTTGGTCAACGCACCAGATGCAGGAACTGCATGTGCCGCTCGTACTGGTCGAGGATGTCGTTGATCACCTGTTCCTTGGTGTAGCCCACCAGATCGTAATCCTGGCTACCCTCGCTCAAATGCACCTCGGCCCGGTAATAACGGCGGTTGTTGAGTTCCTTGGAACCCATGCCGCCACGGGCAAACGACGGTGTGAAGTAACCGCGCATCTGCACTTGGTAGATGAAAGGGTGCTGCTCGCCGTGACCGATCTCCAGGCTGACGCTGTCGCTGGCCGGGTCTGGCTGGGTGATCACCGCCAGGCCCTTCTCGGCGAACACCGCCTTCACCTCTTCAATGGCCGGGCGCACCGTGGTGTCGAGGAAGCGGTACACCTCGTCGCGGGACGGGAAATGCACCGCCTGGCTCAAGCGCTGGCGCCAGCCGCCCGTGCCCCGGCGCGAACCGGACACCGGCGCCAGTGAATGCAATTGCGCGATCTGTTTCTGCGACTCCAGGTAGAACGCCTTGTGCAGGCCCCACATCATCAACAACAGGATCAGCGAGAACGGCAGGGAGGTCAGCACCACCGCCGACTTCAGGGCATCGATGCTGCCGGAAAACAGCAGCGCGCTAGTGACCAGAGCGGTCATCGCACCCCAGAACACCCGCAGCCATTTCGGCCCGTCTTCATCGGGGTTGCCGCCCTTGGCCGAGAGCGTTGAAAGCACCACCGTGCCGGAGTCGGCAGACGTGACGAAAAACACGAAGCTGATGAATACGGTGACCGCGATGACGGTCTTGCTCCAGGGGTAGGTTTCCAACAGCAGGTACAGGCTCATCGACGGGTTTTCCAGGGCCGACATCCCCAGCGCGCTCATGCCATGGTTCAGTACCTGATCGATGGCGCTGTTGCCGAAAATCGACATCCAGGCCAGGGTGAAACCCAGGGGAATCAGCAGCACGCCAAACACGAACTCGCGGATGGTGCGCCCTCGGGAAATCCGCGCGATGAACAGCCCCACGAACGGTGACCAGGCAATCCACCAGGCCCAATAGAACACCGTCCAGCCACCCAGCCAGTCGCTGGGTTTGTTGTAGGCGTACAAGTCGAAACTCTTCATCGGCAGGGCGCCAAGGTAATCGCCCAGGTTCTGGATCAACGTGTTGAGCAGATGCTGGGTAGGCCCGGCAAACAGTACGAATAGCAGCAGCGCGCAGGCCAGCAGCATGTTGATGTCGGACATGACGCGCACGCCCTTGTCCACGCCCGCCACCGCCACGATGATGGCCGCGCCCATCATCAACACGATCAGGCCGACTTGAATCCATTGGGTGTGGGCGACGCCGAACAGGTAATCGAGGCCGGAATTGAGGTGCAACACGCCAAACCCCATATCCGCGCCGAGACCAAACACGGTGGCAATGATGCCGAAGCCGTCTACCGCATAGCCGATGGGACCGTTGATGCGCTTGCCGATCAACGGGTACAACGCCGAGCGCAGGGCCAGCGGCAGGTTGTGCCGATAAGCGAAGTACGCCAGGGCCATGCCGACGAACGCGAACACGCCCCAGCCGTGCAGGCCCCAGTGCAGAAACAGGATCTGCATGGCCTGGCGCGCGGCCTGCGCGGTCCCGGCCTCGCCCTGGGGCGGCTGCACCATATGGGTCAGCGGCTCGGAAACGCAGAAGAAAAACAGGGTGATGCTGATCCCGGCGGCGAACAACATCCCGGCCCAGGACAGATAGCTGAATTCGGGCTCGTCGTGGTCGGCACCGAGCTTGATCTTGCCGTAGCCGGACAAGGCGGTGACCACCACGAAGACCAGGTACAGCGTCATCGCCAGCATGTAGTACCAACCGACCGTGTTGGCCGCCCAGTTCTGCGCCGCCAGCAGCCAGGCACCGGCCTGCTCGGGCATGCTGATCACCACCAGGCCGAACAGCAGGATGAAGGTCGCGGCGAAGTAAAACACCGGCGGATTCATGCGGACCAGGCCGCTGGATGGAAGGGACGAGGCACTCATGCGCAAGGCACCCCGGCAAGCGAGAACGTGGCGGTCGAATACGGACTCGGCAAAGGCAAGCCTCCTGTTGTGAGCGGGCAGCAAACCGGCGGTTTAACTTGAATGAACGTTCAAGTTAAACATACTTAGGTAGCTAAGGACTAATCGCAGGGCTCGACGGCACGTTTCCTACACTAGTCCATGGGAGGGTATGACGCTGCCTGAGGCGTATTCGTTCAGTAGCTCCAGTGTATGCCTGATGTACACAAGACCTGTGGGAGCGGGCTTGCTCGCGAAGACTGGCTTCCAGTTAACATCCATGTTGAATG
>NZ_JALJDX010000069.1 GCF_022952855.1 Pseudomonas sp. RGM2987 | reverse complement strand
ATAACACTGTGGGAGCGGGCTTGCTCGCAAAAGCGGCGGGTCTGATAGCAATGATGTCGGATGTGCCGCGGTGCTCAGCTGAGCACCACCACCCCGCCCGGCAGCTCGGTGCATTTGGCGCCGTAGGCATCGCGGATCAGCAGCGCCACGCCCGCCAGTTGATCGAGGCGGAAGCGGGCCTGGACCTTGCGCTGGCCCAGCTCGCGGTTGAGCAGCAGCAACATGCCAGGGCGGTAGCGGTTGATCTCATCGATGACGCTGGCCAGGGTCGCGTCGTTGAACACCAGCACCTGGTCGCGCCAGGCGATGGCGGCCGACACATCGGCCGTGCGCGGCGTGTCGACGCGGCCCGGGTCGTAGCTCAACTGCATCCCCGGCTCCAGGCGAAAACGCTGGCCTTGCACATCGACCTGCACCACGCCCTCAAGACAGGTCGCGCAGACACGCTGGTCGATGTAGCGGACGTTGAACCGTGCCTGGGCCGCGCTGATCCAACCGCTGCCGGCCTGAATACTGACCGCCTGGGCGCCGCGCCCCTGCACTTCGATCTCGCCACTGAGCAGTTCCAACCCCTCACCGCCATCGCCCGATGGACGACGACTGAGACGGGTCTGGGTATTGAGTTCCAGGCTGATGCCTTCGGCCAGGTCCACCCGGCGCTGTTCACCGACCTCGGTGATGTAATCAGCCCCGAGCCCGGAAAACCCGCCAGGCACCGTGGCCCGGATCAACAGGAAACCCGCCGAGGCCGCAATCGCCCCACCCAGCAACGCCCGGCGACCAAACTGCCGTGGCCCCTGCAACGCCGCCGCAGCCGGTTGCAGTTGGTGCCATAGCGCCTTGGCCTGCTCGAATGCCCGCGCATGCTCGGGACTCTGCCCGCACCACTGGCGCAAGGCCCGGGCATCGGCCACGGTAGCGCGTCCCGAAGTCAGCAGGATCAGCCAGTCTCGGGCCTCACCGGCCAAGCGGGCCTGGGGCGTGGCAACAGGGGAAGCGATGCTGAAGATGTTCAAGCACACACACTCGTGAAATTGTCGGGGCTCAATTGTCGAGGCTCTACCTTCAAGACGGTTTTCCCGCGCCGGGACCGAACCGCTGAATGACTTTTCTTTCCAGGCGCAAGGCGCAATGGCCCAGCGCGGCCTTGATTTCCTTCTCCACCATGCGCGTGGAAATGCCAAAACGCTGGGAGATTTCCAAATGTGGGGCTTCCTCCAGCCGCGCCGCGATGAAGATCCGCCGACGCCGCGCCGGCAGCTCATACAAGGCTTTGAGCAACGTCTGCAACTCCTTTTGCCCACCCACCACCCGGGCCGGATCCAGCGCCTCATCCGAAACCTGAAGCAACTCATCGATTTCCTCGCCCGTGAGCAGGCGCGCATCGGCTTGCCTGCGGTCGGCGGCAATGTTCAGCGCCATGCGATACAAATAGGCATTGGGCTGGGCAATGTCCGGCGTGTCGACCATCCGATCGACCCGCAGGTAGGTTTCATGCAGCACGTCGTTGGCCAGCTCCTCCGATCCCAGGCGCCGACGCAGGCGCACCTTGAAATCCTCGTAGGAGGTCAGGAACAACTTCACCAATGGGCTGCGACCGGTGTCTTTCATCGCCCGGGCTCCCCGTCCCCTGCTGTGCATTCCATGCGTCTTCCTGATGAGTCGGGTAACAAAAGCAGGGTCACCGGCTGGCGCAACGAACTGGGCGCCGGACGGTCGATCCTGAGGTTTTGCAAACTGTTGACCAGCGCCCTGTCGCGCACCGGATCGCCGGTGGAACTGACCAGACGGCTATGCTGAACCACGCCGTCGCGGCCGATCCATACTTGTAGCAACGCCCGATAACCGCCCGGGCGGGTCAACGCAGAACGGCACAAGTTGCGCTGGATACCCGCCTGGATCGCCGCCGCATAGTTGCTGTCACTCAAACCCGGCGCGACTCCCACGGGCAACGGCACCTCACGGACCTGCACCGGCTGCAACGTAAACGCGTCCGCGCGGGCATAATGCGCTGCCAGGCCGGTGCCGCTGAGCAATACGTTCAAGCCTTGAGAGGGGGTGAAGCGTCCCTGAACACCCAGCGTATGGCGCTGGCTGGACAACCCGTGATCCACCAGCACTGCCATGCCCGTCGCGCGGCTGAACTGCTCCAGGGCCGTGGTCAGTTCCTGGGGCGCGATGTCCAGGTCCACCAGGCCAACCGCCCAGACCGGCCCGGCCAGCAGGCACAACACCGCCATCAGCCACCTCAAGGGCGACCCAGCCCATCCACGCCTGCGCCCGCCCCCGGCTCTGCCCTGCTGCACGACTGACGTATCCGTTGAAAACCGTCATCCTGAGGGGTGTTTATGAATGTCGTATGACAACTGATACAAATCGCCCTGGCCGCACTAGACTGGAGGCCTGACAACGAACCGTCCCCGTGACGGACCAGGAGGTCGGTGATGAAACAAAGGATGCGTGTGGCGGCGAGCCTTGCCCTGTCCATGGCCCTGCCCTGGGCTTGGGCCGAAGAAACGCCGGCGTGTATCGAGGTGACCGTCGGTGGCTACAAGACGCCGGATTACGCCTGCCTGAGCCGGCAGATGGGCAACGACCCGCAGGCTGCGAGCGCAGCGCAACGGGCGCAGGAGGCGTTGAACGTACCGGTCAATGAGCGCGCGCCGAACAGCATCGGCCTGGCGACCCCGGCGGCCACCGGCGTGCGCATGGGCAATACCTTTGGCAACTCGGTGAAGCCGCAGCGGCCGGCGGTGCCGGCTGGTAGCTCTCCATTGCTCAAGTAACCACCTGGCTAGCTGAAAATTTGCCGTCCTGAACACCCGCTCTTGTGGCGAGGGAGCTTGCTCCCGCTGGGCCGGGCTGGCGCTCCAGCGCGCAGCGACCCTGGTTTTTTTTGCGGTCGCTGCGCAACCGAGCGGGAGCAAGCTCCCTCGCCACAGGATCGCGGTCAGCCAAGAGAATGTGCAGTCACCCCCCGGGACTCTGGCGAAAACTCACCGCCAGCCGGTTCCAACTGTTGATGGTGCTGATCGCCAGGGTCAGGTCCACCAGTTCTTCATCGCTGAAGCTGGCATGGGCCAGGTCGTAGACGTCGTCGGGCACCTGGCTTTGCGCCAACAGCGTGACCGCTTCGGTCCAGGCCAGGGCGGCACGTTCCCGGCAGGTGAAGAACCCGCTGTCGCGCCAGACCGCCACCGCATAGAGACGCCGTTCGGTCTCGCCCTGACGCCTGGCATCGACCGAATGCATGTCGGTGCAAAAGGCACAGCCGTTGAGCTGCGAGGCGCGGATCTTGATCAGGTGCAGCAGCGCCGGCTCGATGCTCAGGCGACTGGTCAGGGCTTCCAGGCCGATCATGGCTTTCATCGCCCCGGGAGAGGCACTGTAGTAATCCAGACGCGGGCTCATCGCAGGCTCCATGGTGCTTGATCGCTTCACGGTAGGCCTTGGGGTCGCTTGGCGACAGATCCAATTCGGCGAAAAACCGGGAGTCATCTCTTACAAGACCAATGGCCGGGATTTTCTCCACACAACTTCTATGCACACGGACAATGCGGGTAACCTTGCGCCTTTGACGCTTGCCGCCACCCCATCGTCCAGGAGCCTGCGGTATGGAACTTCATGTTGTCATCAACGGCCGCAAGGACCTGGCGGGCCAGTTGTATCAACAATTGCGCAGCGCCATCGAAAGCGGTCGCCTGGCCGCCGGCACGCAGCTGCCGCCCAGCCGCCTGCTGGCCGAACAACTGGGCGTCTCGCGCAAGACCGTTTCCGACACCTATGCCCAGCTGACCTACGAAAACTTTCTCACCGGCATCATCGGCAAAGGCACCTATGTCAACGCGCGCCCGGCCAGGATCGTGCACAAGCAGAGCCACCGCGAACTGGCCGGCGCCGAGGTGGTCGAGGCGTGGCGCAACATGCCGGACCTGATGCGTCATCCCACGCTCGAAGGTGCGTTGCGTTACGACTTCATCGGCGGCGCCACCGGCAAGGGCCAGTTTCCGCTGGATGACTGGCGACGCTGCACCGCCCATGCGCTGCGCCAGATCGCCAGTGCCAAGGGTTTCTACAGCCAACCCGAAGGGTTGTCGGCATTGCGCAATGCGATCGCCCGGCACATCGCGTTCTCCCGTGGGGTCAATTGCCACGACGATGACGTGGTGGTGTGCAATGGCGCGCAGCAGGCCCTGGACCTGATTTCCCGGGTCCTGACCCGTCCGGGCAGCCTGGTGGCGATGGAGGATCCGGGCTATCCGCCGGCGCGGCTGCTGTTCGGCTCACAGGGAGCCACGGTGGTCGGGGTGCCGGTAGATGAACAAGGCCTGCGGGTGGACTTGATCCCCGATGGCACGCGCCTGATCTACGTGACACCGTCCCACCAGTTTCCCTTGGGCATGCCCATGAGCCAGGCGCGCCGCGAGGCGTTGCTGGCGCGGGCCTATGAGCTGGGGGCGATCATTATTGAAGACGATTACGACAGCGAATTCCGCTACGAAGGCCGTCCTGCCGATTCGTTGCAGAGCATGGACGAGCGCGGGATCGTCGCCTACGTCGGCACCTTCTCCAAGACCTTGCTGCCCGAGCTGCGGCTCGGTTATGCGATCCTGCCGCCGGCGATTCTCGAGGCGGTGATCCTGGCCAAGCGCCTCACCGACCAACACACCTCCACCCTGCCCCAATGGGCACTCGCCAAGTTCATCGCCGAGGGATGCCTGCTCAAGCATATTCGTCGCTGTCATGCCCTGTATGCCGGCCGGCGCGAGCGGATCCTGGCACGCATGGCCGCGGATCTGTCGCCCTGGTTCGAGGCCGTGCCCACCACTGCGGGTTTTCACATGGCGGTGCTGTGCAAGGTGCCTATCGACCTGGCGTTGCTGATCGAGCTGGCAAAAAAAGCCGAAGTCGGGCTGTACAGCCTGGAAGGCTTTTTCAATGACGCACCGGTGCGACCGGGTCTGTTCTTTGGTTTCGGGGCCATCGACACCCTGGACATCGACATTGCCCTGGACCGTGTGCGGGATATTTTGCAGCAGGTGTCATGACCTGGAGCCCTGACGAATTGGCCTGGGCATTTATCCGCCCATTGGCTGTTTGAGGGGCGTTCCCACAGGCCTATCCTCCATCGGTGCCATGGATATTGAACAAACCCCGTTCGACTTGATTCAGGAGCCTGGACAATGCCTCGCCAAGTGATCAATACCGTACAGGTGCAAGCCGCCCCCGGACGCTCGGAAGAGCTGGGCCGGCAGTTGCAGCAAATCGTCGAAACCCTGCGCTCGTTGCCGGGCTGCGACGCCTACCTGGTGGACCGTTGCCCGGACGATGGCGACCGCTGGAGCGTCAGCGCTCGCTGGCAATCGGAAGCGGCCATGCAAGCCCACTTCAACTGCCCCGAAGTGCAGGGCTTCATCAGCCTGATCGACAACCGCCTGGCGCGGAGTGTGGACTTCAATAGTTTTCCGATTGTTTGAATCGCGCCGGACACAAATCCTGTGGCGAGGGAGCTTGCTCCCGCTGGGTTGCTAAGCGACCCCATGCAGGTTTACGCGCTCTGTCTGATGCATCGAGGTGCCTGGATTTGGGGCTGCTGCACAGCCCAGCGGGAGCAAGCTCCCTCGCCACAGGGTTTGGTGCTCGTCAGTAGATCTCGATTGGTCTACCCGCCTTCCGAAAGATTGGACGTTTGCTAGCCGAGGTCCGGGGCTTAGGGTGAGTTCATCGCCACTACTCAACCAAAAGGTCCTATCGCCATGAAAACCCTCTACCTGATCGCCGTCCTCAGCCTGTTGTCTGCTACCCAGGCCTTTGCCCATGAAGCCGCCCCTGAGAACGTCAAGGTGCTGCAAGAGCAGATGCTGAAAAACGTCCCCGGCAAGAAAGCCATGATGCTCACCGTCGACTACGCACCGGGCCAGTCGTCCATCGCCCACAAGCACGAGGGTACGGCGATGGCCTATGTGCTCGAAGGTGCCATTACCTCCCAGGTCAAAGGCGAGCCGGCGATCACTTACAAGGCAGGCGAGTTCTGGTATGAAGCAGCAGGTTCCGAGCACCTGGTGTCGAAGAATGCCAGCACCACCGAACCGGCGAAGTTGCTGGTGTTCATGGTGTTGGGGGAAAAAGAGGCGGTGCTGATCCCACTGAAGAACTGACAGACACATCACAAATCCCTTGTGGGAGCGGGCTTGCTCGCGAAAGCGGTGGGCCAGCTGGCAGTGATGTTGGATGGC
>NZ_JALJDX010000070.1 GCF_022952855.1 Pseudomonas sp. RGM2987 | reverse complement strand
ACCACCTAGAACTAAACTTCAGCAGTCGTATGCAGAGTCAGATGAGTATAAGATACAGCTGTATCACTCCTGAGCCAACCCCAAAAACCGTCGCAACTCCTCGCGCTGCGCCAACGCATCCTGGCGCCCCAGCTCGATCAGCTCGCTGCAATACCCCGCCTCGAACAACAGATAACTCAGCACCCCGGCGCCGCTGGTCTTGGTCGCACCCGGCCCACGCAGGAATACCCGTAGCGCGCGGGGCAGTTCCTGGCGGTGGCGAGCGGCGATTTCGTCGATGGGCTGGCTGGGGGAAATCACCAGTACCTCCACCGGCGCCGCGCCCAAAGTATGGGCCGCGATGTCGTCGGGCAACCAGCGGCTGAAGCCGTTCAGGCGTTGCAGCAGCTCGATGTCGCTTTCCAGGCTGTCGATGAACGTGCTGTTGAGCATATGGCCGCCGATCTGCGCCAGGGTCGGTTGCAGGCCGGTGTAGCTGCGCTCCATGGGATCCTGCCCGCCGGCGCCGCGCGGGTTGCCACTGACGCCGATGACCAGCACCCGATTGGCCCCCAGGTGCAAGGCCGGGCTGATCGGCGCCGATTGCCGCACGGCGCCGTCACCGAAATACTGCGGGCCGATCTTGACCGGTGCGAACAGCAAGGGAATCGCCGAACTGGCCAGCAGGTGCTCCACCGACAACGGCGTCGGCACCCCGATACGTCGGTGTCGCAGCCAGGCATCGATGGTGCCGCGCCCCTGATAGAACGTCACGGCCTGGCCGGACTCATAACCGAACGCCGTCACCGCCACCGCCCGCAATTGCTGCGCGGCGATGGCTTGCTCGATGCCCGAGGCGTGGAATTGCGCCTGGAGCAGTTCGCGCAGCGGCGAGCTGTCAATCAGCGCCACCGGCAACTTGGCGCCCAGGCCCAGCAGGCTGTGGGTGATGAAGCGCGTCGCCTGGGCCAGCACCCCGCGCCAGTCGCTGCGCATCACCTGATGGCTGCGCACCGCTTGCCAGAAGGCTGTCAGCCGTTCGATGGCGGTCTTGAAATCCATCGCCCCGCTTGCCAGGCTGACCGCGTTGATCGCGCCGGCCGAAGTGCCGACGATCACCGGGAACGGATTCTGTGCCCCGACGGGCAACAATTCGGCAATCGCCGCCAATACCCCTACTTGATACGCTGCCCGAGCCCCACCGCCGGAAAGAATCAAACCCGTTACCGGTTCAGCTGGGGTCATCGCAATGCTCCGTGCTCATGAATGTGGACTACAGGCTCAACCGCGTTTGTCGTACAGCTTCGGCTCACCCGGCGGACGACTCTTGAAGCGCCGGTGGGCCCAGAGGTATTGCTCGGGACAATCGCTCACCGAGCGCTCGACCCATTGATTGATGCGGATGCAATCGGCCTCTTCGGTCTCGCCCGGGAAATCTTCCAACGGTGCCTGGATCACCAGACGATAGCCGCTGCCATCGGCCAGGCGCTCCTGGATGAATGGCACCACCAGCGCCTTGCCCAGGCGTGCGAACTTGCTGGTGGCGGTAACGGTTGCGGCCTGGATGCCGAACAGTGGCACAAACACGCTCTGCTTGGCACCGTAATCCTGGTCCGGTGCATACCAGATTGCCCGGCCGGCGCGCAGCAACTTGAGCATGCCGCGCACATCGTCACGCTCCACCGCCAGGGAATCGAGGTTATGCCGCTCGCGACCGCGGCGCTGGATGTAGTCGAACAGCGGATTCTTGTGCTCGCGGTACATGCCATCGATGGTGTGCTGCTGGCCGAGCAACGCCGCGCCGATTTCCAGGGTGGTGAAATGCAGCGCCATCAGGATCACGCCCTTGCCCTCGCGCTGGGCCTGCTTGAGGTGCTCAAGGCCTTCGACATGGGCCAGCTTCGCCAGCCGCGAACGCGACCACCACCAGCTCATGGCCATCTCGAAGAAGGCGATGCCGGTGGAGGCGAAGTTTTCCTTGAGCAAGCGCTTGCGCTCGGCTGCGGATTTTTCCGGGAAACACAGCTCCAGATTGCGCCGGGCAATGCGCCGTCGGTCGCCGGCCGCCCGGTACATCAGCGCGCCCAATGCACGACCGACCCACAGCAGGCAGGGGTAAGGCAACTGGACGATCAGCCACAACAGCCCCAGGCCGCACCACAGCAGCCAGAAACGCGGATGAAAAAATGCAGCTCGAAAACGCGGGCGGTCCATTACAGCTTCCACAAAGACATGGGCCGCGCATTCTACATCGTTCGACCCGGCTTGCGGCTCGCGGGCGATCTCGTTATAAGTCTCGGCACTTTTAGTGATAAGCCGTTGTACGCCGACCATGAGCCAAACCGAACCGCTAGACCAAGATCCCGTGTTCCAGCTGAAGGGCAGCATGCTCGCCATTACGGTGCTGGAGCTGGCCCGCAACGACCTGGAGGGCCTTGACCGGCAGCTCGCGGCCAAAGTCGCCCAGGCGCCGAATTTCTTCAGCAACGCCCCGCTGGTGTTGGCCCTCGACAAATTGCCGGCCGACCAGGGCTCGGTGGACCTACCGGGCCTGATGCGCGTCTGCCGCCAGCACGGCCTGCGCACCCTGGCGATCCGTGCCAGCCGCATCGAAGACATCGCCGCCGCCATTGCCGTGGACATTCCGGTATTGCCGCCGTCCGGCGCCCGCGAGCGGGTGTTGGAGTTGAGTCCGGTCGAAACCAAGAAAACCCCGGAAAAGCCACCGGAACCGAGCATCAAGCCGACCCGGGTCATCACTTCGCCAGTACGCGGCGGGCAGCAGATTTACGCCCAGGGTGGCGATCTGGTGGTGGTGTCCTCGGTCAGCCCGGGTGCGGAACTTCTGGCCGATGGCAACATCCATGTATACGGCCCGATGCGCGGTCGTGCGCTGGCGGGCGTCAAGGGCGACACGAAAGCCAGGATCTTCTGTCAGCAATTGAGCGCTGAACTGCTTTCCATCGCCGGGCAGTACAAGGTCTCCGAGGATCTGCGCCGCGACCCACTGTGGGGGGCCGGCGTCCAGGTCAGCCTGTCGGGTGACGTGTTGAACATCATACGGCTTTAACGGATACTGCCGCATTTTCCAAGCATCTCTAAAACGTAGCGAAAACGGCTGAAACGACGTAGGAAACAGGATCAGGCAGGGATCACCGGAGGTGAACCTCGTCCAGCGCCCTGTTCCAGCCAAGCCTGTCCAATTGCCGCCGTTCTCAAGAGATGTTTTTCAGGGGCTGACAAAGTCCTTTTTCCTTAGGGGTGAAACACCTTGGCCAAGATTCTCGTGGTTACATCCGGCAAGGGTGGTGTGGGTAAGACCACCACCAGCGCCGCTATCGGTACCGGCCTCGCACTGCGCGGCCACAAGACAGTCATCGTCGACTTCGACGTCGGCCTGCGTAACCTGGACCTGATCATGGGTTGCGAGCGTCGCGTGGTCTATGACTTCGTCAACGTGGTCAACGGTGAAGCGAACCTGCAACAAGCCCTGATCAAGGACAAGCGCCTTGAGAACCTCTATGTGCTGGCCGCCAGCCAGACCCGCGACAAAGACGCGCTGACCCAGGAAGGCGTGGAAAAAGTCCTGATGGAGCTCAAGGAACAATTCGAGTTCGTGGTCTGCGACTCCCCGGCGGGCATCGAGAAAGGCGCCCACCTGGCAATGTACTTCGCTGACGAAGCGATCGTCGTGACCAACCCGGAAGTGTCCTCGGTACGTGACTCCGACCGCATGCTGGGCCTGTTGGCGAGCAAATCCCGGCGTGCCGAGAAAGGCGAAGAGCCGATCAAGGAACACCTGCTGATCACCCGCTACCACCCGGAGCGTGTCGAGAAGGGCGAAATGCTCGGTGTCGAAGACGTCAAGGAAATCCTCGCCGTCCGGCTGCTGGGCGTGATCCCGGAATCCCAGGCGGTGCTCAAGGCCTCCAACCAGGGCGTCCCGGTGATCCTCGACGATCAGAGCGACGCCGGCCAGGCCTACAGCGATACTGTTGACCGTCTGCTGGGCAAAGACCTGGAACACCGGTTCCTCAACGTCGAGAAGAAGGGATTCTTCGAGCGCCTGTTTGGAGGTAGGTAATGAACCTTTTTGACTTCTTTCGTGCCAACAAAAAGCCAAGTACCGCCTCGGTCGCGAAAGAGCGTCTACAGATCATCGTGGCGCACGAACGCGGCCAACGCAGCACCCCGGACTACCTGCCTTCCTTGCAGAAGGAACTGGTCGAAGTGATCCGCAAGTACGTCAACATCGGCAACGATGACGTGCATGTCGCGCTGGAAAGCCAGGGCAGCTGCTCGATTCTGGAACTCAACATCACCCTGCCGGATCGCTGATCGATCCTGCGGGAGCCACGGCGGCTCGGGCCCCACAGCCTTTGTGGGAGCAGGCTTGCTCGCGAAGACGGCAGCACATTCAACATCGATGTGCCTGAAAAACCGCTTTCGCGAGCAAGCCCGCTCCCACATTGAAGGCCGGGGCCCGAGCCGCCGTTGGCGTTTGTACCGAGACTGTTTTCAATGCCCCTTTCCAATATCCGCATCATTCACCAGGACGCCGCCGTGCTGGTGGTCGACAAGCCGACCCTGCTGCTGTCCGTGCCCGGCCGGGCCGACGACAACAAGGATTGCCTGATCACCCGCTTGCAGGAAAACGGCTACCCGGAAGCGCGAATCGTGCACCGGCTGGACTGGGAAACCTCCGGCATCATCTTGCTGGCCCGGGATCCGGACACTCATCGCGAACTGTCCCGGCAATTTCATGACCGCGAAACCGAAAAAGCCTACACCGCACTGTGCTGGGGCCAGCCGGCGCTGGACAGCGGCAGTATCGACCTGCCCCTGCGCTACGACCCACCGACCAAACCACGCCACGTGGTAGACCATGAGCACGGCAAACACGCCCTGACCTTCTGGCGCGTACTGGAGCGTTGCGGAGACTGGTGCCGGGTCGAGCTGACGCCGATCACCGGGCGCTCGCATCAGTTGCGCGTGCACATGTTGTCCATCGGCCATCCGCTATTGGGCGACGGGCTCTACGCCCACCCACAAGCCCTGGCCGCCTGGCCGCGCCTGTGCCTGCACGCCAGCATGCTGAGCTTCACCCACCCGCAAAGCGGCGAACGCCTGCGTTTCGAGTGCCCGGCACCGTTCTGAACCTTGCCAAGTAAGCCTCTGCTACAAAGCCCCCTTTATGGCACGGACCTTTTGTGGCGAGGGAGCTTGCTCCCGCTGGACCGGGCTGGCGCTCCAGCGCGAAGCGGTCCCAGTTTTTTGGGGGCCGCTACGCATCCCAGCGGGAGCAAGCTCCCTCGCCACAATGCCATTTCAACTGATCATCAGCCCCACCAATACGGTAAACTCCCGCCCATTGCTGTCTGGAGTTAATTATGCGCGCAGAGTTGAACCAGGGCCTGATCGACTTTCTCAAGGCCTCCCCTACCCCGTTCCATGCCACCGCCAGCCTTGCCAAACGCCTGGAGGCGGCGGGTTATCAGCGTCTGGATGAACGCGAGACCTGGGCCACCGAGCCCAACGGTCGCTATTACGTCACGCGCAACGACTCCTCGATCATCGCCTTCAAGCTGGGCCGCAACGCCCCGCTGTACGACGGCATACGCCTGGTCGGCGCACACACCGACAGCCCTTGCCTGCGGGTCAAGCCGCAGCCGGAACTGCAACGCCATGGCTTCTGGCAACTGGGTGTGGAAGTCTACGGCGGTGCATTGCTCGCGCCGTGGTTCGACCGCGACTTGTCCCTGGCCGGGCGCGTGACGTTCCGCCGCGACGGTAAGGTCGAAAGCCAGTTGATCGATTTCAAGGCGCCGATCGCCACGATTCCGAACCTGGCCATCCACCTCAATCGCGAGGCCAACCAGGGCTGGGCGATCAACCCGCAGAACGAACTGCCACCGATCCTTGCCCAGTTTGCCGGCGATGAGCGCGTCGACTTCCGTGCCGTGCTCACTGACCAACTGGCCCGCGAGCATGGCCTGAACGCCGATGTGGTGCTCGATTACGAGCTGAGTTTCTACGACACCCAGAACGCTGCGGTCATTGGCCTGCATGGCGATTTCATTGCTGGCGCACGCCTGGACAACCTGTTGTCGTGTTACGCCGGCCTGCAAGCCTTGCTCAACGCCGACACCGAAGAAACCTGTGTACTGGTGTGCAACGACCACGAAGAAGTCGGCTCCTGCTCGGCCTGTGGCGCTGACGGTCCGATGCTCGAACAAACCCTGCGGCGCCTGCTGCCGGAAGGTGAAGAGTTCGTGCGCACCATCCAGAAATCCTTGCTGGTTTCAGCGGACAACGCCCATGGCGTGCACCCCAACTACGCCGACAAGCACGACGCCAACCACGGCCCCAAGCTCAACGCCGGGCCAGTGATCAAGGTCAACAGCAACCAGCGCTACGCCACCAACAGCGAAACCGCCGGATTCTTCCGTCACCTGTGCATGGCCGAAGAAGTGCCAGTGCAGAGCTTCGTGGTGCGCAGCGACATGGGTTGCGGCTCGACCATCGGCCCGATCACCGCCAGCCAACTGGGCGTGCGCACCGTCGATATCGGCCTGCCGACCTTCGCCATGCACTCGATCCGCGAGCTGTGTGGCAGCCATGACCTGGCGCACCTGGTGAAGGTGTTGAGTGCGTTCTACGCCTCTCGCGAATTGCCATAGTCACCGCTAACCCGTGGCGAGGGAGCTTGCTCCCGCTGGGCTGCGTAGCGGCCCCCTTTTGCGGGCGCTGCGCACCCGAGCGGGAGCAAGCTCC
>NZ_JALJDX010000071.1 GCF_022952855.1 Pseudomonas sp. RGM2987 | reverse complement strand
AAGCGCCCACGCCACAAGAGTATTCGTTGCAGGCTTGCAAAACCTACGACCAAATAACGAGAGTCTCGCTGCCAACGACGCATTCGTGCGGCAGGCGGGGCTCTCTACCATCGGCCTATCGCCTGTCCCGTGACAGGCATCGACCAGGCAGAGGCCCATCATGATCTATGCACAACCCGGAACCCCAGGCGCCGTCGTTTCCTTCAAGCCGCGCTATGGCAATTTCATCGGCGGCGAGTTCGTCGCGCCGGTCAATGGCGAGTACTTCACCAATACGTCCCCGGTCAACGGCGAAGTGATCGCCCAATTTCCGCGCTCCAACGCCGCCGACATCGACCAGGCACTGGATGCCGCCCACGCGGCCGCCGATGCCTGGGGCAAGACCTCGGTGCAGGAGCGCGCCCTGGTGCTGCTGAAGATCGCCGACCGCATCGAGCAGCACCTGGAACTGCTGGCCGTCAGCGAGACCTGGGACAATGGCAAGGCTGTGCGCGAAACCCTCAATGCGGACGTGCCGCTGTCGGCGGACCATTTCCGTTATTTCGCCGGCTGTATCCGCGCCCAGGAAGGAGGCGCCGCCGAGATCAACGAGTTGACCACGGCCTATCATTTCCATGAGCCGCTCGGGGTAGTTGGACAGATCATCCCGTGGAACTTCCCGCTGCTGATGGCCGCCTGGAAACTCGCCCCGGCACTGGCTGCCGGTAACTGCATCGTGCTTAAGCCGGCGGAACAGACACCGCTGTCTATCACCATTTTCGCCGAGCTGATCGCCGACCTGCTGCCGGCCGGGGTGCTTAACATTGTCCACGGTTTCGGCCGCGAGGCCGGCGAGGCCCTGGCGACCAGCAAGCGCATCGCCAAGATTGCCTTCACCGGCTCCACCCCGGTGGGTTCGCACATCATGAAGTGCGCCGCCGAGAACATCATTCCGTCCACCGTGGAACTGGGCGGCAAGTCGCCGAACATCTTCTTCGAAGACATCATGCAGGCCGAACCGGCGTTCATCGAGAAGGCCGCCGAGGGCCTGGTGCTGGCGTTCTTCAACCAGGGTGAGGTCTGCACCTGCCCATCCCGGGCACTGGTGCAGGAATCGATCTACGACGAATTCATGCAAGTGGTGATGAAGAAGATCAAGCAGATCAAGCGCGGCGACCCGTTGGACACCGACACCATGGTCGGCGCCCAGGCATCCGAGCAGCAGTACGACAAGATTCTTTCGTACCTGGAGATCGCTCGCCAGGAGGGCGCCGAGCTGCTGACCGGCGGTGCGGCCGAGCGGCTGGAAGGGGACTTGTCCAGCGGCTATTACATCCAGCCGACCTTGCTCAAGGGCCACAACAAGATGCGGGTGTTCCAGGAGGAAATCTTCGGTCCGGTGGTGGGCGTGACCACCTTCAAGGACGAAGCCGAAGCCCTGGCGATTGCCAACGACACCGAGTTCGGCCTCGGCGCCGGCCTCTGGACCCGCGACATCAACCGCGCCTACCGCATGGGCCGGGCGATCAAGGCCGGTCGTGTGTGGACCAACTGCTACCACCTGTACCCGGCCCACGCCGCGTTCGGTGGCTACAAGAAGTCCGGCGTCGGTCGCGAAACCCACAAGATGATGCTCGACCATTACCAGCAGACCAAGAACCTGCTGGTGAGCTATGACGTGAATCCGTTGGGGTTCTTCTAGTCCGCCAGCGCTGCAAAACCCCTGTGGGAGCGGGCTTGCTCGCGAAAGCGGTCGTTCAGCTTGCAGAAGGGCTGAATGTGCTGACGCCTTCGCGAGCAAGCCCGCTCCCACAGTTGGGTTTGTGTGATGCCTGGAATCGCTACCAACGCACCCCACCCACCGCTTCGAAAGTAGCATTCGAGCCTCGCGCTCCCCGTGCATTAATGACCCTGCCGGAATCGCCCGGTACAAGAAGAGGAAAGACCCATGTGGACTAAACCCGCGTACACCGACCTGCGTATCGGCTTTGAAGTGACGATGTACTTCGCCAACCGATGAGCGGCAGCCCGGCCCGGAGCGCTCGGGCCGGGCTACCCATTGGTCTGATTGCATTCACGGCGGGATGCTTTAGGCTCAGGGTATTTCACAATAAGAACAGGCTTACCGATGAGCCCGCTGCGCAAATTCGTTTCCCCTGAAATCATGTTCGGTGCCGGTTGCCGGCACAACGTCGGCAATTACGCCAAGACCTTCGGCGCACGCAAGGTGCTGATCGTCACCGATCCCGGGGTCATCGCCGCCGGTTGGGTGGGCGATGTCGAAGCCAGTCTCCAGGCCCAGGCCATCGACTACTGCATCTACAGCGCGGTCTCGCCCAACCCCCGGGTCGAGGAAGTGATGCTCGGTGCCGAGCTGTACCGGGAAAATCATTGCGATGTGATCGTCGCCGTCGGGGGTGGCAGCCCGATGGATTGCGGCAAAGGCATCGGCATTGTCGTTGCCCACGGTCGCAGCATCCTTGAGTTCGAAGGCGTAGACACTCTGCATGTGCCCAGTCCGCCGCTGATCCTGATTCCCACCACGGCCGGCACTTCGGCCGACGTCTCGCAGTTCGTGATCATCTCCAACCAGCAAGAACGCATGAAGTTTTCCATCGTCAGCAAGGCCGCGGTGCCGGATGTGTCGCTGATCGACCCGGAAACCACCTTGAGCATGGACCCGTTCCTGTCGGCCTGTACCGGCATCGATGCGTTGGTGCATGCCATCGAGGCGTTCGTTTCCACCGGTCACGGCCCGTTGACCGACCCGCACGCATTGGAGGCGATGCGCCTGATCAACGGCAACCTGGTGCAGATGATCGCCAATCCCGGCGATGTGGCCCTGCGCGAGAAGATCATGCTGGGCAGCATGCAGGCCGGGCTGGCGTTTTCCAATGCGATCCTTGGCGCAGTGCATGCGATGTCCCACAGCCTGGGCGGCTTCCTGGACTTGCCCCATGGCCTGTGCAACGCGGTGCTGGTCGAGCACGTGGTGGCCTTCAACTACACCTCGGCGCCCGAACGCTTCAAGGTGATCGCCGAGACGCTGGGCATCGACTGCCGGGGGCTCAATCACCGGCAGATCCGCACGCGGCTGGTAGAGCACCTGATTGCCCTCAAGCGCACCATCGGCTTCCATGAAACCCTGGGCCTGCATGGGGTCGGCACCTCGGACATTCCGTTCCTGTCGCACCATGCGATGCATGACCCGTGCATCCTCACCAACCCTCGGGAGTCGAGCCAGCGCGATGTCGAGGTTGTCTATGGCGAAGCCCTCTGAGGAGCAACAAAAAGCCCTGGCCGGTTTGCTGGGGCTGGGCAATCACTCGACGCGCAAGAGCCATTACCCGGAGCTGGCCGCGCGTCTGGCGGAGCTCGAACAAGCCCGGCAACGCTTGCAGCAGCTCAACGATCAGTTGGAACAGCGGGTGGCCGAGCGCACTGACGCACTGTTGGAGGCCAACCATAACCTGCAACAACAGATCGCCCGGCGCGAGTTGATCGAACAGCAACTGCGCGACGCCCGGGACGCTGCCCAGGCCGCCAATCGCAGCAAGGACAAGTACCTGGCCGCCGCCAGCCACGATTTGCTGCAACCGCTCAACGCCGCGCGCTTGCTGATTGCCACGTTGCGCGAACGCCACCTGCCGGCCACTGAGCAGGTGCTGGTGGAGCGCACCCACCAGGCATTGGAGGGGGCCGAAGACCTGCTCACTGATTTGCTGGACATTTCCCGGCTCGACCAGGCTGCCGTCCGTCCTGACCTGGCGCCGTATCGACTCGATGAACTGCTCGCGCCGTTGGTCTCGGAGTTTCAGACGGTGGCCGGTGCCGCGGGTCTGGAATTGCGGGTGCGTTTCACCGATGAAGCGGTCATGACCGACCTGCGGTTGTTGACCCGGATCCTGCGCAACCTGCTCAGCAATGCCTGTCGCTACACCCAGCAGGGTGGCATCCTGCTGGCAGCGCGGCGCCGGGGAGGGCGGGTCAGCCTGGAAGTCTGGGACACCGGGCGCGGCATCGCCGCCGATTGCCTGGAATCGATTTTCCTCGAATTCAACCAGCTGGACGTCGGCCGGGCAGCCGATCGCAAAGGCGTGGGCCTGGGCCTGGCGATTGTCGAGCGCATCGCTCACATACTCGGCTACCGGGTCCAGGTCCGTTCCCGGCCCGGACGCGGCTCGGTGTTCAGCATCGAGGTGCCGCTGTCTGCCGACCGACCCTTGCCGGTTTCGCAGGCGCCGGTACAGGCCGTGGCCGGCAACCCGTTGCCGGGCCGCCGGTTGCTGGTGATCGACAATGAGTTGAGCATTTTGCAAAGCATGGCCGCGCTGTTGGGGCAGTGGGGCTGCGAGGTGTTGACGGCCACTGACGAAGCGGGCGCCTTCGATGCGCTTCAAGGCCAGGCGCCGGAGTTGATCCTGGCGGATTTCCACCTCGACCATGGCGTGGTCGGCTGTGAGGTGGTGAGGCATCTTCGCGAGCATTTCCAGCAGCCGATCCCGGCCGTGATCATCACCGCCGATCGCAGCGACCAGTGTCGCCGCGCCCTGCGCAAATTGAATGCGCCGCTGCTCAACAAGCCGGTCAAGCCGGGTAAATTGCGGGCGGTGTTGAGTCAGTTGCTCGGTAATGCCAGATAAACACTGACCCCTGTGGGAGCGAGCCTGCTCGCCATTGCGGTGTATCAGTCAAATAGAGGTTGACTGGTCCGGCCTCATCGCGAGCTAGCTCGCTCCCACAGGGGCCCCAGGCAGACGGGAGGGCGAATCAGCGCCATCAAAACGCCGTCATTTGGTCGGCGTTTTCGCGCCAAATGTAAAAAGACGCTTCGGTCTGTTTGTTTCCTTATGTAAACTCCCCCCGCTGCGACAATCGGGCACGGCCAAGCCGGCCCGATCAAGACCGTTTTGCAGTGTCCCTCACCCAGCTGAAGCCAAGACCTACAAGAAGTCAGTGCCGGAGAGACATAAAGGTGGGCCGACGATTGCTCGGCCCCTGTAGGTCCTTCCACCCGTCCCTTCGATCCCACCATGCGGGCACTGCCAGCCATGGGCGTGGTCTACGATTGAACAGGACCGGTGGACGGAATGGCGTTCTATCCTAGGGATACACACATGTTGAAGAAAACACACACGGCGCTACTGGGCCTGGCGATGGCGATGGGTCTTGCGACCACGCACGCCGCCGAGGCAAAAAAAGTCGACGTCCTGCTCATCGGTGGGGGCATCATGAGCTCGACACTCGGCGTCTGGCTCAATGAGCTGGAGCCGGGCTGGACCATGGAAATGGTCGAGCGCCTGGACGGTGTTGCCGAAGAAAGCTCCAACGGTTGGAACAACGCCGGTACCGGTCACTCCGCGCTGGCCGAGCTGAACTACACCCCGGAAGACAAGAACGGCAAGGTCGATATCTCCAAGGCCATCGAGATCAACGAAGCCTTCCAGATCTCCCGCCAGTTCTGGTCCTGGCAGGTCAAGAACGGCGTGCTGAAGAACCCGCGCTCGTTCATCAACTCCACGCCGCACATGAGCTTCCTGTGGGGCGACGACAACATTGCGTTCCTGAAGAAGCGCTACGAAGCCCTCCAGGCCAGCCCGCTGTTCGCCGGCATGCAGTATTCCGAAGACCCCGCGCAGATCAGCAAGTGGGTTCCGCTGATGATGCAAGGGCGTGACCCGAGCCAGAAAGTCGCGGCCACCTGGAGTCCCCTGGGTACCGACGTGAACTTCGGCGAAATCACCCGCCAGTTCGCCGCTTACCTGCAAACCAGGCCGAACTTCTCGCTGAAACTGTCCAGCGAAGTGGAAGACATCACCCGCAACGAAGACGGCAGCTGGCGTGTTTCGTACAAGAACCTGAAGGACGGTACTGAAACCGAGACTGATGCCAAGTTCGTCTTCATCGGCGCCGGCGGCGGTGCCTTGCACCTGCTGCAGAAGTCCGACATTCCGGAAGCCCGTGAATACGCAGGTTTCCCGGTCGGTGGTTCGTTCCTCGTCACCGAGAACCCGACCGTCGCCCAACTGCACCTGGCGAAGGCCTATGGCAAGGCTTCGGTCGGCGCGCCGCCGATGTCAGTTCCGCACCTGGACACCCGCGTGCTCGACGGCAAGCGTGTGATCCTGTTTGGCCCGTTCGCGACCTTCTCGACCAAGTTCCTGAAGAACGGCTCGTACTTTGACCTGCTGACCAGCACCACCACCCACAACGTCTGGCCGATGACCAAGGTCGGTATCGAGCAGTACCCGCTGGTCGAATACCTGGCCGGTCAGCTGATGCTGTCGGACGAAGACCGCTTCAACGCGCTGAAGGAATACTTCCCAGAAGCGAAGCAGGAAGATTGGCGCCTGTGGCAAGCCGGCCAGCGCGTGCAGATCATCAAGCGTGACGAAGAGAAGGGCGGCGTCCTGAAGCTCGGGACCGAAGTGGTCGCTTCCCAGGACGGCAGCATCGCCGGCCTGCTGGGTGCCTCGCCAGGTGCCTCGACCGCTGCGCCAATCATGCTGACTGTGCTTGAGAAGGTCTTCAAGGACAAAGTCGCAAGCCCGGCCTGGCAGGAAAAACTGCACCAGATCGTGCCGAGCTATGGCACCAAGCTCAACGACAGCCCTGAGCGCGTCGCCCAGGAATGGGCCTATACCAGCGACGTCCTGCAACTGGACCCGCCGCCGGTGATCGGCAAGCCAGGCGCTTCCACGGCACCGGCCAAGCCGGAAGCAGCCCGCGAAGGCAACCCAGCCGCTGACATGGCGCTGTAAAAACCGGACGTTGTCTGGTGAGGTACAAGAACGCCGCTCAATTGAGCGGCGTTTTTTATTTCGGGCTTTAACAACCTGTGGGAGCGGGCTTGCTCGCGAAAGCGGTATATC
>NZ_JALJDX010000072.1 GCF_022952855.1 Pseudomonas sp. RGM2987 | reverse complement strand
GCTGGCAAAAGGCGAAAGCGTAGAACCGATCGAAGCAAGGCCGGGCGGGGTTATTCGGATTTGGATTGCGGTGATAGCGAGGACGCCATCGTCGGATCGCCGCCCGGAGCAGGCTCGCTCCCACAGGTTTTGAGGTGTGCCCGAAAATAGGCGCTCACCACCGAACCCTGTGGGAGCGGGCTTGCTCGCGAAAGCGGTGGGTCAGGCGGTGACGATGCTGAATGTCCCGCCGTCTTCGCGAGCAAGCCCGCTCCCACATTGATTCACAGTGCAGGCTCAGCGCTGTTTCAACCGGTCGATCACCACCGCCAGCAGCAAAATCGAGCCGCGGATGACGTATTGGTAGAAGGTGTCGATGTTTTTCAGGTTCATCGCGTTTTCGATGATCGCCAGGATCAGCACGCCGGCGATGACGTGACGAATCATGCCGATGCCACCACTCAACGAAACCCCGCCCAAAACGCAAGCCGAGATCACGGTCAGTTCAAACCCTTGGCCGATCATGGGTTGGCCCGAGGTCATGCGCGAAGCCAGGATCACCCCGGCCAAGGCGCCGATCACACCGTGCACCGCGAAGATGATGATCTTGGTGCGATCAACGTTCACCCCGGCCAACAGCGCCGCTTCCTGGTTGCCACCGATGGCCATGGTGTTGCGCCCGTAGGTGGTGTAGTTCAGCAGCCAGCCGAAGAACAGGAAGCAGACGATGGTGATCAGGATCGGCACCGGCACGCCGAACAGCTGGCCGTTGCCGTAGACGAAGAATGACTCCTGGGACACACCCACCGCTTTGCCGTTGGCAAAGATGTAGGCCAGGCCGCGGACGATCTGCATCGTCGCCAGCGTGGTGATCAGCGCATTGACCCGCAGCTTGGCGATGACGATGCCGTTGATCAGGCCGACGATCAGCCCCATCACCAGCGCCGCGCTGATGCCGAGGAACACGCTGTTGGTGTCGCGCATCACCACCGCAGCGACCACGCCGGCGCAGGCGATCACCGAGCCGACCGACAGGTCGAAGTGCCCGGAAGCCAGGCAATACAACATGGTGCAAGCCGCAATGCCGGTGGTGGAAATCGCCAGGCCCAGGCCGCGCATATTCAGCGGCGACAGGAAGTTATCGATCATCAGCGTGCACAGCACGAAGACCCCGATGGCCGCCAGCAACATGGCCCATTCGTCGAGGAAACGACGCATATCCAGGGGTTTGCGTGCCGTTGGCAGTGCATTGTTTTGAATGGTCATGATTACCTCTCAGTTCGCCGCGTCGGCAACGCGTTGGCGTGGCAGCGCCAGTTGCAGCAGGTTGGATTCATTGGCCTGGTCACGCGGCAGCTCGCCGCGCATGGCCCCTTCGCAGAGCACCAGGATTCGGTCGGAAATGCCCATTACTTCCATCAGGTCGCTGGACACCACGATCACCGCGATGCCGTCCGCCGCCAGGTTGTGGATAATCTGGTAGATCTCGGCCTTGGCGCCGATGTCGATGCCGCGGGTCGGCTCGTCCAGCAGCAGGACCTTCATCGGCATCGACAGCCAGCGACCGAGGATCGCCTTCTGCTGGTTGCCGCCGGACAGGTACATGATTTTCTGCCCCGCCGTCGGGGTCTTCACTTTCAGCGCCTTGATCTGTTTCTCGGCGTTGCCCCGCTCCCACTCGCCGCGCAACAGGCAACCCAGTGTGGAGTGGCTGCTGCGGGCACTGATGTTGATGTTCTCGCCTACACTCGCCAGCGGCATGATGCCTTCTTTCTTACGGTCTTCCGGGCAGAGCAGCACGCCGGCGCCGATGGCATCGCGGGGTGAGCGTAGCTTCAGTTCTTTTCCGTGCAGCACCAGCCGCCCTTCCGTCTGGCGCTCCAGGCCGCTGAGCAAGCGCAGCAGCTCGGTCCGACCGGCCCCCACCAGCCCGAACAAGCCAAGGATTTCCCCCTTGTGCACCTGGAAACTCACCGGCTCGCGCAGGCCCGGGCCGAGCAGGTGCTCGACTTGCAGCGCCACTTCACCGCGCTCACGAGCACGGTAGTCGTAGATGTCCTGGATGTCGCGACCGACCATGCAGGTCACCAGTTGGTCGTGGGTCAGCTCGCTCATGTTCTCGAAGGTGCGCACGTAGCGGCCGTCCTTGAACACCGTCACCGCGTTGCAGATCCGGAACACCTCTTCCATGCGGTGGCTGACGTAGAGCACCACTTTGCCCTCGTCCCGCAGGCGGGCGATGATCGCCATCAGACGGTCGATTTCCCGCGCTGAAAGGCTACTCGTAGGCTCGTCAAAGGCAATGACATGAGCGCCACGGGACAGCGCCTTGGCGATTTCCACCAGTTGGCGCTGGCCGAGGGACAGGCGCCCGACTTTTTCCTGGGGGTCGATCTCGTCAGCCAGGCCTTTGAGCAGCTTCAACGCCTGCTGGCGCAGCAGCCCGCGATTGACCAGGCCGAAACGCGCCGGCAAATGGCCAAGGAACAGGTTTTCGGCGACGGTCATTTCCGGCACCAGGTGCAGCTCCTGGTGGATCACCGCCACACCGCTGGCAATGCTGTCGGCGGTGGATTTGAAGGCCATCGTCTGCTCGCCGATCTGCAGCTCGCCGCTGCTCGGGATGTAGGCACCGCCGAGGATCTTCAACAACGTGGACTTGCCCGCGCCGTTCTCGCCCATCAGGGCATGGACCTGCCCCGGATGCGCAACGAAACTGATATTGGCCAGCGCCTGCACGCCGGGAAAGGTCTTGCCGATCCCATTGAACCGCAGGCTGCCGCCGATGCTGTGTTGCTGTGTCGCTGTTTGCGCTTGCATAACCACCTCGAACTTACAGAGATCAAGCGGCCCTGTTGCCAAGGCCGCTTTGAATCAATCAGCCGTCAATTCCACAGACCGATCTTTTCCAGTTCCTGCTTGAAGTTTTCCCGGGTGATCAGCGTGACCTCGTCCATAGCGGTGTACTTGGGTGGCTCCTTACCGGTGGTGACCCACTCGTACATCATCTCGGCAGTCTTGTAGCCTTCGATGTGCGGACTAGGCAGCATCGAACCGAAGAAGCCGCTGTCAGGTTTCTTCAACTCGCCGATGGCGTCGGTGCCGTTGATGCCGATACCGATCACATTAGCCGCCTTGAAGCCAGCGCTTTCGGTGGCGCGCACGCCGCCCAGCACAGTGTTGTCGTTCATGCCGCCGATGATCAGGTTCTTCGCACCGCTGGGCAGTTTTACCAACGCAGAGTTGGTGGAATCCATGCTGCCCGGTACGTCGAGGGTCTTGAGCGCCGAGTAGAGAATGTGGTCTTCCGGGAAGCCGGCTTTTTTCAGGGCATCGACCGAACCGTCGGTGCGCTTCTTGCCGGTGTCCAGCTCGTTGAAGGTGTTGATCACCGCGTAGGTTTCCTTCCAGTCCCAACCGCGTTTTTTCGCTTCAGCGGCCATGGCGGCGCCCTGCTTCTGGCCCACTTCGAACGCGGCCATGCCCAGGTACGGGACGTCCTCCATGAACTTGCCACTGGCGTCGACGAAACGGTCGTCGACGGCGATGACTTTCAAGTCATTGAGTTTGGCCTTGGCCATGATGGCCGGACCGAGCGACACGTCCGGCGGGCAGATCACAAAGCCCTTGGCGCCGTTGGCGGCGAGGCTGTCGATGGCCGAGAGGGTTTTCTCACCATCGGGCACGGCGATCTTGATCACCTTGAAGCCCTTGTCCTTGCCCGCCTTTTCGGCGAACGCCCATTCGGTCTGGAACCAGGGCTCCTCGGCCTGTTTGACCAGGAAGCCGATTTTCACTTCTTCAGCCGCCAGCAAGTTGCAGCTCAGGCTGACCGCGGTTACCGCCAGGGCGGCGCGACACAGGGAACGGATCCCACGAGGATGCTTCATAGTTGACTCCTTGTTTTTTTTATTGAAAGCCAAAACGTCCAGGGGTCTGCTCCACCATCGGTGGACCTGCGCAGGCTGGGCGGTACATCAAGTTGCTACACAGCATAGGCCTGAATAGTCATATCGTATGATGATTGGATGACAGGCGAAGTTTCCGACTGCCACCCAGGAATATTCAGTCGTGATACATGACCGAACGTCCACCATCGATGGTGATGCATGAGGCGTTGATAAACGGTGCTTCATCACTGGCCAGGAACACGGCCGTCATTGCCACTTCGATCGGCTGGCCGATTCGCCGTGGCGGGTGCAGGTCCAGCGCTCTCTGGCGTTCGGCATGGGGATCGGCAAAGCCGTTCCAATAGTCGACGTTCAGCTGGGTCTCGATATAGCCCGGTGCGATGGCGTTGACGCGAACCCCTTTGGCTGCGTATTCGATGCCCAAGGCGCGCGTCAGGCCGAGCAAGCCATGCTTGGCTACCGGGTAGGGGAAACAGCCGGGAATGATGTGGGACGAATGCGTGGACGCGATATTGATGATACTGCCCGCGCCCTGCTCGATCATCTGCGGCAATACCGCCTTGCAACCGTACCAGGCGCCGTCCAGGTCGATGGCGAAGCAGCGGCGCCAGTCTTCTTCGGTCATTTGCAGCGGATCGCGGAAGACGTTGACCCCGGCGCAGTTGACCAACACGTCGATGCGCCCGTGCAACTCGACGGCACGCCGGGCCATGGCGTCCAGGTCTCGTTGCTTCGACACATCGGCCTTCAGCGCCTGCACGTCCGCCCCACGCTCGCGCCAGTGGGCGGCCACTTGCTCGACTTTGTCAGCCTGGATGTCACTGATCACCAGTCGCGCCTGTTGCGAAGCGAACGCCGCGACAATCGCCTCGCCAATACCTTGCGCGGCTCCGGTCAGCAGCACGACCTTGTTTTTCAGGCGCTCGCCCTTGGGTGGTTCCGGCACTGGCGGCAGGGACAGTGGCTCAGCCATGGACCGAGACTCCCGCGCCCAGGCACGACAAAAGCCGGGCATCCAGGGAAGACCGGCTCGACGCTTGCTGAAAAAACACTGGTTCACGTACACCGCCGGGGCGTACGGAGGAAGATCGTTGCATCACTTCACCTGTTTTGTTTTTTTAGTGTGAGTGCGTATTGCTGATGGAGCCGACTATAAACCCGGCCGCCAGATAATCTCAATATATATATTTACATCCCATATTCTGGGATTTAACCAGCAAACCGCGTGCACGCCACGCCCGGCACATCGACCCGCATCGACAGCAGCGCACCGTCCAGCGGATGACCCAATGGGCTCGCCGCGCTGGTGATGTACAACGTCTTGAGATCCGGCCCGCCGAACACGCAGCTGGTGGGGCGACTGACCGGTAGTTCGATCACCCGGTCGACATGCCCATCCGGGTGCAGCCGCAGCAGGCAACTGCCATCCCAACGAGCGTTCCAGATATAGCCCCGGGCATCCATCGCCGAGCCGTCCGGCCCGCCACGGGAATGCGGGCCGAACCAGACCTCGGCAGGCGCCAGGTTGCCCTCGGGGTAGATAAAGTGCCGGTACAACGTGCCATCGAGGCTGTCGCCGAAGTACACCGTGGTGCCGTCAGGGCTCCACAACAAGGTGTTCGGGATGCCCAATCCGCGCAGAAGCGGCATCACCCGACCATCAACGCCGACGCGAAACAGTCCGCCGGAGCGCTGCTCGATAGGCAGGTCTTCACCGTTTTCACCAATATTGTTCTGCATGGTGCCGAGCCAGAGTTGGCCCAAGGCATCGCAGCGAGCTTCGTTGGGGCGGTTGCCGGGCTGGGGATCGGCCATGCACAACAGCGTCAGCCCTGGCTCCAGGCCCGGAGAATCCAGGTCCAGCCGATAGACGCCGCTGCTCAAGGTGACCAACGCATCGCCACTTTGCGTGGGTATAAAGGCCGACACATGCTCGGGCATCTGCCAGATCTGCACATTGGCGCCGATCAGCCGCAGCGCCTGCTTGCCGGCGATATCGACCCAGTACAGCGCCTGGGTCGGTTCATCCCAGAACGGGCCCTCCCCCAGTTTCGCCCGGTGCTCCGTCACAGCCGTCCACTTCATTGAAATCTCCCATTCCCGGTGTGCCTGGCGGTGTCGGTTCGACTGGCCATGACATTGGGGTAAAAACGTTTGATCGCCAGGTCGGCGTTATCGATCAGCGTCATGCAGGCCCAGACACCCCGCGCCGCATCGCGGCCGGCGATGGCTTCGGCGATATCCTTATGGATGGGCAAGGTGCGGCGCAGTTCATCCGGGTCGGCTGCCGACACCTCAAACGACACCGCCAGCAGCGCGCCCAAGGCCGGGACCATTTGTTCGATGAATTGATTATGGCTCGCGGCGAGGATGCACTCGTGGAAGAACTGATCGGCGCGGTTGTAATCGGCGCCGCTGTCCACTGCCCTCTCCAGCGCATGGTAGGCCAGGCGGATCGCCTGCACCTGCTCGCTGGTGGCCCGTTCGCAAGCCCAGCGCACCGCCATCGGCTCGATGGTGCGGCGCAGGTCCAACAAGTCGTCGACGAAGTTTTCCGGCAGGCCACTGCGTGACAGCCACCCCACCACTTGCGGGTCGAACAGGTTCCAGCGCCGCACCGGCAGGACCCGGGTGCCGACTTTCGGCCCGACTTCCAGCATGCCCTTGGCCACCAGGGTCTTGATGGCCTCGCGAATCACCGTGCGACTGACGCCCAGTTGCTCACCCAGGTCCGCTTCAACCTTGATGGCCTGCCCAGGCTTGACCTGGCCGGCGGCTATCCAGCCACCCAGCCAATCGACAGTCGATGCGTGAAAACTGCTGGACATGGAAACCCCGTGGGCTGTTCTTATGGTGGCCCACGCTAATCATCATATGATTGGGTGTCAATCCGAATCTTGCACAAAACAAATGTGGGAGCGGGCTTGCTCGCGAAGGCGGTCAGTCAAATCAATGTTTGCTGATC
>NZ_JALJDX010000073.1 GCF_022952855.1 Pseudomonas sp. RGM2987 | reverse complement strand
GGGGCCGGCAGTTGGCGCTGGGGTTAGGTGCTGAGTATCGGCATATTGACCAGGCGTGATGAGCCGGAATTAGAGGCGCCTGGTCGGACGCTTTCGCGAGCAAGCCCGCTCCCACCGAGAGCACGGTGCGGCACTGGTTTGGGGCCCTTTTACTCGCCTGTCGTAGCCAACGGTAGCAAACGCCGGAAACCATCCAAGCCTTTCCCCCACAGCTGATTTCCCCATCCTGCTGATTCCATTCACATTCCTTTTTTCCCACCCATGCTCATCCAGCCTGTGGCACACTTTCTGCTGTCTATTCCGTTGTTACATACCATGTTCCGGTATAGCGGAATAAACCCATCCTGGAGTGCTTGCCATGCAACGCCGACCTTCCTTGTTCAAAGCGTGTGTTTTTCTCTTCGCGGCCACGATGGCTGCGGTTGGTGTCGCTCAGGCGGCCGACAGCAAGCTGGACAGCGTGCTGCAACGCGGGAAATTGATTGTGGGCACGGGCAGTACCAATGCGCCGTGGCACTTCCAGGGAGCGGATGGCAAGTTGCAGGGCTTTGATATCGACATTGCCCGGATGGTCGCCAAGGGGTTGTTCAACGACCCGGAGAAAGTCGAATTCGTGGTGCAGTCTTCCGATGCGCGGATTCCCAACCTGCTGACCGACAAGGTCGACATGAGCTGCCAGTTCATCACTGTCACCGCCAGCCGCGCGCAGCAGGTGGCGTTCACCTTGCCGTATTACCGTGAAGGGGTTGGCCTGTTGCTGCCGGCCAACAGCAAGTACAAGGAAATCGAAGACCTGAAGGCGGCCGGTGATAGCGTCACCGTGGCGGTCTTGCAGAACGTCTACGCCGAGGAGCTGGTGCACCAGGCACTGCCCAAGGCCAAGGTCGACCAGTACGACAGCGTCGATTTGATGTACCAGGCAGTGAACTCCGGCCGCGCCGATGCCGCTGCCACCGACCAGTCTTCGGTCAAGTATCTGATGGTGCAGAACCCCGGGCGCTATCGCAGCCCGGCCTACGCCTGGAGCCCGCAAACCTACGCCTGCGCGGTCAAGCGCGGCGACCAGGACTGGCTGAACTTCGTCAACACCACCTTGCATGAGGCCATGACTGGCGTGGAATTCCCCACCTACGCCGCGTCGTTCAAGCAATGGTTCGGCGTCGAATTGCCGTCGCCGGCCATCGGTTTCCCTGTCGAATTCAAATGACCCCGTGAGCCCGGAGCGCCGTTTCAGGGCGCTCCGGCGCAGGTACTGCGAACCATGAATTATCAGTTGAACTTTGCCGCCGTCTGGCGCGATTTCGACACGCTGCTGGCGGGGCTCGGCCTGGGGCTGTCCCTGGCGCTGGTGTCGATCGCCATCGGTTGCGTGATCGGCCTGGCGATGGCCTTCGCGCTGCTCAGCAAGCATCGCGTCTTGCGGGTGCTGGCATCGGTGTATGTCACGGTGATCCGCAATACGCCGATCCTGGTGTTGATCCTGTTGATCTACTTCGCCTTGCCCAGCCTGGGTATTCGCCTGGACAAGCTGCCATCGTTCGTCATCACCCTGTCGCTCTATGCCGGGGCCTACCTGACCGAAGTGTTCCGGGGTGGGTTGATGAGCATTCACAAAGGGCAGCGCGAAGCGGGGCTCGCCATTGGCCTGGGCGAGTGGCAGGTGAAGGCGTATGTCACGGTGCCGGTGATGTTGCGCAACGTGCTGCCGGCCTTGTCGAACAACTTCATTTCGCTGTTCAAGGACACCTCCCTGGCGGCCGCGATTGCGGTGCCGGAGCTGACCTATTACGCCCGCAAGATCAACGTGGAGAGCTACCGGGTGATCGAAACCTGGCTGGTGACCACGGCCCTGTATGTCGCGGCCTGTTACCTCATTGCCATGGTGTTGCGGTATTTCGAGCAACGCCTGGCGATCCGCCGTTAGGAGCGTTCCATGTACGAATCCCCCAGTTGGTTGCATGAGTTGTGGGTCGCCCGGGACACTCTGTGGGCGGGCTTCCTGACCAGCGTGCAGTGTTCGCTGCTGGCGATTTTGCTCGGCACCCTGATCGGCCTCTTTGCAGGCTTGGTGCTGACTTACGGCCGGACCTGGATGCGCGCGCCGTTTCGCTTCTACGTCGACCTGATTCGCGGCACACCGGTGTTCGTGCTGGTGCTGGCCTGCTTCTACATGGCACCGGCCCTGGGCTGGCAGATCAGCGCGTTCCAGGCCGGGGTCCTGGGCCTGACGCTGTTTTGCGGCTCCCACGTGGCCGAGATCGTGCGCGGTGCCTTGCAGGCGCTGCCGCGTGGGCAGATGGAAGCGAGCCAGGCCATCGGCCTGACGTTTTTCCAGGCGTTGGCTAATGTGCTGTTGCCCCAGGCGTTGCGGCAGATCCTGCCGACCTGGGTCAATTCCTCCACCGAGATCGTCAAGGCGTCGACCCTGCTGTCGGTGATCGGCGTCGCCGAACTGCTGCTCAGTACCCAGCAAATCATCGCCCGGACCTTCATGACCCTGGAGTTCTACCTGTTCGCCGGTTTTCTCTTTTTCATCATCAATTACGCCATCGAGTTGCTCGGGCGGCACATTGAAAAGCGGGTGGCCTTGCCATGAGTGAAGTTTCCAACCTTTCGAACGCGCAACCGCTGCTGGACATTCGCGGCCTGTGCAAACAATACGGCCCGCTGGAAGTGCTCAAGGGCGTGGACCTGAGCATGCAGCGCGGCAACGTGGTCACGCTGATCGGTTCCAGTGGCTCGGGCAAGACCACGCTGTTGCGCTGCGTGAACATGCTGGAGGAATTCCAGGGCGGCCAGATCGTGCTCGATGGCGAGTCCATCGGCTATGACGACGTTGGCGGCAAGCGTGTACGCCATCCCGAGAAAGTCATCGCCCGGCACCGGGCCATGACCGGCATGGCCTTCCAGCAATTCAACCTGTTCCCCCATTTGACCGCGTTGCAGAACGTCACCCTGGGTCTGCTCAAGGTGAAAAAACTGCACAAGGACGAAGCGGTGGCCCTGGCCGAGAAGTGGCTGGAGCGGGTCGGGCTGCTGGAACGCCGCGATCATTTTCCCGGTCAGTTGTCCGGCGGCCAGCAACAGCGCGTGGCGATTGCCCGCGCCATTGCAATGAACCCCAGCCTGATGCTGTTCGACGAAGTCACCTCGGCCCTGGACCCGGAATTGGTCGGCGAAGTGCTGAACGTCATCAAGGGCCTGGCCGAGGATGGCATGACCATGCTGCTGGTCACTCATGAGATGCGCTTTGCCTTCGAGGTGTCGGACAAGATCGTGTTCATGAACCAGGGCCGCATCGAAGAGCAGGGCTCGCCGAAAGAACTGTTCGAGCGCCCGCAATCTCCGCGTCTGGCGGAGTTTCTCAAGAACACTCGTTTCTAATCCATTGAACAAGGAGAACCACCCATGAGCATTACACGCTACGGCACCGGCAGCACCGCGGGCGGCGGCCAGGCACGGCCCTTTGCCCGTGCCGTCGAGGCCGATGGCTGGCTGCACGTGTCCGGCCAGGTGCCGGCGGTGAACGGCGAGATCATTGTCGGCGGGATCGTCGAGCAGACGCACCAGACCATGAAGAACCTGATCGCCATTCTCGAGGAAGCCGGTTATGGCCTGGAGGACGTGGTGCGCTGCGGCGTGTGGCTGGACGACCCGCGGGATTTCTGGAGCTTCAACAAGGTGTTCGGCGAATACTTCAGCCCCGAACACGCCCCGGCCCGGGCCTGTGTGCAGGCGAGCATGATGGTCGATTGCAAGGTTGAGATCGATTGCATTGCCTACAAAAAGAAAGGCTGAAGCCAGGTGCAGCATTGCCACTCGGGACCGGTTTGATTCATCGTGGTGAGCACATTTCTGTGGCGAGGGAGCTTGCTCCCGCTGGCCTGCGACGCAGGCCCTGAATAGCGACAGACGACTGCTGCGCAGTCGAGCGGGAGCAAGCTCCCTTGCCACAATGAATTACAGGCACCTTAAGTGGCATTACCAGGAATTGAAGTCATGACCGAAGACACCATCAAACGCCGGGCCCGAGGATTGGATCGGGCGTTCGATATCCTCGATTTCCTCAAGGAGATCGGCCAGCCGCTGCGCCCGAACGACATCGCCAGTGGCATCGGTAGCCCCAAATCCACGGTCTATGAACTGGTGGCCTCGCTGCTGGAGCGGCGCATCCTTGAACCCGTGGGCAAGGATGGCCACGTCTACCTGGGGCGCCAGTTGTATTTCCTCGGGCAGGCGCACCTGCGGCATTTCGACCTGAGCCGCGAGGCCGACCATGCCCTGCAGGAGATCGTCAGCCAGACCCACGAAACCGCCCAGATGTGCCTGCTCAACGGGCGCAAGTACACAGTGGCCTTGATGAAAGAGGGCGAGCGGCATTTCCGCATTTCTTCGGACATCGGTGAAAACGCCCCCATCCCCTGGACCGCCTCCGGTCGCCTGCTGCTGGCGCATTTGAGCGACCAGCAGATCGTCGACCTGATCGACCCTGACGACTTCATCCTGCCGGACGGCGAACGCCTGCCCCTGGAGCGGTTTCTCAAGGAAATCCGCCAGGCCGGTCTCGATGGATTCTTCTCGTTCGACAGCGTGGCCGACACCTTCACCCACTGTTTCGCCGCGCCGGTCAAAGACCCCAATGGCGTCGCCATCGCGACCCTGTGCATCGTCGCCCCCCGGGCCGACGCCAAAAACAACTACGCCGACTATCGCCGGGTGCTGATCGAAAGCGCCAACAACCTGGCCCGGCGCATCAATGATTAGATAACCACGGCTGTTCGCGGCCGTGCGTGAGGAGTTCGAACATGTCTTCTGCCATTCATAACGCCAAGGTGGAAAAGGGCGCCGCCAGCGTCGGTGCTCATCTGTTGCGCGATGTCAGCCTGCCGGCGCTGGTGCTGCACCGCGAGGCGCTGGAGCACAACATTCGCTGGATGCAAAAGTTCGTCAGCGACAGCGGCGCCGAACTGGCGCCCCACGGCAAGACCAGCATGACCCCGACGCTGTTTCGCCGCCAGCTCGAGGCCGGCGCCTGGGGCCTGACCCTTGCCACTGCGGTGCAGACCCGTGCCGCCTACGCCCATGGCGTGCGCCGGGTGCTGATGGCCAACCAATTGGTCGGCGGGCCAAACATGGCGCTGGTCGCCGATCTGCTGGTCGACCCGACGTTCGAATTCCATTGCATGGTCGATCACCCCGACAACGTGGCCGACCTGGGGGCGTTCTTTGCCGCTCGCGGTCTGAAGCTCAATGTGATGATCGAATACGGTGTGGTGGGTGGCCGTTGTGGTTGCCGGACCGAGGCCGAGGTGCTGGCGCTGGCCGAGGCGATCGGCGCACAGCCGGCGCTGGCGCTGACCGGTATCGAAGGCTATGAAGGGGTGATCCACGGTGACCACGCCGTCAGCGGCATCCGCGGGTTCGCCGCGTCCCTGGTGCGCCTGGCGGTGCAGTTGCAGGACAGCGGTGCGTTTGCCATCGACAAGCCGATCATCACCGCCTCGGGTTCGGCCTGGTACGACCTGATCGCCGAGTCCTTCGAGACCCAGAACGCCCAGGGGCGTTTCCTCAGTGTGCTGCGCCCCGGCAGTTATGTGGCTCACGACCATGGCATCTACAAAGAAGCCCAGTGTTGTGTGCTGGAACGCCGCAGCGACCTGCACGAAGGTTTGCGCCCGGCCCTGGAAGTCTGGGCCCATGTGCAATCGCTGCCGGAGCCGGGCTTCGCGGTGATTGCCCTGGGCAAGCGCGACGTGGCCTACGACGCCGGGCTGCCGGTTCCGCTCAAGCGCTACAAGGCCGGTGCCGATGCGGCGGCGGGGGATGACGTGAGCGGCTGCAAGGTGACGGCGGTGATGGACCAGCATGCGTTCATGAGCGTGGCGCCGGGGGTTGAGCTGCGCGTCGGCGATGTCATTGCGTTTGGGACTTCCCATCCGTGCCTGACCTTTGACAAGTGGCGGGTGGGGTGCCTGGTGGATGAGGGGTTGCGGGTGGTTGAGAGTATGGAGACTTGTTTCTAGGGCTTGAGACCGAGTCGCGGCTATCGCGAGCAGGCTCGCTCCCACAGGGGATCTTTAGCGGACGGATCTTGTGTTCGCAACTGCCCAAATGTGGGAGCGGGCTTGCTCGCGAAGGCGTCCTGCAAACCACCACGAAGCTATCAGGACACCCCCATGAGCAAACCAAAACACCGCATCGCCCTGATCGGCGAGTGCATGATCGAACTGCAACAACGCGCCGACGGCGGCCTGCAACAAAGCTTCGGAGGCGATACCCTGAACACGGCGGTGTACCTGGCCCGCGCCTTGGGCGACAGGGGCGCGGTGGATTACGTTACCGCCCTGGGCGATGACAGTTTCAGCGACGCCATGTGCCACGGCTGGGCCGAGGAAAACATCGGCCTGGATCGGGTCCAGCGCTTGCCCGGGCGCTTGCCGGGTTTGTACTGCATCCAGACCGACGCAGCCGGGGAGCGACGCTTCTTGTACTGGCGCAACGAGGCGGCGGTACGCGATTGTTTTACCATGCCGGCTGCCGCGCCGATCCTGGCGGCGCTGGTGGATTACGACGTGCTGTATTTCAGCGGCATTACCCTGGCGGTGCTCGGCGAACAAGGACGTAACAGGCTCATCGAAACCCTGGTCGAAGCGCGGCGCCGCGGGGCGCAGGTGGTGTTCGACAACAACTATCGGCCCAGGCTCTGGGCGTCAGTCGAGGCGGCCCGCGCGGCGTATGGCAGCGTCCTGCCATACGTGGAACTGGCGCTGTTGACGGTGGACGACGAGCAGGCGTTGTTCGGGCATGCCGACACAGAGGCGGTGTTCGCCGCCTATGAGCGCTTCGGCACGCCCGAGGTGGTGCTCAAGCGCGGCGCCGAGGCCTGTTTGATCCGCTGCGATGGTCAGTCTTACGAAGTGCCCGCCCTGCGGGTCGAATGCGTGGTGGACACCACGGCGGCGGGGGATTCATTCAGCGCTGCGTACCTGGCGAGTCGCTTACTCGGTGGTAGCCCGACCGAGGCGGCCGAGGCGGGGCATTTGCTGGCGAGCCGGGTGATTCAGGTGCCGGGGGCGTTGATACCCAAGGACTGAAAACACCCCACACCCTGTGGGAGCGGGCTTGCTCGCGAAGGCGGTGTGTCAGCCAACATCTGTC
>NZ_JALJDX010000209.1 GCF_022952855.1 Pseudomonas sp. RGM2987 | reverse complement strand
ATTCTTTATCGGCGCTTGGGTGAAAGGAGGAGGGGCGAAATCTCCCACGGTCTGTACTGCTGCTAACAGTCAGAATCGAGCCTTGTCCCTCCTCCTCCCTTCAAGTCCTACCATACAAGCGAGCCTGTTCGCGATAGCGTCAGGTCAGCAGCATTGATGTTGACTGACACACCGTAATCGCGAGCAGGCTCGCTCCCACAATGGATCGGAGTACAGCCGGGAGAGATAGGTCGGCTGTGAGGCCGCCTTCGCGGGCAAGCCCGCTCCCACATGAGATTTTCAGTACATACACACCTTGCACCCACCTCAGATTCCCTGTGGGAGCGAGCCTGCTCGCGATGGCGTCGGGTCAGCAGCATTGATGTTGACTGGGGCACCGCAATCGCGAGCAGGCTCGCTCCCACAGTTGGATTGAGGTGCAGTCGTAGAAACAGGCCGGCCGTCAGGCCGCCTCGCTTTTGCTCTGGCTTTTGCTTTTGATCTTGGGCGCCCCATCAACCACAAGGGCCGAACGCAGGCATTGCGTAGTGGGCAACCCGGCATGGATGCCGGGTTAGCCGCGCAGGGCCATGGATGGCCCATCGCGGCGGGCCCACGGAGCAATGCCGGAGTGAGGGAACGCCGAGCCTTGGCGAGGTGCCCAGTGGTGGGGCGAAGCCTTTTTTGCTTACTTTTTTTGGCGTTTGAAAAAAAGTGAGCCGCCGTCAGGGCGGAACCCTAAGCAGCTGTTACCGCAGAAACGGATATACACACCAACCAATCAAAAAAACGGCGCTCCCCCAATATGAAGAAGCACCGTTTTTCCAGCCAAGCCAAGCCAAGCGCAGCATCAAGAACCGCCACTACCCTCAGTCAATGTACTCAAACAACTTGACGATCTTCTGCACCCCGGAAACCCCCTGCACCAGGTTGGTCGCCTGCGCGGCTTCCTTCTTGGTCAGCAACCCCAGCAGATAAACAATGCCATTCTCCGTCACAACCTTGATCCGCGAGCCAGGAATGCTGGCATCGGTCAGCATCTGCGTCTTGATCTTGGTGGTCAGCCAGGCATCGTTCTGGCGCGCCAGCAGCGAGGAGGGTTGCAGCACCTGCAATTCGTTATGCACCGTCTTGACCCGTTGTACGGCGCTGGCGGCCTGTTCGGCCTTGGCCTTGAGGTCGGCGCGTGGGGTCTGGCCGGCCAGCAGCACGACACCGTTGAAACTGGTGACGACGATGTGCGAGTTGTTGTCCAGGTCCGGGTCGGCCTTGGCGATGTTCACGCCGGCCTTGGTTTCGATCAAGGAATCATCGATCTTGCTACCGAAGGTGCGGGTGCCGCGGTCATCTTCGATCGGCGCTTCCCGGCTGGCGTTAACCACCGAGGTGCAGCCGCTGATGCCAAGGCACAGGGTCAAGGCCAGAAGGCCGAGGCGATTAGGGGTCATTCTTCACTCCCGAACAGTTGGCTGTCGATCAAGTCGCAAAGGCAATGGATCGCCAGCAGGTGGACTTCCTGGATACGTGCGGTAACAGTGGCCGGTACGCGAATCTCGACATCTTCGGGCAGCAGCAGTGAAGCCATGCCGCCGCCGTCACGACCGGTCAATGCTACGACAATCATTTCGCGATCATGTGCGGCCTGGATCGCTTGAATAATATTGGCCGAGTTGCCGCTGGTAGAGATCGCCAACAGCACATCGCCGGGTTGGCCCAAGGCGCGGATCTGTTTGGAGAAGACTTCGTTGTAGCTGTAGTCGTTGGCGATCGAGGTGATCGTCGAGCTGTCGGTGGTCAGCGCAATCGCCGGCAGGCTCGGGCGTTCGCGCTCGAAGCGGTTGAGCAGTTCCGAGGAGAAGTGCTGGGCATCGCCGGCCGAGCCGCCGTTACCGCAAGAAAGCATCTTGCCCTCGTTGAGCAGGGCATTGACCATCACTTGGCTGGCTTGCTCGATGTGCGGTGCAAGTACGTCCATCGCCTGTTGCTTGGTATCGATACTGGCCTGGAAGAGCTGGCGAATTCGCGATTGCATGTCCATCTGTGTGACCTTAAGTAGCGCGACTTATCGGCACAAGCGTGTGCGGCGCGCAAAGCAAAGAGCAAAAATTGGGTAAAGGTGTCCGGTTCGGTTCGTCATGAACGTGGGCGTTCAACTGTCGAAGGCATTCTGCAACCAGTTCAACTGATCGGCATTGCTGTCGATGGCAACCACGTCGAAACGGCAGGGGTGATCGGCCCAGCGGGATTCGCGTTGCAGGAAATACTGCGCGGCGAAGATAAGCTTCTGGCGTTTGCGCGCGTCGATGCTGTCGAGCGCACCACCCCACTGGGTGTTTTTTCTGTAGCGGACTTCAACGAATACTACTGTATCGCCATCAAGCATGACCAGATCAAGCTCGCCGCGTTTGCACAACCAGTTCTGCGCCACCAGCCGCAGGCCTTGCTGCTGGAGATGCGCGAGGGCCAGGCCCTCGGCATCCCGTCCGCTTTGTTGGCGCGATCGCTCGGGCATCAGCGCTGGGTGTCCGGCAGGCGTTGTACCTGGCCGTTGACGAACTCGGCCCAAGGCAATTGACGCTGTACGCGCTGGGACGCAGACACCGCCAGGCTGCCGGTCAAGCCTTCGATACGGCTGTCCGGCAGGGTCTTGAGCTGGCCCAGGCGCGGTGCCAGGCGATAGGCGTCCGCGCCCATCGCGTACAGCCGGCCCAAAGTGCCGCCGGCTTGCGGCCATTGAGCTGCGACCTGCTTGCGCAGCGGGTCATTGGCGTCGAGCAGCCACGGGGTTTCGCAGAAACGGATACCGTTCATGTCGTTGTACTGGTTCTGGTCGCCACTGGCGCTGAATACCAGCGAGGTTGCATAGACCGGCACGTCACCGGCGTACTGGAAGTTCAGGGTCGGCTTGATCTGCTGGGCCTGCTGCGGAGTCGATGCCAGGAAAATGAACTCGATGTCCTGGCGACGCGATGGCTGGGCAGCGACGTTGGTGCCAACGGTGCTTTGCAGGCTTTTGGCGCGACCTTCGCTCTGGCGCAGTTGGAACATGTCGGCGATCTGCTGGGCCAGTTGCACCGGCTGGTCGACGCGCTCCACCGCAATGATGGTCCCGCCGTTGCCTTGCCAGTCCTGGCTGAAGGCTTTCAATACGCGGTCACCCCATTCGCTCTTCGGCACCATCACGGCGGCGCGATGCAGGCCATCGGCGCGAGCGCGACGAGCGACTTCGCGGGCTTCATCCTCGGGAGCCAGGCCAAACTGGAACAGTTGCGGCGGCCCTTGTTCGCCTTCGCTGTAGTTCAGCGCGAGGGTGGTGATCGGCAGTTGCGGGCGGCTGCTGATCTGCTTGACCAAGGGTTTCTCCAATGGACCAACTACCAGTTGCACGCCGTCGGCCTGGGCCTTGCGATAGAACTCGTCCATGGAGGTCAGGCTGGAGCTGTCATAGAGCTGGATGCTCGGCGGCTTCTGCCCGGCCTGTTGGGCCTGGTAGTGCGCAGCCATGAAGCCATCACGCAGGGCCTTGGCGACGGAAGCCAGCTGGCCATTCTGCGGCAGGAGCAGGGCGATCTTGTTCAGCGGCTGGCTCGCCAGCTCCTTGAGCTTGACCAGTGGCGTCGGCAATTGCAGGGCGGCGGGGTGCTTCGGATTCTGTTCGCGCCAGTGGTCGATGGCCGCTTGTTGCTGTTCCAGTGTCCCGGCGGTTTTCACCGCCAGGGCCAGGCCCAGCCAGCCACCAAGGTCATCGTTGGAAGTTGGTTGCAGTTGGTCGGTGGGCAGCGAGGCGATCAGCGACCAGATGGCTTCGTGGTTTTTCGCTGCGGCGTCGTCCTTGAGCAGCGGTGCGATGAAGATGCGCTCCTTGGCGGCGGCCAGGGTCTGGCCTTCGGCCTCCAGGGCGCGGGCACGCACGGTGCCGGTGCGGACCTGCTGCTCCACCGGCATTTCGCTCAGGTGTTGCAGGCTTGGATGCCTCAATGCGGCCAGTGCGGCCTTGGGCTGGTTGCGCGTCATCGCCAGTTCAGCCGACAGCGTGCTGGCGAAGATCTGCTGGCCGGGCTTGAGTTGTTCCATCGGCACTTGTTGCAGGATCTGTGCGGACTGGCCGGCATTGCCCTGGCGGTAGGCCAGGTCTGCGGCACTGAGGCGCAGCAGTGCGGCTTTTTCCGGGGTTTTGCTTTGGGCGGCCTGTTCGAGCAACTGCTCGATACTGGCATCCGGGGTCCGTGGAAGTTCGCCAAGACTGGACGAAGGCGAACTGGCGCAGGCCGCCAGGAGGGCAGCGAGGCAAAGGGCGGAGAGCAGCCGCAGGCAAGCGATCATGTAAGTGTTCCTGATACGAGATCAAATTAGCGTCGAATTGTACCCAAGCACTGGCCGGGGCGCGATGTCAGTGGCGTGAATCGATCGATTTAGATGGTTCAAATGTTGTGATGTAGCACAAAGACGCTGCCACTCAGGTACTGGCACCAACCCTGTGGCGAGGGGATTTATCCCCGTTGGGCTGCGTAGCAGCCCCAAAAAACGCCGGACACCATTTAGCCTGGTACACCGAGTTGGCAGTTCTTGGGGCTGCTGCGCAGCCCAGCGGGGATAAATCCCCTCGCCACGCCATGCGCGGTGAACAGTCGCGGCGGCCGCTACGCGCTACAATGGCAGTTTTTACCCATCATGAGGTGCGCGTTTTGACTGCTCCAGGTGCTTTGAATTCCGCTGCCGGCTCGCTTTATGTGGTGGCGACGCCCATCGGCAACCTGGACGATATCAGTGCCCGGGCGCTGAAGATCCTGCAGGAGGTTGCCCTTATTGCGGCCGAAGACACCCGCCATTCCCAGCGCTTGCTGCAACATTTTGGTATTTCCACGCCCTTGGCGGCCTGCCACGAACATAATGAGCGGGACGAGGGCAGTCGTTTTATCACCCGACTGCTGGCGGGCGATAACGTCGCGCTGATCTCCGACGCGGGGACGCCGCTGATTTCCGACCCTGGCTATCATCTGGTGCGTCAGGCGCGGGCGGCCGGGATCAACGTGGTGCCGGTGCCGGGGGCATGCGCCCTGATCGCGGCGCTGTCGGCGGCTGGCCTGCCGTCGGACCGTTTCATCTTCGAAGGTTTCCTGCCGGCCAAGGCTGTCGGACGGCGCGCACGCCTGGAGGCTATAAAGGAAGAACCGCGCACGCTGATCTTTTATGAGGCACCGCACCGTATCCTCGAGTGTTTGCAAGACATGGAGCTGGTATTCGGTGCCGAGCGTCCGGCGCTGCTGGCCCGTGAGTTGACCAAGACCTTTGAAACCCTCAAGGGCCTGCCATTGGCCGAGTTGCGTGCCTTTGTCGAGAACGACAGCAACCAGCAGCGCGGCGAGTGCGTGGTGCTGGTGGCGGGCTGGACGCCGCCGGAAAACGAAGAGGCGGTCAGCAGCGAAGCGATGCGCATCCTGAACCTGCTGCTGGAAGAAATGCCTCTCAAGCGTGCCGCCGCCCTGGCGGCGCAGATCACTGGCGAGCGCAAGAATGTGCTGTACCAGGTCGCGCTGGACAAGCAGAAGGGTCAATGAAGGCAGGGTGCCAGGCTGGCCCAAGGCTTTTATCGCTTGTTCTTGAGGCGCTCTACCGTTAACCTTCGCGGCGGAGAGTCGATCGGACAGTCGCTGCCCTCTATGAAAATTAGGGGGGGGAGGAAAGTCCGGGCTCCATAGGGCGAAGTGCCAGGTAATGCCTGGGAGGCGTGAGCCTACGGAAAGTGCCACAGAAAATAACCGCCTAAGCGTTTCGGCGCCGGTAAGGGTGAAAAGGTGCGGTAAGAGCGCACCGCACGGCTGGCAACAGTTCGTGGCTAGGTAAACCCCACTTGGAGCAAGACCAAATAGGGTCCCAAGGCGTGGCCCGCGCTGGGACCGGGTAGGTTGCTAAAGATGTCCAGTGATGGCCATCGTAGACGAATGACTGTTCAAGACAGAACCCGGCTTACAGATCGACTCTCCACCTTTTCCCCTCCCTGCCGGAATCACTGGCAGACACCGTTCCTAAGACCAAAAAAATCTTACTCTTAACAAATTACTTTAACTTGTGCGCGCAGCCTCCTGTGCTCTCTCGGGTTGAGGTGAAATTTCCTACGTCAGATTCCTGTTCTCTCTCCTGAAACGCTCCTAAATCTCCGATCTATAAGGCTTTTCCTTCAATCCGCGCCTTGACGGTGCAGTGGGCGCATTCCTATAGTGTGCGCAAGTGGCGGAAAGTGGCATGAAGTGGGTTTTTTGAGCGTAAAACGCTAAATTTTGGAGAAACGCTGACGTGTTTCGCGGAGCTAACGCTATCAGTCTCGATGCAAAGGGCCGTCTCGCCATGCCGAGCCGGTATCGTGACGAGCTCGTTTCGCGAAGTTCCGGCCAGTTAATCGTGACGATCGACGCCGTTGACCCATGTTTGTGCGTTTACCCTCTGGATGAGTGGGAAATCATTGAAACCAAACTGCGCGCACTGCCGTCCTTGCGTGAAGAAAACCGTCGTCTGCAACGCCTGCTGATCGGTAACGCCGTCGACCTGGAGCTCGATGGCAGTGGTCGTTTCCTGGTTCCGCCGCGCCTGCGCGAATACGCCAAGCTCGACAAGCGCGCCATGCTGGTGGGCCAACTGAACAAGTTCCAGCTGTGGGACGAAGATGCCTGGAACGCGGTTTCTGCCGCTGACCTCGCTGCTATTCAACAACCGGGCGCCATGCCTGATGAACTGCGTGATTTGATCCTGTGACTATTGATAGCGGCTTTAACCACATCACCGTACTGCTTGACGAAGCCGTCGAGGCTCTCGCCGTACGTCCTGATGGCTGCTATCTGGACGGTACGTTCGGGCGTGGCGGGCACAGCCGGTTGATCCTCAGCAAGCTCGGTCCGGGTGGACGGCTGTTGGGATTCGACAAGGATCCTCAAGCGATTGCCACCGGGCAAGCGCTGGCGGCCGAAGACGGCCGCTTTGTCGTTGTGCAGCGCAGCTTTGCCGAGCTGGGCTCGGAGATTGCCGGGCGTGGCCTGGCGGGCAAGGTCAACGGCGTTTTGCTGGACCTGGGCGTGTCGTCGCCGCAGCTGGACGACCCGGAGCGCGGTTTCAGCTTTCTCAATGACGGCCCGCTGGACATGCGCATGGACCCGTCCCGCGGCATCAGTGCTGCCGAATTCGTCAATACCGCGCCGGTGGAAGAAATCGCCCGGGTCTTCAAGGAGTATGGCGAGGAACGTTTCTCCGGCCGCATGGCCCGCGCCGTGGTCGAGCGCCGCGACATCAAGCCATTCGAGCGCACCGGCGATTTGGCCGAGGTGCTGAAAGTCGCCAACCCGGCATGGGAGAAGGGCAAGAACCCGGCAACTCGTGCTTTCCAGGGTTTGCGCATCCACGTCAATAATGAACTGGGTGACCTCGAAGCTGGCCTCGAAGCAGCGCTCGAAGCGTTGGAGGTTGGCGGTCGCCTGGTGGTGATCAGCTTCCATTCCCTGGAAGACCGTATCGTCAAGCTGTTCATGCGCAAACTCACCAAGGGCGAGGCCGATAACCTGCCGCGCAACCTGCCGGTACGTTTCGAAGCCTTCGTGCCGAAAATCAAGATCCATGGCAAAGCGCAGTTCGCCTCCGAGGCCGAACTCAAGGCCAACCCGCGCGCCCGTAGCGCCGTCATGCGTGTTGCGGAGAAGTTGCGGTGAGCAAGCTCTTCGCCAAGCCATTGCCCGGCGGCAGCTTTTTCATGCTGCTGCTGTTTATCGGCGTGCTCGTGTCGGCCATCGCTGTGTCTTATAGCGCGCACTGGAACCGGCAGTTGCTCAACACCCTTTATAACGAGTTGAGCGTGCGCGACAAGGCGCAGGCTGAGTGGGGGCGGTTGATCCTGGAGCAAAGCACCTGGACCGCCCATAGCCGCATCGAAGTGTTGGCCACCGAACAGCTGAAAATGCGCATTCCCGGCGCCGCCGAAGTGCAGATGGTGGCGCCATGATGAAGCTCGAAGGGGCACTGTTCCCGTGGCGGTTCCGTCTGGTCCTGGGTTTGCTCGGGATCATGGTGGCCGCGATTTCCTGGCGCATCATCGACCTGCAGGTCGTCGACCGTGACTTCCTCAAGGGCCAGGGCGATGCCCGTAGCGTGCGGCACATCCCGATCCCGGCGCACCGTGGCCTGATCACTGACCGTAATGGTGAACCGCTGGCCGTGAGTACGCCGGTGACCACCCTGTGGGCCAACGCCAAGGAAATGCAGCAGGCCAAGGAAAAATGGCCGGCACTGGCCGCCGCCCTCGGCCAGGATCCCAAGGCCCTGGCCGAGCGCCTCGAGTCCCAGGCCAATAAAGAATTCATCTATCTGGTGCGCGGGCTGACTCCGGAGCAGGGCCAGAGCGTGCTCGACCTGAAGGTGCCGGGCGTCTACGGCATCGAAGAGTTCCGGCGCTTTTACCCGGCTGGCGAAGTCACGGCCCACATGGTCGGGTTCACCGACATCGATGATCGGGGTCGCGAAGGCGTCGAACTGGCCTATGACGAGTGGCTCGCCGGAGTCGCCGGCAAGCGTCAGGTCATCAAGGACCGGCGCGGCAGGCTGATCAAGGATGTCCAGGTCACCAAGAACGCCAAGGCCGGCAAGCCCTTGGCGTTGTCCATTGACCTGCGCCTGCAATACCTGGCCAACCGCGAGCTGCGCAACGCCATTGTCGAGAACGGCGCCAAGGCCGGCAGCCTGGTGATCATGGACGTGAAGTCCGGTGAGATTCTGGCGATGGTCAACCAGCCGACCTACAACCCCAACAACCGCCGCAACCTGCAACCGGCGATGATGCGCAACCGCGCAATGATCGACGTGTTCGAGCCGGGTTCGACCATGAAAGCCGTGTCCATGGCCGCCGCCCTGGAAACCGGGCGCTGGAAGCCGAGCGACACCGTCGAGGTGTACCCAGGCACCTTGCAGATCGGCAAGTACACCATTCGTGACGTGTCCAAGACCGAAGGCCCGGTACTCGACCTGACCGGGATCCTGATCAATTCCAGTAACGTGGGCATGAGCAAGATCGCCTTTGACATCGGCGGCGAAACGATCTATCGCCTTGCCCAGAAAATCGGTCTTGGCCAGGACACCGGCCTGGGCTTCCCTGGCGAGCGCGTCGGCAACCTGCCGAACTATCGCGACTGGCGCAAGGCCGAGACGGCCACGTTGTCCTACGGCTACGGTGTTTCCGTGACGGCGATCCAGCTCGTCCACGCGTTTTCCGCGCTGGCCAACAACGGGCGCATCGTACCGCTGACCCTGATCAAGACCGACAAGCCGCCACAGGCTACCCAGGTGATCCCGGAGAACGTCGCCAAGACCATGCAGGGCATGTTGCAGCAAGTGATCGAGGCGCCGCGTGGCGTTTATCGCGCCCAGGTGCCGGCCTATCACGTGGCGGGCAAGTCGGGTACTGCGCGCAAAACCTCCGTGGGCACCAAAGGCTATGCCGAGAACTCCTACCGCTCGCTGTTCGCCGGCTTCGGCCCGATGAGCGATCCGCGCTACGCCATCGTCGTGGTCATCGACGAACCGAGCAAGGCCGGCTACTTCGGTGGCCTGGTTTCGGCGCCGGTGTTCAGCAAAGTGATGTCCGGCACCCTGCGCCTGATGAACATTACCCCGGACAACCTGCCGCCGACCCAGCAGGCCAATACCGCACCGGTCATTCCCTTGAAAGCCGAAGGAGGGCGTGGCTGATGTCCCTGAGCCTGAACAAGATTTTTGCCCATGCCGGTCACGACCTGCTGATCCGCGAGCTGGCCCTGGACAGCCGTAACGTGCGGGCCGGGGACCTGTTCCTGGCGGTGCCCGGTGCCCGTTTCGATGGTCGTGCCCACATTGCCGATGCCCTGAAGCGTGGCGCGGCGGCCGTAGCCTATGAAGTGGACGGTGCCACCGTGCTGCCGATCACCGACGTGCCGCTGATTCCGGTCAAGGGCCTGGCGGCGCAGCTGTCGGATATCGCCGGACGTTTCTATGGCGAGCCGAGCCGTCACCTGAACCTGGTCGGCGTGACTGGCACCAATGGCAAGACCAGCGTGACCCAACTGGTGGCCCAGGCCCTGGACCTGCTCGGCCAGCATTGCGGCATCGTCGGGACATTGGGCAGCGGCTTCCATGGCGCGCTGGAAAGTGGCTTGCACACCACGCCGAACCCAATTGCCGTACAAGCGACCCTGGCCGACCTGAAGAAGGCTGGCGCCAAGGCGGTCGCCATGGAAGTCTCTTCCCATGGCCTGGATCAGGGGCGTGTCACCGCGCTGGCGTTCGACGTTGCGGTGCTGACCAACCTGTCCCGCGATCACCTGGATTACCACGGCACCATGCAGGCCTACGGTGAAGCCAAGGCCAGGCTGTTTGCCTGGAATGATCTGAAATGTCGGGTCATCAATCTCGATGACGAGTTCGGCCGGCAATTGGCTGCCGACAAGCGCGAGTCGCGGTTGATCACCTATAGCCTGGAAAATGCCAGCGCCTACCTTTATGTGCGCCAGGCGCAGTTCGATGACGAAGGCGTGCGCGCCACGCTGGTCACGCCCCAGGGCGAGCACCACCTGCGCAGCACCCTGCTGGGCCGCTTCAACCTGAGCAACGTGCTGGCCGCTATTGGCGCTTTGCTCGGCCTGGACTACGCGCTGGACGAAATCCTCAAGGTCCTGCCAAAGCTCGAAGGCCCGGCCGGACGCATGCAGCGCCTGGGTGGCGGTACCCAGCCGCTGGTCGTGGTCGACTATGCCCACACCCCCGATGCCCTGGAAAAAGTCCTGACGGCTTTGCGGCCTCACGCCAAGGGCCGGCTGCTGTGCCTGTTCGGCTGCGGCGGCGACCGCGACCGTGGCAAGCGTCCGCTGATGGCCGAAGTGGTCGAGCGGCTGGCCGATGGCGTGCTGGTGACCGATGACAACCCACGTAGCGAAGACCCGCTGCGGATTTTCGACGACATCCGCGCCGGCTTCTCGGCCGCCGATAACGTCGATTTCGTCGCCGGTCGCGGCCAGGCCATTGCCCGGTTGATCGCCAGCGCTGCGGCGGACGACGTCATCGTCCTGGCGGGCAAGGGGCACGAGGATTACCAGGAAATCAACGGCGAACGCCAGCCTTTCTCCGATCTGGTGGAGGCCGATCATGCCTTGACCGCGTGGGAGGTGGCTCATGCTTAAGGCCTTGAAACTCAGCGAGCTGACCAACGCCCTGAACGCGCGCCTCATTGCGGCCGACGCCAGTTTCGACGGCGTCAGCATCGACAGCCGGGCCATTGCCCCGGGGCAGTTGTTCGTCGCCCTGACCGGTCCGCGTTTTGATGGCCACGATTACTTGAACGAGGTCGCGGCCAAAGGTGCGGTCGCGGCACTGGTCGAGCGCGAAGTGAGCAACAGCACCTTGCCCCAGTTGCAGGTAGAGGATACCCGCCAGGCCCTGGGCCAACTCGGGGCGCTGAACCGCGCGGCCTTCGGCAACCCGGTCGCGGCCATCACCGGTTCCAGCGGCAAGACCACGGTCAAGGAAATGCTCGCGAGCATCCTGCGCACCCGTGGTCCGGTGCTCGCCACGCGCGGCAACCTGAACAACGACCTCGGCGTGCCGCTGACCTTGCTGGAGTTGGCGCCGGAACACAGCGCCGCCGTCATTGAACTGGGTGCTTCGCGGCTCGGTGAAATTGCCTACACCGTGGGCCTGACCAAGCCCCATGTGGCCGTGCTCAACAACGCCGGGACCGCCCATGTCGGCGAGTTCGGCGGCCCGGAAAAAATCGTCGAAGCCAAGGGCGAGATCATCGAAGGGCTGGCGGCCGATGGCGTCGCCGTGCTGAATCTCGACGACAAGGCCTTCGAGATCTGGAAGACCCGAGCCGGCGAGCGCAAGGTGCTGACCTTTGCCCTGAGTAATGTCGCTGCGAACTTCTATGCCAGTGACCTGGACCGCGATGCCCGGGGGTGCCCGGCTTTCAATCTGCACGGCCCGGATGGCGCCGAGCGGGTCCAGTTGAACCTGCTCGGCACTCATAACGTCGGCAATGCCCTGGCCGCCGCCGCTGCCGCCCACGCCCTGGGCGTGTCGTTGCCGGGCATCGTTGCCGGGCTGAACGCGGTGCAGCCGGTCAAGGGGCGTACCGTCGCGCAGTTGGCCAGTAACGGCATGCGCGTGATCGACGACACCTACAACGCCAACCCGACGTCCATGTGCGCGGCAGTGGATATCCTCGCCGGTTTTTCCGGCCGTACCGTGCTGGTGCTCGGGGATATCGGCGAGCTGGGCGAGTGGGCGCAGCAAGGCCATCACGATGTCGGCGCCTACGCGCGTGGCAAGGTCGATGCGCTGTATGCCGTCGGCCCGATGATGGCCCATGCAGTCGCCGCCTTTGGCGAGCACGGCCGGCATTTCACGACGCAGGCCGAGCTGATCCAGGCGCTGGGCGCCGAGCAGGACCCGAACACCACCCTATTGATCAAGGGCTCTCGTAGCGCCGCGATGGAAAACATCGTCGCGGCGTTGTGCGGCACCCGTACGGAGAAACATTAATGCTGCTGCTGCTAGCGGAGTACCTGCAACAGTTCTACAAAGGCTTCGCGGTCTTCCAGTACCTGACCCTGCGCGGGATCCTGGGTGTGCTGACCGCGTTGTCGATGTCGCTGTTCCTGGGCCCGTGGATGATCCGCACCCTGCAGAACCTGCAAATCGGCCAGTCGGTGCGTAACGACGGCCCGCAATCGCACCTGTCCAAGTCCGGCACCCCGACCATGGGCGGCGCGCTGATTCTGTCGTCGATCGGCATCAGCACCTTGCTCTGGGCCGACCTGGCGAACCGCTACGTCTGGGTCGTGCTGCTGGTGACCCTGTTGTTCGGCGCCATCGGCTGGGTCGACGACTACCGCAAGGTCATCGAGAAGAACTCCCGTGGCCTGCCAAGCCGCTGGAAGTATTTCTGGCAGTCGGTGTTCGGCCTCGGCGCGGCGATCTTTCTTTATATGACGGCCGCTTCGCCAGTGGAAACCACGCTGATCCTGCCGATGCTCAAGGACTACAGCATTCCGTTGGGCGCAGGCTTCATCGTCCTGACCTACCTGGTCATCGTCGGCTCGAGCAACGCGGTCAACCTCACCGATGGCCTCGACGGCCTGGCGATCATGCCGACGGTCATGGTCGGCGGTGCGCTGGGGATCTTTTGCTACCTGTCGGGTAACGTGAAGTTCGCTGAATACCTGCTGATCCCGTATGTGCCGGGGGCGGGCGAGCTGATTGTGTTCTGCGGTGCATTGATCGGTGCGGGCCTGGGTTTCCTGTGGTTCAACACCTACCCGGCGCAGGTCTTCATGGGTGACGTCGGTGCGTTGGCGCTGGGCGCGGCCCTGGGCACCATCGCTGTGATCGTTCGCCAGGAAATCGTCCTGTTCATCATGGGCGGTGTGTTCGTGATGGAGACCCTGTCAGTCGTCATTCAGGTTGCCTCCTTTAAATTGACCGGCCGCCGCGTTTTCCGCATGGCGCCGATCCATCACCACTTTGAACTCAAGGGCTGGCCCGAGCCGCGCGTGATCGTCCGTTTCTGGATCATCACCGTGATTCTGGTGCTGATCGGCCTTGCCACCCTGAAGCTGAGGTAGAACGAGTGTCCCTGATCGCTTCTGACCACTTCCGCATCGTTGTCGGCCTCGGCAAGAGCGGCATGTCCCTGGTTCGCTTCCTGGCGAACCGGGGCGTGTCGTTTGCCGTCGCCGATACGCGGGAAAATCCACCTGAGCTGGCCACGCTGCGGCGTGACTATCCGCAGGTGGAGGTGCGTTGTGGCGAGCTGGACGTCGAATTCCTGTGCCGCGCCGATGAGCTCTACGTGAGCCCTGGCCTGGCCCTGGCAACGCCGGCCCTGCAGGCGGCCGCCGCCCGTGGTGTGCGTTTGTCCGGCGACATCGAGTTGTTCGCGCGTAACGCCAAGGCGCCAATTGTCGCCATCAGCGGTTCCAATGCGAAAAGCACCGTCACCACCCTGGTGGGCGAGATGGCGGCTGCGGCCGGCAAGCGCGTCGCCGTAGGCGGTAACCTGGGTACGCCGGCGCTGGACCTGCTCAGCGACGACGTCGAGCTGTACGTGATGGAGCTGTCGAGCTTCCAGCTGGAAACCACCGATCACCTGGGCGCCGAAGTGGCCACCGTGCTCAACGTCAGCGAAGACCACATGGACCGCTACAGCGGCCTGCCGGCCTATCACCTGGCCAAGCACCGGATCTTCCGCGGCGCCCGGCAGGTGGTGTTCAACCGCCAGGACGCCTTGACCCGTCCGCTGTTGGGCGAAGGCATGCCGTGCTGGTCCTTCGGCCTGGGCGTGCCGGACTTCAAGGGCTTCGGGCTGCGTGAAGAGAACGGCGAGAAGTACCTGGCGTTCGAATTCCAGAACCTGATGCCGGTGCGCGAATTGAAGATCCGCGGCGCCCACAACCAGGCCAACGCCTTGGCGGCGCTGGCCCTGGGGCATGCGGTCGGCCTGCCGTTCGACGCCATGCTCTCGGCCCTGCGTACCTTCGCCGGCCTCGAACACCGCTGCCAGTGGGTGCGCGACCTGGATGGCGTGGCCTGGTACAACGATTCCAAGGCCACCAATGTCGGCGCCGCACTGGCCGCTATCGAAGGCCTGGGCGCAGACATCGAAGGCAAGCTGGTGCTGATAGCCGGCGGCGATGGCAAGGGCGCCGAATTCAAGGACCTGCGTGATCCGGTGGCGGCCAACTGCCGCGCCGTGGTGCTGATGGGCCGCGACCGTGAATTGATCGCCCAGGCCCTCGGCGACGCCGTGCCGCTGGTGCGCGTCGGTTCGCTGGACGAAGCGGTGCAGCAATGCCGCGCCCTGGCTCAACCGGGCGATGCGGTGCTGTTGTCGCCGGCCTGCGCCAGTTTCGACATGTTCAAGAACTACGAAGAGCGCGGACAGTTGTTCGCCCGGGCCGTGGAGGACTTGGCATGAGCCTGATGAACGTCATCAAGCCGTACCCGTCGCCGCTGATCACCGGGCGTGGCATCGACTTGGACTTCCCGATGCTCGCCGGTTGCCTCGCGCTGCTGGGCCTGGGCCTGGTGATGATTACTTCCGCATCGTCGGAAGTGGCTGCCGTGCAGTCGGGCAACACGCTTTACCACATGATCCGTCACCTGATTTACCTGGTGATCGGCCTGGGCGCATGCATCGTGACCATGATGGTGCCGATCGCCACCTGGCAGCGCCTGGGCTGGATGATGCTGCTCGGTGCCTTCGGCCTGCTGGTGATGGTGCTGGTGCCAGGCATCGGCCGCGAGGTCAACGGCTCGATGCGCTGGATCGGCTTCAGTTTCTTCAACGTCCAGCCTTCGGAAATCGCCAAGGTCTTCGTGGTGCTCTTCCTGGCCGGCTACCTGGTGCGGCGCCAGAAGGAAGTGCGCGAGAGCTGGATGGGCTTCTTCAAGCCGTTCATCGTCCTGCTGCCAATGGCGGGCCTGTTGTTGATGGAGCCGGACTTCGGTGCCACGGTAGTAATGATGGGTGCGGCGGCGGCGATGTTGTTCCTAGGCGGCGTCGGGCTGTTCCGCTTCGTCCTGATGGTGGCGCTGGCAGTGGCGGCCGTGACCGTGCTGGTGCAGGCGCAACCCTATCGGATGGCGCGTCTGATTACCTTTACCGACCCGTGGGCCGACCAGTTCGGCTCCGGCTACCAGTTGACCCAGGCACTGATCGCTTTCGGTCGCGGCGAATGGCTGGGCGTCGGCCTGGGCAACAGCGTGCAGAAGCAGTTCTACCTGCCGGAAGCCCACACCGACTTCGTGTTTTCGGTGCTGGCCGAAGAGCTGGGCGTCGTCGGTTCCCTGTGCACCGTCGCGTTGTTCGTGTTCGTCTGCGTGCGCGGCATGTACATCGGTTTGTGGGCCGAGAAGGCCAAGCAGTTTTTCGCCGCCTACGTGGCGTATGGCCTGTCGTTCCTGTGGATCGGCCAGTTCCTGATCAACATCGGCGTGAACGTCGGCCTGTTGCCGACCAAGGGCCTGACGCTGCCGTTCCTCAGTTACGGCGGCAGCTCCCTGGTGATCTGCTGTGCCTGCCTGGGCTTGTTGCTGCGCATCGAGTGGGAGAGTCGAACCCACCTGGGCAGCGAAGAGATGGAGTTCCACGAGAGCGACTTCGCCGAGGAGCCGACCCATGGGCGCTAACGTGCTGATCATGGCCGGCGGGACCGGCGGGCATGTGTTCCCGGCGCTGGCCTGTGCCCGGGAGTTCCAGGCACGCGGCTACACCGTGCATTGGCTGGGCACGCCGCGGGGAATCGAGAACGAACTGGTGCCCGGCGCTGGCCTGGAGTTGCACCGGATCGATGCCAGCGGCTTGCGGGGCAAAGGCAAGCTCTCGCTGCTCAAGGCGCCGCTGATGTTGCTCAGGTCCATCTGGCAGGCACGGGCGGTGATCCGTCGGCTGCGGCCAGTCTGTGTGGTGGGGTTTGGCGGTTATGTGACCGGTCCTGGCGGCGTTGCGGCAAAACTGGCCGGGGTTCCGGTGATCGTTCACGAGCAGAACGCCGTGGCCGGTACCGCCAATCGGTTACTGGTGCCGTTGGCCGCTCGGGTCTGTGAAGCCTTTCCCGACACCTTTACCCTGTCGGGCAGCCGCCGCACCACCGGAAACCCGGTGCGTACCGAGCTGTTTCTCGATACACCGCGCCCGGCCCTGGCCGGACGCAAGGCGCGCTTGCTGATCCTGGGTGGAAGCCTGGGGGCGGAGCCGTTGAACAAATTGCTGCCCGAAGCCTTGTCGCAGGTCGCCCTCGAACTGCGCCCGGAAGTGTTTCACCAGGCCGGCAAAAACCACGATGAAGTGACCGCCGAGCGCTATCGCGCCGCCGGCGTCGAGGCGCAGGTGCAGCCTTTCATCAAAGACATGGCCCAAGCCTATGGCTGGGCCGACCTGGTGGTGTGCCGCGCAGGCGCGCTGACCATCAGCGAACTGGCTGCCGCCGGTCTGCCCTCGATGCTGGTGCCTTTGCCCCATGCCATCGACGATCACCAGACCCGCAACGCCGATTATTTGGCCCGCGAAGGCGCTGCCTTCCTGATGCCGCAAAGAACGACTGGCGCCGCGGATCTTGCCGCCCGCCTGACAGAGGTTTTGATGCAGCCGCAACGACTTGAAGACATGGCCCGCGCCGCGCGCCGCCTGGCCAAACCCGATGCCACGGCCCAAGTGGTCGATACCTGCCTGGAGGTGGCCCATGGTTGAGAATCGCAAAGCCATGCCACAACCGGAAATGCGCCGTATCCGTCGCATCCACTTCGTCGGTATCGGCGGCGTGGGCATGTGCGGGATCGCCGAAGTGCTGCTGAACCTGGGCTACCAGGTTTCCGGTTCCGACCTGAAGGCTTCGCCGGTCACCGAGCGCCTGGAGTCGTTCGGCGCCCAGATCTTCATCGGCCACCGCGCCGAGAACGCCGCCAATGCCGACGTGCTGGTGGTTTCCAGCGCCGTGAACACTTCCAACCCGGAAGTCGCCACGGCCCTGGAACGGCGCATTCCGGTGGTGCCGCGGGCCGAGATGCTGGCCGAGCTGATGCGTTATCGCCACGGCATCGCCGTCGCCGGGACCCACGGTAAGACCACCACCACCAGCCTGATCGCCTCGGTGTTCGCCGCCGGTGGCCTGGACCCGACCTTCGTGATCGGTGGCCGTTTGAATGCGGCGGGCACCAATGCCCAGCTGGGCACCAGCCGCTACCTGATCGCCGAAGCCGACGAGAGCGATGCGAGCTTCCTGCACCTGCAACCGCTGGTGGCCGTGGTCACCAACATCGACGCCGACCACATGGCGACCTACGACGGTGACTTCAACAAACTGAAGAAAACCTTCGTCGAGTTCCTGCACAACCTGCCGTTCTATGGTTTGGCCGTGGTGTGCCTGGACGACCCGGTGGTGCGCGAGATCCTGCCGCTGGTCAAGCGTCCGACGGTGACCTACGGCTTTGGCGAAGACGCCGACGTGCGCGCCATCAACGTGCGCCAGCAGGGCATGCAGACCTTCTTCACCGTGCTGCGCCCTGACCGCGAGCCGCTGGACGTGTCGGTCAACATGCCCGGCAATCACAACGTGCTCAACGCCCTGGCAACCATTTGCATCGCCACTGACGAAGGCGTCAGCGACGATGCCATCGTCCAGGGCCTGTCCGGGTTCCAGGGCGTGGGCCGGCGCTTCCAGGTCTACGGCGAACTGCCGGTGGACGGCGGCAACGTGATGCTGGTGGACGACTATGGTCACCACCCGACCGAAGTCGCGGCGGTGATCAAGGCCGTGCGCGGTGGTTGGCCGGAGCGGCGTCTGGTGATGGTCTACCAGCCGCACCGCTACAGCCGCACCCGTGACCTGTACGACGATTTCGTCCAGGTGTTGGCCGATGCCAACGTGCTGCTGTTGATGGAAGTCTATCCGGCCGGCGAAGAGCCGATCCCGGGGGCCGACAGCCGCCAGCTGTGCCACAGCATCCGCCAGCGCGGTCAGCTCGATCCGATCTACATCGAGCGCGGCGTGGACCTCGCGCCACTGGTCAAGCCGCTGCTGCGCGCCGGCGACATCCTGCTGTGCCAGGGGGCCGGTGACATCGGTGGCCTGGCCCCGAAACTGTTGAAGAGTCCGTTATTCGCCGGAGCCATCGTGGCCTCCAGCGAGGGGAAATTGAAATGACTGCTGCCTACGCCAACCTGGCCTCGACCCTTGACCCGAAAGCCTTCGGCCGCGTTGCCGTGCTGTTCGGCGGCAAGAGCGCCGAGCGCGAGGTCTCCCTCAAGTCCGGCAATGCCGTGCTGCAAGCCCTGCAAGGCGCCGGTGTCGACGCGTTCGGCATCGACGTGGGCGATGACTTCCTGCAACGCTTGCTCAGCGAAAAGATCGACCGTGCGTTCATCATCCTCCACGGTCGCGGCGGTGAAGACGGCAGCATGCAAGGCTTGCTCGAATGCCTGGGGATTCCCTACACCGGCAGCGGTATCCTGGCCTCGGCCCTGGCGATGGACAAACTGCGCACCAAGCAGGTCTGGCACAGCCTCGGTATTCCGACGCCGCGCCACGCCGTGCTGGCGAGCGAGGCCGATTGTATTTCGGCGGCGACGGAACTGGGCTTTCCTTTGATCGTCAAACCGGCCCATGAAGGTTCAAGTATCGGCATGGCGAAAGTGAATTCGCTGCCTGAGTTGACCGCGGCATGGAAAGACGCCAGTTCCTACGATTCGCAAGTGTTGGTCGAGCAATGGATCACCGGTCCCGAGTTCACCATCGCCATCCTGCGTGACCAGGTGTTGCCCCCGATCGCGCTGGGCACCCCGCACACGTTCTACGACTACGACGCCAAGTACATCGCCAACGACACCCAGTACCGCATCCCCTGCGGGCTGGACAGCACCAAGGAACAAGAACTGATGGACCTCACGGCCAAGGCCTGTGAGGCGCTGGGTATTACCGGTTGGGGCAGGGCGGACGTGATGCAGGACGCCGATGGGCAGTTCTGGTTCCTGGAAGTCAACACCGCCCCCGGCATGACCGATCACAGCCTGGTACCGATGGCGGCCCGCGCCGCCGGACTGGATTTCCAGCAACTGGTGCTGTCGATCCTGGCGGCCAGTGTCGACTCTCAAGAGTCAAGAGGTTAAGCCATGCAAGGCGCATCGCTTCGTCATCAGCCCTCCGCACCCGGTCGCAAGCCGGTGCCGCGGGGTGCCAGCCGAATGGTGGCCAAGGAGCCGATGTCGGCGCGCCTGCCGAAAGCCAATTTTGGTTTTCTCAAGAGCCTGTTCTGGCCGGTGCTGCTGGTGGCGCTGGGGTTCGGCACCTATGAAGGCGCGCAACGACTGCTGCCTTATGCCGACCGGCCGATCGCCCGGATCAACGTCCAGGGCGACCTGAGCTACATCAGCCAGCAGGCGGTGCAGCAACGGATTGCCCCGTACGTGGCGTCGAGCTTCTTTACCATCGACCTGGCGGGCATGCGCACCGAGCTGGAACAGATGCCCTGGATCGCCCACGCCGAAGTCCGCCGCGTCTGGCCGGACCAGGTGTCGATCCGCCTGGAAGAACAACTGCCGGTGGCCCGTTGGGGCGATGAATCGCTGTTGAACAACCAGGGCCAGGCGTTCACCCCACGGGAGCTGGCCAACTATGAACATTTGCCACAGCTGTTCGGCCCGCAGCGGGCTCAGCAACAAGTGATGCAGCAGTACCAGGTGTTGAGCCAGATGTTGCGGCCGTTGGGCTTCTCCATCGCGCGCCTGGAATTGCGCGAGCGCGGCAGCTGGTTCCTGACCACTGGCGCGGGCAGCTCGGGGCCGGGCATCGAACTGCTGCTCGGACGCGGCAACTTGGTGGAAAAGATGCGCCGTTTCATCGCCATCTATGACAAGACGCTCAAAGAACAGATCACGAACATTGCGCGCATCGATCTGCGCTATGCCAACGGCCTCGCTGTTGGCTGGCGCGAACCTGTAGCGCCGACGACGGCCGTACCCGCCGTCGCGAAGAATTAAGAAGAGGCAGGACCCATGGCAAACGTGCAAAGCGGAAAAATGATCGTCGGTCTCGATATCGGCACCTCCAAGGTGGTAGCGCTGGTAGGCGAAGTCGCGGACGACGGCACGCTGGTCATCGTCGGGATCGGCACACACCCGTCCCGTGGCTTGAAAAAAGGCGTGGTGGTGAACATCGAGTCCACTGTGCAATCGATCCAGCGCGCCATCGAAGAAGCGCAGCTGATGGCCGGTTGCCGGATCCACTCGGCGTTCGTCGGCGTGGCGGGTAATCACATCCGCAGCCTGAACTCCCACGGCATCGTGGCGATCCGTGATCGCGAAGTCAGCTCCGCGGACCTTGAGCGCGTGCTCGACGCGGCCCAGGCCGTGGCGATCCCGGCCGACCAGCGGGTGCTGCATACCCTGCCGCAGGATTACGTGATCGATAACCAGGAAGGCGTGCGCGAGCCGCTGGGCATGTCCGGGGTGCGCCTGGAAGCCAAGGTCCACGTGGTCACCTGCGCGGTGAACGCGGCCCAGAATATCGAGAAATGCGTGCGCCGCTGCGGTCTGGAAATCGACGACATCATCCTCGAGCAACTGGCTTCGGCCTACTCGGTGCTGACCGACGACGAAAAAGAACTGGGCGTGTGCCTGGTGGACATCGGCGGCGGCACCACCGACATCGCGATCTTCACCGAGGGCGCCATCCGCCACACCGCGGTGATCCCGATTGCCGGCGACCAGGTGACCAACGACATCGCCATGGCGTTGCGCACCCCGACCCAATACGCCGAGGAAATCAAGATCCGCTACGCCTGCGCCCTGGCGAAACTGGCCGGTGCCGGTGAGACCATCAAGGTGCCAAGCGTCGGCGACCGTCCGCCGCGTGAGCTGTCGCGCCAGGCTTTGGCCGAGGTGGTCGAGCCGCGTTACGACGAGCTGTTCACGCTGATCCAGGCCGAGCTGCGTCGCAGCGGCTACGAAGACCTGATCCCGGCCGGCATCGTGCTGACCGGCGGTACGTCGAAGATGGAAGGCGCGGTCGAGCTGGCCGAAGAAATCTTCCACATGCCGGTGCGCCTGGGCGTGCCCCATGGCGTCAAGGGCCTGGATGACGTGGTACGCAACCCGATCTATTCCACCGGCGTCGGCCTGTTGATGTACGGCCTGCAAAAACAGTCCGACGGGATCTCGTTCTCAGGCATCGGCAGCCGCGACAGCTACAGCAGCGAAGAGCCAAAGGCACCGCTGTTCGAGCGGCTCCAGGCGTGGGTCAAAGGCAATTTCTGATAAAGGTTCAAAAACTTCACGCGCCGGGTTTCAGGCCTGGCGCTGGAAGGCGGCAACAAACGCAGTAGGCGAAAAAACTAGAGAATGAAAGGAGAGGGAAAATGTTCGAACTCGTAGACAACATCCCCGCTAGCCCGGTTATCAAGGTAATCGGTGTCGGCGGTGGCGGCGGCAACGCTGTCAACCACATGGTCAAGAGCAACATCGAAGGCGTCGAGTTCATCTGCGCCAACACCGATGCTCAAGCGCTGAAAAACATCGGCGCGCGGACCATCCTCCAACTGGGTACCGGCGTGACCAAGGGCCTGGGTGCTGGCGCCAATCCCGAAGTCGGCCGTCAGGCTGCCCTGGAAGACCGCGAGCGCATCGCTGAAGTCCTGGCCGGCACCAACATGGTGTTCATTACCACTGGCATGGGCGGCGGTACCGGTACCGGTGCAGCCCCGATCATTGCCGAAGTGGCCAAGGAAATGGGGATCCTCACCGTTGCGGTGGTGACCCGTCCGTTCCCGTTCGAAGGCCGCAAGCGCATGCAGATCGCCGACGAAGGCATCCGCGCGCTGAGCGACAGCGTCGACTCGTTGATCACCATCCCCAACGAGAAGCTGCTGACCATCCTTGGCAAAGACGCGAGCCTGCTGTCGGCGTTTGCCAAGGCCGATGACGTACTGGCCGGTGCCGTTCGCGGTATCTCCGACATCATCAAGCGTCCGGGCATGATCAACGTCGACTTCGCCGACGTACGCACCGTGATGTCCGAAATGGGCATGGCGATGATGGGCACTGGCTGCGCCAGCGGTCCGAACCGTGCGCGCGAGGCCACCGAAGCGGCCATCCGCAACCCGTTGCTCGAAGACGTCAACCTGCAAGGCGCTCGCGGCATCCTCGTGAATATCACCGCCGGTCCCGACCTGTCCCTGGGCGAGTACTCCGACGTGGGTAGCATCATCGAAGCCTTCGCCTCCGACCACGCGATGGTCAAGGTCGGCACCGTAATCGATCCCGACATGCGCGACGAGCTGCACGTGACCGTGGTTGCCACCGGCCTGGGCGCGAAAATCGAGAAGCCGATGAAGGTGATCGACAACACCGTGCAGACCTCCCTGGCTTCGCAGCCACAACAGCAAGCCCCCGTTCGTCAGGAACAGCCTGCGGTGAACTACCGTGACCTGGACCGTCCGACCGTCATGCGCAACCAGGCCCAGGCCGGTGCTGCGACTGCCGCGAAGATGAATCCGCAAGACGATCTGGATTACCTGGACATCCCGGCCTTCCTGCGTCGTCAGGCCGATTGATGAAATGTATCAGGGGGATACGGGTGATTGGTGTTCAGCAAAGGTCTGGTCTGCTATCATCGCCAGCCTTTGTTGATACCAGTTCGCAATTTGCGCTGAAGCGGCCCATGCCATGATTAAACAACGCACCCTGAAGAATATTATCCGTGCCACAGGCGTCGGTCTGCACTCCGGCGAGAAGGTCTACCTGACCCTCAAGCCCGCGCCTGTCGATACCGGCATCGTGTTTTGTCGTGCCGACCTCGACCCTGTGGTGCAGATTCCTGCTCGCGCGGAAAACGTTGGTGAAACCACTATGTCGACCACGTTGGTCAACGGTGACACCAAAGTGGACACGGTGGAGCATTTGCTCTCGGCCATGGCTGGCCTGGGCATCGATAACGCCTACGTCGAGCTCTCCGCGTCCGAAGTCCCGATCATGGATGGCAGTGCCGGACCCTTCGTATTCCTGATTCAATCGGCTGGCCTGGAAGAGCAGGACGCCGCCAAGAAGTTCATCCGCATCCTGCGGGAAGTGACCGTGGAAGATGGCGACAAGCGCGCCACTTTCGTCCCTTTCGAAGGTTTCAAGGTGAGCTTCGAGATCGATTTCGATCACCCGGTTTTCCGGGACCGCACCCAGAGTGCAAGCGTGGATTTTTCCAGCACTTCGTTCGTAAAAGAAGTCAGCCGCGCCCGTACCTTTGGTTTCATGAGTGACATCGAGTACCTGCGCAAGCACAACCTCGCACTCGGCGGCAGTGTTGAAAACGCGATCGTGGTCGATTCCGATGGTGTCTTGAACGAAGACGGCCTTCGCTATGAAGACGAATTCGTCAAGCACAAGATCCTCGATGCAATTGGTGACCTCTACCTGCTGGGCAATAGCCTGATTGGTGAGTTCAAGGGCTTCAAGTCCGGCCACGCACTGAACAACCAGCTGCTGCGCAAGTTGATTGAGCAGAAAGATGCCTGGGAAGTCGTGACGTTCGAAGATGCCAGCACCGCACCAATCTCTTACATGCGCCCGGTTGCGGCGGTGTAAGTAAAAAACCTCTCTAGTTTTTTGAAGGCTGCCTTTGGGTGGCCTTTTTTTATGGGCTGGTTATCTTGGTGTATATCCGTTGCTTCGGTAACGGCCAGCTACGGTTCCGCTCTTACAGGCCCAGCGCGGCTATCCCGGCATCCATGCCGGGATGCCCACTGCGCAATGCCTGCGTTCGGCCTTCGTGGTTAACGGGGCGCCCAGATCAAACGCCGACGAGGCCTTATAGCCGACCTGTTCTTTGCGGCCATACTCCACCCCAACTGTGGGAGCGGGCTTGCTCGCGAAGGCGGCCTCACAGCCGACCTGTTTCTTTGGTTGTACCTCAATCCAATGTGGGAGCGAGCTTGCTCGCGATGACGGTCTGTCAGAAAAACCTGTACTGAATGACACGACGCCTTCGCGAGCAAGCCCGCTCCCACAGGATGAATGCAGTCACCGAAACCAGGTCGGCTTTAAGGCCGCCTCGGCCTGCCTGGGGTCTTGGGCGCCTTTCAAAAGTGACCCGCGTTAAAAGCGGAACCGAAGAAACGGACATACACACAAAAGCGGACAACATCACATCGCACAAACCACCCGATTGCGCCCACTCGCCTTGGCCTGGTACAGCGCCTTGTCCGCAGCGAGCAGCAATTGCTGGACTTCGCCATAGGGCCCCTGCGCCCAGGTCGCGATGCCAATGCTGACTGTCATCGGCGCGTCACCGGTTAGGGTGGCTGGCAGTTGCTCCACCGCCTCGCGAATGTTCTGGGCCATGGTGAATGCGCCGGCGGTGGTTGTCTCGGGAAGTATCACCGAGAACTCTTCACCCCCGTAGCGCGCCGCGAGGTCGGCGGGGCGGCGCACGTGTTGGGTGATGACCTGGGCCAAGGCCCGTAGGGCCGCGTCACCGCGCGGGTGGCCGTAGCGGTCGTTGAATGCCTTGAAGTGGTCCGCATCGACCATCAACACCGACAGCGGCTGGCCTGAACGCTGGGCTCGCAGCCATTCCTGTCGCAGGGTTTCATCCAGGGTGCGGCGGTTCGCCAGGCCGGTCAACGCGTCAACGGATGCCAGGTGGGCCAGTTCTCTTTCGGCTCTGTGGCGGCGTCTCAGTTCGCGACGTAGCCTCCAGGTGAGCCAGAGCAAACCGATGCACAGAGCACCCGTAGCGCCACTGACCAGCAGCGCGGTTCGTTCCCAGGAGGCGAACACCGAGTTGGAGGACAGCGCCACGACGACGATCAGCGGCAGGTCGCCTACCTGGGAAAAGGTGTACAGGCGCAATGTCTGGTCGGTGCTGGAGATGGCGGTGAAGCTGCCGTTGCCTTCGCGCAGGATGCGGATGAAGTTGGGCCGTTTGCCGTAGTCCCGGCCAATCATGTCTTCGGCCAGAGGCGGTTCCTGCGCCAGGACAATGCCGTCGCGGCTGACCAGGTTGACCGTGCCGCCGTGGCCGATGTTCAGGCTTTTGAACAACTGGCTGAAGTAGCTCAGGCGCATCGCGGCCTCGGCGACCCCGAGGAAACCACCTTGGTCATCGTTCAGTCGATAGCTGAAGCTGATGCGCCAGTCGTGCTCGCCGCTTCTGGCCCGGAACGGCCGACTGATCATCATGCGCGGACTCGGGTCCTGGACATGGGACTGGAAATATTCCCGGTCGGCGTAGTTACCCTTGCGCGGCTCGACCGAGGCCGAGTCGGCGATCACATCGCCGCGCTTGTCGAGCAGCAGGATGTCGCCTTTATAGGGGGCGGCGGTGGCGCGGTCGAACAGCGCAAGATGGCGGATCGTCGGCGACACGCCTTGCAGGTCGTCGCGTTTGGCGGCGGCAATCAGGCCTTGCAGTGACAGGTCGTAGAGTTCGACATTGCGCAGCACATCGGCATCGATCAGTTGCACGATGTTGGTCGCCGCACGCGTTGCATCCTGCTGGGCGCTGGCGTGTTCGCGAATCAACAGGAAGGTCACGATGCTCACGATGGCAACGACCACCAGGGAGCTGGCCAGTACGAGTACGCGTTCCGAACGGATCGGAAGCGGGGTGTTGCCGGGTGTCGCACTGCTCGCGCTCATGGTTCGGGTGTCTGCATTATCGTGTGGCTGGGATCCGTCCCAAAGGGTCGCATCACCGGCAATGAACCAGATGCTGGCCTTTTGCTGAATTGTGCTTGGATCGGCGAGAGCGGGCAATCGGTGTTCGCGCAAAACCGATGGGAGTCAGGGCAATTGCGGGACATTTTGATCCAGCTGGCTTTCGCCCAGCATTCAATGGCCTGGGAAACCGTGCGAAGGCGATCCAGCCTTGAGAGGTGTCAGGCCGGCAAGCGGATCCCGAACGTGTTGGCGCCTTGCTCACTGTGCACGAATACGTCCCCGCCATGCATCAAAGCGATTGCCTTGACGATGGCCAGGCCCAACCCGTGGTTGGCGCCGCTGTTGCTGCGCGAGGCGTCGACCCGATAGAAGCGTTCGAACAGGCGCGGCAGGTGTTCGCCGGCAATCGGTTCGCCGGGGTTGGTGACGGCGAGGGTGATCTGGTCGTCGTCGGCCTCGATGCGCACGTCGATGACCTGCCCGGGCGCGGTGTGCTGCACGGCGTTGCTCAGCAGGTTGATCAGCGCCCGGCGCAGGTGGGCGATCTCGATGTTGGCCTGGGCGTCGCCGCTGACCCGGACCCGGACCTGGGCGTCTTCGAGAATGAAGTCAAGGTAATCGAGGGTGGTCGCCACCTCGCCGGCCAGGGAGGCGTTGGTCAACTTGGTGGCCTTGCTGCCCTGGTCGGCGCTGGCGAGGAACAGCATGTCATTGATGATCGAGCGCAGTCGCTCCAGCTCTTCGAGATTGGATTGCAGGACTTCGAAATAATGTTCGGCCGAACGCCCGCGGGTCAGGGCCACCTGGGTCTGGCCGATCAGGTTGGTCAGGGGCGAGCGCAGTTCATGGGCAACGTCGGCGTTAAAGGATTCCAGCCGCGAGTAAGCCTGTTCGACCCGGTCGAGGGTGGCGTTGAAGGAACTGACGAACTGGTTCAGCTCCGGTGGCAGCGGTGACAGGCGCAAGCGCCCGGACAAACGTGGAGGCGCCAGGCGCCGGGCCTCCTCGGACAGCTTGATCAGCGGCTTGAGGCCAACGCGCGCCACCCAGTAACCCAGCAACGAGGCCAGGACCACGCCGATAATCGCCAGGCTCACCAGCGCCACCAACAGCTGATGCTGGGTCTGGTAGAACGTCTCGGTGTCGATGCCGATCATGAAACGCAGCGGCGGACGCTGGTCCTTGGCGGGGAACTGGCTCACCAGTACTTTCATCGGGTAGTGCCGGTGGGGCAGCTTGAGGTCGCGTTTGCCCAGTGGTCCTGCGGCGAAGGCACGGATCTGCTCATCGGGATCGCCATACTCATACTTCGCGTCACCGCTGATGATCCAGAAATGGATGCGCTTGTCCTCTTCGCCGAGCAAGCGCAGTTTGTTGTGGATCTTGACCCAGTGCTCGGGCGTGCCGTAGCGGCCTACCGTGGATTCGAGCACGCTGTAGCGGGCATCGAGTTCGGCTTCGGGCAACAGGCCCAGGCCTTTTTCCACCTGCTGGTACAACGCACCGCCAATCAACAGGAACACCAGTGCCGCCACGAGCGTGAACAGGCCGCTCAGGCGCAGGGCAATGCTGTTACTCATCGCGGCTCTCGAGCACATAGCCCATCCCGCGAATGGTGTGCAGCAGCTTTTGTTCGAAGGGACCATCGAGCTTGGCCCGCAGGCGCTTGATGGCCACTTCCACCACGTTGGCGTCGCTGTCGAAGTTGATGTCCCAGACCATTTCGGCAATGGCGGTTTTCGAGAGGATTTCACCCTGGCGCCGGGCCAGGACGCTGAGCAGAGAGAACTCCTTGGCGGTCAGGTCCAGGCGCTGGCCGGCGCGGGTGGCCTTGCGGCTGATCAGGTCGATCCACAGGTCGGCGATGCTCACTTGCACCGGTTCATGGCCGCCGCTGCGCCGGGTCAGGGCTTGCAGGCGGGCCACCAGCTCCAGGAAGGAAAACGGCTTGCCCAGGTAATCGTCGGCGCCGTCGCGCAGGCCCTTGATGCGGTCTTCGACCCGTTCGCGGGCCGTGAGCATGATCACCGGCGTCTGCTTGCGCGCACGCAGGGCCCGCAGCACACCGAAGCCGTCCAGGCCCGGCAGCATCACGTCGAGCACGATCACCGCGTAGTCGGTTTCCAGGGCCAGGTGCAGCCCCTCGATGCCGTCCGGCGCTACATCCACGGTGTAGCCCTGTTCGGTCAGGCCACGGTGCAGGTAGTCCGCGGTTTTTTCTTCGTCTTCGATGATCAGAACGCGCATGGCCCCGCCTCAGTCTGTGGTCGTCAGCGCCGTGGCTGGCGCGGGCTCAGGTGGAAGGGGGCGCCGATGGAACAGCCGCTCGAGCCCTAAGTATATGACCGGTGTGGTGAACAACGTCAGCGCCTGGCTCACCAGCAGGCCGCCCACCACCGCGATGCCCAGGGGCTGGCGCAGCTCTGCGCCGGGGCCATAGCCGAGCATCAGCGGCAGGGCGCCGAGCAGGGCCGCCAGGGTGGTCATCATGATTGGCCGAAACCGTGTCAGGCAGGCCTGGAAAATCGCCTCCTGGGGCGCCAGCCCGCGGTTGCGCTGGGCGTCGAGGGCGAAGTCGATCATCAGGATGCCGTTCTTCTTGACGATGCCGATCAACAGCACCAGGCCGATCAGCGCCATGATCGAAAAATCCTGGCCCAGCAGCCAGAGCATGATCAGCGCGCCGAGGCCGGCCGAGGGCAGGGTGGAGATGATTGTCAACGGATGCACGAAGCTCTCGTAGAGCACGCCGAGGATGATGTACACCGCCACCAGCGCGGCGAGGATCAGCCACGGCTGGCTGGCGAGGGAACTCTGGAACGCCTGGGCCGCGCCCTGGAAGTTACCGGTGATGGCGGCCGGCATGCCGATCTCGTTCTTGGCCTGGTCGAGCATGCGCACCGCGTCTCCCAGCGCCACGCCCGGCGCCAGGTTGAACGACAGGTTGGCGGCCGGGAACATGCCGTCGTGGGCGATGGACAGCGGGCCGTTGCTTGGCGCATCGAAGCGGGCCAGGGCCGAGAGCGGCACCATTTCCCCGCTCAGGGGCGAGCGCAGGTAGAAGTACGCCAGGCTTTCGGCCTTGCCGCGCTGGCGGGTGTCGAGCTCCAGAATCACGTTGTACTGGTTGGTCTCGGTCTGGAATTCATTGATCTGGCGCTGGCCGAAGGCATCGTACAGGGCTTGGTCGACATCCGTGGCGGTCAGGCCGAAGCGCGCCGCCGCGCTGCGGTCGATATTGATGTGGGTGACGCTGCCGCCCAGTTGCAAATCATTGGATATGTCGCGGAACGCCGGATTGCCGCGCAGCTTGTCGGTGAGTTTCTGCGCCCAGGCGTTGAGGCTCGGCCCGTCGTTGCTCTTGAGCACGTACTGATACTGGGCGCGACTGGGACCGGAGCTGAGGTTGATGTCCTGCCCGGCCCGCAGGTACAGCACTACGCCGGGAATCTTCAGCAACTGGGGGCGAATTCGATCGATGAAGCCGCTGGCCGACACATCACGCTGGTCCCGGGGCTTGAGGGCGATCCAGAAGCGGCCGTTGGCAATGGTCTGGTTGCTGCCCGAGACGCCGACGGAGTGCGAGAACGTCTGCACCGCCGGGTCGGCGGCAACGATTTCGGCCAGGGCCTTGTGCTTGGCTACCATGTCCGGGAAGGACACGTCGGCGGCGGCTTCGCTGGTGCCGAGCACCAGGCCGGTGTCCTGCACCGGGAAGAAACCCTTGGGGATGAACACGTAGCCGACCACCGCCAGCGCCAGGGTCAGGCCGAACACACCGAGCATCAGCTTCTGATGGGCCAGGGCCCGACGCAGGCCATGTTCATACCAGCCCACCAGGCGCTCGCCGAACCCCGGTCGGGCGTGGGCATGATGCACCGGGGCGCGCATGAACAGCGCGGCCAGTGTCGGCGCCAGGGTGAGCGAGACCACCACCGAAATCAGGATGGTCGAGGTGGCGGTCAAGGCAAACTCCTTGAACAGCCGCCCGACCACGCCGCCCATGAACAACAAGGGAATGAACGCGGCAATCAGCGAAAAACTGATGGAAACCACCGTGAAGCCGATTTCCCCGGCGCCCTTGATCGCCGCTTCGCGCATGCCGTCGCCGGCCTCCAGGTGCCGGTGGATGTTTTCCACCACCACGATCGCATCGTCCACCACGAACCCCACCGAGATGACGATTGCCACCAGGGTCAGGTTGTTGAGGCTGAACCCCATGACGTACATCAGGGCGAAACTGGCCGTCAGCGAAACCCCCAGCACCGCCGAGACGATCAAGGTGGCCGAGAGCTGGCGCAAAAACAGCGCCATCACCGCCACCACCAGCAGCACGGCGATCAGCAGGGTCAGTTCCACTTCATGCAGCGAGGCGCGAATGGTCTGGGTGCGGTCGATCAACACCTTGACCTGCACCGCGGCGGGCAACATGGCTTGCAGGGCGGGCAACGCGGCCTGGATGCGGTCGACCGTCTCGACGATGTTCGCCCCCGGTTGTCGGAAAATCACCAGGTTGACCCCCGGTTCGTCGTCGGCCCAGGCCTGGACGTAGGCGTTTTCCGAGCCGTTGACCACCTTGGCGATGTCCCGGAGATGAACCGGCGCGCCATTCTTGTAGGAGACGATCAGCTCTCCGTATTCCTCGGGCTCGAACAGCTGGTCATTGGTGGAGAGGGTGGAAATGCTCGATTCACCGTACAGCGCACCCTTGGCCAGGTTGAGGCTGGCCTGTTGCAGGGCCAGGCGGATGTCCGCCAGGGTCAGGCCGATGGCCGCGAGTCGGTCGGCCGAAGCCTGGACGCGGATTGCCGGGCGCTGTTGGCCGGTGATATTGACTTGCCCTACACCATCGATCTGGCTGATCTGACGCGAGAGCAGGGTCTCGACGTAGTCGCTCAGTTCCGTGCCGGGCATCAGGGTGGAGCTGATGCTGAGGATCAGCACAGGGCTGTCGGCGGGGTTGACCTTGCGCCAGGTCGGCAGGTTCGGCATGTCGTTGGGCAGCTTGCCGGCGGCGGTGTTGATGGCTGCCTGGACTTCCTGGGCGGCGGTGTCGATGCTTTTGTCGAGGCTGAATTGCAGGATCAGGTTGGTCGAGCCCAGGGCGCTGCTGGAGGTCATCTGGGTAATGCCGGGGATCGCGCTGAATTGCACTTCCAGCGGGGTTGCCACCGAGGAGGCCATGGTTTCGGGGCTGGCGCCGGGCAGCTGGGCGTTGACCTGGATGGTCGGGAACTCCGCCTCCGGCAACGGCGCGACCGGCAGCTTGGGAAACGCGATAAAGCCCAACAGCACCAGGGCAAAGGTCAGCAGGACCGTGGCGATGGGGTGGTCGATGCACCAGGCCGAAACCGAACCACGGCCTTTCATGGTTGCGGCTCCGAGGTCTTGGCCAGGGCCGGTGGGGCGCTCAGGACCTGGATGCTGGAGCCCGGCTTGAGCCGCGACTGGCCGTCGCTCACCAACTGGTCGCCAGCGTTCACGCCTTGGATGATCTGCATGTCACTGTCCTGGTAAACCGTCTTGACCGGCACGCTCTCGACCTTGTCGCCCTTGACCCGATACACGAAGTGCTGCTCCAACCCGCGTTGGACGACGGTCGGCGGCACCACCAGGGCACCCTTGTCGATAGCAGTCTGGATCTTCAGGGTCACCAACTGCCCGGGCCACAAGCGTTGCGCGGCGTTGTCGAACTCGGCCTTGGCCCGCAGGGTACCGGTGTTGGCGTTGATCTGGTTGTCGATGAGGCTCAGGCGCCCCTCGCCGAGCAGTTCCCCTGAGGAGGTGCCCTCGGCCCCGATGTAGGCCTTGACCAAGGCCTGGTCGGGGGCCGCGATCAATCGCTGCAGGGTGGGCAGCATTTGCTGGGGCAGGGAAAACTCCACGGCGATCGGGTCGATCTGGGTCACGGTAAACAGGCCGTCGGCGTCACTGGTGCGCAGGAAGTTGCCTGGGTCGACGTTGCGAATGCCAACGCGGCCGGACACGGGGGAGCGGATCTGGGTGTAGGACAGTTGCACCTGGGCCGCATCGATGGCCGCCTGGTTGCCCTGGGCGGTCGCCTTGAGTTGATTGACCAGTGCCTGTTGCTGGTCGTAGGTCTGCTTCGATACGCCGTCATCGACGCTCAACAATTTATAGCGCTTGAGATTGACCTGGGCCACCACCAGCTGTGCCTGGCTCTCGCCGAGCTGGGCGCGGGCTTGGTCGAGGCTGGCGCGGATCGAGCGGTCGTCGATGGTCGCCAGCAGGTCACCTTTCTTGACCAGTTGACCTTCCTTGACCAGCAGCTGGGTGAGGATGCCATCGATCTGCGGGCGGATGACCACGCTGTGCAGCGACAGCACCGTGCCGATGCCACTGGCAAAGCGCGGCACATCCTTTTGCTCCACGCTGACGACCCGTACCGGAACGGCGGCGGGGGCTGCGGTTTTGTGAGCGACAGGTCTTGTGACAAACCAGAGGGCCAGCGCCGCCAGGGCGACCAGGAGCGCAACGAGCAGGACGGTTTTCTTCTGGGTGTGCATGGATGTGGAGCGCCGGTTCGGGACGATAGGATTGTGATTGTTCTTATATAGCGTTGCGAGGCGGTCAGGAAGGTGACGCTCAACTGACAGGCTTGTCAGTTTTGTCCTGCATTACTGTCAGACCGGCGGTGAGGCTGGGCGAATCTGCCGGATGCATTGCGATTGCGGGCAGGTATACTGCCGTCTTTCGCGGCCCGCTCACCTGGGCCGACCTGCATGGATTGTGGGGCTGCTGCGCAGCCCAGCGGGAGCAAGCTCCCTCGCCACGGATTGATGTCCCACCCTCACTGAACAGTATTGACATGACTTCCCAGACACCGTCGCCCGTCGACGAACAGGTCGAGCTGCGCGACGGCGATGCGGCCAACGCAGAAAACATCCAAGCGTCGATCCCGGCCTTCAAATTCCCGTTCAAGCCCGGCGAACTGGCCGCAGCCAAAGGTGCTGCGCAGCAGCCGTGGTACAAGAACGGTGCGAAGAATGGCCACACCAAGACCCCAGGCGCTGCGCCTCCCGGCACACGCCGCTCGATGGGCAAGCGCTGAATTTCTCATCTGGCGCCCGCCCGCGACTTCAGCTCGCGACCCGGGCGCCCGCCAGGCTTCCGCTCAACTCATAGGCCGTCAGCTCGGCCTGGTGCGCCGCGAGAATTTCCGGCAATGAACCGCGCAGGTATTCGACCCAGGTCTTGATCTTCGCGTCCAGGTATTGGCGCGAAGGGTAGATCGCGTAAAGGTTCAGCTCCTGGGAGCGGTAGTTCGGCATGACCCGCACCAGCGTGCCGTTGCGCAGGCCTTCGATGGCCGCGTAGACCGGCAGCACGCCTACACCCATGCCGCTGGTGATCGCGGTTTTCATGGCGTCGGCGGAATTCACCAGGAACGGTGAGCTGTTGATGGTCACCATCTCCTGGCCCTCGGGGCCATCAAACACCCATTTTTCCAGCGGAATGACCGGGCTGACCAGGCGCAGGCATGCGTGGTTGAGCAGGTCGCTGGGCTTTTGCGGGCAGCCGCTGGCTTTCACGTAGGCCGGCGACGCGCAGACGATGCTGTAAGTGATACCCAAGCGCTGGGAGACGAAGCCTGAATCCGGCAGCTCGCTGGCCAGCACGATGGACACGTCGTAGCCCTCGTCGAGGATGTCCGGGACGCGGTTGGCCAGGGTCAGGTCGAAGGTCACGTCCGGGTGGGTCTTGCGATACCGGGCAATGGCGTCGATCACGAAATGCTGGCCGATACCGGTCATGGTGTGGACTTTCAACTGGCCGGCGGGGCGCGCATGGGCATCGCTGGCCTCGGCTTCGGCTTCCTCGACGTACGCCAGGATCTGCTCGCAACGCAGCAGGTAGCGTTTACCGGCCTCGGTCAACGCAATGCGGCGGGTGGTGCGGTTGAGCAGTCGGGTTTGCAGATGGGCTTCCAGGTTGGAAACCGCACGCGAGACGTTGGCCGTGGTGGTGTCCAGTTGCACGGCGGCGGCGGTGAAACTGCCGGCTTCGGCAACACAGCTGAACGCGCGCATGTTTTGCAAAGTGTCCATGGGGGGCTCTCTTGGGAGGTAGCAAATTGTGACATGAAGTTACGGCGATACCGACCCCGACTTACGGATTATCGCGTTAACGGTAACAAAGATTCGCAGAAAGGCCGGCTTATCGCCGGTGGGTGGCGTACCTAGAATTGCCAGCATTGTGGCTTGGGTCCGTCTGGAGTCTGGCGCGCATCCTGTGGGAGCGGGCTTGCTCGCGAAAGCGGTGTGCCTGTGACCGGTGATGTTGAATGTCAGTCCCTCTTCGCGAGCAAGCCCGCTCCCACAGGTTCTCGATTCTCTCTCCTAGGAAATTGTCGCAAGTGCCGCGTTGCATCAGCAGAGAGCTGAAGACTCTCAGTGTTTGGGTTCTGACGTCAGCCATCAGCGGTTGCATCGGGACAGGAGGGATTGCGCCGCAAGGCGAGGCGTTGCCGGCCAATCAGCTGGCCACCGACGCCGCGATCCGCGAGGCCGCCTACGACGCCCACTGGCCGCCCCGTCAATGGTGGACAGCCTATGGCGATCCGCAACTGGATCGCTGGATCGAGCTGGCCGTGCAAGACAGCCCGAGCCTCGCCATGGCGGCGGCCCGGGTGCGTCAGGCCAAGGCCCTGGCAGGGGTGGCCGAGGCGGCCGAGTCGCTGCAGGTCAACGCGGACGTGACCCTCAAGCGGCACAACTGGCCCACCGATCAGCTCTATGGCCCTGGCGAATTGGCCAACACCACCACTTGGGACAATAACGCGGGCCTGGGCCTGAGCTACGCCTTGGATCTCTGGGGGCGCGAACGCAATGCCAGCGAGCGGGCGGTCGATCTGGCGCACATGAGCGTGGCCGAGGGACGTCAGGCGCAACTGGAGCTGCAGAACAACATCGTGCAGGCCTACATCCAGTTTTCGCTGCACTACGCCCAGCGCGATATCGTCGCCGCGACGCTGCGTCAACAGGAGCAGATTCTGCAACTGGCGCAAAAGCGCCTGGACGGCGGTATCGGCACTCACTTCGAAGTCAGCCAGGCCCAGGCGCCGCTGCCCGAAACCCATCGACAACTCGACGCGCTCGATGAAGCCATTGCCTTGAGTCGCAATCAGTTGGCCGCGCTGGCGGGCAAGGGACCGGGCGAGGGCGCGCGTCTGCAACGCCCGACGCTGGCCCTTGGCGCGCCGTTGAAACTGCCTTCGACCTTACCCGCTGAACTGCTCGGCCAGCGTCCGGATGTGGTTGCCGGGCGCTGGCAAGTGATGGCCCAGGCCCGAGGCATTGATGTGGCTCGCGCCGGTTTCTATCCGAACGTCGATCTGGTGGGCAGCATCGGCTACATGGCGACCGGTGGGGGGGCGCTGGAGTTTCTGACGGGCAAGAAGCTCACCTACAGCGTCGGGCCGGCCATCTCATTGCCGATTTTCGACGGTGGGCGCCTGCGTTCGCAGTTGGGTGAGGCGGCGGCGGGCTATGACGTCGCGGTCGCACATTACAACCAGACTCTGGTGAATGCGCTCAAGAGCATTTCCGACCAGCTGATCCGCCGCCAATCCATGGACAAGCAACAGGCCTTCGCCGCTGAATCGGTGGCTGCGGCCCAGCGCACCTACGACATTGCCATGGTCGCCTTCCAGCGCGGCTTGACCGACTACCTCAACGTGCTCAATGCCCAGAGCCTGCTGTTCAAGCAGCAACAAGTGCAGCAACAGGTGGAGGCCGCACGGCTGAGTGTGCATGCCGAGTTGGTGACTGCACTGGGTGGCGGGCTGGACGCCGGTAGCGACACCGCACCCGAACCCACTTCCCTGAGTCAGGCACCGTGGCGAGGGAGCTTGCTCCCGCTGGACTGCGCAGCAGTCGTTGTACCTGCAAGTGGGTGCTGTGCACCCAAGCGGGAGCAAGCTCCCTCGCCACAATGCTGAGTACCATGCGCCGACTGTACCGCCTCGAATGGCGCCGGGGTTTCTACGACTGGGCCCGCAGCGACGGGGTGACCTGGATCTACATTTTCAAGGTCCTGTTCGCCGCGTTCCTGACGCTGTGGCTGGCGATGCGCCTGGAGCTGCCGCAACCGCGCACGGCGATGATCACCGTGTTTATCGTGATGCAACCCCAGAGCGGCCAAGTGTTCGCCAAGAGTTTCTATCGCTTCCTCGGCACCCTGGCTGGCTCGGCGGTGATGGTGGCGCTGATCGCTTTGTTTGCCCAGAGCACCGAGCTGTTCCTCGGTTGCCTGACGATCTGGGTCGGCATCTGTACAGCGGGGGCAGCGCGTTACCGCACCTTCCGGGCCTACGGTTTCGTGCTGGCCGGCTACACCGCGGCGGTGATCGGCCTGCCAGCCCTGGCGCATCCGGAAGGTGCGTTCATGGCGGCGGTCTGGCGGGTGTTGGAAATTTCCCTGGGGATTGTCTGCTCGACCCTGGTCAGCGCCGCGATCCTGCCGCAGACCGCCAGCGCCGCGATGCGCAACGCCCTGTACCAGCGCTTCGGGGTGTTTGCTCTGTTCGTTACGGACGGGTTGCGCGGACGTAGCCAACGCGAGGCGTTCGAGGCCGGCAATGTGCGCTTCATTGCCGAGGCCGTCGGCTTGGAAAGCCTGCGCAGCGTTACCGTGTTCGAAGACCCGCATATGCGTCGGCGCAACGGTCGGCTCAGTCGCTTGAACAGCGAGTTCATGGGCATCACCACGCGCTTCAATGCCTTGCACCAGTTGCTCGAACGTCTGCGCAGCAGCGCGGCGGAGCATGTCGCCGACGCCATCAAGCCCGGCTTGTACACGCTGGCTGAATTGCTCGACGGCTTCGGTGGTCGAGCCCTCACCGACGCCGATGCGGCACGCCTGGCGATGGCGCTGGCCGAGTACAAAGCCGAGCTGCCGGCCCAGGTGCGGCGGCTGCGGGCGTTATTTCAGGAAACACAGCCAAGCGATGCGCAGCAGCTGGATTTCCACACCGCCTACGAGTTGCTTTATCGCTTTGTCGACGACCTGCACAGCTACGCCCTGACCCACGCTTCCCTGGCCGATCACCACCATGAACGGGAGCGCTGGGACGAGCCCTTCGTGCCGCAGACCAACTGGCTGGCGGCTGCGGCCTCGGGGCTTCGCGCTGCGTTCATTCTTGCTTTACTGGGCAGCTATTGGGTCGCCACCGCCTGGCCGAGTGGCGCGACCATGACCATGATTGCCGCGGCCACGGTAGGGGTGTCGGCCGCCACGCCGAACCCCAAGCGCATGGCGTTCCAGATGGCGTGCGGCACCCTGCTCGGCGCGCTGGTCGGTTTCGTCGAGATGTTTTTCATCTTTCCGCTGATCGACGGTTTTCCGTTGCTCTGCGTGATGCTGGCGCCGGTGATCATGCTCGGCTCGTTCCTCAGTTCGCGGCCGCAGTACGCGGGGGTCGGGCTGGGGTTGCTGATTTTCTTCTGCACCGGCTCGGTGCCGGACAACCTGACGGTCTACAACCCTTACGCCTTCATCAACGACTACCTCGCGATGATCCTCGGCATGCTGGTCTGTGCCGCCGCAGGGGCGATCATCCTGCCGCCCAACAGCAGCTGGTTATGGCGCCGGCTCGAACAGGATCTGCGTGAACAAGTGGTGTCTGCCATCAGCGGCAAGCTCAAGGGCCTGGCGTCGGGTTTTGAAAGTCGCCCCCGGGATCTGCTGCACCAGGCCTATGGGCTGGCGGCCGGGCAACCCCAGGTGCAGCGAGACTTGTTGCGCTGGATGTTCGTGGTGCTGGAGATCGGTCACGCGATCATCGAGTTGCGCAAGGAGCAGGCGATTCTGCCGGAACATCCGGCCTATGCCGAAAGCCAGCCGTGGCGCCAGGCGATCCGCGTGATGGGACGGGCGCTGGTACGCCTGTTCCGTCAGCCGAGCCCGAGCAATCTGCAACGCGCCCTGGTGGCGGTGAACCAGGCCATCAACCGCGTGCAGTCCACCGACGAACCCTTCGCGCCGCATTTCGACACCTCGGCCCTGCGTCGGGTGAAAAGCTACCTGCATTTCATCCGCACTTCGTTGCTCGACCCGCAATCACCGTTGGCGGCCTACGCCGCACCGCTACGCCAGGAACCTGAACATGCCCCGTGAGATCGCCTTCCATGGCGTGTACATGCCGACCATGACCCTGATGTTTTTCATCGCCGCCGGCCTTGCCTGGGCGTTGGATCGCTTGCTGTCCGGGCTGGATTTGTACCGCTATTTCTGGCACCCGGCGCTGCTGCGCCTGAGTCTGTTTACCTGTCTGTTCGGCGCGCTGGCGCTGACGGTCTACCGTTGAGATCGATGCGATGAAAAAGTTTTTCAGCCTGTTTGCGACGCTGCTGGTGCTGGCCCTGGCGCTGTGGATTGGCCGCACGCTGTGGGAGCACTACATGAACACCCCCTGGACCCGCGATGGCCGGGTGCGAGCCGACATCATCAATGTCGCGGCGGACGTCAGCGGCGAGGTGGTCGAAGTGCCGGTGCGCGACAACCAGTTGGTGAAAAAGGGCGACCTGCTGATGCGTATCGACCCCGAGCACTACCGCATCGCGGTGCAACAGGCTCGCTCACTCGTGGCGTCGCGCAAGGCCACCTGGGAAATGCGCAAGGTCAATGCCCATCGCCGCGCCGACCTGGACAGCCTGGTGATCTCCCGGGAAAGCCGCGATGACGCCAGTAACATCGCCGACTCGGCCCTGGCCGACTACCAGCACGCCCAGGCACAGCTGGAAGCTGCCGAGCTGAACCTGTCGCGCACCGAAGTCCGCGCGGCGGTGGATGGCTACGTCACCAACCTCAACGTGCATCGCGGCGACTATGCGCGCATCGGCGAGGCGAAAATGGCCGTGGTCGACATGAATTCATTCTGGGTCTACGGCTTCTTTGAAGAAACCAAGCTGCCCAAGGTCCGAATCGGCGATTCGGCGCAGTTGCAGTTGATGAGCGGCGAGCTACTCAAGGGGCATGTGGAAAGCATCTCCCGCGGCATCTACGACCGCGACAATCCTCAGAGCCGCGAGCTGATCGCCGACGTCAACCCGACCTTCAACTGGGTCCGCCTGGCGCAGCGTGTGCCGGTGCGAATTCATCTGGATGAAGTGCCGGAGGGTGTGCTGCTGGCGGCGGGGATGACCTGTACGGTGGTGGTGGAAAACCAGGCCGGGCGGTGATCGGTGGGAGCGGGCTTGCTCGCGAAGGCGGTGGGTCAGTCGACGAGGATATTGGCTGGACTGACGCTTTCGTCGGATCGCCGCCCGGAGCAAGCCCGCTCCCACAGTGGATGTGTGGTGTATTTGGGATCTGGTGGCATGCCACGGGCTCTGTGGGAGCAAAGCTTGCTCGCGATAGCGTTGGTTCAGCTTGCATTGATGTTGGATGTGCCGCCGTCATCGCGAGCAGGCTCGCTCCCACAGAGTCTGCGGTGGGCTTGGAGTCACCGATCGTCTGTGGCGAGGGAGCTTGCTCCCGCTGGGTGGCGAAGCCGCCCCAAAAGGACCTTCAGGTCAAAGCGAGCCCCCCAGGCCAAACCGTTTCCTCAAGCCCTTCTCCAGCAACCCCTTGGGCAGCCAGCCGGCCATCAGCGGCAGTGACCGGCTGCCGTTGCCCAGGCGCAGCAGGCGCGGGGGCTTGGGTTGTTGCACGGCCTTGAGCAGTCCAGCGGCGAATTCGCTGGCCGGGGTAGGGTTGTCCTGGGACGCCTTGGCCCGGGCGCGGATGCCGTCGCGCAGCGGCCACCAGGGCGACTGTTCGCTGATCAGTTGTTCAGCTTCATGGCCCGCATTCCTGGCAAAGCTGGACGCAATGGCGCCGGGCTGGACCTCCATCACCCGAATCCCAAACGGCGCCAGCTCCATGCGCAGCGCATCGCTCAGGGCGTGCACGGCAGCTTTCGAGGCGCAATACGCCCCGGCAAACGGCGTGACCAGCACCCCGGACACGCTGCCGATATTCACCACCAGGCCCTTGGCCCGGCGCAGCACCGGGAACAGTGCGCGGGTCACCCCGACGATGGCAAACACATTGGTTTCGAACTGACGCTGCATCGCCGGTACACCGCCATCCAGCAGGGGGCCCATGGCACCGTAGCCGGCATTGTTGATCAGTACGTCCAGGCCGCCGTGCTGCTGGTTGATCCGCTCGCTCAACTGCTCCAGCGCCGGGCCATCATTCACGTCCAACTGAACGGCGGTAAACCCGGCAGCGCCCAGCGCCGCCACATCCTCGGCTTTCCGCGCAGTGGCCCAAACCTGATACCCGGCAGCCTTGAAGGCATCGGCCAGGGCGCGGCCGATGCCGCTGGAACATCCGGTGATCAACGCGACAGGCATGGCGCATTCCTTGTGCAAGAAAGTGGAGGAGTGGAATCAGTTGGAGAAGCTACCGTGCAATCGCTCGGCGCGAAACTCCAGGCTCTGTGCACGATAACCGGGGCGCAGTGGCGGCAGGGGCAGGCAGTCCTGCCAGCTGGCGCCCGGTTGCAGTTCGCCGGGGCCACGGTAGCGCGGTGCATCGTAAGGGTTGTCGGCCAGGTTGATGGTGTCCCCGGGGGCGTAGGCCGCGATCCGCCAGCGCAACTCAACCAGCGGCACGTCGTTGCCGTTGTTCAGGGTCAACGCCAGGGGACGGTCGGCGGGGCAGTGTCCGGGGGCATAGGTCACCCGCAGTTCCAGGCGATCCAGTTGCCGGTTCTCGCGGTTTTCCTGCCAGAGCACCCAACCGGCGACCAGGCCCAGCCCGACGAACGCCGCCATGGAGACTGGCAACGCCTTGGCCGGGTAGCGCAACAAGAGGATAAGCCAGGTGATAACCAGCAAGACGCCGATAAGCATGTTGGAAGCCTCCGAGACCGTAGGCACATCCTACCGAGGAGGCGGGCAGTGTTGAAGCGCCGTTGTGCGCCCGGCGCCGGGCTCAAGAAAAAAGCCCCCACCCAACCCGCTGCGGATAGGGGACGCAGTGGGCTGGATGGGGGCTTCTTGTTCTGCTGATCGTTGCTGATCGTTATTGGGCGATGGTTTTCACCGACACGCCGCGCTCGACCGGGGTGGAGCGCCCGTAGATGTCTTCGAAGCGTTCGATGTCGTCTTCGCCCAGGTAGCTGCCGGACTGCACTTCGATGATTTCCAGCGGGATCTTGCCCGGGTTGCGCAGGCGGTGAACCGACGCGATCGGGATGTAGGTCGACTGGTTCTCGGTGAGCAGGAACACGTTTTCGTCGCAGGTCACTTCGGCGGTGCCGCTGACCACGATCCAGTGTTCGGCGCGGTGGTGGTGCATCTGCAACGACAGGCACGCGCCCGGCTTGACCGAGATGTGCTTGACCTGGAAGCGCCCGCCCATGTCCACCGAATCATAGGAACCCCACGGACGGTAGACCTCGCAGTGGTTCTGGGTCTCGGTGCGGCCTTGGGCATTGAGGGTGTTGACCATCTGTTTCACGCCTTGGACCTTGTCCTTGTGGGCGATCATCATGGCGTCCTTGGTTTCGACCACCACGATGTTTTCCAGGCCGATCACCGACACCAGTTTGCCGTTGCCGTGGATCATGCAGTTGCGGCTGTCCTGGACCACCACGTCGCCCTTGGTGACGTTGCCGTTGGTGTCTTTTTCGTTGACTTCCCACAGCGACGCCCAGCAACCGACATCACTCCAGCCGGCGGCCAGGGGAACCACGCAGGCGCGCTGGGTTTTTTCCATCACGGCGTAGTCGATGGAGTTGTCCGGGCAGCAGGCGAAAGTCGCTTCGTCGAGGGTCACGGTGTCCGGCGTCTGCTCGCTGCGCTCCAGGGTCAGCAGGCAGGTGTCGTAGATGTCCGGATCGTGTTTTTTCAGCTCTTCCAGGAAGCGGCTGGCGCGGAACAGGAACATGCCGCTGTTCCAGAAGTAACCGCCGGCTTCGAGGAATTCGGTGGCGCGCTTGGCGTCGGGTTTTTCGACGAAGTGCGACACCCGGCTCACGCCTTCAGGCAGCAGCGCGTCGTTGGTCGACTTGATATAGCCGTAGCCGGTTTCCGGTTTGGTCGGCGGAACGCCGAACAACACCATCTCGCCACGTTCGGCGGCCACGGTGGCCAGGGCCAGGGCGCGTTGCAGGGCTTTCTGGTCTTCGATCACGTGGTCGGCCGGCAGCACCAGCATCAGCTCGTCGCGACCCTCGTTGACCAGCAGCATCGCGGTCAGGGCCACGGCCGGTGCGGTGTTGCGCCCGAACGGTTCCATCAGGATGCGCTGGGCTTCGAGCTTGCGGTTGGTCAACTGCTCGTTGACGATGAACCGGTGGTCTTTGTTGCAGACCACGATCGGCGTGTCCATGCCTTCGAAGACCAGGCGTTCGAGGGTCTGCTGGAACAGGGTGTGTTCGCCGGTCAGGGCCAGGAACTGTTTAGGGAATTGCTTGCGCGAAAGCGGCCAAAGACGTGAGCCACTACCACCTGACAAGATCACCGGAATCATGTTTGTTACTCCTTTGAAGCGAAATGGTTGTTAGAGCTACTGCGTTCTGTCGTTTCACTCTCTTGTTCTTGTTCCGTGCTCGAGCGACGCCTCGATCAGGGTGGGAGCGGGCTTGCTCGCGAAGGCGGCAGATCAGTCGACATTGATGTTGAATGTCAGACCGCTTTCGCGAGCAAGTCGGATCGCCGCACCGCCGCTCCCACAGGGGGTAAGGCGTCAGTCGAGCGAATCCATCAGCGGGTTGACACTGGACGCTTTACCCAGACCGGCGACAAGCTGCTTCCGGAGCCGGTGACGTACAGCACCGCTGCTTCACCACGCTCAAGTGCGACCGGCTTGAGGTCGCCGACTTTCTTGTCGCCTTCGAACAGCGCCAGGCTGACTTTCACCGGGTTGATTTCACGCTCGCCACGGCCCTTGGCCGCAACGTTGGGGACCACTTCGGTCTTGCCGTCGGCGGTCTTGAGGGTCAGGGCCTTGTCGGTGAGGTTCTGCACGCGGACCAGGGACTTCTGCTTGTTCTTGAACGGCGGTTCTTCGATCAGCTGAGGCTGGCCGGTGGCGTTGTTGACCAGGGTGTAGTAGTGATCGGGCGCCAGTTTGACCGGGACGGTCTGGCTGCCGACCTTGGCGCTGTAGTCACCGCCAGGCATGAAGCTGAAGTCGCTGCTGGCCAGTGGGGCCACGTCGCTCAGGTTGGTGCTGCCGACGGTGGCGCTGACTTCGGCGTTGCTGGCGTTGTAGATACGTACGAAGCTGGAGCCTTTTGGTGCGACCGGCCCGTACAGGGCCGAGTCACCGGCAAAGGCGGACAGGGAAAGGGCGCTCATGCTGGCGACGAGGGCAACGGCCTTGAAGGAGCGAGCAGCGAGACGACGAGGAGTAGTGTTGAAAGTCATGATGGACCTCTCTTTCAGTTTTGCGCCCGGTCGGGCGTCTCGGATTGAGTGTTGGCGGCAACGTTCTGTTGGCGCGCACCGGCTTGTTTGAGTTCTGCGACCCACTGCGGGTCGGCGTCGCCGATTTCGTTGTTCACGGGCAGATAGCGTTCAGGGAACTCCCAGATCAGCACCTGGGGCGGGCTGTTCTTGAAGGCGTCGCTCTTGAGGTAGCTGAGCATCGGCAGGATCGGGCCATGGCCGTCTTCGGCGTAGTTCACGACATCGCTGTGCAGGGCTTGTTTGAGGGCTCCGACGAAGTTCCAGTTGGGGTTGGCGCTGTAGCTGGTGCCGATCAGGGCCACGGGCACCTGGGCATCGGCAAACAGCGCGTCGCCTTGGGCCGGCTGGTCGTCGGCTTCACGGGTGTTGCGCTTGACCAGCGGCTCCTGGGCTGGCATCAGGTTTTCGAACAAGGGGTCCAGCGGCAGGAACTGGCGCAGGTCGCCCTTGTGGATGATCTTTTCCCCAGCCTCGGTGACGAAGCGTTGTGGCTGGCCTTCAAGCGGCGTGCGTTCGGCGATTGCCTTGGCAATGTTGTCTGCCGCGACCTGGGCACCTTCCGGCGTCCAGTGGGTGTCGGTGCGCAGGAACACTTGCTGGCCGTTTTGCTTGGCCTGTTGCAGCGGGCCGAGCAGGTCCGGGGCGAGGATCTTGTCTGCCGCCACGCGGGCATGGAAGTCCTGGTAAAGGTTGGCGTGGATGCTCGACGGCTTCACTTCACCGACGTGCTCCGGATACAGCCGCACTTTGGCCGGCACGATGGCCATGACCAGGGTGATGCCTTGGTCCTTGAGCTTCTGGCGCACGCCTTCGACCAGCGCGTAGTTGCCTTGCAGGTTCAGCTCTTCATTGACGATCGGGTTGAACTCCTCGTCGCTGAACAGCCACTGGTCGCGGCCCAGGACCACACCCTTGCGGCCTTCATTGAACAGCTTGTAGTCCAGCGCGGCCCAGATGTTGGTGCCCAGGCGCTTGATCGGAAACTCGTCGTCGTAGTGGGTCTCCACGGCCTTGGCCCAGCGACCGTTGAGCACGGTCGCGTCGGGGTTGGTGCTGAAGCCGAAGAAACTGCGCATCGACCACAGGCCCAACGCTGTCAGGATCAGCATGAACAGTGCGACGTAAAAGATGCGTAATGAGCGGGTCATGGTCAGATCCCTCAGAACTGGAAGTAAAGGAACGGCGAGAAGCTTTGCGCCGAGAGTTTGAGAATCGAGGCGATGAACAGCAGCAGTACCAGGGCGCGCATCACGTAGCGCGACCAGTCCACGGTCCAGTAGGCCGGTTGCACCTGGGCTTCGACACCCACGGTGTAGCCCGGTTCATGGATAGTCGACGGATTGTCGCCTGGAACGGCCTTGATCATCCCCGGTTGTGCGGTCGCCGGGCCGTCGGCCTGGGTGTTCACCTCAGGCTTGGTCTTGAGCGGTGGACGGTTGGTGTAGAAGTCCCGCAGGCCGAAGAAGGCGAGGGTGATGTAGGCCACCACCAGCGTGGCGATCTGCAAACCGGTGAGGTTGGCGCGAGTCAATTCCGAGAGCGACCAGTCGCCGAAGCTGAACATGGCGCCGTACATGCGACCGGCCACGTGCAGGTTCTCGGCCCGGAAGATCACCCAGCCCATCACCACCAGCAGGAAAGTCAGGGCCCAGCGGATCGGGTTGATGCTGCGTGGCGTGGTGTTGATGCCGACGGCTTTTTCAATCGCCAGCCAGATCCCGTGCCAGGCGCCCCAGATCACGTAGGTGATGTTCGCGCCGTGCCACAGACCACCGAGCAGCATGGTCAGGAACAGGTTGCGATAGGTCATCAACGTGCCTTTGCGGTTGCCGCCCAGGGTGATGTACAGGTAGTCACGCAGCCAGGTGGACAGGCTGATGTGCCAGCGGCGCCAGAACTCGGTGATCGACTGGCTGATGTAGGGCTGCTTGAAGTTTTCCATGAAACGGAAACCCATCATCAGGCCCAGGCCGATGGCCATGTCGCTGTAGCCGGAGAAGTCGAAGTACAGCTGCGCGGTGTAGGCCAGGGCACCGAGCCAGGCATCGCCGGTGGTCGGGTTCTGCAAGGCAAAGCAATGGTCCGCCACCACCGCCAGGGTGTCGGCAATGAACACTTTCTTGATGAAGCCCTGCATGAAGCGGGTGCAGCCTTCGGAGAACTTGTCCAGGGTGTGGGTGCGATTGTTGAACTGGTCGGCCAGGTCACGGAAACGCAGCACGGGACCGGCGATCAGGTGCGGGAAAATCGCCACGAACGCCGCGAAGTCGATCAGGTTGCGGGTGGCCGGGGTGTCACCGCGATAGACGTCGATGATGTAGCTGATGGACTCGAAGATGTAGAACGAGATCCCGATCGGCAACAGCACATGGGTCAGGATGAACGGATTCAGACCGAAGCCGGTGATGATCGCGTTGAGGCTGTCGACCCCGAAGTTGGCGTACTTGAAGTAGCCCAGGATGGCCAGGTCCACGCCCACGCCGAGCAACAGCCAGCGCTGGGCCGGTTTGGTGCGCACGCCGGCGGCGCCGACTTTCAGGCCGATCCAGTAGTTCCACAGGGTCACGCCGGCGAACAACGCCAGGAAGTCCACCCGCCACCAGGCATAGAACACATAGCTGGCGACCAGCAGCAGCAGGTTGCGATAGCGTTGCCCGCTCAAGTAGTACAAGCCGAGAAAGATCGGCAAGAACAGAAACAGGAACACATTGGATGAAAATACCATCCCGATCTCTCCATGTTGAATCAACAGTCAAGGGCCAGAGCCCCCCCAAACCCCCCCATCCAAACCGGGAGGTTTCATTACTTCAAAACACACCACATTCCCTGTGGGAGCGGGCTTGCTCCGGGCGGCGATCCGACGAAAGCGGTAGATCAGTCGACATCACTGTTGAATGTCAGACCGCTTTCGCGAGCAAGCCCGCTCCCACAGGATTGCGTGTCTAAGAACCTTTGCCTTTTTCGTTTGCCGGGTCATACACCTTGGTCAGGTCACCACCGAGGCGGAAGGTCTTGAACGGCTGCATCTCATGCTTGCGTTCCAGCACATCCTCGGGGCAGGTGTAGAGGCTGCAGAACGGTTCGAGCCAGGCGAATTTGGAGTCGACCTTCAAATCCTTCATGTCCTGTTCATCGCCGTTCTTCTCTTCGAAGATGTCCGGGTCTTTCACCCCGGCCAGGACGCGGTCGCCAAGGCGCTTGAGGGCCGCGTTGTTTTCCTGGCGCAGGTCCACGCCGTTGACCTGGGCGAAACTGGCGATCATCGCCAGCGGCGGCAGGGCGTAGTTGTGGTAGGACAGCGCGCGTTGCTTGCGCTTGAGTTCGTTGGGCAGGAAGCCGTCGGCGTCGACCTGGTTGACGCCGACCTTGTATTCCTTGACGGCCCAGTCGAACAGGTCACGCCGGTTGGTCGCCACGGAGGTGGCCATCACCGACCAGGCGGCCCAGTAGGAATGGTTGTTGGTCTTGTCCAACGGCAGGTTGTCCCAGTCGCTGACCACCTGGTCGGCCATGCGGCTGAACCAGTTTTCGATCAGTTGCGCCTGCTCCTGGTGGTTCGCCAATGGGCGAGACTCGGAGAATTTCAGGCGCACGTACGCAGAAGCCATGCTGCCCAGGGCCCATTTGCGCATCGACTTGCCGGTGTGGTTGAAGTCCTTGGACATCAGCGCATCGGCCTGGGCCCAGGTGGTCAGCCAGTTCAGCGTGCATTCCAGTTGTTCAGGGCGGCCGTCACGCATGAACTGCATCACTTGCTTGCTGACGCCACGCTCGATTTTGGTGATGTCGGCAGTGCTGTCGCGAAAGGCTTTTTCCGACTGCACGTTCAGGGTCGCCCGGGCCTTGTCGGAGCCCTCGTACTTGCTGCGAAACTGCAGCGAGCCGGTGTAGGGCGTCGGTACGGCGTCGCAGCCCTGGCCGCGTTCGCCGGCCTTGACCTTCTCGATCGGTGCAAAGTAGCCCTGTGGCGGGCGCAGCGGGGCGGCGGCCTGGGTGGCCCCGGCGAACATCGCCAGGGTCAGCAGGGACGGCGCCAGCAGCTGTTTCAACGTTCGGGTACGCATGGTTCTGGTCATGAGACGAGACCTCATTGTCCGATCTGAGCCGTTTGTTCGGTTGGCACAGATGCGTTTCGTTTGCAGACTTTCGCTTCCACTTGCTGTGGCGCTGCACCGGCTTCGGGGCCCTCGACTTCGACAGCCAGCAGGGTTTGCGAGGCCCAGTCTTCGTCGGTGCGCAACTGGAAGGCGAAACGCCCGTCGGTTTCGGAGGTATCCGGTTTTTCGATCTTGATATCCTCGTGGCGCCCATTCATGTACCAGAGGGTGGCGTGCAAGGTTTTCACCGACGTGTCGGCGAAGCGGATGTCGACTTGGTGACTGCTGTTGCGCAGGTCCATGTTCTTGCTGTTGACCATCAATTCGTTCTTGCCAGGCTTGAGGGCAGTCTTGCTGCTCATCAGGGCCGGCTTGCCTTCGCAGCCGTTGTTGTCCAGCAGGGCAAACATCTGGCGGTAGATGGTTTCCTGGTCCAGGCGATACAGCGGCGAGAATTCCCAGATGAGAATCTTCGGTGGGTTCTTCTGGAATTCTTCGCTGCCCAGGTACTGGATCATCGCGCCCTCGAAACCGCCGCCCGGGAAGGCCACGTTGAGAATGTCGGCGCCGATGGCTTCTTCCAGGAAGCCGGCAAAGTTGTAGTTCTTGCCGCTATGACTGGTGCCCACCAGGGTGATCTGCGGATTGCCGGAATCGCCGAACAGATCGCCGTCGCCGGCCTCGCCCTTGGGCTCGGTGGTGAACTGGTCCATGTACTGGATCGCGTAGCTGGTGCCACACAGTTGCCCGGCCATGTTGTGCAGGGTGCCGGTCTTGCCCATGCGCCCGGATCGCTTGGTCTCGAACTCGCGCTTGGGAATATCGGCGAAAGCCGGGAGCTGCTTGACCTTCTCGGCGACGATTTTTGCCGTGCGCTGGGCGCCGTACGGGGTCCAGTGCTGGTCGCCACGGAAGTAGAAATCGTGGGCCGGCAGGGTCTCGGGCAGGTTCTCGTTGGTCAGCGGCGAGAGGTCCGGTACCACGTAGCCCATCTGGGCGAAGCGACCGAGCATGGTCTTGTAGTTGCCCAGGGCTTTCTCGTAGTCGAAGCTGGCCTTTTCCTGCGGATTGAGTTTGTTGCGGTTCACCAGGCCACGGGTCGGCTGGTAGACGAGCACCAGTTCGACGCCTTTCTTCTTGAACGCATCATGCAGCTGTTGCAGGCGCTGGTAGCCGGCCGGGGTGGTGTTGAATTCAGTCCGCAGGTCTTCCTGGGTCCGGAACAGCCAGTCGCCCTGGGCCTGTACCAGCGTGGTGAAGTTCTGCTGGTAACGGGTGGTGTAGTTCTTCGGGTCGCGGGCTTCCGGGCACAGGTTGCAGCACGGCTCGGCAGTGAAGGTCGGCGCCTTGATTTCGTCGGCGCGTGCGCCGCTTGCAGCAGCGAGAATGCCGGCAGTCAGGGCGGACAGGCCCAGGAGTTTGATCATCTGTGGGTTCATAAAAGTCATCCTCAGTCCCGCAATTCGGTCTGGCGTTCGACAGGGTCGATCAGCACGGCTTTCTGCTGGCGCACCAGCAGGTCGAGAATTTCATCCTGGCGTTCGCCCAGGATTCCCGTGAAGCTGATGCCGCTGGATTTGGTCGGCGCGAGCATGGACACGCGGTACAGCTCGACACTCAGGGGCGAGTCGATGGACAACGGGCCACTGCCATTGCCGGCCAGTTCGCCGCCGACCACGATCAGCGAGACCTCCGCGTCGAACGGGTCGAGCTTGATGTCCCGGTCGGTGTTGGACAGGTCCTTGATGTGGCCGTACAAGCCGGTCAGGCCGTTGGCCATGGACAGGTTTTCGTACAGGCGGATGTTCACGCTGTTACGAATCCGGATGCCGTGGCGCTGGTTGCTGATCACCTTGTTGCCCCACAACAGGTTGTCGGCACTCTCATAGAGGGTGATGCCGTCGGTGTGGTTCTTGTAGATCTCGTTGTAGGCAATCAGGTTGTTCACGCTGTTACGGTCGATCACCACGCCCGAGAGCTTGTTGTCGTAGCTGCGGTTGTTGATGATGAAGCTGTCGTTGACCTCACGGGAAATGATGATCCCGTGCTTCTTCTTGGTCCCGTAGACGGTGTTGTCGGCAATGATCAGCCGATGGGAACGGTCGTGGGGGTCGATGCCGTAGACGATGTTGTCTTTGTAGGTGTTGCTCTTGACCACGAAGTCGCGGGTCTCGTAGCAGTAGAAGCCGTACCACATGTCCGAGAACTCGGAACCGATGATCCAGCCGGTCGGTTCCGGACGCTTGAGGACCTTGGCCATGTTCGGCGTGTACTGGGAAATACTCACCCCGTACGACTTACTGTTGGAGTAGCCGAAACTCGCCATCTTGGTGTTGACGATGTAGGTCTCGGTGCCGCCCCATGAGAGCAGGAACGGACGGAATTCCTTGGGCGAGCGGAACGTGGCTGGGCCGTTGTCCTTTTCACGCCAGCCGGTGACCTTGGTGTCGCGGATGAACATCTTGCCATCGTTGACCAGGAACGCGCCGCCCTCCTGGGACAGGCGCAGTTCCTGGGTCTGTTTGTCGATTTCCAGGATGCCCTTCTGGCCGACCACGATCGGGATCTTCGCCAGGTAGACACCTGGCGAGGTTTCGATCACGTACTTGGGCACTTTCTTGACCAGGTCCTTGAGGTTCATGTAGCCATCGTCGAGGAAGATGGCCTGTGGGATACCGTGCTGACGCACCACCCATTCGGCCATCTTGTTGTCCCCGCCGATGAAGTCCTTCAAGGCGTTTTCCTGCATCATCCGGCGCACGCTGACTTTGCCGGCCTTGGTCCGCACGATCTTGGCTGCCACCGCTTCGGCGGTGTAGCCCTTGAGGTCGGGCAAGGTCGGCGCGGCCAGTTCCAGCGGGGCGGTCGGCGCGCTGCTGACGGTGTAGGTCTTGGCTCTTTGCAGTCCCTTGACCACGTTGCCCGGCTTGACCGCCGGTTCAACGTTGGCGAACGCCGGCGAGCCGGCCAGCAGCATGGCTGCGACCAACAGGCTGATCGAACCTTTCATCGCCTGGCTGTTCCTGAGGTAGCGGTTCATTTCGGGCACTCCCATGGTCATTCGCATCAGAAGCGCCAGATCACGTCGACAAAGGCGCGATGCATGTACGAATCGACCTCTTTGCCGTAGGCATCGCCTGGCTTGAACACGCCGCCACGAAAGCGCACCAGCGCCGACGGCTCATCGATGGACTGGCTCAGCGCGGCCGGCAGCAACCCTTGCTTGAAGTACTTGGTGACCACCAGGTCGACTTCCTGGCCCAGGTCCTTGTCGCCATCGCGCAGCGGCAGGGTGGAGGTGGACAGGATGGCGCCGGTCACGTCGTCGGTGTTGTTTTCCACGGCGTTGATGCCGTTGCTGCCCACCGGCTTGTTGCCGTCCACGCGCCAGAACTTGTGGTACACCAGGCTGGCGTCGTATTCGTCACGCAGCTGCCAGGACCCGAAGAGGCTGGCGCTCTGGGTGTTGGCCATTTCGCCGCGGAACGCTTCGCCGAAACGGTGGACGCGTGAGCGGGTGCCGGTGTAGTTGGAGCGGTTGCTTTGCAGGCCGTTCTGTTGGTATTCGTCGCTGGCGCGGGCATAGGCCGCACCGACTTGCCATTGCGGATCGAGACGCAGGCGGATGCCCAGGTCAGTGGCCCAGCCGTTCAGGTCTTCGCTGCGCTTGGCTTGCGCCGGACGCGTGCCGTCGGCGTTGAGCGCATTGACGGTGTCGCGATCGCCACTCATGCCGGTGAGGCTGGCCCAGTAGTTGACGGTGTTGGTGTTGCGCCAGTTGTAGGCGTCGCTGTTGGCTTCCAGGCCCAGCCAGGAGATGTCACCGTTCTGGGTCTTGTCCAGCGTGTCGGTGGGTTCGCCCGGGACCGGGTAGTCGAGGCTGCCATTGTCGTGGGTGTGGTGCGCACGGATACCGGCCCACTGGCCTGGCATCCACTGGTAAGCCACATCGCCGTAGACGTGCAGGCGGTCCTTGTCCTTGGGGGACAATTCCTTGAGGTCGGTGCGGTATTCGCTGAAACGTTCGGCGACGCCGACGTTGGCCCGCAGCAGCGTGGTGTCGAAGGTCCAGTTCAGGGCTTCGATGTTGGTATCGCGCCATTGGCCGTCGTCGTTGCGCAGGCGCTGGCGACCGAACTTCAACTGCTCGCCCGGATACGGGGTCAGGCCGCTGTAGCCAATCCAGAATTCGCGCATCGCCAGGTAGCTTTTCTTGGCTTCGCGATCACCGCTGTCGGTCTGCTCGGTCGCGCCATCGGACTGTTGCAGCGTGTCGGTCTCGATGATGTCGGTGGAGGTCACGGCCTGGGCCATGGCGTAGGCGCTCCAGTTGCCGCTTTCGCCGTAGACCCAGGGACGCAGGTCCAGGCCGATACCGTTGACATCGCCACCGCTCTGGGTGCCCAGGTCGCGGTCGTCCTCGGACTGGCCGGTGATTTTCACTTCCAGGCCAAAATTCTTGCTTTCAGTCAGCGCCGCCAGGGTCGGGCAGGACCACAGCAGGGCGAACGTCAGGCCAATTCCGGCCTTCACAAAAGGATTGAGTTTCAATGGATTCATGGTTTTTCCTCGCCGTCATCTTCTTTTAGGGCTTGCAGTTCCAGCGTATCGGGGCTCATCGCTCCACGAATGGCCTGCTCTTGTTGTAGCAGGCGTTGGGCTTGTGCAAGCTGTTGCGGCGGTAATTGTGCTTCGAGGGTCTGGGCAAGCTCGATCGCTTGCGGGGTGTTCTGCGCTTTGGCCAACTGGCTGAACACATAGGCGTTGACCGGATTGGGCTTGGTGCCCCTGCCCTGGGAAAACAGCTGGGCAATGGCAAAGTCGGCGCTGTTCTGGCCGTTGCGGGCCGCCTTGAGCAGGTGGTCCAGGGCTTTTTGCGAATACACCTGGCCCAGGTAACCGCGGCGATAGAGCTGGCCGAGGTAGTAATCGGCGGCCACTTCGCGGCCCACGGCTTTCTGGAAGTGTTCTTCGGCAGCCTTGGCGTCGGCCGGCACCCACTTGCCTTCGTAGTACAGCTTGCCCAGCAGCAGCTCGGCGCGAGGCTGGTCGGCGGCACGGCCGTTTTCCAGGTACTGCATCATCTTGTCGACGTCACCCAGCTCGGGGAAATCGTAGAGCAACTGCGCCAGGCTGACCCACGCAGCGGGGTAGCCGGGGGCGATGCCTTCGAGCAGCGACTGGGCGGTTTTCTCGTCCGTCTTGCCCAGGCTGGCGTCGGCCAGGACGCGGGCGACGCTGTCCACCCGTTGTGCGGAGACCACGCCGCGGGCGTGACCGTCCTGCATCTGCTGGATCAATGCGGCCTGCTGGTCCGCCTGGCCACGTTTCTGGTAGACCGTGGCCAGTTCGACGTAGCAGATGTCGGTGGTGGCGAGGGCGGCCTTGCAGACTTTCTCTACTTCGTCCAGGTGCTGGTCGTAGGTGCCCTGGGTGCGGTAGAGCAGAATCTGCGCCAGGCCCGCTTCCGGATAGCCGGCGCTGCGCCATTGGCTGATCTGCTGCTGGGCGTTGACGTTCGGGAAGCTGTGCGGGTATTGCAGGTACAGCATCGCCAGCGGGATCAGGGTGTTGCCTTCACCGTTGGCAAAGGCTTTCTTCAACAGGCCTTCGGCTTCGTGCTTTTCAGCCTCGGTGGAACCGGGCTTTGCCACCAGGAGGCGACCCAGGCGCGCCTGGGCCCGGGGCGAGATGTCGGCCGCGGCACGGTAAGTCGCCTCGGCTTTTCTCATCTGCTCCGGATCATGGCTGTCCACCTGGATATCGGCCAGGCCCACCTGGGCTTCGCTGTAGCCCAGGTCTGCCAGTTGCTGATAGTTCTGTTGCGCCAACGCCGTGTCGCCGCGCTTGAGCGCTTCGTTCGCCAGGCGTTGGTCGGGCAGGCCGGCACAGCCGCTGAGGCTGACCGCCAGTGCAACGGCACAGAGCGTCCCAATGTGGGAGCGGGCTTGCTCGCGAAGCAGGCGCTGCGGTGCAGCAGGCAGGCCGAGTCGATCCTTTCGCGAGCAAGCCCGCTCCCACAGGGAGAACGGTGCGCTGTTGTTTTGTGGAATGGTCACGGGCATGTCCTCGCTTACTTACCAACAGCCATGGCTTTGTCGATCAGCCAGTTCAGGCTTGGGCCACGGTCGCTGTGAACTTCAACCGGACGACCGGCCAGTGCGCTGTCCAGAGGTTCGTCAGGCTTGATCAGGACACGGATATCGGAGGACAGGTCTTCGCTTTTCAGGCTGGTGCTGCTGACGATTTTGCCGGTGCGGGTGGTGTCTTCGCCGGCGACCTGGAAGTTGACCGGGGTGCCTGGGCGCACATCGCCGAACTGGCGATAGGAGAAGCGTGCCTCGACGTTGGCCTCGGTGCCGCGCGGCACCAGTTGGAAGATCACGTCGCCCTTGCTGGCGTACTGACCGTTGGCGACCAGTTGCTGGGAAACGATGCAGTCGCAAGGGGAGGTCAGGGTGCCGGTCATTTGCTTGCCGAACAGTTCCTCGACCTTGGCCGGTTGCAGCTGGTTGTCGTCCAGATGGCCCTTGAGCACGTCGAGCATGCTGGTGCTGAAGGTTGCCAGCGGGGCGCCCTTGGCGGCTGCGCCGTCAGCCTTGACCAGGCTCTGCACGGTGCCGTCGCGCGGCATGGTGATCGCCATGCCCGGTACGTTCACCAGGCCTGCCTGGGCGTGGCTGACGAAGTACATGCCGTACACCGACTTGAAGATGAAGCCGAACGCGGCCAGGCCGACGACGAAGATCCCGAGGCTGAAGGTCACTGCGCGCAGGCGCCCGAAAGCCGTCATGCCGCCGCTGTCGTCTTTCTGCTTGCGTGCCTTGGTGAAGTTGTCGCGCTGCAAGGTCGCCAGCACGTCGCCGACACCGACGATGTCGCCGGCCAGGTGCGAGGTGATGATGTGGCGCAGCGTAGCGATGTCCCGCGGTTCCAGGTTCTGGAACTGGCAACCGGTGCGGCCGGTCTGGCGGTCGTGGGAGCGGATCTGCAACTCCACGTCCATGGCCAGGCCCAGGTTGTCGATCACGAACTGCAGGCGAGCCTTGTAGGTCTCGCCCACTTTGAGCGGCATCTGGCCGGCGTTGAAGCAAAGGCCGCCCGCGGACAGGTCCAGGACCTTGACTTCCATTGGCGTGCGGTCGGGACCGAAAAAGCGCAGCTTGGCCGGGATTTTCACCCGGGCGTGTTGGCGCTGGGCTTCGGATTCATGCACTACATTGACGTTCACGGCGGTATTCATAGGGGCGATTTCCTGGTTAATTCATTCAAGTCCGGTCAGACCATCGTCAGCAGCACGGCGACAAAAATGCTGCCGGCGGAGAAGGTCATGGTCCGAGACGACCAAGTGTTGAACCAACGTTGAAAGCTGGCGAGATCACGGGTCAGGGCAGTGGGCTGGCGAGTCCAGGACTGTTGGTCGAGGCGGAAGAACACGTAGATCTTCACCAGCGCGCCGACGATCTGGTTGTAATAGAGAATCATCGGGTAGGCCGGGCCGATCCGGTGTCCGGAGCACGACAGCAGCAGGGTCAGGATCAACCGGGTGATGCCGATCCACAGCAGATACACCAGGATGAACGCGGTGCCGTACTTGAAGCTGGCGATCAGGGCCACGGTCAGGCCCAGCAGCGAAGTCCACATCGATACGCGCTGGTCGAGCAGCACCACCGAGGTAAACAGGCCCAGGCGCCGCAGACCCAGGCCCAGCGCCCGGGAGTTCTGCCGCAGGTTGTTGCCATACCAACGGAACATCAGCTTGCGGCTGGCCTTGATGAAGCTCTTTTCCGGCGGGTGCTCGACCGTGTTGATCGCCGCATCCGGCACGTAGAAGGTGTCGTAGCCCAGGCGCATCAGGCTGAACCAGCTCGACTTGTCATCGCCGGTGAGGAACTTGAAGCGGCCCAGGCGCCAGTGTTGCAGCGAGTCGCTTTCCACGTCGGCGATGAATTCCGGATTGGTCACCACGGTGGCGCGGAACACCGACATACGCCCGGTCATGGTCAGCACACGCTTGGACAGGGCCATGGAGCACATGTTGATGTGACGCTGGGCGAATCGCAGTTTGTGCCATTCAGCCATGATGTAGCCGCCACGCACTTCGCAGAACTCGTTGGTGGTCAGGCCGCCGACGTTGCCGAACAGCTGGAACCACGGCACGGTCTTGCGCACGACGCCTTCGGCGAGCACGGTGTCGCCATCGATCACGGCGACCACTGCGCGGTCGTCCGGCAAGTGGCGGGAGATGGCGCGGAAACCGAAGGCCAGGCCGTCACGCTTGCCGGTGCCGGGGATGCGCACGAAGTCCAGCTTGACCCGCTCTGGCGGGTTCATGCGGGCCCAGAGGCTCTTGACCAGCAGTTCGTCGGACATCTCGACGATGGAGCAGACCACGGTGGTCGGCAACTCGCAGTCGATGGCTTCGCGAATCACCGAACTGTAGACCTGGGCGGTGGTCAGCGCATCGATCCGGAAGCTGGTGACCATCAGGAACACGTGGGACGGATCCGCCGCCTTGCCCAGCTTGCGTACCTTGCGGCGCAGGTGCGGGTAGACGATGTACAAAAAGATCATGCCGCGAACGAAATGCGTCGCGCCCATGGAGTAACGCCAGATGCCCACGGCGCCGATCAGGAAGATGAAGTCCTTGGATTCGGAGTCGAACGTGGACGTGGGCAGCGCCGTGGCGATGCCCATCAATAAACTCAAGTAAAACAGCCAACCGGCGGCCTGAAGCAGGCCGTGCTTTAGCCTGTGCATAATCTGCATCCGTCTCTATCTCGGGCGGGCCTTGTGGGCGGCCCGATGGGTTAAGGCAGGCGAAAGGCCGGCCGGGGCGAGCCCCGGCCGGCAAACAGACTTACCAGCAGATGCCTTCGGCCCGGCCACTTTCATGAGTGGTCTTGGCCATGAAGCCGACCAGGTCGATGACCTGCTTGCCTTCCGGTACGTTCTCGGTCAGTGCACGGAACTTCTCATCGCGGTTGCCCAGGATGATGATGTCGGAGCTGTCGATCACCGAGTCGAAGTCGGAGTTGAGCAAGGACGAGACGTGAGGGATCTTCGACTCGATGTAGTCCTTGTTCGCACCGTGGACGCGGGCGTATTCGACGTTGCTGTCGTAGATGCGCAGGTCGTAGCCCTTGCCGATCAGCATTTCCGCCAGTTCAACCAGCGGGCTCTCGCGCAGGTCGTCGGTGCCGGCCTTGAAGCTCAGGCCCAGCAGGGCGACTTTGCGTTTGTCGTGGCTGGAAACGATGTCGAAGGCGTTCTGCACCTGGGACTCGTTACTGCGCATCAGCGAGTTGAGCAGCGGCGCTTCCACGTCCAGGGAGCTGGCGCGGTAGGTCAGGGCGCGAACGTCTTTGGGCAGGCAGGAGCCGCCGAAGGCGAAGCCAGGGCGCATGTAGTACTGGGACAGGTTCAGGGCCTTGTCCTGGCAGACCACGTCCATCACTTCACGGCCATCGACGCCGACGGCCTTGGCGATGTTGCCGATCTCGTTGGCGAAGGTCACCTTGGTGGCGTGCCAGACGTTGCAGGTGTACTTGATCATCTCGGCGACGGCGATGTCCTTGCGGATGATCGGTGCGTCGAGTTCTTCGTACAGCGATTGCAGGACGTCGCCGGAGGCGGTGTCGAACTCGCCGATGACGGTCATCGGAGGCTGGTCGTAGTCTTTGATCGCGGTGCTTTCGCGCAGGAACTCTGGGTTGACCGCGACGCCGAAATCGACACCGGCTTTCTTGCCGGAGCAGTCTTCGAGAATCGGGATGACAACGTTTGCGACAGTGCCCGGCAAGACGGTGCTGCGAACCACGATGGTGTGGCGGGTGGTTTTGTCACGCAGGACAAAACCGATCTCGCGGCATACGGCTTCGATGTAGTTAAGTTCGAGGTCGCCGTTCTTTTTGCTAGGTGTACCGACACAGATCATCGACAGGTCAGTATCGCGAATAGCTTCGGCGAAGTTGGTAGTGCCGCGCAGTCGACCTGTTTGAATGCCTTGTGCCAGCAGTTCGCCAAGACCCGGTTCAACGATCGGCGATTTACCGGCGTTGATCATGTCGATTTTGTCTTTGGCGACATCTACGCCAACTACATCATGGCCCCGTGCAGACAGGCAACCGGCACATACTGCACCGACGTAACCCAAACCAAATATGCTAATGCGCATCGCATTTACCTCTGTTTTTCACGCCATTAAATGGCCGGAGTTAATAGTGTTCAGCGGTCATCGTGCACTCGGAAGTGTGGAATGCAGGCGCCACAGTGCCGTGTGCAGGCATACAAAGTTCCGAGTGTCTAAATAATTGCACTCAAGTTGTGCGCAAAGCGGCCTAGTTGTTATGACCTGCCCTGTTATGCAGCCTGTCCTCGTTGTCGGGAACGTCCGTGCAAAGGTCCTACACTTCTGACTTCTGGCAAAAAGCCCACAAAATCAGAAGCTTGTGTGCTCGGGTGAGCACGTTATAGGGGCGCAGCCTTGGCCTTGTAGGGGATAGTTATGGTGCGTTATCTCCTGTCCTTCCATCTTGGGTTCATTAAGGCGACCGTTTCGCTTAGTTGTCGTGACAACTTGGTTACTGTGGTCGACATCCCATGTAAGTTTTCTCTTACAGACGCGGCGAGAATCGTTACGGGTGGTATGAGCCGTGCAAATTGACATAGTTCCTATCCGCTCATCGTGATTTTCGAAATTTTTCGAAATATTTTAGAAGATGGCACTACTTGCAATATGATGGCACGGGCTGTTTTGGCCTTTATTGATGGGGAGTTAAGCGGGGTCGATATTTTTGTGCCACTACTGGTAAAAATTTTTGGTGCCACTACGCAAAAAACTGACGAGTGTCGAGTGAAAGAAAAGTTAGCGATGGAGTGGGACGATTTATTGGCGTCAGGGAGCTGACGAAGTGGGCGGGTAAGTAAGATGACAAATGAGACTTTGATCGAAGCCCCCGATCAGGGGGCGATATAAGGTTATGCCTTATTCCGGGGCATGGTCGCGCAGGAATACCAGTTTGTCCGGGCTCGACTGCTCCGGGTTGAATCGATAACCCTGCACATCGAATTGCTTGAGTGCCTGGGGATCGTTGATCCGTTCCTGGATCACGAAGCGACTCATCAGGCCCCGGGCCTTCTTGGCATAGAAACTGATGATCTTGTACTGGCCATTTTTCAGGTCCCTGAACTCGGTGTCGATGACCCGAGCGTTAAGTGCACTGCGCTTGACCGCCGAGAAGTATTCATTGGAGGCCAGGTTCAACAGGATGTCGTCACCCTGATCGACCAAGGCTTCGTTCAGCCATTCGCTGATCCGTGTACCCCAGAATGCATAGAGATCCTTGCCGCGGGCGTTGGCCAGCTTGGTGCCCATTTCCAGGCGATAGGGTTGCATCAGGTCCAGTGGGCGCAGCAGGCCGTAGAGTCCGGAAAGCATGCGCAGGTGTTGCTGGGCGTAGTCGAAGTCGGCTTCGCCCAGGCTTTGTGCGTCCAGCCCGGTATAGACATCGCCCTTGAAGGCCAGCAGCGCTTGCTTGGCATTGGCCGGGGTGAACGCTGGGGTCCAACTGCCGAACCGCGCGGCGTTGAGGCCGCCGATCTTGTCGGAAACGTGCATCAGTTCGCTGATCTGTGCCGGCGACAGCTCGCGCAGCTGTTCGATCAGCTCCTGGGAGTGGTCCAGGTACTGCGGCTGAGTAAAACGCTCGGTGACCGGCGGTGTTTCGTAGTCGAGGGTCTTGGCGGGGGAAATCACCATCAGCATGCAATCGTCTCCTTTAAAGGTGCGGCGATTCTAGGGGGTTGTCCGGGTGGACTCCAGCTATTGGGGTGATAGGTGATGGGTGGCGGCGATTCAGTCCATGGCCTGGGTGCCACCAGCTCTTGTGGCGAGGGAGCTTGCTCCCGCTGGGTTGCGAAGCAGCCCCAGAAATGCCGGCGACCGCTTCGCGCTCGAGCGGGAGCAAGCTCCCTCGCCACAAAAGCAGACTCGAGTAGCGAAGTCGTCACCCCAGGATCGGCTATGATGCCGCCGCGGCTTTCGTTATGGAGACATCCCTCTTGCGCATCGTTCTTCTGTTATCGGCCTGGCTCTTGAGCCTGGGCGTCATGGCCGCGCCCAACGACGTCGCCACCCTGGATCGCAGTACCTGGCCGGAACAACTCACCAGCCCGACCCTGTTCGATGTGGCCTCGCGGGCCGAGATCCTGATGTTCGCCCGGGTGTTGCTGGACGCCGATGCCATGGACGAAACCGCGTTGAAACAATATCTGGGGCTGCGCACCGTCAATATGGACGCGATCGACGCGCTTCGCGAACGACTCTGGCGGCGGCTCTTGGACGGCTACAACTTCGCCCAGCGCAGTTGTGACCAGGATGCGTCGTTCTGTTACCTGGTAGAAGACATGGCTACCTTGCGCGAGGAGGCCCGCCGATTCCATCTCGATGACACCTCTTACTACATCAAGTGGGCCGCGCCGAGCCAGATCTTCCACACTCAATACCGGGATGAACTGCTGCGCAAAGCCGCTCTGTTTCCGCAGTCGAGCAGCGAAATCGCCCGGTTCGGTGATTACGAGCGCAACGGCGAGCAGATGAATGACCGGTTGTTCCTGCTGACCTTCGACAGTGGCGCCAATGTCGTACCGGACAATACCCAGTGGCTGGCCGATTACCTGCGCAAGTCGAACCTGAACGGCACGTTTTTCGTGTTGGGCAAGGACATCCAGGCGCGGCTGGCGGAACGCTCGGTCAACAGCCTCCAGGGGTTGTATTCAGGGCAGTGCGTGGGTGTCCAGGGCTGGGAATTCCGCTCCCACAGTTATTGGCAGGACTGGCAGGATTCGGTGCGGCGCAGCGTCGAGTTGGTCAAGGGCAAGCTGCCGGAAAACTACGTGCCGCTGTTCCGGCCACCCCAAGGCCAGCGCCGGGGCGACGCCGAAGGGTTTTTCCGCAGCCAGGGCCTGCAAGTGGCGTTGTGGGACATCGACCCTCTGGACAGTACCGGTCGGCTCAAGCCCGAGCAGAGTGCCCAGCGTGCCCTGACCCTGATGCTGTTGTGGCGCCATGGCGTGATCAACTTCAACGCAAGGCAGGATGGCGTCAAAACGGCATTGCCCTGGCTCATGACGCAGACGGCGCAAAGCGGGATCGGTTGGGAAGACTGCCAGGAGGCGTTTCGCTGAAAAGCCTGAAAGGCCCGGAAACATTGGGGAAGGGGGAAAAACCGGCGCACATTCATGACGACCGGACTTCCGACTTTAACGGCGCGACGGCGGTACGCCAAGGGTTATTCGTCACTCTGCAAAATAAACTTCAAAAAAGCGTCAAAGTGCTTTTTCCTGTCATGGTTTTTGGAGTATCAAGAAGTCAGACCGCCGAAACCTGCAACACAGGTGGCGTCTTCCAAGACCCAGATTGTGTGCACTTCACCTCAAGCCTTGCGGGTGAATTCGGTGGCTACTTCGAGGCGCAGCACTGTCACGGTATTGCGTCGAATGGCCCCCACATAGGTGACCGAGTATGGATGACCACGGACGTAGCCCTTCCTCCAACCAGCCAATCCTCTATGTACTCGATACCAACGTATTGATCCACGATCCAAACGCGCTCCTGAACTTCGAAGAACACCACGTCGCCATCCCGATGACCGTGCTTGAGGAACTGGACAAACTCAAGAGCGGGCACCACAGCGTTGCGGCCGAATGCCGTCAGGCAATCCGCCTGATCGACAAGACCCTGGGCGATGCCTCCCCGGAAGACGTCGAGCTGGGCGTGCCGATCCAGCGTGGCAAAGGTGGCCCCAAGGGCTTGCTGTCGATCCTGATGAGCAAACGCACCGAGCCCAACCTGGTGCTGCCTGAACACCTGAACGACAACATCATCATCAACCAGTTGATCGACCTGCACGCGCGCAACAAGGATCAAGCCGTGGTGCTGGTGACCAAAGACATCAACATGCGCCTCAAGGCCCGCGCCTGCGGGATCGCGGCAGAGGACTACAGCACCGACCAGTTGGTTGACGATGTCTCGCTGTTGCCCAACGGCTACCACACCATGACCGGCTCCTTCTGGGACCGCGTGAGCAAGGTCGAAACCCGCCAGGACCACGGCCGCACCTGGCACCAGGTGCAACTGATCGACAACCTGCCGGCGGTGCACATCAACGAATTCATCATCGACGAACAAGGATTCGTCGGCTGGATCAAGGAAATCCAGGTCGACAAACTGCTGATTCTTGACCTGCACCAGGAACCCCTGCTGCATCAGGAAGCCTGGGGCCTCAAGCCTCGTGACATCTACCAGAGCCTGGCGCTGTTTGCCTTGCTCGATCCGGACATCCACCTGGTCAACCTGTCCGGTGCCGCAGGTTCCGGCAAGACCATCCTGGCTCTGGCCGCCGCCATCGAGCAGACCATGGTCAGCAAGCGCTACCGGCGCATCATCGCCACCCGCAGCGTGCAGGGCCTGGACCAGGAGATCGGCTTTCTGCCCGGCACCGAGGCGGAAAAAATGGAGCCTTGGCTGGGGGCCATCACCGACAACCTCGAAGCCTTGCACATGGATGACGAAAGCACCCATGGCAGCGTCGACTACATCCTCAGCAAAGTGCCGTTGCAGTTCAAATCCCTCAACTACATCCGCGGCCGCAGCTTCCAGCAGAGCCTGATCCTGATCGACGAATGCCAGAACCTCACCCCGCACCAGATGAAAACCATCATCACCCGTGCCGGTGCCGGTTCCAAAGTGGTGTGCCTGGGTAACCTGGCGCAGATCGACACCCCTTACCTGTCCGCGACCAGTTCCGGGCTGACCTACCTGACCGAACGCTTCAAGGACTTCCCCAACGGGGTCCACATCACCCTGCAAGGCGTACCGCGCTCGATCCTGGCCGAATACGCCGAATCGCACCTGTAACCCAACCAGACCGGACGGCCTATGGCCGCCCGGTTTTTTCGCCTTGCACATAACCCTGTGGGAGCGGGCTTTCTCGCGAAAGCGGTGTGTCAGACGCCTGTTGATCAACTGACCCACTGCATTCGCGAGCAAGCCCGCTCCCACAAGGGGATATGCGGTGTCTGGGAAATTACAGCGCACCTCAGGTGCGACAATCAGGCGTGCCGGTTTCTGACCCACAGGTTTACAATCGACACTCCTCATCAGGAGTAACCCTGTGCTGACTCATCTCGATTCCCAAGGTCGCGCCAATATGGTCGACGTGACCGACAAGGCCGTGACGTTCCGTGAAGCCACGGCCGAAGCCTTTGTGCGCATGTTGCCCGCCACCCTGCAGATGATCGTCAGCGGCGGTCATCCCAAAGGCGATGTGTTCGCCGTGGCGCGCATCGCCGGTATCCAGGCTGCGAAGAAGACCAGCGACCTGATTCCGCTCTGTCACCCGCTGATGCTCACCAACGTCAAGGTCGAGCTCGACGCCGCAGGGGACGACCTGGTGCGCATCGTTGCCCGTTGCAAACTGTCGGGACAGACCGGGGTGGAGATGGAAGCCCTGACCGCCGCCAGCGTCGCCGCGTTGACGATCTACGACATGTGCAAGGCCGTCGACCGGGGCATGACCATCGAGGGCGTGCGGGTGCTGGAGAAACTTGGCGGCAAGAGCGGCCACTTCCAGGCGGATGCACAATGAAAATCACCGTGAAATTCTTTGCCCGTTACCGTGAGGCGCTGGGCGTGGACTCGGTTGCGGTGGAAGGCGACTTCGCCACGGTTGATGACGTGCGTGCGCTGCTTGCCCAGCGTGAGGGGGCCGAGGTACTCAGGGAGCAAAACCTGATGTGCGCCCGCAACGAAGACCTGTGCCAGCTCGATGAGCCCCTGGCCGACGGTGACGAAGTCGCGTTTTTCCCCACCGTGACCGGAGGCTGAGCCATGGCGATTCGTGTACAGGCCGAGCCGTTCGACCCGGGCGCTGAAGTCAACGCGATGCATGCGGCCAACGTCGGGGTGGGGGCGGTGGTGAGCTTTGTCGGCTACGTGCGGGACTTCAACGACGGCCTCGATGTGTCCGGGATGTTCCTGGAGCACTACCCGGGCATGACCGAAAAGGCCTTGGCCAAGATCGCCACCGAGGCCGGGCAGCGCTGGCCGCTGCTCAAGCTGGAAGTGCTGCACCGCATCGGCGCCCTGGAACCGGGCGAGCCGATCGTCTTCGTCGCTGCAGCCAGCGCCCATCGCCAGGCGGCGTTCGACGCCTGCGCCTTTGTCATGGACTACCTCAAGACCCGCGCACCGTTCTGGAAAAAGGAAAACACCGCCGATGGGCCGCGCTGGGTGGAAGGGCGGGATAGTGATCATGCGGCGGCGGATCGCTGGAAGCAGTAATCGGTAGTCTGGCTGGTAACTATCTGGCGTCTGCCAGGCAGCATTCGCGAGCAAGCCCGCTCCTACAAGTGATTTGGGTTTTACCCAGTACACAGTTCCCCTGTGGGAGCGGGCTTGCTCGCGAATAGGCCATCCTCCTCCCATCCAATTCCCCTGCCTGACTCATTGACGACATGTACATTAAAGTCCAGTATGGATTTATAAGTACAAAATATCCTTGCACGCTTTTTTCTCTGCCAAACCAACAACAACCCCGCGAGAGAACGTCATGAACAAACTTCCCCTCATCACCGGCCTGGCCTTGAGCCTGTTGGCCTCCAGCTATCTGTTCGCCGCCGACAAGACTCTGCGCATCGGCATCGAGGCGGCGTATCCGCCGTTCGCGTCCAAGAATTCGGAAGGAAATATCGTCGGTTTCGACTACGACATCGGCAACGCCTTGTGCGCGCAGATGAAGGCCGAGTGTAAATGGGTCGAAGGTGAGTTCGATGGGCTGATTCCAGCGTTGAAGGTGAAGAAGATCGACCTGGCGTTGTCCTCCATGACCATCACCGAAGAGCGCAAGAAATCGGTGGACTTCACCCACAAGTATTACTTCACGTCGTCGCGCCTGGTAATGAAGGAAGGCGCGATGGTCGATGACCAGTACGCCAGCCTCAAGGGCAAGACCGTGGGTGTGCAACGGGCCACCACGACTGATCGCTACGCCACTGAAGTCCTCGAGCCCAAGGGCGTGATCGTCAAGCGCTACAGCAACAACGAAGAAATCTACATGGACCTGGCGTCCGGTCGCCTGGACGCGATATTCGCGGACACCATTCCGTTGGAAGACTTCCTGTCGATGCCCCGGGGCAAGGGCTACGCTTTTGTCGGCCCGGAACTCAAGGACCCGAAGTACGTCGGTGAAGGCGCGGGGATTGCGGTGCGCAAGGGCAATACCCAGTTGGTGACGGATCTGAACAAGGCCATCGACGGGATTCGGGCCAGTGGGGAGTATCAGCGGATCCAGGCCAAGTATTTCAAGTCGGATATCTATGGCGACTGAAACATAGTCTTCGCGAGCAAGCCCGCTCCCACAGGGGATCTGCGTCGAACACATTTTTTGTGTCCAATTAAGATCCAGTGTGGGAGCGGGCTTGCTCGCGAAAGCGTCAGGCCAGGCAATGCAAATCTTAGCCCTTCAACTCCTTCAAATGCTTGTAAACCGTCGCCCGCCCCATGTTCAGCACATTCGCCACATAGTTGGAGGCGCTCTTGCCCTTGAACGCGCCTTCGGCGTGTAGCGCCAGCACCAGCTCGCGTTTGTGATCGCGGGTCAACAGATTCAGGCTCAGCTGACGTTCGCGCATCCAGGCGTGCAGGAAGGTGTTGATCCGTTCCTGCCAGTCATCGCGGAACAGTGAATCCGGTTGGGGAATCAACTTGCCGGGTGACAGGAACAGGTCGAGGGCGGCCTTGGCGTTCTCGAATAGAGAAATGTTCAGGTTGATGCACAACACCGCCAGCGGGCGAGCCTCGGCATCGCGCAGGACGCTGCTGAGGCTGCGGATCTTCTGCCCGTCCCAATTGAGTTTTTCATAGGGCCCGATGTTACGTTCGCTGACGTCTTCGCTGAGCATGTCTTCCAGGGACGAGTCGTCGCCGATCTCGCGCTTGGACAGGTTATTGGCGATGTAGTCGACTTTCTGCGTGCGCAGGTCGTGCAGTACCACTTCGGCATGAGGGTAAAACAACGTGGCGATGGCGTCGGCGATGGTGCGGAAGTTTTCCAGCGCCGGGTCGGGTTGCGGGGCGTTCATGACAGGGCTCCAGGCAGCGTCAGCGCCCCGTGGAACAGGGGCGCGGGGGAGTGTGCCGCAATCGTGGCGATGCGTCACCTGCGTAGCGTTTACCCGGTGCGTCAACCCAGGCGTTCGGGCGAGAGCATTGCGCTGCTCAGGCCAAAGCGGGCCAGCGCCTCGGGCAACGGTTCGCCGCGCACCAGCGCCGCGCTGGCCTGGCCCATGGCCGGCGAGGTCTGGATGCCATAGCCGCCCTGGGCCGCGACCCAGAACAAGCCGGTGACCTGCGGATCGAAACCGCACAGCAAATCACCGTCGTGCACGAAGCTGCGCAACCCGGCCCACGTGCGGGTCGGGCGGCGGATGGTCAGGGTGGTGGCTTCTTCGATCTGGTAGATGCCCATGGCGATGTCCAGTTCTTCCGGCTGCACGTCGTGAGGCTCCACCGGGTCGGCGTTGGCCGGCGAGCCGAGGAACATGCCGGCGTCGGGCTTCATGTAGAAGGATTCGTCCAGGCTCACCAGCATCGGCCAGTCATGGATGTCCACCCCGTCGGGGCCGGCGAAGATGAAGGCGGCACGTCGCTTGGGTTGCAGGCCCAGCGGGCGTGCACCGGCCATCTTCGCGACCTGGTCGGCCCAGGCGCCAGCGGCGTTGATCAGCACCGGCGCGCTGAAGGTTTGGCCGGCGGTCTTGACCTGCCACAGCCCCTGGTCGTCGCGGCTCAAGCCTACCACCTCGTGGTCAGTGTGGACTTCGCCGCCACTGCGGCGAATTCCGCGCAGATAGCCCTGGTGCAGCGCGTCAGTGTCGATGTCGCAGGCCGTTGGGTCGTAGATCGCCCCGTGGACCTTGTCCCGGCGCAGGATCGGCAGCCGCACGCAGGCTTCTTCGGCACTGAGCAGCTGCATCTGCGGCACCGTGGCCCTGGCGCTCAGGTACTGATTGTTCAGCTCCACCGGGTCGCCGGTGAAGTCGACGGTCATTTCGCCCCGAGGGGTCAGCAGCGGATGCTCACAGAAACCCGCTGGCGGGGCGTCGAAAAAGTCCCGGCTGGCCTGGGTCAGCGCCCGTACCTGCGCGGTGCCGTAGGCAGCGGTGTACAGCGCCGCCGAACGCCCGGTGGAGTGATAGCCCGGATGGGATTCGCGCTCCAGCACAATGACCCGGCCATAGGGCGCCAGCCAGTAACCGGCGGAAGCACCGGCGATACCGCCGCCGATGATGATGAAGTCTGCTGGGGTCATGAAGCTCTCCTGAAGCGCGTGCGGGAGTTCGTTGAACCTGTGGGATCGAGTGGTATCAGTCTTGAACGTTTAACCGATAAAGCGCATTCGCCAGCGCAACGTCCTCCAGCCCCAGTCCAATGGAGCGGAAAAACACATGGCGTTCATAGCGGGGCCGCGCGACCCGTTCGCTGAGCAGCTCCGGCAAGTCACCGACGATGCGCGATGCGTCCCAGCCGTGCTGTTCGCCGGCGATCAGCATTTCCCCGGCCGAACCCGGCGTGGTCTGACGATAGTCGCAGAACACCTCCATGTCGTTCAGGCTCTGCGGCGGCACCTCGTGGGCGCGCGGGGCGTTGGTGCTGATGGAGGTGATCAGTGCCGGTTTGCCGAGGACCTGCGGGTCGAGTACCGCTCTGGCGGACGAGGTGCAGAGCATGACCACATCGGCGTCGCGCACTGCGGCTTCCAGGCTTTCGGCCATTTGCAGGCGCGGGTCGAGGTCGGTGAGTAAGGCGAGCGCCTCCACCGATTTGTCCTTCAGGCCGGGAGAATAGAGGTTGATGCACTGCCAGTCCCGCAAGCCTTTGACGTATTGCACGTGAGCGCGCGCCACTGCGCCGCTGCCAATGACGGCCAGACGCCGGGCCTGCGGCGGGGCGAGGGCATCGACAGCAACAGCGGTGGTGGCAGCGGTGCGGGCGGTCGTCAGCTCGGCGGCATCGCACAGCAACAGTGGCTGCCCGGTCTGCATCGACATCAGCAAGGTCCAGGCGGTCACCAGCGGGCCCTGTTCACGCACGATGTAGGGCGAGGTCTTGATCCCGTACACCTGGTCTTCAGCCAACACCCCCAGGTAGTTGATGAAGTCCCCGGCGCCCTGGGGGAACGCCACCAGTTGCTGCGGTGGTTGCACCGCTTGACCGGCGGCGAGGTCGCGAAACAGCTTGCGCAGGATTTGCGGCACATCGACGTGTGCGAGCAGTTCCCGGGCCTGGGCTTGGGTCATGACTATGGGCGTGCTGGGCATCGTGGACTCCGGGGTGGTGCTATTAAACTAATTTGTCTATTATGGACTTTTAGTTTATTCGAGCAATATCCCGGGCAAAAAAAAGCGCAGCCACTCGGACTGCGCTTGCTGTTTTGCGACGAACGTCAGGAGCGTTTGCGCTCGACCGGCCGTAAAAGATGGGTCGGTGGCGTTTCGCAACTGATCTTGCGCCCCAGCAGCGCCTCGATGGACGGCAACTGATAGGAGTCATCCTCGCCGGCGAAGCTGATGGACACGCCCTCGGCACCGGCGCGACCGGTACGGCCGATGCGGTGCACATAGTCGTCCGGGACTTCCGGCAGGGTGAAGTTGATCACGTGGCTGATGCCATCGATATGAATGCCGCGACCGGCAACATCGGTGGCCACCAGTACGCGGATCTTGCCCTCGCGAAAGCCTTCCAACGTCTTGATGCGCTTGTGCTGTGGCACGTCGCCGGACAGTTGCGCGGCGTTGACGCCGTCGCGCACCAGGCGTTCTTCGATACGCCGCACTTCGTCCTTGCGGTTGGCGAACACCATCACCCGCTCCCAGCCGTTGTCGTTGACCAGGTTGTAGAGCAGCTTGTACTTGTCCGCGCCGGCCACCGCGTAGATGTGCTGTTCGACGTTTTCGCTGGCGACGTTCTCGGCTTCGATCTCGACGATGGCCGGGTCGGTGGTCCACTGCTTGGCCAGGTTCATAACGTCTTCGGTGAAGGTGGCGGAAAACAGCAGGGTCTGGCGTTCGCTTTTCGGTGGGGTCTGGCGAATGATCTGGCGAACCTGGGGGATGAAACCCATGTCGAGCATGCGGTCGGCCTCGTCCAGGACCATCACTTCGACCATATCCAGGTGCACGTCGCCGCGCTGGTTGAAGTCCAGCAGGCGGCCCGGCGTGGCGACCAGAATGTCGCAGTGGCGAGCTTCGAGGTGCTTGAGCTGCTTGTCGAAGTCCATCCCGCCGACGAACGTCATGACGTTCAGGCCGGTGTACTTGGTCAGGTCGGCGGCATCCTTGGCGATCTGTACCACCAGCTCGCGGGTCGGCGCGATGATCAGTGCCCGTGGCTCACCCATGTAGCGTTCCTTGGGCGGCGGGGTCTGCAGCAGTTGGGTAATGATGGAAATCAGGAACGCGGCGGTCTTGCCGGTGCCGGTCTGGGCGCGACCGATCGCGTCTTTGCCGGCCAGGGTGTAGCCCAGCACCTGCGCCTGGATCGGCGTGCAGTATGGGAAGCCCAGGTCCTGGATGGCATGCATCAATTCTGGGGCGAGCTTGAAATCGTGGAAGCGGGTCTTGCCTTCCTGAGGCTCGACGACGAAGTCCTCCAGTTTCCAGGCGACGACCGGCGGTTTCGGAGCGCGTTCGCGGCGTGGCCGTGAGGCTTCGTTGCGTGGCTTTTGCGGCGCCGCGTCGGGCTCGGCGGCGGCCTCTTTCCTGGCCTCTGCAACGGGGGCCGGTCGGCGCGATTGATGGGGCGCTTCGGTGTGGTTCGGGCCTGGGGCGGGAGCGTGGGCGCCGGGAGCGAGTTGCTCGGCCTCGCTTTTACCGAACATCTTCTTGAGTGCTTTGAGCACGGTCATCTCATCGATTGGTTAAGGAATGTACGCCGGCCAGTGTAATGCAAGAAACGGGCGCGGCGTAGTGTGTTCATCAACAGCTGGGACGTGGGCGAAACGCCCTTCAGCGCAATCGTTCGGTCAACCAGGTGCCGATGTCTCCAATCTCCTCGGGTAACACTTCGTGGCCCATTGGGTATTCCTGCCATGTCACGGTGACACCATGCTGCTTGAGATACTCTTTTGCGGTCCGGCCCATTGGGTTGAGTACCACTTCGTCGTACTGCCCGTGCAACGCCAGGACTGGAACACGTTGCTGGCTGGCCGACAGTTGCAGCTCGTCACTGAAAGTCGGCGCATAAGTGGACAGCGCGATCACGCCTCCCAGCGGACCCTGCCATTTCACGAAGGCCGTGTGATAAACCACCGCACCGCCTTGGGAGAAGCCTGCCAGGAAAATCCGCGAGGCGTCTATTCCGCTGGCTCGCTGGGTTTCGACCAGGTCAATGACCCGTTGCGCCGAGGCCTCCAGTTGCGCTTCATCGATGGCGCGCGCGGGGCTCAAGGCGCGGATGTCGTACCAGCTGGGCATGGCGTAGCCGCCGTTTATCGTTACTGGCTGGGTCGATGCCTGGGGTAGAACGAAACGTGTAGTGAGCAGGGTCTGCTGCAGGATTTCGGCTACGGGCAGGAAATCATAACGATCAGCACCCAGGCCGTGGAGCCAGATAACGCACGCATCAACGGTGCCGCTGGGCTCGAGAATCAAGGGGTCGGTCATGGTTGTGCTCCAAATCTGTGCGGGTGCGCCCAATCAGTGCGTGATTGCGGTGCGTGCCCGGTGCCTCAGTTAATTAGATGTCGCAAAGTTGAAAGTTTTTGTCTTGACGTGTTTTACATGGGCCAAGCGCAGCGGTCTGGTACGGGCTTTGCTATGGGGTAACCGAGAGATGATTCTCACGCTGCGCGGTAACACTATCAGTTCGACGCGACGCATGGGATATCAGAAATCCGGTGATGGATGTTCGCCAATAGCCGCTACGGGCTTCGCGAACGTGAAGGGCTACAGCCCGTTCGGCCGATTGGTGAGAAGTGGGGGCAGCCGCCAAGGGTGTATGTCCTCATTAATAGACTCATAGCGAAGGTCCAGACGTCGGTTGACCCTAAAAAAAGCCAACGAGGGTCGGCAATGCCCCAAAAGGGTGCGACAGGACTCAAGCTCCGACACAACAAGAGCAAAACTGGAGGTTTGAATGAAGTTACTGAAATCCACCCTGGCTGTCGTGACCGCAGCAGCTGTACTTGGTGTGAGCGGGTTCGCGCAGGCGGGTGCAACCCTGGACGCCGTGCAGAAGAAAGGTTTCGTACAGTGTGGTGTAAGTGATGGCCTGCCGGGTTTCTCGGTGCCTGATTCGACCGGCAAGATCGTCGGCATCGACGCTGACTTCTGCCGCGCCGTGGCGGCTGCGGTTTTCGGCGACGCGACCAAGGTCAAATTCAGCCAGTTGAACGCCAAGGAGCGCTTCACCGCGCTGCAATCGGGCGAAATCGACGTACTCTCGCGCAACTCCACCATGACCAGCTCCCGTGACGCGGGCATGGGCCTGAAATTCCCGGGCTTCATCACCTATTACGACGGCATCGGCTTCCTGGCGAACAACAAGCTGGGTGTGAAGAGCGCCAAGGAACTGGACGGTGCAACCATCTGCATCCAGGCCGGTACCACCACCGAGCTGAACGTGTCCGACTACTTCCGCGCCAACGGCCTGAAGTACACCCCGATCACGTTCGATACTTCCGATGAAAGCGCCAAGTCGCTGGAGTCCGGTCGTTGCGACGTGCTGACCTCCGACAAGTCCCAGCTGTTCGCCCAGCGCAGCAAGCTGGCTTCGCCGAAGGACTACGTGGTTCTGCCGGAAACCATTTCCAAGGAGCCACTGGGCCCGGTCGTGCGTAATGGCGACGACGAGTGGCTGGCCATCGTCCGTTGGACCGGCTACGCCCTGCTCAACACTGAAGAAGCCGGCGTGACCTCGAAGAACGTCGAGGCTGAAGCCAAGTCCACCAAGAACCCGGACGTCGCTCGTATGCTGGGCGCCGACGGTGAATATGGCAAGGACCTGAAACTGCCGAAGGACTGGGTCGTCCAGATCGTCAAGCAAGTCGGCAACTACGGTGAGATGTTCGAACGCAACCTCGGCAAGAGCACTCCGCTGGAAATCGACCGCGGCCTGAACGCGCTGTGGAACGCTGGCGGCATCCAATACGCACCACCAGTGCGCTGATGGTTCTATCACCCGGTGGGCCAACCACCGGGTGATGTTCTGTTCCATTCCTTGCGGGGCACTTCATGCAAAATTCAATCGGCGCACCTAAGCAGAGGCTCAGCCTCAGCGATCCACGAGTGCGTGCGTGGGTATTTCAGATCGTCACGGTCGTGGCGGTTATCGCGTTGGGCTGGTATCTGTTCGACAACACGCAGACCAACCTTCAGCACCGGGGCATCACTTCCGGTTTCGGCTTTCTGGAACGCAGTGCCGGGTTCGGCATTGCCCAACACCTGATCGATTACACCGAGGCGGACAGCTATGCCCGCGTCTTTGTCATCGGGTTGCTCAACACGCTGCTGGTGACCTTCATCGGCGTGATCCTGGCAACCATCCTCGGGTTCATCATCGGCGTCGCGCGCTTGTCGCAGAACTGGATCATCTCCAAGCTGGCGACCGTCTATGTGGAGGTATTTCGTAACATCCCGCCGCTGCTGCAAATCCTGTTCTGGTATTTCGCGGTGTTTTTGAGCATGCCGGGACCGCGTGCCGCCCATAACTTCGGCGATACCTTCTTTGTCAGCAGCCGGGGCTTGAACATGCCGGCCGCCCTGGTGGCGGACGGGTTCTGGCCGTTTGTCGTCAGCGTGGTGCTGGCGATCGTCGCCATCGTGCTGATGGCTCGCTGGGCCAACAAGCGTTTCGAAGCGACCGGCGAGCCGTTTCACAAATTCTGGGTTGGCCTGGCGCTGTTCCTGGTGATCCCGGCATTGAGCGCGCTGCTGTTCGGTGCCCCGGTGCACTGGGAAATGCCGCAGCTCAAGGGCTTCAACTTCGTTGGCGGCTGGGTGCTGATCCCTGAACTGCTTGCCCTGACTCTGGCCCTGACCGTGTATACCGCAGCGTTCATCGCCGAGATCGTGCGCTCGGGCATCAAGTCGGTCAGCCATGGCCAGACCGAAGCGGCTCGCTCCCTGGGCCTGCGCAACGGTCCGACCCTGCGCAAGGTGATCATCCCGCAAGCCCTGCGTGTGATCATTCCACCGCTGACCAGCCAATACCTGAACCTGGCGAAAAACTCCTCCCTGGCGGCCGGTATCGGTTACCCGGAAATGGTGTCGTTGTTTGCCGGTACGGTGTTGAACCAGACCGGCCAGGCCATCGAGGTGATTGCGATTACCATGAGCGTGTACCTGGCGATCAGTATCAGCATTTCCTTGCTGATGAACTGGTACAACAAGCGCATTGCGCTGATCGAGCGGTGAGGAAACGCGCATGACGACTCATACTTTCAAACCTGACATGCCCCCACCGAGCAGTAGCATCGGCGTGGTTGCATGGATGCGCGCCAACATGTTCTCCAGCTGGATCAACACGCTGCTGACCCTGTTCGCGTTCTACCTGATCTACCTGATTATCCCGCCGCTGCTGCATTGGGCGATCCTGGATGCGAACTGGGTCGGCACTACCCGCGCCGACTGCACCAAGGAAGGCGCCTGCTGGGTGTTCATCCAACAGCGTTTCGGGCAGTTCATGTACGGCTATTACCCGGCGGACCTGCGCTGGCGCGTGGACCTGACCGTGTGGCTGGCCGTGATCGGCGCGGCGCCGCTGTTCATCTCGCGCTTTCCGCGCAAGGCGATCTACGGCCTGAGCTTCCTGGTGGTGTATCCAATCGTTGCCTGGTGCCTGCTGCACGGTGGCGTGTTCGGCCTGGACGCCGTGGCGACCAGCCAATGGGGCGGCCTGATGCTGACCCTGGTGATCGCCACCGTCGGGATTGCCGGTGCACTGCCGCTGGGCATTGTCCTGGCACTGGGGCGGCGTTCGAACATGCCGGCGATCCGTGTGGTCTGCGTGACGTTCATCGAGTTCTGGCGCGGCGTGCCGTTGATCACCGTGCTGTTCATGTCATCGGTGATGCTGCCGCTGTTCCTGCCCGAAGGCATGAACTTCGACAAGCTGCTGCGGGCGCTGATCGGGGTGATCCTGTTCCAGTCGGCCTACGTGGCCGAAGTGGTGCGCGGCGGCCTGCAAGCCATTCCCAAGGGCCAGTACGAAGCGGCTGCGGCGATGGGCCTGGGCTACTGGCGCAGCATGGGCCTGGTGATTCTGCCGCAAGCCCTGAAGCTGGTGATCCCGGGGATCGTCAACACGTTCATTGCGTTGTTCAAGGACACCAGCCTGGTGATCATCATCGGCCTGTTCGACCTGCTCAACAGCGTGAAACAAGCTGCCGCCGACCCGAAATGGCTGGGCATGGCCACTGAAGGCTATGTGTTCGCCGCCCTGGTGTTCTGGATTTTCTGTTTTGGTATGTCGCGCTATTCCATGCATCTGGAACGCAAGCTCGACACAGGCCACAAGCGTTAGGAGTTGACTCATGAGTGAAGCAATCAAAAAGCCTGTGAGCCCTGAAGGCATTATTCAGATGCAGGGCGTCAACAAGTGGTACGGCCAGTTCCACGTGTTGAAAGACATCAACCTGAACGTCAAGCAGGGCGAGCGCATCGTGTTGTGCGGCCCGTCGGGTTCCGGCAAGTCCACCACCATCCGCTGCCTCAACCGTCTGGAAGAGCACCAGCAGGGCCGCATCGTGGTAGATGGCGTGGAACTGACCAACGACCTCAAGCAGATCGAAGCGATCCGCCGTGAAGTCGGCATGGTGTTCCAGCACTTCAACCTTTTCCCGCACCTGACCATCCTGCAGAACTGCACCCTGGCGCCGATGTGGGTACGCAAGATGCCCAAGCGCAAGGCCGAGGAAATTGCCATGCACTACCTGGAGCGCGTACGCATTCCGGAGCAGGCGCACAAATACCCGGGCCAGCTCTCCGGCGGTCAGCAACAGCGTGTGGCCATCGCCCGTGCCCTGTGCATGAAGCCGAAGATCATGCTGTTCGATGAACCGACCTCGGCACTCGACCCGGAAATGGTGAAGGAAGTACTCGACACCATGATCGGTCTGGCCGAAGACGGCATGACCATGTTGTGCGTGACCCACGAAATGGGCTTCGCTCGGACTGTGGCCAACCGCGTGATCTTCATGGACAAGGGTGAAATCGTCGAACAGGCCGCGCCGAACGACTTCTTCGACAATCCGCAGAACGACCGCACCAAGCTGTTCCTGAGCCAGATCCTGCATTGATCGACTTTGAACAGTGAGTAAACCCGGACGCTGTTTCTAATGCTGTTCACTTAAGGTTTATCACTTGTCGTGGCGAGGGAGCTTGCTCCCGCTGGGCCGCTCCGCGTTCGGGCGTAGCAGCCTCAAAAGCTTGGGACCGCTGCGCGCTCCAGCGGGAGCAAGCTCCCTCGCCACGGGGCGGTGACGTCCTTAAGTGAACGGTATTGGGACGTTGTTCCGGGTTTATTTTTTGTGTGGCGATGCTCAGGAAGCCGTGAGGGTTTCGTGCTCCTTGTGTACCGTCGTCTTGAATTGCCTCAAGTCGGCGTCTTCCGCCAATGTCTTCGCATCGGCGAGCAGATGCGGGTAGCGGTCGAGCAGGCGCATCAGCAGCATCAATGCCTTGGGTGGCAGTACCTCACCGCGCTCATAACGGGAAAACGCGTTGTGACCGCCGCCGGACAACAGCGCCACCGCCTCCTTTTGCGACAGATGCAGTTTGCGGCGAACGCGTTTCAACTCTTCGCCGATCATCTTCCTGGCGGCATTGACCAGTTCATCGCCCACGCGGTCATGACGTTGCGAACAGTCGGCGTCGTACTCGACTTCCCCGCACATCTGGCACTCCCAGCCAGACAAATCGTCGACTCGACGTTCCAGTCCCTTGATGGCCAGGGTTTCGCCACGGCCTTCGAAATGCGACATGCCCTGAGGGGCACCACAGCTGAAACACTGCTGGGTTTTCATGCGTTCTTCTCCTTGAAGGAAATCACCGGTGGGCCGCCGCTCGGGCGATACGTCACCTTGATGTAAAGCTGCAAATCATGTGAGTGCAGGTGATAGACGTCGTGCCAGATCCGATGATCGTCATAGGTCGTCATCGACTTGTAGAACTGGCTGCGCTGGAGCCCGGCCACCACCGCCTGCATGTCGACGAGCGTCAAGCCAAGCGCCCATGCGGTATTTTTGGCGGTGCTGGTGAACGCGTTTCCTTTGAGCCGCCGGACATCTGCCTGGATCACCGCCAGATCGTAGTGAGGTGTGTTCTTGTCCATAAGAAGCTTTTAACCCTGTCGCTAAAACTACCCTTATAGGGTAATTTTGACCAATCGAAAATGTTGCTTCGTTTGCCTCCCATTGACCGTAGGCGGTTGCCGTCCTACATGAAGCTGACTAACATGTCAGAAAATTCGGATTGTGATTTCACCGCCGCCCGACCGGCACTCAGCGTGCTGTACCGCTATTTTTCCAGCGCGATCGGTGCGCAATCGCGACCGACGCCTCAGCATCATCCCTCGTCATCAATCCGTGTCCGACTTGATCCGCAACGGGTCAAGCCCGCTGCTGATGGTTGATCAATGAACCCTGATCCAGAGCTTTCCATGTCCCGCGATTCGCTTGACCCTATTGCCCAGGCCGCGCCGCAACGCGCCGGCGACCTTGAAGAACTGCTGATCGATGCCGAAGTCGACGACGAGCAGGCCCAACAGAGCCACCCGCTGGTGCGCCGGCCATGGTTGCTGCTGCTTGGGCTGATCCTCGTGGCGCTGAACCTGCGTCCGGCATTGTCGAGCATGGCGCCGCTGCTCAGCGAAGTGTCCAGGAGTCTTGGGCTGTCAGCCGCCCAGGCCGGTCTGCTGACCACGCTGCCGGTGCTGTGCCTGGGGCTGTTCGCGCCGCTGGCGCCAGTGCTGGCGCGGCGCTTCGGGGCTGAGCGGGTGGTGTTGGGGATCCTGCTGACCCTGGCCGGTGGGATCGTCTTGCGTAGCTCGTTCGGTCAGGTCGGGCTGTTCGCCGGCAGTATCCTGGCCGGTGCGAGCATCGGCGTGATCGGCGTACTGTTACCGGGGATCGTCAAGCGTGACTTCGCCAAGCAGGCCGGAGCCATGACCGGTGTCTACACCATGGCCCTGTGCCTGGGGGCGGCGATGGCTGCGGGGGCAACGGTGCCATTGAGCGAACAGTTGGGCGACGACTGGACCCTGGGGCTGGGTTTCTGGATGGTCCCGGCGCTGCTGGCGGCGGTGTTCTGGTTGCCGCAGGTGGGCCAAAAGCATGGGGCCCATCAGGTGGCATACAGGGTCCGTGGCTTGCTGCGCGATCCCTTGGCCTGGCAAGTGACTTTGTACATGGGGCTGCAATCGTCCCTGGCCTATATCGTCTTCGGCTGGCTGCCCTCGATCCTGATCGGTCGTGGTCTGAGCCCGACCGAGGCCGGACTGGTGCTGTCCGGCTCGGTCATCGTGCAACTGGTCAGCTCTCTTACTGCCCCTTGGCTGGCGACCCGCGGCAAGGACCAGCGGCCGGCCATCGTGATCGTCATGCTCATGACCCTGGGTGGTTTGTTCGGTTGCCTCTATGCGCCCATCGATGGCCTTTGGGGCTGGGCCATCCTGTTGGGCCTGGGGCAGGGCGCGACCTTCAGCCTGGCGTTGACACTGATCGTGTTGCGCTCGCGCGATGCCCATGTGGCGGCGAACCTGTCCAGCATGGCCCAAGGCTTCGGTTACACACTGGCGTCGCTCGGGCCGTTCGCGGTGGGGGTGGTCCACGATCTGACTGGTGGCTGGAATGCCCTGGGCTGGATCTTCGGCCTGATCGGCCTGGGTGCGATCATCGCTGGCCTCGGCGCAGGCCGGGCGTTGTACGTGGGCGTCAGCAGCGAAAGAGTCGAGCCGCTTCGCTGATATCATTTTCATGGCGAATGACGATAGTCTTCCGCGCGGCGGCAGATTATCGTGCAGCCTTACTGAAATGATTCCGGAGCCTGCCCATGAGCGATGCCCACAACGCCCTGATCACCCGTTTCTACCAGGCCTTCCAGCGACTGGACGCCGAAGCCATGAGTGACTGCTACACCGCTGACGTGGTGTTCAGCGACCCGGCGTTCGGTGAACTACGTGGCCGCGATGCCGGCGACATGTGGCGCATGCTCACCACGCGGGCCAAGGATTTCTCCCTGACCTTCGATAACGTGCGCAGTGACGAGCGTACCGGCGGCGCACACTGGGTCGCCACCTACCTGTTCAGCCAGACCGGCAACGTCGTGATCAATGACATCCAGGCGCGCTTCGTTTTTCGCGACGGCAAGATCTGCGAGCACCACGACAGCTTCGACCTGTGGCGCTGGTCGCGTCAGGCATTGGGCACCAAGGGCCTGCTGCTGGGCTGGACGCCGCTGGTGCGCAACGCCGTGCGGGCCCAGGCGCTCAAAGGGCTGCGGGCATTCCAGGCCAGTCGCTGATAAGATCGCGGCTTGTTTCTGCGCATCTGTTGACCCGCTTGTGACGACCACTCACGAACCTTCCGAACTGCCTGCCCAAAACCCAGCCGAACCGGGCAAGCCTTGGTTCGTCTACCTGGTGCGGGCCGCCAACGGCTCGCTGTACTGCGGCATCAGCGATGACCCAGTGCGGCGCTTCGCCAAGCATCAGAGTGGCAAAGGCGCTCGCTTCTTTCTATCCAGCCCAGCCGTGGCGCTGGTGTATACCGAGGCCTGTCGCGACAAGGGCGAAGCCCTTCGCCAGGAACGGCTGATCAAGAAGCTCAGGAAAAGCGCCAAGGAATGCCTGGTGGCGAGCGCGCCGGCGCCTCATCAGTCGCGCTGATACACCCTCATCATGCGGGTAGGCTAGTCCATGGGGGGCGCGCTAAGCTGCAAGACTTCATTCCTGCAGCGGCCGATCCCATGTCAGAACTGATTCTGCATCATTACCCAACGTCCCCCTTCGCCGAGAAAGCCCGCCTGTTGCTGGGTTTCAAAGGCCTGTCCTGGCGTTCGGTAAACATCCCGCCAATGATGCCCAAGCCCGACCTGACGGCGTTGACCGGCGGCTACCGCAAGACGCCGGTGTTGCAGGTCGGTGCGGACATCTATTGCGATACGTCGCTGATTGCCCGCCGATTGGAGCAGGAAAAAGCCTCCCCGGCACTATTCCCCGAAGGTCGGGAGATGCTCGCGGCCTCCTTTGCGGCCTGGGCCGATTCCGTGGTGTTCCAGCATGCGGTGAGCCTGGTGTTCCAGCCCGAGTCCATGGCCGTGCGCTTCGCCAAGCTGCCGCCCGAGGCGGTCAAGGCGTTTATCGCTGACCGCGCCGGATTGTTCAGTGGCGGCAGCGCAACGCGGTTGTCGGCTGAGCAGGCCAGGCATCAATGGCCAACGATGATGGCTCGTCTTGAGCAGCAACTGCAGCGCGAGGAGGGCGACTTTCTATTGGGCGATCCGTCGATTGCCGACTTTGCCATGGCGCACCCGCTGTGGTTTCTCAAGGGCACGCCTGTCACCTCCCCCCTGGTGGACGCGTATCCGGCTGTTTCGGCCTGGTTGGGTCGGGTGCTGGGGTTCGGCCATGGCGCGTCGAGCGCGATGAACGCCGAAGAAGCCCTGGAAGTGGCGCACAGTGCCACGCCCGCAGCCTTGCCGGACGAGGCGTTCGACGAGCCAAACGGCTTTGCCCAGGGGCAGCAGGTGAGTATTAGCGCGACCGACTACGGTGTCGATCCGGTGGCCGGGGAATTGTTGTTTGCCGGGCGTGAAGAACTGATCCTGCGCCGCGAGGACGCACGCGGCGGGGTGCTGCATGTGCACTTTCCGCGGCTTGGGTTTCGTATCGAGGCGTGCTGATCGAGGGCAGCCTCAAGTATCTTTTTTGAATGTGAAGCCGTCTTCGCGAGCAAGCCCGCTCCCACACTGAATTGGGTGCAACCCTGTGGGAGCGGGCTTGCTCGCGAAGGCGGCCCAGTCGACACGCCATCATCCCAACGAGTCCGACTACTTCAACGCCTTGAGAATGCCTTCAGGCTCATACCCACGAATCAACGTGCCATTCACGTCCAGGATCGGAATCCCGCGCCCGCCCAAGGCTTCATAAGCCTTGCGCGCCTCAGGGTCCTTCTCGATATCGAACTCGCGAAACGGCACGCCTTTCTCATCGAGGAACCGTCGGGTCGCCTTGCAGTAGCCGCACCAGTCGGTGGCGTACAGCACGACGCGGGCGTTGCTGCGAATCTGCTGCGAAACCATCTGCGAGGGGTTGAACAGCCGCTCGACCTTGCCCCAGTTCTGGTACGCCACCACGACCAGCAGGATCAGCAGAAACTTCTTCAGGACCCCGCCGAACATCAATTGCGCCGCTTGAGCTGATCAGTCAGCGAAGTCGGCAAGCCCTTGATGATCAACGTGCCAGCTTCTTCGTCGTACTCGATCTTGGAGCCGAGCAAGTGTGCTTCGAAGCTGATGGACAACCCTTCGGCGCGGCCGGTGAAGCGACGGAACTGGTTAAGGGTGCGTTTATCCGCCGGGATCTCTGGCGACAGCCCGTAATCCTTGTTGCGGATGTGATCGTAGAAGGCTTTCGGGCGATCTTCGTCGATCAGTTCGGACAATTCTTCCAGCCCCATCGGTTCGCCCAGCTTGGCCTGGCTGCTGGCGTAATCCACCAGGGTCTTGGTCTTTTCCCGGGCATCGTCTTCGGGCAGGTCTTCGCTTTCGACGAAATCACTGAAGGCCTTGAGCAGGGTACGGGTCTCGCCGGGGCCGTCGACGCCTTCCTGGCAGCCGATGAAGTCGCGGAAATACTCCGAGACCTTCTTGCCATTCTTGCCCTTGATGAACGAAATGTACTGCTTGGACTGTTTATTGTTCTGCCATTCCGAGACGTTGATCCGCGCCGCCAGGTGCAGCTGGCCCAGGTCCAGATGGCGGGACGGGGTCACGTCCAGCTCATCGGTCACCGCCACGCCTTCGCTGTGGTGCAGCAAGGCGATCGCCAGGTAGTCGGTCATGCCCTGTTGATAATGCGCGAACAGCACGTGGCCGCCCACCGACAGGTTGGACTCTTCCATCAGTTTTTGCAGGTGCTCCACCGCCACGCGACTGAAGGCGGTGAAGTCCTTGCCGCCTTCCAGATATTCCTTCAGCCAGCCGCTGAACGGATGCGCCCCGGACTCGGCATGGAAAAAGCCCCAGGCCTTGCCTTGTTTGGCGTTGTAGCTCTCGTTGAGGTCGGCGAGCATGTTCTCGATGGCCGTGGACTCTGCCAGTTCGGAGTCGCGAGCATGGAGCACAGCAGGGGTGCCGTCGGGTTTTTTGTCGATCAGGTGGACGATGCAATGACGGATCGGCATGGATTTCTCGGCTGATGAAAGAGAGGAGGGCGCGCTCCCCGAAAAAGGCCCAGTGTACCGCAATCACTGGTTTTGGAACCCGGCAAAGGCCCTTTCGGACCCGTCCGCCCCCCTATATGCATTTTTTTACCGTTTTAGCGCAAGAAAGCTGACCAAATGGGTAGCTGGAAGCGGATATTTCAAAGGCATTGTGCTAGTTTTGCCCGGTCTTACGCGAAGTCACTGCGTTAAGCGTGCATTCAGCATTTGTCAGGTCGAACCAAACCCGGTTTTCGGCATCTATTACCCCGATCCGTCGCGGTGATTGCCGAGGGTGCCCGATCACGCGATCTGGCTCGATGGCTGACACTGCACTCTGCAATCCACATGAATTTGATAGGGAAGGAACACTACATGGCTCTTACTAAAGACCAACTGATCGCTGATTTGGCTGAAGCTGTAGACGCGCCGAAAACCACCGTGCGTGCACTGCTGGACCAACTGGGCCAAATCGTTGCCGATCAGCTGGAAAATGGTGGCGAAATCACCCTGCCAGGCGTCGGCAAGCTGAAAGTCACCGAGCGTCCTGCCCGTACCGGCCGCAACCCTTCGACTGGCGCTGCCATCGAAATCGCTGCCAAGAAAGTGATCAAGCTGGTTGTGGCCAAAGGCCTGACCGACGCGGTCAACAAGTAAGACTGCTTTAGTAAAAAACCGCGCCATGGAGCAATCCGGGCGCGGTTTTTTATTGCCTTGGATAAAGTGGCCTGTGGCGAGGGGATAAATCCCTTTGCCAAAGCATCATAGCGAGGCTTTTGTGGCGAGGGAGCTTGCTCCCGCTGGGTTGCGCAGCGACCCCAAGGCAGGCTGAATCTGGTCTGCCTGATTCACCGAGGTGCCAGGTCTTGGGGCTGCTGTGCAGCCCAGCGGGAGCAAGCTCCCTCGCCACAGGAGTGAGCGCTCTGCCGATTCAATCCTTGCGGACCCAGCGCATCTGGCGCCAGGCCTGTTGCTGCGCCTCCGTCTGGAAGGTCCAGGCCACGAAGCGGCTCTGTTTCTGCCCCTGGGACATTTCCACTACCTGGCTGTGCAGTGCGCCTGCCTTCTTCAGTGCGGTTTGGATCGCTGGCAGGTTTGAGGCCTTCGACACCAGGGTGCTGAACCACAACACCTGCGTGGCCAGTTGCGCGCTTTCGCCGATCAGTTGCGTCACGAACCGGGCTTCCCCACCTTCGCACCACAACTCAGCGGCCTGACCGCCAAAGTTCAGCACCGGCAGCTTGCGTTTCGGATCGGCCTTGCCCAGTGCACGCCATTTGCGCTGGCTGCCGCGGGTGGCTTCCTCCAGGGAGGCGTGGAACGGTGGGTTACACATCGTCAGGTCGAACCGCTCGCTGGCCTCAAGCAGGCCCAGCAGGATCTGCTTGCGGTTGGCTTGCTGGCGCAACTCGATGACCTTGTTCAAACCGTTGGATTGCACAATGGCCTTGGCCGAGGCAATCGCCACCGAATCGATCTCCGAACCGAGGAAGTGCCAGCGATAGTCGCTATGGCCGATCAACGGATAGACGCAGTTGGCCCCGGTGCCGATGTCCAGCACCTTCACCGCCGCCCCCCGTGGGATTTCCCCACCATTTTGACTGGCGAGCAGGTCGGCGAGAAAGTGCACATAGTCCGCCCGGCCAGGCACCGGCGGGCACAGGTAGTCCGCCGGGATGTCCCAATGGGCGATGCCATAGAAGGATTTGAGCAGCGCCCGGTTGAACACGCGCACCGCCTCGGGGCTGGCAAAGTCGATGCTTTCCTTGCCATAGGGGTTGATGATCACGAACTTCGCCAGCTCGGGCGTGGACTTGATCAGCGCCGGGAAGTCATAACGGCCCTGGTGGCGGTTGCGTGGGTGCAGGCTGGCCTTTTCACGCGGTGCGGCGGCCTTGGTGTCGGCGGCTGGCTTGGGCTTCTGGCGGGCAGGTTTGGGAGTGCGGGGGGCGGTCATGGGCAGGTCGATTCGGGGGTGGCTCAGAAAGTGGCGGCTATTGTCCCATATCCAGCACGGTCTTGAGG
>NZ_JALJDX010000074.1 GCF_022952855.1 Pseudomonas sp. RGM2987 | reverse complement strand
CGCGAAGGCGGTGTGTCAGCAATGGAGATGTGGCTGATACACCGCCTTCGCGAGCAAGCCCGCTCCCACATTGATCATGTGTGAGGCTCGAAGATTAATTACACCACGTATCAACTCAAGTACTAGAACCCCAATTTATCAAACCAAGGCGCAGTAATAACCTGATCTCAACCAGCGCCCCCAACCGGCGCCGCGGTTCAACTCAATGTGATCAGGAGAAAAATCATGAGCAGCAAGAAAACCGTCATCATCACCGGCGCTTCCAGCGGCATCGGCCTGGGTCTGGTCAAGGCGTTCCTGGACCGGGGCTATAACGTGGTGGGCAATGCGCGTTCCCAGTCCGGCCTGGACCAGGCCGCGGCACAACTCGGCCATCCGGCCAGTTTCATAGGGGTAGCCGGCGATATTGCCGCACCGGCGACTTCAACCGCGCTCATCGGCAAAGCCATCGAGGCCTTCGGCGCCGTCGACGGGCTGGTGAACAATGCCGGGTTCTTCCTGCCCAAACCCTTCGTCGAATACAGTCCGCAGGACCTCGAGTCGTTGCTGGACACCAACCTCAAGGGGCTCGTCTACGCCAGCCAGGCGGCCGCCGCGCACATGATCAGCCGCCGCGAGGGCTTCATCATCAACATTTCCGCCTCAGTGGCGTTGCAGCCGAACATCCAGGTTCCGGCGGCGCTGCCGGTGCTGATCAAGGGCGGTGTCAACCAGATGACCCGCGCCCTGGCCCTTGAACTGTCGCCGCACAACATCAAGGTCAACGCCGTGGCACCCGGCATCATCGACACGCCGATGCATGACCCGGCCCACCGCGAATTCCTCAACAACCTGGCCCCGGCCGGCCGCGTCGGCACCATCTCCGAAATCGCCGAAGCCGTGCTGTACCTGGCCGGCGCAGACTTCACCACCGGCGCAATCCTGCCGGTGGATGGCGGGATGAGCACCGGTAAGTGGTAGAAGAAACTGTGGGAGTGAGCCTGCTCGCGATGAGGCCCGATCAGTCAGCCTCTCAATGGCTGACACGACGCCATCGCGAGCAGGCTCGCTCCCACAGTGGATCTGTGGTGAACCATGGTTTTGTGGTCGACGAAAAAACAGTGTGGGAGCGGGCTTGCTCGCGAAAGCGGTGTGTCATAAGACGAATATGTCAACTGACCCACTGCATTCGCGAGCAAGCCCGCTCCCACAGGGATTGCGTGTTGCTTCAAAGGGTGTAGGAGATCCCGGCCTGTACCGTCCGCGGTGCGCCCGGGTAGGCGTAGACGTTGCCGAACGCACCTTCTTCGTAGTCGGCGTCGAACAGGTTCTTCAGGTCCAGGTTCAAGCGGATCCGCTCGTTGACTTTGTAATAGCCCAGCAGGTCGACGACGGTGTAGCTGTCCATGGAAAACGCGTTCGCTGCTGTCTGGCCGGCGCGTTCGTCAACGTATTTGGCGCCCACGCCAAGCCCCAGACCCTTGAGGCCTCCGTCCTGGAATTCATAGACGTTGAGCAGGCTGAAGCTGTTTTCGGGGACATTGAGCAGACGCGTGCCGGACGGGATGTTGGCGTCTTTGGTCACTTCGGCGTCGACATAGGCATAGCCGCCGATCATCCGCCATTCCGGCGTCAGGTTGCCCGCGACATTCAAGTCAAACCCACGGCTGCGCACTTCACCGGCGGCGATGCTGAACGTCGAGTCCACGGGATCGGTGGTCAGCACGTTGCGTTTTTCGATCTGGTACACCGCCGCATCGACACTCAACTGACGGTCCAGCGCTTCCCATTTGACCCCCACCTCATAGGACTTGCCCTCTTCCGGCTTGAACCCACCGCCCTGGCGACTCGCACCGTTGTTGGGTTTGAACGAGCGCGCGGTGTTAGCGTAGACCGCTACGGTATCGGTCAGATCGTAAAGCACACCCAGCCGAGGAGTGACAGCGTGGTCGGTGACTTCCCAGTTGCGGCTGCCGGGCGGATTCTGCGGAACGAAACTCTCGTACTCATGCTCGAACCGCTCGAAACGTGCACCGGCCAGCAACTTCAGGCGCTCGGTGAGGGCCACCTGGTCCTGGACGAACACGCCGAAGGTCTTGAGGTTTTCCTGATCGTCGGTCGGAGTACGGGTCAATGCCGGGCGCGGCTGGCCGTACACCGGGTCGAAGATATCGATCGGGTAGGCACCGACGCCCGCGGCAGAGCGGCGGATGATGGACTGGTAGTCATAGTCTTCATACTCGACGCCAGTCAGCAGCGTGTGTTCGAAGCCGCCCGTGGAAAAATGCCCGGTGAGGTTGAGCTGGAAGTCGCGGTCGGTCCATTCCAGTTTGCGGTAGTTGAAGTTGCGACCCAGGGTCCGGCCATCGGCACCGATGCCATTGCCTTCGACGGCATTGCCCTGCAACGTGCCGTCGAGCCACTGGGTACCGCCGGCCAGGGTCCAGTCGTCATTGAGCATGTGCTCGAACCGTACCTGCAGCATGTTGTTATCGTTGTGCAGCTTGCCAGCGTCTTTCTCGCCGAAGAAAGTATCGCGAGAGGCGGTGCCACGCTGGCCGGGGTAGTGGGTCACGCCACGGTCCAGCGGATGGTTGTTGCGCATGAAGTCGCCTTCGAAGGTCAGGCGCGTGGTGTCGTTGACTTGCCAACTGACCACCGGTGCGATGCCGTAACGCTCGGTCTCGACATGGTCGCGGAAGGTATCGCCGCCCTCGCCCACCACGTTCAGCCGGTAAGCCAGGTTGCCCTGTTCATCCAGCGGACCGGACGCATCCAGGGTGCCACGGCGCATGCCCCGGTCATTGAGCTGGCTGCCCAGGGTCACCGTACGTTCGGCCAAGGGTTGCTTAGAGACCACGTTGAAGGTGCCGCCCGGGTCGCCGCGGCCATACAACATGCTTGCCGGGCCTCGCAGCACTTCCAGGCGCTCGATGGTGTTGGCGTCCGGCATGTTCGGGTAACCCCGGTTGATCGGGAAGCCGTTGCGATAGAACTCGCCCGTGGTGAAACCGCGCACAGTGAAAGTGGTCAGGCCCTGGCCGCCGAAGTTGTTCGCCCGGCCCACCCCGCCCGCGTAGTCGAGGGCGTCCTGCAAGCGCGTGGCGCCGAGGTCTTCGACGACGTCGCGGGACACCACGGAGATCGATTGCGGGGTCTCGTGAATCGCGGTGTCGGTCCGGGTCGCGCTGGCCGAACGGGTCGCGTGATAGCCCTTGACCGGTCCCTGGGCGGTTTCGTAATCGGCGCTGCCAACAATGTCGGTGGCCTGCAACTCGAGGCTCGCCGGGTTGGCAGCGATGGGCTCCTCAGCCCAGGTGGAGATGGAATAAGCCTGAAGCACACACAGTGAAACAAGAATCCGACGCATCGACACACAATCCCGATCAAAAACGCCGCCATCGCTGGCGGCTGACAAAAATGTGCGCGAACGATACAGCAACTCATTCCTGTTTGATATGCATTCCCATTAGCGCACCCTGATCGACTCCTGCTCAATGCGCTGGAAGAAGGTCTGCGCCCGAACATCCTGGGTATAGGCCACGTTCAGCCGCAGCCAATCGCAGGCCTCCCCCGCCGGCAGGAACGCCGAACCTTGTGAGAGCTGGATGTGCAGGTCGCGGGCGATTTGTTGCACCCGTTGCGAATCCAGGCATCGGGGCCTGGCCCATATGAACAGGCCGCCCATGGGCTCGGCAAACACTTCCCAGTACCTGGGATCAAGCTGACGCAGCGTGCTCGCCATCTGTTTGTTCAGGCGTTGGCGCAGGCGCTGGAGCAGTTTGCGATACGCGCCGTTCGCCAACAGCGTCGCCACCACATTTTCCGCCAGCAACGAGCAACCGATGCCGGTCACCATCTTCACTTCGGCCAACCGGTTGATGATTTCGGGCCGGGCGACCACATAGCCGATGCGTAGCGAACTGGACAGGGTCTTGGAAAAACTTGCCAGGTAGATCACCCGGTCCAGGGCATCCAGGGACGCCAGGCGTGACGTCGGGCCATTCTGGAAATCAGCGTAAATGTCGTCCTCGACGATGCGAAAGTCATGGACCGTGGCCAGTTGCAGCAGACGATACGCCACGCTGGGCGCCAGGCTGGTGCCGGTGGGGTTCTGGTACATGCTGTTGATGAAGAAAAAGGCGGGTTTGTGTCGGCCCAGAAGCTGTTCCAGGTGGGCGATGTCCGGACCTTGGGCGGTCCTCGGCACCGCCAGGGTCCTGACCCCGTGCAGCTTCAGCAGATTGAACAGGTTGTAGTAACCGGGGCTTTCCACCAGCACCAGGTCACCGGGTTTGAGCAGCGTGCGCACCAGCAAATCCAGCCCGTGGCTGGCGCCCTGGGTGGTGAGGATCTGCCCCGGGTCGACGTGAATGTCGATCAGGCCCAGGCGTTTCTGGATGTGCAGGCGCAACGGGGCTGAACCCAACGGTGTGCTGTAGTTGAACAACGCCTGGCTGTCGCTGCGCACGACCTGACGGATCGCCTGGCCGAGGTCGGCGTCGTCGCGCCAGGCATCGGGCAGCCAGCCACACCCCAGCTTGAGCTGCGTCGAGGCGTTGTCGAACAGTCGCCACGCCGGGTTATCCGCCTGGCTTTCAGGCTCTGTCAGCGCGCACGTCTGTCGGGCAACGAAGAAGCCCGCGCCGTGCCGGGATTCCAGCACCCCGCTGGCAACCAGATGATCGTAAGCCTTGATCACGCTCGACAGGCTCAGGCCGTTTTCCCCGGCCAGCTGGCGGATGGAGGGCATCCGGGCGCCGGGGCGAATGCCGTGGGCGGCGATCCAGTCCATGAGGTGATTAACCAATTGGCGAACCACGGGTTCAGCCACGTTGCGCTCAATCTTCAGATCCACGGCAGGCTCGCTCGACGAAGTGTTCTCATATTTCGAGCGAACAGTTAAGCATAAAAGGCTTTGGCCTGTTCCTTGTTTGCGTGGCGGCTGGCCGTGATAGTCCCAGGGACTTCACTCGCCTCAAGGAACACCTTTGGACACCCATCAAAAACACTCGTGGGGACTGGCTTTCGGCCTGTGCCTGATCACCCTGGCGGTCAACCTGCAAGCGCCGCTCTACACCACCTACGCGCAATTGTCCGGCTACGGTGCCGGAGCCACGGCAGTGGCGTTTTCCGGGTACGTGCTCGGTGTGCTGCCGGTGTTGCTGGCCTTTGGCGGGCTGGCCGATCGGGTCGGACGCAAGCCGCTGATATTGGTGGCGCTCGCGCTCTCGATGCTGGCGACCGTCGTCACACTGCTCTGGCCCAGCCTGGAGGCGCTGGGCCTGGCACGCCTGATGATGGGCGTCGGGACCGGGCTGGCCTCGGCGACTTCGACCGCCTACATGACTGAACTCATGGCCAGCGGCGACACACGCTCGCCAGCTAATCGGGTAACCGCCAGCACGTCCCTGGGATTTGGTCTCGGCGCGGCGCTGACCAGTCTGTTCCTATCATTTCATCACAGCGTTACGCCCGGCAGCTTCGGGTTGCAATGGGTACTGGCGGCTGCGGCGATGGTCGTGGTCTGGCGACTGCCGGATCCTGCCGTGAAAATCAGTAATGCGCCGCTGTTGCGCTTGCCGCTGTTCCCGGCTGGCAGCCTGCCCTACAGCTTTTCCATGCTGCTGGCCTGGGCCACTTCGGGGCTGGTGATCGCCATCCTGCCGTCGGTGCTGGCGACCCACGGTTTGCAGGGCTGGTCCGGCCTGTCGACCTTCACCGTGATCAGTTGCGGATTGCTCTTCCAGCCGTGGGTGCGCCGCCTGCACCCGGCCCGGGCCACCGCCCTGGGGTTGCTGGTCCTGCCGCTGAGCTACGCGTTGCTGGCCTGGGGCGCCAGCGTCGGCTCGCTGGCCGCCGTGCTGCTCGGCGCACTGGGGGCCAGCAGCGCCTGTTACGGGTTTCTTTACCTGGGCGGGTTATCGGCGATCACCGCCATGGCCGGATCGGAAAAGGCCCGGGTGAGTGCCGGATTTTTTCTGTTCGCCTATGTCGGGTTCAGTATTCCGGTGGTGGTGACTGGGGTGTTGGCGGACCGTTTCGGCGCCGATGTCGCGCTGGTGCTGTTCGGTTTGGCGTTGTCGATTGGCGCGTGTATTACCGGGTTGCGCATCGTTCGGACGCAAGCCTGTGGGGCTCAGCTTTCCCACGGCTGAACGAAAATCCCGCCAGAGTATGGTGGACACCTGTGGCGAGGGAGCTTGCTCCCGCTCGATTGCGCAGCAATCGCAAAAATCTCGGGTCTGCTGCGCAGCCCAGCGGGAGCAAGCTCCAACGCCACAGGGAAGCGCGCCAGCGTCGGGCTCGGCGGGCTCGACCCGGCCGGCGCAAAGTCGTATACCATATCCCCACCTCAACCGAACGACCCCGCCGCCGTGACTTTATCCAAGTTCAACCTGCCTGACCTGGGCAACACGCCTTCCACTTCGGAAATCATCACCCGCCACCTGCGCGATGCGATCGTCGCCGGGCATTTTGCCGAGGACGAGCCGATTCGCCAGGACGACGTCGCCCGTCAGTTCAATGTCAGCAAGATTCCCGTGCGCGAAGCCCTCAAGCGGCTGGAGGCCGAGGGCCTGGTGATGTTCCAGCGCAATCGGGGGGCGATGGTCACGCGGATCTCCGAGGCGGAGCTGGCGCAGATGTTCGAGGTGCGGATGTTGCTGGAGGACAAGGTGCTGCGCCTGGCAATCCCCAACATGACCGAAGCGACCTTCGCCCGCGCCGAAAGCATCTGCCGGGAATTCATCGGTGAGGACGACGTGGGACGCTGGGCCGAGCTCAACTGGCAACTGCATGCGTGCCTGTACGAACCGGCGCAGCGGCCGTTCATGGTCAGCCTGATTCGCTCGGTCCACGACAAATTGGAACGTTACCTGCGCATGCAGATGAGCCTCTCGGCCGGCAAGGAACGCGCCGATCACGAACACCGGGAAATCGTCGACGCCTGCCGCGCCGGGGATGTGGAACGCGCGGTGAAACTGTTGGACGAACACATCGCCGGCGTCTGCCAGACGCTGTTCGAGTTCTTGCCGGCCAGCCATTGAAAGTCACCTGTTTCCTGTGGGAGCCGAGCTTGCTCGCGATGGCGGTGAGTCCGCAGCATTCATATCGCCTGGCACACCGTCTTCGCGAGCAAGCCCGCTCCCACAGTTGAGTTGTAGCGGCCACAAAATATCTGAGTACACCCGACCCCCTTGTGGGAGCGGGCTTGCTCGCGAAAGC
>NZ_JALJDX010000075.1 GCF_022952855.1 Pseudomonas sp. RGM2987 | reverse complement strand
GCATTCGCGAGCAAGCCCGCTCCCACAGGGGACGCTGCAAGCTGCTCCATGTTCTTTTCACACAAGGAATTGCATGTCATTCATCCAAGCCAACCTGATCCATCTGCTAGCCGCTGCCTGGTTCATCACCTGCTGGGCCGGCTATACCCGTTACGCCACTTGGAAGGCGCGGGACACGGCCTGTCTCGCCAGCGTGATGCACCTGTATCGCGAAGACTGGATGCGCCGCATGCTGCTGCGCGAGAACCGTATCGCCGATGCCAGCGTGATCGGTAACCTGGAACGCAACGCCTCATTCTTTGCCTCCAGCACGCTGATCATCCTGGCGGGGATTCTGACGGTGCTTGGGGCATCTGACCGGGCGGTGTCGCTGCTGGCCGACCTGCCGATGGTGCAGCAGGCGTCCCAGGGCATGGCGGAGGTCAAGTTGCTGTGCCTGGCGCTGGTGTTCGTTTATGCGTTCTTTACCTTCAGTTGGTGCATGCGCCAGTACAACTTCGCGGCAGTATTGGTGGGGTCGGCACCGATGATCGGCGAACGCCATGTTTCGGAGCAGGAGCGCAAGGCATTTGCTCTGAGGGCGGCGCGGGTTATTTCCATGGCCGCCAACCAGTTCAACTTCGGCCTGCGCGCTTATTATTTCGGCATGACCATGTTGGCCTGGTTCGTCAGCCCCTGGCTGTTCATGTTGATGAGTGCCGGCGTGGTCTTTGTGCTCTATCAGCGCGAGTTTCATTCCGATGTATTGGACGTGATGGTCTATACCCCAACCGAAGTACCAGCGGCCGAAGCAGGCAAGGAAGCGGCCTGACAGTGCAATGACCTGGTCAAATCGCAGGCAAAAGAAAACCCGCACGAGGCGGGTTTTCTTCTGTCACTAAAACCGGATCAGTTGGTTTTAGGCGCGGTAGCCGGCGCGGTGGCAGGTGCTTGTTCCTGCGCGGCGGCTTTGTTCGCTTCTGCCTGATCTTTGGCAGCTTCGGCGTTTTCTTTCGCCGCGTCGTTCACTTTATCCTGTGCTTTGTTCATGTCTTGCTGAGCTTGCTCAGCGTGTTTGCTGGCGTCTTGAGCTTTGTCCTCGGATTTTTTATCGCAGGCAGCGAGACCGAGGGAGGCGGCCAACATCAAGGCAATAGCTAAAGTCTTACGCATGGGGTGTTTCTCCTTATGGAAATAACTACTGGCCTTTTGAGCAGCACCCCTCAGGTTAAGTTCCTCTTTTGCTACAGATATATAACTTCGTGTTGCGATTGAACTTTATCCGGAGGGGCCGTTGTCAGGCCCCGTCACTTGCCAGAGCGTTGATCAGATGGCCGAAGACCCCGTTTTTGAGCGTGCCACACGCTTCCTGTCCGCGCTGCGCCATTGCCAGGTATTGGGCCTGAAACTGCACAGTGCCAACCGCGAGGGGCTGACCGTGATTTTGCCATTCAGCCCGCGAATCGTCGGAAATCCGCTGACCGGTATCATCCACGGCGGCGCGTTGACCTCGCTGATGGACACCGCGTGTGGCATGTCGACCCTGTGCGTGCTGCCGCAGTTCGAGGTCTGTCCGACCCTGGACCTGCGCATCGACTACATGCATGCCGCCGAGCCCCACAAGGATGTCTACGGTTTTGCCCAATGCTACCGGGTCACCCCGGACGTGATCTTCACCCGAGGCTTCGCCTACCAGGACGACCCTGAACAACCCATCGCCCATGTCGTGGGCACCTTCATGCGCCTGGGCCAGCACGCCCGGGGCATGAAAACGGGCGCCCCGACGCTCACCGGGGAGACACCATGACCGATATCAGCCACGAACAACTGCGCCAGGCGTGCGAGCGGGGCGACTACGCGCTGCTGTTGGCTTCGATTCCCTATGCGCAACTCATTGGCGTTGAATGTACCCGCCAGGACCAGGAGCTGCTTTTCCGCCTGCCGGCGAACAAGGACAACATTGGTAACCCTTTACTGCCGGCGATCCATGGCGGGGTGATTGCCGGTTTCATGGAGCTGGCGGCGGCCGTTCATCTACTGATTGCCACCGGCGCGCCGAGCGTGCCGAAGATCATCGACTTCTCACTGGATTACCTGCGCGCCGGGCAGTTTCGCGACACCTACGCCAGGTGCCAGGTCTGGCGGCAGGGGCGACGCGTCGCCAACGTTGCGATCACCGCCTGGCAGGACACCGAGGCCGAACCCATTGCCACCGCCCGGGCACATTTCAAGATCCAGGAACCTTCAAAAGAACCTCGCCCTTGAAATCATCCCCGCTGCCCCCACCTTGAGGTCATCCCGCCGCCAATCTCAGCGAGGCGGACACCACCATCCACTTGGAGTTTGATGACCATGAGCGTGGAAACTCAAAAGGAAACCCTGGGCTTCCAGACCGAGGTGAAGCAACTGCTGCACCTGATGATTCACTCGCTGTATTCGAATAAGGAAATTTTCCTTCGCGAGCTGATCTCGAACGCCTCTGACGCTGTCGACAAATTACGTTTCGAAGCCCTTTCCAAGCCTGAACTGCTGGAAGGCGGCGCCGAGCTGAAAATCCGTGTGAGCTTCGACAAGGACGCGAAAACCGTCACCCTCGAAGACAACGGTATCGGCATGAACGGCGAAGAGGTGATCACGCACCTGGGCACCATCGCCAAGTCCGGTACCGCCGACTTCATGAAAAACCTGTCCGGTGACCAGAAGAAGGATTCGCACCTGATCGGCCAGTTTGGCGTGGGTTTCTACTCCGCGTTCATCGTCGCCGACCAGGTCGAAGTCTTCAGCCGTCGTGCCGGCCTCGCTGCGAGCGAAGGCGTGCACTGGTCGTCCAAGGGCGAAGGCGAGTTTGAAGTGTCCACCGTCGATAAGGCGGACCGCGGTACCCGTATCGTGCTGCACCTGAAATCCGGTGAAGACGAATTCGCCGATGGCTGGCGCCTGCGCAATATCATCAAGAAATACTCCGACCATATCGCGCTGCCCATCGAGTTGCCGAAGGAAGTCACTGCTGCCGAAGGCGAAGAGAAGCCTGAAGTGGAGTGGGAAACCGTCAACCGCGCCAGTGCGCTGTGGACCCGTCCGCGTACCGAGGTCAAGGACGAGGAATACCAGGAGTTCTACAAGCACATCGCCCACGATTATGAGAACCCGCTGAGCTGGAGCCATAACAAGGTCGAAGGCAAGCTGGAGTACAACTCGCTGTTGTACGTGCCGGCCCGCGCACCGTTCGACCTGTACCAGCGCGAGGCGCCACGCGGCCTGAAGCTGTACGTGCAGCGCGTGTTCGTGATGGACCAGGCGGAGTCGTTCCTGCCGCTGTACCTGCGCTTCATCAAGGGTGTGGTGGATTCCAACGACCTGTCGCTGAACGTTTCCCGGGAAATCCTGCAGAAAGATCCGATCATCGACTCCATGAAGTCGGCGCTGACCAAGCGCGTCCTGGATATGCTGGAGAAGCTGGCGAAGAACGAGCCCGAGCAGTACAAGAGCTTCTGGAAGAACTTCGGCCAAGTGATGAAGGAAGGCCCGGCCGAAGACTTCGCCAACAAGGAAAAAATCGCCGGCCTGCTGCGCTTTGCCTCGACCCAGGGCGATGACGGCGAGCAGATCGTCGGCCTGGCCGATTACCTGGCCCGCGCCAAGGAAGGTCAGGACAAGATCTACTACCTGACCGGCGAAACTTATGCACAGGTCAAGAACAGCCCGCACCTGGAAGTCTTCCGCAAGAAAGGCATCGAAGTGCTGCTGCTGACCGACCGCATCGACGAGTGGCTGATGAGCTACCTCAATGAGTTCGACGGCAAGAGCTTTGTCGATGTGGCTCGTGGTGATCTGGACCTCGGCAACCTGGATTCGGAAGAAGACAAGAAAGCCGCCGAGGAAATCGCCAAGAGCAAGGAAGGCCTGGTGGAGCGGATCAAGGCCGCACTGGGCGATGCCGTCAGCGAAGTGCGCGTGTCGCATCGCCTGACCGATTCGCCGGCGATCCTGGCCATCGGTGAGCAGGACCTCGGCCTGCAGATGCGTCAGATCCTCGAAGCCAGCGGCCAGAAAGTCCCGGATTCCAAGCCGATCTTCGAATTCAACCCGGCGCACCCGCTGGTGGAGAAACTCGACAACGAGCAGAGCGAAGAGCGCTTCGGCGACCTGTCGCACATCCTGTTCGACCAGGCGGCCCTGGCGGCCGGCGACAGCCTGAAGGACCCGGCGGCGTATGTGCGTCGCCTGAACAAGCTGCTGGTTGAACTGTCAGCTTGATCTAGTGCAGGAAAAACCCGCTTCGGCGGGTTTTTTCATTCCAGGTGTTCCCTTTGATGAGGAGTCCGTCATGAGTCAGGTTACGGTTCGTTCGGTGGTCTATCAGATCGATGGTCAAAACTATGAAGGTCGCCTGGCCTTCGACATCAGCCAGCAGGGCTCGCGCCCGGGTCTGCTGATGGCGCCCAACTGGATGGGCGTAGGGGCGGGGGCGGAAGAGATTGCCAAGTCAGTGGCAGCTAACGGCTATGTCGTGTTGATTGCCGACCTGTACGGTCAGAACGTGCGCCCGACCAATGCCGATGAGGCGGGGGCGGCGATGATGCCCCTCAAGAATGACCGGGCCCTGTTGCGCAAGCGCATGCAGGTGGCACTTGAACAGCTACAGAGCCAGGAGCAAGCACAGGTCGATACGTCGAACCTGGCCACCTTCGGTTTCTGCTTCGGTGGTTGCTGTGCCCTGGAGCTGGCCCGCACCGGCGCGCCGCTCAAGGCCGCCATCTCGTTCCACGGCACGCTGGACACGCCCAACCCGGCGGATGCGAAGAACATCAAGGGTTCGGTGCTGGTGATGCACGGCGCCTCGGACCCGCTGGTGCCCAAGGAGCAACTGCCGGCCTTCGAAGACGAAATGAATGCCGCCGGGGTGGACTGGCAACTGCTGAGCTACGGCGGTGCGGTGCATTCGTTTACCGATCCCCACGCCAATGTGCCGGGCAAGATGATGTACAACGCCAAGGTCGCCAAGCGGGCGTTCCGGTCGATGCATAATTTGTTGGATGAGGTCTTTAAAGGCTGAGATTGGGCTGGTACTGAGCATTTTCGGTGTCGGAGCCGGCCCCTTCGCGAGCAAGCCCGCTCCCACACTGAATCTTCGCTGGCTACAATGCGGCGGCGACTCGATCCTTGTGGGAGCGGGCTTGCTCGCGAAAGCGGTCGGTCAGCCAACATGGATGCTGGATGTGAAACCGCCTTCGTGAGCAAGCTGCTTCCACAGGACCTGTACTTCTAAGGCAACTCAATCCGCTCACTTTCCCCTGGCACGCTCGGCCAATCCCCGGCCGCCCAGCGCCGACGGGCTTCATCGATCCGGGCCGGGTCGCTGGAGACGAAATTCCAGTTCATCCGCCGCGGCCCATCCAGCGGTGCGCCGCCGAACAGCACGGCATGGCAATCGCTGCTGGCGAACAAGGTCATTTCTTCCCCGGCCGGCAGGATCACCAGCGAACGGGGTTCCACCGGCTCGCCTTCCAACAACGCGTCGCCGCTTACTACGTACAAAGCACGTTCTTCATGCTCGGTGGGTATCAGCAGGGTCGTCGCGGTTTGCAGGTTCAATTCGGCGTACAGCGTAGGAGAAAGCACCGGCACCGGCGACTCCAGGCAAAAGCCTGAGCCGGCAATCATCCGGATCTTCACCCCGAGGTTCTCGCTGACCGGCAGCGAGTGGGCCCGATGGTGACTGTAATGCCCCGGCCCCTGTTCATGAGCCTTGGGCGAGGCCAGCCAAACCTGCAAGCCATGTAACACGAATTCGCGGCCCACCAGGGGTTCGGGGGTACGTTCGACATGGGCAATGGCACTCCCGGCAGTCATCCAACTGACATCGCCGGCCTCGACCACCTGATCGGAGCCCAGGCTGTCCTTGTGCTGGAGCGTCCCCTCGAACAGGTAGGTGAGGGTGGACAGGCCGATATGCGGGTGCTGACGAATGTTCATGCCTTTGCCGGCCGGGTAGGACGTTTGCAGCATGTGATCGAAGAACACGAAAGGTCCGACGCTGCGACATTGGGCAGACGGCAGCGGACGAAGAATCGGCTGGCCTTCAACGTCTTCGGCACGGGAGCGAACGGTCAGGGGCGTGATCATGGTGTCTTCCAGGTTGAGCAGCGGTTGCGCAGAGCATAACCCGCCGCCGCGAGCCACGGCACCCGCGCCTTGAACCCAGGCGGGGCGGACGGGGTCTATCCTGCTCATGGCCTTTGGAGACTGCCCGTGCCTTTGCCCCGTCTGATTGTTGCCTGGCTGCTGGCGGTCTGCGCCAGCAACGCCATTGGCCGCGAATATGCCTACAGTGATGCGCACCTGCATTACGTGGACTTCTTCCAGGAAACCGCCGGCATGCCCAAGCTGCTCCAGGCGATGGCGGACAATCGCATCGAGCACGTAATGATTTCCGGGATCCCGGTGGCCAAGAAGTGGCACGAGGACGAACCCAAGCGTCCGCGCTACTACGCCGGCGACGATGCGGACGCCTATTGGTACAGCGCCACCGATGTCATCGTCGCCGCCGCGGTGAGCAAGCTGAGCGCAGAACAACGGCGGCGCTTTCATCCTTTCCTGTCGGGCTTCAACCCCAACGACAAGAACTCCGATGCGCATATCCAACGCATGCTCGATCTGTATCCGGGGCTGTGGCAGGGCATCGGCGAAGTGTTTACCCGCCATGACGACCTCACCGCGCTGACGTCGGGGGATACACCGCGTGCCAACAACGAAGCGATGACCCGGATCTATCACTTGGCGGCCGAGCATGACTTGCCGGTGATGCTGCACTCCAACATCACCTCCAAGCGTGAGAAAAATCCACTGTACCTGGCGGAAATCGAAGAGCCGTTGCGTAATCACCCGCACACCCGCTTCATCTGGGCCCATGCCGGCACGAGCATGGAGATCCACCGGCACCAGACTCGACTGGACTTTCTGCTGCCCACCCTGACCCGCATGCTCGAAGCCTATCCCAACCTGTACATCGACCTCTCCTGGAGCCTGCTCACGCCTTATCTGCTGGATGAGGCGGGCAAGCCTCGCCCGGAGTGGGTAAAACTGGTGGAGCGCTTTCCGGAGCGGTTCATGGTGGGGTCGGACGTCGTGGGTCGTTTCAACAAGTTGGGTCAGGAACTGCACAGCTTCGATCCGTTCCTGGATGCGTTGCCCGAAGACGTGGCGAGGAGGGTGGCGCGAGATAATTTCCTCGCGGTGTTGCCAAGTGCTGCCCGCGGATAACGCGTTTGCTGTGGCGAGGGTGC
>NZ_JALJDX010000076.1 GCF_022952855.1 Pseudomonas sp. RGM2987 | reverse complement strand
ACACCGCGGTATGTCGGATGGATCGCACTGATTTTCCTTGGGGTTACTGCGCAACCCAGCGGGAGCAAGCTCCCTCGCCACAAGAGCGGTAGGTGCCCAGGCCAACTGCCCCGCGGTTGTTTTCAAATGAATCAATGGCTGGAACAATGCCGGCCAGTCCAGAAGTGCTTGAGCAGGGGAGTTGCGGGTGCAGATTCAAGGTCATTATGAGCTTCAGTTCGAAGCCGTGCGTGAAGCCTTCGCGGCGCTGTTCGAAGATCCCCAGGAACGCGGCGCGGCGTTGTGCATCCAGGTCGGTGGCCGCACGGTGATTGACCTGTGGGCCGGCACGGCCGACAAGGATGGTCATGAAGCCTGGCACAGCGACACCATCGCCAACCTGTTTTCCTGCACCAAGACCTTCACCGCCGTCACCGCCCTGCAACTGGTGGCCGAAGGCAAGCTGCAACTCGACGCCCCGGTCGCTCGTTACTGGCCCGAGTTCGCGGCGGCGGGCAAGGCCTCCATCACCCTGCGCCAGTTGCTCTGCCATCAGGCCGGGCTCCCCGCGTTGCGTGAACTACTGGCGCCCGAAGCGTTGTATGACTGGCAAACCATGACCGATGCGCTGGCCGCTGAAACACCCTGGTGGCCACCGGGCGAAGGCCATGGCTACGCCGCGATCACCTACGGCTGGCTGGTCGGCGAGCTGTTGCGCAGGGCGGACGGGCGTGGCCCGGGAGAGTCCATCGTGGCGCGGGTCGCCAGGCCGTTGGGCCTGGATTTCCACGTGGGTCTGGCCGACGAAGAGTTTCATCGGGTGGCCCACATCGCCCGTGGCAAAGGCAACGTCGGTGACGCGGCGGCCCAGCGCTTGCTGCAAGTAACGATGCGTGAACCCACGGCCATGACCACCCGGGCCTTCACCAATCCGCCGTCGATCATGACCAGCACCAACAAGCCGCAGTGGCGCCGCATGCAGCAACCGGCGGCCAACGGCCACGGCAATGCGCGCAGCCTGGCCGGCTTCTATGCCGGCCTTTTGGACGGCAGCCTGCTGGAAGGTGAAATGCTCGACGAACTGACTCGCCAGCACAGCTTCGGCGAGGACAAGACATTGCTGACCCAGACCCGCTTTGGCCTGGGTTGCATGCTCGACCAGCCGGACGTGCCGAATGCAACCTACGGCCTCGGCCCGCGGGCGTTCGGTCACCCCGGGGCAGGGGGCTCCATTGGTTTTGCCGATCCGGAACATGACGTGGCGTTCGGCTTTGTGACCAATACGCTCGGGCCTTACGTTTTGATGGATCCGCGCGCGCAGAACCTTGCAAGGGTGCTTGCCACTTGTCTATAAACCTCATCAGGGTCGGCGGCCTTGGGAACCCCGTGCCCTTTTCGGTTTCCAAGCGTCTGTTTATGCGGCCGAATCTGGTCTCTTGTTTTTTCATTCAATTCATTTTGTGGATATCCAATGTCATCGAATAAAACCCTCGCTCTGGCGCTGTGCTTCGCTATTACCGGTTGCGCACAAACTCCACAGAATGATGCCGAGGGCGGCGGTGGCTGGTGGCCGTTCGGCGGCTCCGACAAGGTCGCGACCAAGGAGCCAGCCCCGGCGGCGCCCTTGAAGCCGGCCGCCGTCGCGCCGCAAGCCAAGGCAGAGAGTGCCACTCACTGGTGGTGGCCGTTCTCGTCCGATGACGCTGCCGATGCTGCAAAAAAAGCAGACGTGAAGCCCGAAGCCAAGCCTGAACCCAAGGCTCCGGCAACCGTGGCCAAGGCTGAGGCCGAAAGCAACGGCAAGTGGTGGTGGCCGTTCGGCGGTAAGGATCAGGAAACCACCAAGGCAGCGCCAATGCCCGATCCGAAGGTCACCCAGGCCTGGCTCGACGACTACGAGCCGAAGCTGCGCACGGCAATCCAGGACAGCAAGCTTGAACTTGAACGCCGCGACAACGTGCTGGTGGTCACCGCGCCGGTGGACAGCTCTTTCAACCCGGATCGCCCGGCCATGCTGTTGCCGGTCACCCTCGGTCCGTTCACTCGCGTCGCCAAAGTACTCGAAGCTGATCCGAAGACCGCCGTGTTGATCCTTGGTCACGCCGATACCTCGGGGGCCGCGCCGGCGAACCAGAAACTAAGCCAGGAACGTGCCCAGGCCGTGGCCGCGATCTTCCGTCTCAGCGGCCTGCAGCGGGATCGCCTGATGTTGCGCGGCATGGGCGCAGTGGCGCCACGTGCGGCCAATGACAGCGTGGAAGGCCGCGCCTTGAACCGACGCGTGGAATTGCTGGTGACACCGGCCAACACCATGGTTGCGCTGTTGAGCAAGTACAACATGCCAGCCCCGGCCCCGGTGACGATGGTGGCCGCCCAGGATGTGAAGCCTGCCGCCCCGGCGCCAGCACTCGCAGCAAAAAAACCGGCGGCGCCGACCACCAAGAAAGCCCCGGCAAAGAAAGCCGCGGCCAAGGCCCCGGCGAAGAAAGCGCCGGCCAAGCCTGCGACTCCTGCAAAGAAACCTCAACCGGCCAAGGCCGCCAGCGATACCAAGAAGGTCGCGGCCACCGATACTCCCAAGCAGTGATGGGCTAACCACAAGGAACGCGCCATGACCCAAGCGCTGGCTGATATGCGCCGCGACTACACCCGTGATGGCCTGGCCGAGGCGCAAGCCCCAGCCGAGCCATTCGCCCTGTTCCACCAATGGTTCGCCGACGCGGTGAAAACCGAACAGGCCCCGGTGGAGGCCAACGCCATGACGTTGGCAACGGTGGATGCAGATGGGCGTCCGCACTGCCGGATCCTGCTGCTCAAGGGTCTGGACGCCCAGGGTTTCACCTTCTTCACCAACTACGACAGCGCCAAGGGCCAGCAACTGGCGGCGAACCCATTCGCCGCCATGACGTTTTTCTGGCCGACCCTGGAGCGCCAGGTGCGCATCGAGGGCAAGGTGGTCAAGGTGACGGCGCAGGAGTCGGACGCCTATTACCAGGTCCGCCCGTTGGGCAGCCGCCTCGGTGCCTGGGCCTCACCCCAGAGCCGGGTGATCTCCGGGCGCGGTGAGCTGGAAGATTTGCTCAAGGCCACCGAGCAACGCTTCAGCGGCAACCCACCCCATTGCCCGGAACATTGGGGTGGTTATCGCTTGCTGCCCGAGCGCATCGAATTCTGGCAAGGCCGCCCCAGCCGCCTGCACGATCGCCTCAACTACCGCCTGCAAGGGGCGCATTGGACACGCGAGCGTCTGGCGCCTTAGTGTCGGGGTAGCCTGCCGCAGCGGTATGAAGCCATTGCGGCAGGTCGCGGCGCTTGATGCCTTGCGCCCGGGCACGGGCCAGTTGTTGCAGCATGTAGGTTTTCTTCCGCTCATCCTGCCCCGCCAGCGACAGCGCCAGGTCGCGGTCCATCCAGCGCTTGATGCGCACATACAGCCACCAGTGGAAGTACAAACCGGCGACGGTGGTGGCAATGATGATGAAGTAATCCATGAAAAATCTCGGCGTTGATGACGCAGGTTTCTGAAATTGACGCTACTGTTGGGTGAATTTTTCGGGTGCGCCTGTATCCCACCTGAATGAAAGCAACTTTATCCCGGCGAGGCCGTGACAGGCGTCAAGTCGCGGAGTTTAATGAATACCTGTCTTTTGGAGTGATGCTATGCGTAAGTCTGTTTTGCTGGTTGCTTCCTTTTCCACGATGGCGATGTTGCTCACTGGCTGCCAGTCGAGCCTGACCGGTGACTCCTATTCCCGTGACGAAGCGCGTCGCGTGCAGACGATTCGCATGGGGACCATCGAGTCTCTGCGTCCGGTCAAGATCGAAGGCACCAAGACCCCGATCGGCGGTGCGGCCGGTGCCGTGGTTGGCGGTGTAGGCGGCAGCGCCATCGGTGGCGGTCGCGGTAGCGTCGTCGCGGCGGTGATCGGTGCCGTTGCAGGCGGGTTGCTCGGCTCCGCCACTGAGGAAGGCCTGACCCGTACCCAGGGTGTGGAAATCACCGTTCGCGAAGATGACGGCAGCATGCGTGCCTATGTGCAGCAGGTTCAGGAAAATGAAGTGTTCCGCGTGGGTGAGCGGGTGCGGATTTCGACTGTGGGTGGGACGAGTCGCGTGTCGCACTAAGCTGGGGTTGTTGGTGTTGGTGTTGGTGTTGGTGTTGGTGTTGGTGTTGGGGGCAGATCCGTTGCTGCGGTAATGGCTGCTTAGGGTTCCGCCCTTACGGCGGGTCACTTTTGGAAAGCGCCAAAAGTAACCAAAAGCGCTTTGCCCCACCACTGGGCACCTCGCCAAGGCGAGGTGTTCCCTCACTCCGGCATTGCTCCGTGGGCCCGCCGCGATGGGCCATCCATGGCCCTGCGCGGCTAACCCGGCATCCATGCCGGGTTGCCCACTACGCAATGCCTGCGTTCGGCCCTTGTGGTTAATGGGGCGGTCAGATCAAAAGCAAAGCAAAGCAAAGCAAAGGCGAGGCGGCCTAGCGGCCGACCTGGCTTTTCCGGTTGTAACCCAATCCAATTGTGGGAGCGAGCCTGCTCCGGGCGGCGATCCGACGATGGCGATGGATCAGCTACATGCATATTTGTGTTCATGCACCTGCTTTCGATCTGCTCCCAGATGGGGCTGCTGCGCAGCCCAGCGGGAGCAAGCTCCCTCGCCACAATGATTCACTTGAAGGTAACAATCAGGAAGGCAATGCCGTGCTCTTGCGACTGGCCGCCGCTGTCACCGCATAGCCCAACAACGCTGCCAGGATCGACCCGGTGAGGATGCCCATCCGGTCCATGCCGGCGTAGTCGCTGGCGCCCGGCTCGAACGCGAGGGAGCCGACGAACAGGCTCATGGTGAAGCCGATGCCGCAGAGGATGGCTACACCCAATACCTGGCCCCAGTTGGCACCCGCGGGGAGGCTGGCGATGCCGATTTTCACTGCCAGCCAGGTCAGGCCGAAGACCCCGAGGGTCTTGCCTATCAACAGGCCGATGGCGATGCCCATCGGCACATGATGGGTGAAGCTTTCGACGGTGATGCCGCTCAGGGAGAGGCCCGCGTTGGCGAAGGCGAACAGCGGCAGGATGCCGAAGGCTACCCACGGGTGCAGGGCGTGTTCCAGGGCCAGCAACGGCGAGCTCTCGGCGTTTTTCGTGCGCAACGGGATACAGAATGCCAGCGTCACTCCCGCCAGGGTCGCATGGACCCCGCTCTTGAGTACGCAGACCCAGAGAATCAGGCCCACGACCATGTAGGGCCCGAGCTTGACCACGCCCATCCGGTTCATTGCCACCAGCAGTGCTATGCAGCCGGCTGCCAGCATCAGCGACAGGGTGGACAGGGCGCCGGAGTAGAAGATGGCGATGATGATAATGGCGCCCAGGTCGTCGATGATCGCCAGGGTCATCAGGAACAACTTGAGGGACACCGGCACGCGCTTGCCCAGCAAGGCGAGCACACCGAGGGCGAACGCGATGTCGGTGGCGGTCGGAATCGCCCAGCCCGCGAGGGCGGCCGGATTGTCCCGGTTGAGGAACCAGTAGATCAGGGCCGGCACCACCATGCCGCCAATCGCCGCTGCCCCCGGCAGGACAATCTGCGAAGGCTTCGACAGCTGTCCGTCGAGCACTTCGCGTTTGACTTCAAGGCCGATGAGCAGGAAGAACATCGCCATCAAGCCATCGTTGATCCACAGCAGCAAAGGCTTGGCGATCTTCAACGCGCCGACCTGGGCCACCACCGGGGTGTCCAGAAGACCGCCGTACAGCCAGGACAGCGGCGAATTATTGATGACCAGCGCCAGCACTGCGGCGGCGATCAACAGCAGGCCGCTGGCGGCTTCCAGTTGGAAGAAACGTGTCAGAGAATTGCGTAGAGGCAAGGTTGCTCTCCATTCGTCGGTCAAAAAGTGGGCACACCCTAACCCGTACTGATAGAAGGTAAAACAAAAGTTATATTCTTTTTTGTTATATGACGTTACAACGCCTTCGCCGCGTGAGCGGCAGTTGCGGCGCATATTGGACCTTAGCTGTACCTGTGCGAGCTGTCGGTTTTTTCCTAAGCTTGTGCCTGGTTTTTCCGATATCCGCCGTGCCTGCATGACCGCCAGACATGCGTTGCGTCGAACCGATCCAGCGAGAGAACACATGACCGATCACCGCCAGTGGGCGCGCGAAGCGATCCGCATCATCGAGGCTGACTTCCAGCGCAGCGCCGACACTCACCTGATTCCATTGCCGTTACCGGGCCTGCCGGGCATTGAGCTGTATTTCAAGGATGAGTCCAGCCACCCCACCGGCAGCCTCAAGCATCGACTGGCCCGTTCGCTGTTTCTCTACGCGTTGTGTAATGGCTGGCTCAAGCCCGGCGCGCCGGTGATCGAGGCGTCCAGCGGCTCGACAGCGATTTCCGAAGCGTATTTCGCCAGGCTATTGGGCCTGCCGTTCATCGCGGTGATGCCGGCGACCACGTCCCGGGAAAAAATCGCACAGATCGCCTTCTACGGTGGGCAGAGTCATCTGGTGGACGATCCTACGCAAATCTACGCCGAATCCGAACGCCTCGCCCGTGAGCATGATGGGCACTTCATCGACCAGTTCACCTACGCCGAGCGTGCGACGGACTGGCGGGCCAATAACAACATCGCCGAATCGATCTTCCAGCAGATGCGCTTCGAGCGGCATCCGGAGCCCAGTTGGTTGATTTCCAGCCCCGGCACCGGCGGCACCACCGCCACCCTGGGGCGCTATGTGCGGTATCGCCAGCACTGCACCCGAGTGCTGTGTGCCGATGCCGAACGTTCGGTGTTCTTCGACTACTACCGCAGCGGTGATGCCAACCTGCGCCTCGATTGCGGCTCGCGAATCGAAGGCATTGGCCGACCGCGGGTCGAAGCGTCGTTCCTGCCCAAAGTCATCGATGCGATGGTCAAGGTCCCGGACGCGTTGTCACTTGCGGCCATGCACTACCTGGCCCAGCGCCTGGGTCGCCGGGTCGGTGGTTCCAGCGGCACCAACCTGATCGGCGCGTTGATTGCCGCACTGCGGATGGTGGAGGCCGGCGAGTCGGGGGCGATCGTGGCGATTTTGTGCGACGGGGGCGAACGCTATGCCACGACGTATTACGACCCGGCTTGGCTCAAGGCTCAGGGCTATGAGTTGAGTGGGTTGATGGATACGGTGGCGGCGTGTGTGGAGCGCGGGCAGGCGTTGCCGGAGAGTGTATTGCGAGCGGGGATCTGATTTGAAGACACCGCAATACCCCTGTGGGAGCGGGCTTGCTCGCGAAAAGCGGTGATTCAGTCGAATAA
>NZ_JALJDX010000077.1 GCF_022952855.1 Pseudomonas sp. RGM2987 | reverse complement strand
CGAAGACGTCAGCACAGTCAAAATCCATATCAACCGAACCACCGCTTTCGCGAGCAAGCCCGCTCCCACAAGGATGGGGTACAGGTCAGGGTTATTTCTGCGCAGTTGCCTTGTCCCAACTCGGGATCTTGAACACCCAGAACGATCCACCCTGGGCCACGGGCTTGGTCAGTTCGGCCATGTCGCCGCCCCACAGCGGCACGGCGCCGCCGTAGCCGACGGTCACGCCGATGTACTGTTCGCCGTCCTGCTCCCAGGTGATGGGCGGGGAGACGATGCCGCTGCCGGTCTGGAATTTCCACAGCTCCTGGCCGGTCCTGGCGTCGAAGGCCTTGAAGAAACCATCGCCAGTGCCGGTGAACACCAGGTTGCCCTTGGTCGCGAGTACGCCGGCCCACAACGGCAGCGGTTCCTTGTGCTCCCAGACCACCTTGCCGGTGGTGGGGTTCATCGCTCGCAGGCTGCCCACGTGATCGTCATACATGCGCTTGATGCGAAAGCCCATGCCCAGGTAGGCCGAGCCTTTCTTATAGTTGACCTCCTCGGTCCAGTATTCCTCTTTCCATTGGTTGCCGGGCACGTAGAACAGCCCGGTGTCCTGGCTGTAGGCCATGGGGTTCCAGTTCTTGCCGCCGAGGAACGGCGGCGAGACTTCCACCGGCTTGCCTTTGGTTTCACCGGGCAGCGGCTTGGCCGGGCGTTGCCCGGGGTTTTCCACCGGACGGCCGGTCTTGAGGTCGATGTGGCTGGCCCAGGTGATGTTGTCGACGAAGGGGAAAGCGTTCTGCAACTTGCCGTTGTTGCGATCTACCACGTAGAAGAAACCGTTGCGGTCGGCATGGGCGGTGGCCTTGACCACTTTGCCGTCCTGGCCCTTGTAGTCGAACAGCACCAGTTCGTTATTGCCGGAAAAGTCCCAGGCGTCGTTAGGCGTGTGCTGGTAGAACCACTTCACCTTGCCGGTGCTTGGGTCAACGCCCACCTGGCCGGAGGTGTAGAGGCTGTCGTAGTCGTGGGGATTGCCGTCCTTGGCGGTACGCGCCCAGGTGTTCCATGGGCCGGGGTTGCCCGCGCCGACAATGATGGTGTTGGTCTCGGGATCGAAACTGGCGCTCTGCCAAGGCGCGCCGCCGCCATGGCTCCAGGCTTCGACCTTGCCGGTCTCGGTGGTCTTGTCGTCGGGCCAGGAGGGCGCCTTGACGTCGCCGGTCGGCGTGCTGTCCTTGCCGTTGAGACGGCCCATGTGGCCTTCGACGAACGGGCGCATCCAGACTTCTTCGCCGGTGTCTGGATCCCTGGCGAACAACTGCCCGACCACGCCGAACTCATCACCGGAACTGCCATGTATCAACAGCACCTTGCCGCTGGTCTTGTCCTTGATCAGCACCGGGGCGCCGGTCATGGTGTAGCCGCCGGCATGGTCGCCGAACTTCTTGTTCCACAGCACTTTGCCGGTGTTCTTGTCCAGGGCGACCACTCGCGCATCCAGCGTGCCGAAGTAGATCTTGTCGCCGTAGATGGCCGCACCCCGGTTGACCACGTCGCAGCACGGACGAATGTTGTCCGGCAGACGGTGGTTATAGGTCCACAGGCGTTTGCCGGTCTTGGCATCCAGGGCGAACACCCGCGAATACGAGCCGGTGACATACACGACGCCCTCGCTGACGATGGCCTGGGATTCCTGGCCGCGCTGCTTTTCGTCGCCGAACGAGTAGGACCAGGCGGGGGTGAGCTTGAACACGTTCTTGTCGTTGACCTGGGCCAGCGGGCTCCAGCGCTGGGCGTTGGTGCCCATGCCGTATTGCAACACGTCCCGGGTGGTCAGGTGGTCGTTGGCGATGTCATCCCAGGTGACCGCGGCGCTACCCATGGGGCTGAACGACAGGCTGCCGGCCAGCAGCAAGGCGGCGCTCAGGGCGCAGAGGGCGGATGGGTTTTTTATTGTCATGGTGGGCATTCCCAGTGAGGTTTTGGCCTGACTAGGGTGGGTCGTGCCGCAGGCCGGCGGATACGGAAAAAGTCCCGCCCTTGCCGGGAAGACTTCCCGAACCGCCTGTCTTTGCGACCTGCGTCGGATGGCCTGCTACCAAGGAACTAGACCCCGGCCACCAAAGCAGGATACGGCGGGGCAAAGGCGCTTTCTAAGATGACGGCACGGCCTCTGGACAGAGGTCTGCGTGCAATCTGAGAGGGCATAACAATGACAACAAAACGTAACGCCATCATCGCAACCGCACTGCTGGCGGGGCTGATCGGCGCAGGCTCCGCGTGGGCCCACGGCAACGTAGTGCCCCAGGCAGTGGAAACCAAGGGCCTGACCCCGGTCAAGGACACCAACCTGCCATTGGACGGCGATGGCTGGGCTTCGCAGAACCCGTATCGCAATTCCCCCGAACGCGACAAGGCCGTGGAAATCGGCGCCTCGGCCTATAACCAGAACTGTGCCGCGTGCCATGGCCTGGAAGCCAAGTCCGGCGGGATCGCCCCGGACCTGCGCATGCTGGACGCCGCCGAAGCCGGGGACGAATGGTTCGTCGAGCGCGTGCGTCACGGCGCGGTGCGCGACGGCCGGGTCTACATGCCGAAGATGGCCGACTACCTGAGCCAGGAAGCCTTGTGGGCGGTGCGCACTTATCTTGACAGCGTGCACGTCGAGGAGTGAGGGCCATGCGCCTGTTCGCGTGGGTGATGTGCGGCGTGCTGCTGTGTAGCCAGGCGGTGCAGGCGCAGGTGCGCAGCTATGACCAGATGATTGCTGCCGGTGAGTTGAAGGTGGCGGTCTACAAGGATTTCGCCCCTTACAGCTTCGAAGACCACGGTCAGCCCAGGGGCGTGGACGTAGAGCTGGCCCAGGCGTTGGCAAAGGCCCTCGGCGTGCGCCTGAAACTGATCTGGGCACCGCCGGGCGAGAAGCTCGATGACGACCTGCGGGACTACATCTGGCGTAGCAGCCCCTTGCATGACCGGCAGTTGGCAGACCTGATGATGCGGGTTCCGTACGATCACGACTACGTGCAAAAGCGCAACGACGTCGGTGAGCTGGAAAACGCCCAGGTGGTGATGTTCGGGCCGTACCAGCAGGAGAGCTGGCAAGTGGCGTATGACCGTCGGCGCCTGGAGTCGGTGGGCAGTGTCGCGGTGTTCGAGCAGCACCCCATCGGCGTCGAAGTCGACAGCGTGCCGTCGTTCTACCTGACCTCGGTGTTCAACGGCATGCTTGGCGCCAAGACCCACCATTTCCCCGGTGTCAGCCAGGCGTTCAAGGCCATGCAGGCCGGTGAAATCGACGCGGTCATGGCGATGCGCGGGGAGATCGACTGGCAGCTGCATGTGGCGGCCGATCCGCAGTTGGCGTTGGCGCAGAATGCCTACCCGAACATGGGCAAGCAGCGCTGGGAGATCGGCATGGCGGTGCATGAAAGCAACCGGCAATTGGCCTATGCGGTGGAGGAAGCGCTGGAAGGCTTGATCCGCGACGGCAGTCTCAAGGCGGTCTATGCCCGTTACGGCCTGCGCTATGACGTGCCCGAGATGTACCAATAGGAGCGCAGGGATGAAACGGCTCGCGTGTTGGCTGCTGGCGTGCAGCTTGTCGACGATGGCGGCGGCAGCCGTGGAGCCGGGGCAGGATCCGGTGCCTTCGGTAATGTGGGCTTTCTACCACAAGCAATTGCTGGGGGAGGCGGCGTTCGTGTTTGACGAGCGGGTGCGGGTCCTGGCGCCACCCTTTGCCGAAGACGCGCGCCAGGTGCCGCTGGAGATCGATGCCCGGGCCTTCGGCGCCGATGTGGTGCGGGTGCTGGCCTGGGCCGAACTCAATCCGTTGCCGAAAATCGTCGACTTCCAGCCGACCGAGCGCGTACAGCCCTGGCTGTCGATTCGTATCCGTATCGAACAAGCTACGCCGCTGCGTGCCGCCGTGCAGACCCGCGATGGGCTGTGGCACGTTGGCTCGGCGTTGATCGACGCGGCCGGCGGCGGCTGCACGGCGCCCAGTGTGGTGCGCACCCAACCGGGCTGGGAAGAGCATTTGGGCGAGGTGCTTGGCGGCCGCTACCCCCGAGGCGAAACCAGCCGGCTGCGCTTGCAAGTGGCGCATCCGATGGATAACGGTCTGGTCAGCGGTATCCCTGAATTCTTCATCAATCAGGCCCAACTGCTGGGCGCTGATGATCACGTGCTGGCGCGTCTGGAGCTGTTTCCGGCGGTCAGTGAGAACCCCAACCTTGGCTTCGACATCCGAGGCCCCGGGCCGGTCCGCCTGTTGCTGCGCGACAACAGCGGCAACGCCTTCGAGGCGGCGATCCCCTGAACAAAAGGAGCGCGCCATGCGTGGGTTGTTGCTGATCTTTGTTTGCCTGTGCCTGCCGGCATGGGCGGGCACAGACTATTCGCTCAAGCCCCGGCAGATCGCCGATGGGACCTGGCTGCTGGAAGGCAGCACCGAGAATTTCGCCAAGGCCAATGGCGGCAATATCGTCAATACCGGTTTCATTGTCACCGATGCCGGCGTGATAGTGATCGATACCGGGCCGTCGAAACGCTACGGCGAGGCCATGCGCCAGGCCATCGCCGCGTCTACCGATAAGCCGGTGATCCAGGTGCTGTTGACCCATCACCATCCTGATCACGTGTTAGGCAATCAAGCCTTCAATGACGTGCCGATTGGCGCGCTTGCCGGCACCACGAATCTGTTGCGGCAACAGGGCGACGTCATGGCGGAGAACATGTACCGGCTGGTAGGCGACTGGATGCGCGGCACTGAGGTGGTGCTGCCGACCCAGGTCCTTGAGCCTGGCTTGCTCAAGGTCGGCAATCACGCCTTGCGCCTGCTGCAACTGGCCGGGCACACCGGATCTGACCTGGCGATTTTCGACGAAACCACCGGCGTGCTGTTCGCCGGCGACCTGGTGTTCTACGAGCGCGCCCTGACCACCCCCAATAGCCCGGGGCTGGAGGTCTGGCTCAAAGACCTGGACACCTTGCAGGCCTTGCCCTGGAAGCTGATCGTGCCCGGCCACGGCCCAGTGGCGAGCGAAAGCCGGCCCTTCGTGCAGATGCGCGACTACCTGGGCTGGCTCGACCAGTTGATGCGCGACGGCGCCGCCCGGGGCGACGACATGGCCGAAATGATCCGCCGTCCCATCCCCGAGCGCTTTGCCGGGATCAGCCTGAGCCGTTATGAGTTGATTCGCAGTGTCAGCCATTTGTATCCGCGCTATGAGCGGATACAAATGAAGCGGGTGAATATCAACAGATAGCCCCGACAGATCACCCTGTGGCGATCTTCATATGTACCAAGGAACTAGAAAACTCAACACAGCGGGCAATTGTTGATGATGGCCCCGAGGCCAAGAATCTGCGCCAGACCGGGAAAATTTCCCGGGTATAACAATAACCGCAGAGGTAGCCGTCATGACTCATCCCGCACGTCGCCAGCCCTTCGCCGTGAGCCTGCTGCTCAGTGCCATGCTGCTGTCCGGTTCGGCCCTGGCCGCCGTGACCGATCAGGAAATTCTCCAGGATCCCAAGAACCCGCAACAGGTCGTGACCAACGGCCTCGGCGTGCAGGGCCAGCGCTACAGCCCGCTCGACGCGCTCAACGTCGATAACGTCAAGGAGCTGCGCCCGGTCTGGGCGTTTTCCTTCGGTGGCGAGAAGCAGCGCGGCCAGCAAGCCCAGCCGATGATCAAGGACGGAGTGATGTACCTCACCGGTTCCTACTCACGGGTGTTTGCCGTGGATGCGCGCACCGGCAAGAAACTCTGGCAGTACGATGCGCGCCTGCCCGATGACATCCGCCCCTGCTGCGACGTGATCAACCGTGGCGTGGCGCTGTATGGCGACCTGGTGTTCTTCGGCACCCTCGACGCCAAGCTGGTGGCCCTGAACAAGGACACCGGCAAGGTGGTGTGGAGCAAGAAGGTCGCCGACCACAAGGAAGGCTATTCCATCAGCGCCGCGCCGCTGATCGTCAACGGCAAGCTGATTACCGGCGTGGCCGGTGGCGAGTTCGGCGTGGTCGGACAGATCAGTGCCTATGATCCGAAGAACGGCGAACTGCTCTGGACCCGCCCGACCGTCGAAGGGCACATGGGCTACGTCTACAAGGACGGCAAGGCCATCGAGAACGGTATTTCCGGCGGCGAGGCCGGCAAGACCTGGCCCGGTGATCTCTGGAAAACCGGCGGTGCCGCGCCCTGGCTGGGCGGCTACTACGACCCGGAAACCAACCTGTTGCTGTTCGGCACCGGTAACCCGGCCCCGTGGAACTCCCACCTGCGCCCTGGCGACAACCTCTATTCTTCGTCGCGCCTGGCCCTGAATCCGGACGACGGCAGCATCAAATGGCACTTCCAGAGCACGCCCCACGATGGCTGGGACTATGACGGCGTCAACGAGCTGATCTCGTTCAACTACAAGGACGGCGGCAAGGAGATCAAGGCGGCGGCCACTGCTGATCGCAACGGCTTCTTCTACGTGCTCGACCGCACCAACGGCAAGTTCATCCGTGGCTTCCCGTTTGTCGACAAGATCACCTGGGCCACGGGCCTGGATAAGGACGGGCGGCCGATCTACAACGAGGCCAGCCGTCCGGGCGCGCCGGGCAGCGAGGCGAAGGGCAGCTCGGTGTTTGTCGCACCGGCGTTCCTCGGTGCGAAGAACTGGATGCCGATGGCCTATAACCAGGACACCGGGTTGTTCTACGTGCCATCCAACGAGTGGGGCATGGACATCTGGAACGAAGGTATCGCCTACAAGAAAGGCGCGGCGTTCCTCGGCGCGGGGTTCACCATCAAGCCGCTCAACGAGGATTACATCGGCGTACTGCGGGCCATCGATCCGAAGACCGGCAAGGAAGTCTGGCGCCACAAGAATTTCGCGCCGCTGTGGGGCGGGGTGCTGACCACCAAGGGCAACCTGGTGTTCACCGGCACGCCTGAAGGCTTCCTGCAGGCCTTCAACGCCAAGACTGGGGAGAAGGTCTGGGAATTCCAGACCGGCTCCGGCGTACTCGGCTCGCCCATCACTTGGGAGATGGACGGCGAGCAGTACGTCTCCGTGGTCTCCGGCTGGGGCGGCGCGGTGCCGCTGTGGGGCGGTGAAGTCGCCAAGCGCGTGAAGGACTTCAACCAGGGCGGGATGCTCTGGACGTTCAAGTTGCCGAAGGAGCTCGTCGCCAAGCGCTAAAGCCTTCACCTGTGGCGACGCAACCCCTGTGGCGAGGGAGCTTGCTCCCGCTGGACCGGGCTGGCGCACCAGTGCGAGGCGCTCCCCGCTGCTTGGGTACTGCAAGTCATTGCAGGGCGACTGCTTCGCAGTCGTG
>NZ_JALJDX010000078.1 GCF_022952855.1 Pseudomonas sp. RGM2987 | reverse complement strand
CGCGAAAGCGGTGTGTCAGACGACGCATCTGTTGAATGACCCACCGCTTTCGCGAGCAAGCCCGCTCCCACAGGGGAAGTGATCTGCGTTGCGGTCAATTCCAAACACAAGGTGCGATTTCCCCCTCCCTAGGCTAACCTGCGGCCATGTTTTACGAGGTCGACTATGCACATCCATATTCTCGGTATTTGCGGCACTTTCATGGGTTCGATGGCGGTCCTGGCCAAGGAACTGGGCCATCACGTGACCGGTTCCGACGCCAACGTCTACCCGCCGATGAGCACGCAGTTGGAGGCCCAGGGCATCGAACTGACCCAGGGCTATGACCCGGCGCAGCTGGATCCGGCGCCCGACCTGGTGGTCATCGGCAACGCCATGTCTCGTGGCAACCCAGCGGTGGAGTACGTGCTGAACAAGGGCCTGCCCTATGTGTCCGGGCCGCAGTGGCTGGCCGACCACGTGTTGCAGGGCCGTTGGGTCCTGGCCGTGGCCGGTACCCACGGCAAGACCACCACCAGCAGCATGCTCGCCTGGGTACTGGAACACGCCGGCATGAGCCCGGGTTTCTTGATCGGCGGTGTGCCGCAGAACTTCTCGGTGTCGGCGCGCCTGGGTGGCACGCCGTTCTTCGTGATCGAGGCCGATGAGTACGACAGCGCGTTTTTCGACAAGCGCTCGAAATTCGTCCATTACCGCCCACGCACCGCCATTTTGAACAATCTTGAATTCGATCACGCCGACATCTTTCCCGATCTGCCAGCCATCGAGCGGCAGTTCCATCATCTGGTTCGGACCATCCCGAGCGAAGGCCTGGTAATCCATCCGACCACCGAGCCGGCTTTGCAGCGAGTGATCGAAATGGGTTGCTGGACTCCGGTACAGACGACCGGCGCGGGCGGGCAGTGGCAGGTGAAGTTGCTCAAGGACGACGGTTCGCAGTTCGAAGTCATGTTCGAAGGCGTGTCCCAGGGCGTGGTCGAGTGGGACATGACCGGCCAGCACAACGTCGCCAACGCTCTGGCGACCCTGGCGGCTGCCCGTCATGTTGGCGTGGTGCCGTCCATGGGTATCGCGGCGTTGAGCGCGTTCAAGAGCGTCAAGCGCCGCATGGAAAAAGTCGCCGAAGTGCGCGGCATCACCATTTATGACGACTTCGCCCACCACCCAACGGCCATCGCCACCACCCTCGACGGCTTGCGCAAGCGCATCGGCGACGCACCGCTGATTGCCATCATCGAGCCGCGTTCCAATTCCATGAAGCTCGGCGCCCACCGTGATGGCCTGCCGGAAAGCGTGGTGGATGCCGATCAGGTGATCTGGTACGCACCGGCCAACCTTGGCTGGGACCTGGGCGCTACCGCTGCGTTATGCACAGTGCCGGCGATTGTCAGCGATTCGCTGGAAGGCATCATCGAACGCGTGAAGAGCCAGGCCCAGCCCGGCACCCACGTGGTGATCATGAGCAATGGCGGCTTCGGCGGCCTGCACGGCAAACTGGCCGAGGCGCTGCGATGAGCAACGGTCCGGAACGCATCGCCCTGGCGATGACCGGGGCGTCCGGCGCCCAGTACGGCTTGCGCCTGCTCGATTGCCTGGTGCGCGAAGACCGCGAGGTGCATTTCCTGATTTCCAAGGCGGCGCAGTTGGTGATGGCGACGGAAACCGACGTGACCCTGCCGCCCAAGACCCAGATGATGCAGGCCTTCCTCACCGAATACACGGGAGCTGCGGCGGGGCAGATCCGGGTGTATGGCAAGGAAGACTGGATGTCGCCGGTGGCCTCGGGCTCCGGCGCGCTGGCGGCGATGGTGGTAGTGCCATGTTCCACCGGCACGCTGTCGGCGATTGCCACCGGGGCCTGCAACAACCTGATCGAACGGGCGGCGGACGTCACGCTCAAGGAGCGCCGGCAGTTGATCCTGGTGCCGCGGGAAGCGCCGTATTCGAGCATTCATCTGGAGCACATGCTCAAGTTGTCGAACATGGGCGTGACCATCCTGCCGGCCTCGCCGGGGTTTTATCACCAGCCGCAGACCATCGATGACCTGATCGATTTTGTGGTAGCGCGGATTCTCAATCTGCTGAACATCCCCCAAGACATGCTGCCGCGCTGGGGCGAGCATCATTTGAGCAGCGATGAATAAGCTGCTGATGGTGCTGCTGGCGCTGCTGGCGCTGCAACTGACCGGCTGCGCCACCGCCCGCACCCTCGACGCCGCCAAGCCCGGCGCGCCGGTGGTGTACGCCGGGACGCGGCTGGATCTCTATGCCCTTAACGGAGGCTGCTGCGCCAAGGACCGCTTTGGTGCCGAGGCGCCGAGCTACCCGGGCATTGATCTGCCGGGCAGTGCGTTGCTCGACACCTTGTTGCTGCCGTTGTCGTTGTTTACCGCGATGGGGGTGGGGTTTCAGGCGACAGGCGGAATGTGAACAGCGCCGCGAACCTCGTGGCGAGGGAGCTTGCTCCCGCTCGACTGCGCAGCAGTCGTCTTCTGAGCTCAAAAAAGCCTTGGGGCCGCTTCGCAGCCCAGCGGGAGCAAGCTCCCTCGCCACAGGGGGCTGTGTTTGGCTGAGGGATGGTGGTGAACCCTTCGGGAGCAAGCTCCCTCGCCACAGGGGGCTGTGTTTGGCTGAGGATGGTGGTGAACCCTTCGCGAGCAAGCCCGCTCCCACAGGGGGCTGCGTTCATTCTGGAGACACTCGATCAACTGTGGGAGCGGGCTTGCTCGCGAAGGCGTCCGATCAGGCAGCCTCTATTTCCCCAACTTACGCAACTCATCCGACTCCACCACCCGCACCCCGTCCTGCTCCTCCAGCGCCAGGCGCCACATGGCGCGGGCCAGTTGGCAGGCTTCGATGCCGCGGTATTTGCCCGGGATCAGTTTCGACAGCGGCCCGGCCAGTTGCTCGGCCAGGCGCGGCTCGACGCGTTCGCCCAACAGCAGGGAAGGACGGCAGATGGTCAACTGCGGCCAGCCCTGGCTTTTCAGCGCCGCCTCCATCTCGCCCTTGACCCGGTTGTAGAAGATCGACGATTTGGCGTCCGCCCCCAGCGCGCTGATGACGATCAGGTGCCGCGCCCCCAGTTCCCTGGCGCGCTTGGCGAAGGCCACGACCAGCTCCAGGTCCACGGCGCGGAAGGCTTGCTCGGAGCCGGCCTTCTTGATGGTCGTCCCCAGGCAGCAAAAGGCGATGTCGACCTGGCCACTGAGTTGCGGCAATACCTGGGCCGGTTCCCCAACCGGATTTTCCAGGCGCGAGTGTTCGGCCAATGGCCGGCGTGAAGGTGCCAGGACCCGGGTGATGGTCGGCTCGTTGAGCAGCCGATCCAGTAGATGTTCCCCGGTCAGCCCGGTCGCACCGGCGAGCAAAACATGCTGAGGCGTCAAGTACATAGTGTTTCCCCCTTGATACGGTTCAGCTTAGTTGCTCTTTATGGCCCCGTCGTTCAATGCAGTACTTTGCAATGCTTTGCGTGCCTGCTGCTTGCGCAGCAACTGCCAGTGGGAAACCACGGTCCGGGGGGCCCAGATCTGCGGTTCGGAGGCTTCGAAATTGTCCGCCTGCTCTCGCTCGGCCACGGTGGCCTTGGCCCGCTTGAAGGCCTGCTCCAGGTCGTCGGTCTGGTTCAGCGCCTGGGCAAACAGGGCATCGCCGAAGTAGGTGAAGTTGGCTTCTTCGGAGCACCCGAAGGACACCCGGTCGGCCCGTGAGGCGGTCATGATCAGCGTGCGTTCATCCTTGAGCGCCGGGATGAAACCACCGGAGTAGCACGCCGAGATCACCACGATTTTGTCGCGATTCTTCAACGGCGCCAGGACCGCCGCCAGTTCGTCGGCGGGTAGGTCGGCCAGTTCCATGCGCGGCTGGTCGAGCACCAGTTCGTGCTCGCTGGTGCCATGGCTGGTCAGGTAGATGAACACCAGGTCCTCCGGGCCGCTGCGTTCGGCCAGGGTCGCGATGGCACGGCGCAGGGTTTCGCGGCTGGCCATGGGCCGGTCGCCTAGGTGGTCGCGGTGATTCACCAGGCGGATCTGCCCGAATGCGCCGAAGCGGCTGGCGAGCATGTTGGCGACATAGTCGGATTCGCGCAGGAACACGCTCTGCTTGCCGTCACCGCCCAGGGTCAGGCTGTACAGTTCCACGGCAGGTGTTGAGGCCGGGATATTGGCGAGGGCTTCGTCCAGCAGCCGGCCCTGGGCCAGCAGGCCGAGCTCCAGCACGTCCGGCAACAGCCGGCCATCCGCGTCGCGCACCCGCTGGCCGTTGGCCCAGGTGCCGTCCTGCACGGTGCCGTCGGTCAGCACCAGGGTGCCGCGTCCGTGATAGGCGTCGTTTTCGAACCCGCCGATGTAGAAACTGCCGTCGGGCAGGTTCAGGCGACCCTGGCCGGTGAAGCGCCATTCATTGAACTGGCCGAGGTAGTGGCTGCCATCGGCGCCCGTCAGTTCGCCCTTGCCGGTGAGCGCGCCGTCCTTGAACTGGCCGGTCCAGACATCGCCATCGGCATTTTCATAGCGACCGCGACCGTTGAGTTGGTTGTCCTTGAAGCCGCCGACGTAGACATCGCCCTCGGCGCTGTTGAAGGTGCCCCTGCCTTGAAGCTGTCCATCGACGAAATGACCGGTGAACTGGTTGCCAGCGGCATCGAAGCGCTGGCCCTCGCCGTTGGGCTTGCCGTTGGCGAACGGGCCCTGGTACTGGCTGCCGTCGGCGAGTTCCAGGCGCCCGAGGCCCGAGTAGCGGTCGGCCTTGAACTCGCCACGATAGGTCACGCCGTTTTCCTTGAGCGTGCCTTCGCCGTCGCGCCGGCCTTGCTTGAAACCGCCGGTGTAGCTGCTGGTTGGCGTGCTCAGGCTGCCCTGGCCGTGGAACAGGCCCTGCTGGAACTGACCGCGATAGATCTCGCCATTGCTGCCGTGCCATTCCCCGGTGCCATGCCACTGGCCCTTGTCGAACTGCCCGGCGTACCAGCTGCCGTTGGGGTAATCGATGCGCCCCTGGCCTTGCAGCAAGCCGTCCACCAGGTCGCCGCGATAGCGCCCGCCGTCGGGCAGGCGAGCGTCGGGAGGCAGCGGCGATTCGCCGTCGCCGCAGGCGGTGAGCAACAGGGTCAGGGTCAGGGGGACAAGTAAGCGCATAACGGGATCCAGGTCATCAGGCCACGAGTATGCCGCAGCTATGCGCGTCAGATATAGAGAAGCGATGCGAAACTGCCCGAGCGGTTTCGCCACCGCATTGGGTTTACACGAAGCAGAGCGACAGCGGCTCGGCGATGTAGGCCGGTTTTTCCGAGCCTTCGATTTCCAAGGTGGCGGTGGCCTTGAGCAGCCATTGGCCGGGTTTTTTCTCGGTGACGTCCACCAGGTCGACCTTGAGTCGGACCTTGGAATCGACCTTCACCGGCTGGATGAAACGCACACTGTCCAGCCCGTAGTTGACCACCATCTTCACGCCCTCGGGCAGGATCAGGATGTCTTCCATCAGCTTGGGCATCAGCGACAGCGACAGGAACCCGTGGGCGATGGTGCTGCCGAAGGGTGTCTGTGCGGCCTTGACCGGATCGACGTGGATGAACTGAAAGTCGCCTGTGGCTTCGGCGAACAGGTTGATGCGTTCCTGGTCGATGGTGAGCCAGTCGGAACGTCCAAGTTCCTTGCCGACATAATCTTTGAGCGCTGCAACGGGAACATAGGGCATTGAGACTCTCCTTGGTTCATCGGTTTTATCTTTTTCTGGAAACGGCGGCCTCGGCCCCCGGGGAACCACTGTAGATCAACATGGCGGACAACGAAGGTCATCGACCATGCTTTTTACGAATGCCGAACCATAGCGCGGGCGTGCTTATAATGCGGGCGCATTCAATGGGTACGTGTTGCAGGGGAGAGAGCGGATGTTGCTACGGGGCCTGACCTGGCTGGTGTTGTTCCAATTGCTGGGCACTGCGATCAATCATTTGTTCTTGCCGGTGTTGCCCGGGCCCATCATCGGCCTGCTGCTGTTGCTGGGCTACCTGATCATGCGCGGCGAAGTCGCCGAACCACTGAGCCTGGCCGCCGGCAGCCTGCTGCGTTACCTGCCGTTGCTGCTGGTGCCGCCGGCAGTCGGGGTGATGGTCTATGCCCGGGCGATTGCCGCCGATTTCTGGGCCATTGTCGGCGCGCTGGTGCTGTCGCTGGTGTTGTCCATGGCCTTCACCGGCGTGCTGATGCAACGCCTGGCCCGACGCCATGCGCCGGCTGCGGAGGATGCGTCATGATGTTTGACTGGCAGGGCGCCTGGGCTTCGGTGATCCACCATCCGCTGTTCGGCATCGGGATTACCCTGGGCGCCTATCAACTGGTGCTGGCCGCGTTCGAAAAGACCCGCTGGGTGTTCCTGCAACCGGTGCTGATGTCGATGGTGCTGCTGATCGGCGTGCTGGTCAGTTGCGGCATCGGCTACGCGGAATATCGCAAGAGCACCGAGATCCTCAGCATCCTCCTGGGCCCGGCCACGGTCGCCCTGGCGGTGCCGTTGTACCTGAACCTGCGACGGATCCGGCAATTGTTCTGGCCGATTTTTACTACGCTGGTGATAGGCGGGGTGTTCGCCACGGGTTCTGCGGTGGTGCTGGGCTGGGCGTTTGGCGCCGATCACATGATCCTGATGACCATGGCGCCGAAGTCCGTGACCTCGCCGATCGCCATGCTGGTGGCCGAGCAGATCGGCGGCGTGGCGGCCATGGCAGCGGTGTTCGTGTTGATCACCGGCGTGCTCGGGGCGATTTTCGGGCCGGGCATCCTGAACCGGTTGGGGGTCCATAGCCCTGAAGCCCGGGGCATGGCGCTGGGGCTTACGGCCCACGCCGTGGGAACGTCCGTGGCGTTGCAGGAAAGTGAAGAAACGGGTGCCTTCGCGGCGCTGGCGATGAGTCTGATGGGCGTGGCCACGGCGGTGCTGCTGCCGCTGGTTGTGTCGATGACAGTCTAAGGAACTGGTTATGAGCTTGCCGCTTTTCCCATTGAACACTGTGCTGTTCCCCGGTTGCATCCTCGATTTGCAGATTTTCGAGGCGCGTTACCTCGACATGATCGGGCGCTGCATGAAGAAGGGCGAAGGGTTTGGCGTGGTGTGCATCCTCGATGGCGAGGAGGTCGGCATCGCACCGGACGGCTATGCGCGGGTCGGCTGTGAAGCGCTGATCACCGACTTCTCCCAGCAGGACAACGGCCTGCTGGGCATTCGCGTGCAGGGCGGGCGGCGGTTTCTGGTGCACAGCAGCAGCGTCCAGGCCGACCAACTGACCGTCGCCGAAGTGGAATGGCTGGAAGACGAGCCGGAACAACCGCTCCAGGATGAAGACGCCGACCTGGTGGCGCTGCTCAAGGCCCTGGCCGAACACCCGATGGTCGAAGCCTTGAACATGGGCACCGAAGCGACAGGGCAGCAGTCCTTGGCCAATCAACTGGCTTATCTGCTGCCGTTCAATGAACTGGACAAGATCGACCTGCTGCAACTGGATGACCCGCAGCAGCGGCTGGATGCGATCCAGGCTTTGCTCGACGAATTGCAGGGCGAATTGTTTGCCTGAAACACCTCATTTCCCCTGTGGGAGCGGGCTTGCTCGCGAAGGCGGTGTGTCA
>NZ_JALJDX010000079.1 GCF_022952855.1 Pseudomonas sp. RGM2987 | reverse complement strand
CAATGATGTCGGCTGGCACACCGCCTTCGCGAGCAAGCCCGCTCCCACAGGGGAAATGCACCGATCCAAGGAATTGCAGCACGCAACAAAACGCCCACACCGGCGTCGACAGTGGAACAACAAAAACAATCACTGTGAGGGATATCGCTATGTCGGAACATGTTCAGCCCCTGGAAGCCACGCGTAGCGCCGGCACCAGCCGAGACACCCAGAAAGTCATCTTCGCCTCGTCCCTGGGGACGGTCTTCGAGTGGTATGACTTTTTCCTCTACGGCGCCCTCGCGGCGGTGATCAGCAAGCAGTTCTTCGCCGGGGTCAACGACACCACCGCATTCATCTTCGCCCTGATGGCGTTCGCCGCCGGCTTCGTCGTGCGGCCATTCGGTGCGTTGGTCTTCGGACGGCTGGGGGACATGATCGGGCGAAAATACACCTTCCTGGCCACCATTATCCTGATGGGCCTGGCGACGTTCTGCGTCGGCCTGCTGCCCAACTACGCCAGCATCGGCATCGCCGCGCCGATCATCCTGGTCGCACTGCGCATGCTCCAGGGCCTGGCCCTGGGCGGTGAATACGGCGGTGCAGCCACCTACGTCGCCGAGCACGCGCCCATCGGCAAGCGTGGTTTGCACACCAGTTGGATTCAGTCCACGGCTACCCTCGGGCTGTTGCTCTCGCTGTTGGTGATCCTGGCCTGCCGCTACTTCACCGGTGATCAGTTCGAAGTCTGGGGCTGGCGCATTCCGTTCCTGCTGTCGATCCTGCTGTTGGGCATATCGACCTGGATCCGCATGAGCCTGCATGAATCACCGTCCTTCGTGAAAATGAAAGAAGAAGGCAAGTGCTGCAAGGCGCCGATCCGTGAATCCTTCGGCAAATGGGAGAACCTGAAGGTGGTGCTGATCGCGCTGTTCAGCATCAACGCCGGGCAAGCGGTGACCTTCTATGCCGCGCAGTTCTACGTGCTGTTTTTCCTCACCCAGTTCCTGAAGATGGACCCGGCCCTGGCCAACAGCCTGCTGATCGTCAGCGTGATCATCGGCGCACCGTTCTTCATCTTTTTCGGCTGGCTGTCGGACAAGGTCGGGCGCAAGCCGGTGTTGATGATCGGCTTGCTGCTGGCGACTGCGTTGTATTTCCCGATCTTCAAGACCTTGGCCCACTACGCCAACCCGGCCATTGACCTGGCGAGCCGCCAAGCACCGATCAGCGTGATCGCCGATCCGGCCACCTGCACCTTCCAGTTCGACCCGGTGGGCAAGGCACGTTTCGACAGTCCTTGCGACAAGGTCAAGACGTTCCTGGTCAAACAGGGCCTGCCCTATAACAGCGTCGCGGCTCCGGCCGGCAGCAACGTGCAGGTCAGCATCGGCGAGGTGAGGATCGATGGCTATGACGAAGCCGCCCTGCGCGGCGCCGTGACGCTGGCAGGCTACCCGCAACAGGCCGATGCCCAGCAGATCAACCGGCCGATGATCGTGGCCTTGATCGTGGCGCTGATCATCATTTCCGCGATGTGCTACGGCCCGCTGGCGGCGTTGATGGTCGAACTGTTCCCGACCCGGATCCGCTACACCTCGATGTCACTGCCCTACCACATCGGCAACGGCTGGTTTGGCGGCTTTTTGCCTACGGTGTCATTCGCGCTGGTGGTTTATACCGGGGATATTTTCTATGGGCTGTGGTACCCGGTGGTGATTACCGGGGTGAGCCTGGTGGTGGGGATGCTGTGCTTGCGCGAAACCCGCAATGTGGATTTGGACAAGAACTGAAGACCTGCACCATCCTGTGGCGAGGGAGCTTGCTCCCGCTTGAGTGCGCAGCGCTCACAAAAAGCGGGCTGCTGCGGCCGAAACGTCGGACCGCCCCAGCGGGAGCAAGCTCCCTCGCCACAATAGGTTCGCTCGCCGCAGGTTGGCGTTCATCAATGTACCTGCCGGTTCTTCACCGTGTTCTCCACCAGATCAAGCATCTGCCCCAGCGCCCATGGCTTGGCGATGAACGAGGCGTGGTGCTTGATCCCGGCGCTTTCCGGCGTTTCGTAGCCGGACATGATCAGCAACGGTATCTGCGGCCAGCGGTCCCCGGTCAGGTTGGCCAGGTCCGCGCCGTCCATGTTGCCCGGCATGGTGATGTCCGTAAGCAACAAGTCCACATAGTCGGCGCTCTGCTCAAGAAAGGTCAGCGCCGAGTCGGCGCTTTCCCGAGGTTCCACGACAAACCCCTCCTCCTCCAGGATCTCACACAGGAACTCCAGGATGGTCGGATCATCCTCCACAACGAGAATCAAACGGGTGGACGCCTGTCCGTTGCCCTTCGGCATCGAATTCATGAAAGTGACTCTCCTTGACTCATTAACTTTGCGGTTTCAGCCGCTCTGCAAGTTATGAGCGACGCCTCTGCAAGAAATTCACTCTGCGTGAAAATACCCCGCCGAACGTGAATCCCGGCATGGCCTGGTAACGTTTTATCTGTATATCCATACAGATAAAGCTTGCTCCTGGCGCGATCCCTGACCATGCTAGCGCCCCATGAAAGTTGTTCAGGAAGAGGCGTCATGCGGCTGTACCTGTGTGAAAAACCGTCCCAGGCCAAAGACATCGCCGCCGTGCTCGGCGCCACGCGCCGTGGCGACGGTTGCTGGCTGGGGGCGAACGTCACGGTGACCTGGTGCATCGGCCATCTGCTGGAAACCGCCCCGCCCGACGCCTATGACGCGCGTTACAAGCGCTGGGTATTGGCCGACCTGCCCATCGTGCCGGCGCAATGGAAAATGACCGTCAAACCCAAGACCGCCAGCCAATACAAAGCGGTCAAGCGCCTGCTGGGCGAAGCCCGGGAACTGGTGATCGCCACCGACGCCGACCGTGAAGGCGAGATGATCGCCCGCGAACTGGTGGAGCACTGCCGCTATCGCGGGCCGATCCAACGGCTCTGGCTGTCGGCCCTGGACGAAGCGTCGATCCGCAAGGCCCTGGCGGCGCTCAAGCCGGGGGCGGAAACCTTCAACCTGTACCATTGCGCCCTGGGCCGCTCCCGGGCCGACTGGCTGATCGGCATGAACATGAGCCGCCTGTTCACGCTGCTGGGCCGCCAGTCCGGGTATCAAGGCGTGCTGCCGGTGGGTCGCGTGCAGACACCGACGTTGCGCCTGGTGGTGGATCGCGACCGCAGCATCGCCGATTTCGTGCCGGTGGCCTATTGGGCCATCGATGTGCAGCTCAGCCACGACGGCACCGCGTTCACCGCCCAGTGGCGGGCCGACCCGGATGCCTGTGACGACCAGGAGCGCTGCCTGAACGAGACCCTGGCGCGCAAAGCCGCCCAGGCCATGGGCAACGCAGCCAGTGCCCGGACCCTGAAAGTACGCACCGAGCGCCTGCGCGAAGCTGCGCCGTTGCCGTTCGACCTGGGCACGTTGCAGGAAGTCTGCTCGAAAAAGCTCGGCCTCGGCGCCCAGGAAACCCTCGACATTGCTCAATCGCTCTACGAAACCTACAAGCTGATCACCTACCCGCGCAGCGACTGCGGCTTCCTGCCCATGAGCCAACACAGTGAAGCGCCGGCCATCCTCGCTGCCCTCGCCCAGGCCGACCCGAGCCTCACGCCATTGCGCGAGCATCTGCAACCACAGCGCAAGTCCCGGGCCTGGAACGATGCCAAGGTCAGCGCCCACCACGGGATCATCCCCACGGCGGCGGCCAGGAACTTCGACAAACTCGCCGGTAAGCAGCGCGCCGTCTACTCGCTGATCCGCGCACGCTACCTGGCGCAGTTCCTGCCCAACCACGAATACGACCGGACCCAGGCCGATTTCGACTGTGCCGGCCAGGCGTTGCGTGCGGTGGGCAAGCAGATTGTCGAACCCGGCTGGAAACGCGCCCTGCCCGAAGCCCTGGCGCCTGCGCGGGGCCGTGAAGCACCCGTGTCGCAAACGCTCCCGGCGCTGAGCGAGGGGATGGATTGCGCGGTGGACGAGGTGAAACCCAAGGACCTGTGGACCCAGCCGCCCAAGCCGTTCACCGAAGGCGACCTGATCAAGGCGATGAAAAACGTTGCCAAACTGGTGGAGGATCCGCTGCTCAAGCAAAAGCTCAAGGACACCACCGGCATCGGCACCGAAGCGACCCGGGCGTCAATCATCCAGGGTCTGCTCGATCGCGGTTACCTGATGAAAAACGGCAAGGCCTTGTCCGCCACTTCGGCGGCCTTCAGCCTGATCGACGCCGTGCCCCGGGCCATCGCCGACCCGGGCACGACAGCCATCTGGGAACAGGCCCTGGACATGGTGCAGAGCGGCGAAATGAGCCTGGAAGAATTCGTCACCCGGCAAGCCGCCTGGATGAGCAAGCACATCGCCCGCTGCCAGGGCATGAGCCTGACCATCAACGGCCCGGCCAGCCCCGCAGGCCGTGGCGCAGCCCCCTGGAAAAACAAACGCAAGCCCACCAAGCGCAAGGCCGGCAGCGCACCGCGCAAGACCACCAAAGCCAAGACTCCCTGAGCCTCCTGTGGCGAGGGAGCTTGCTCCCGCTGGGCTGCGCAGCAGCCCCCTCCTCCAAGCCACATCAAGACCCGAGCATGCAGATTTATCAGGGCCGCTCCGCGCCCAACGGGAGCAAGCTCCCTCGCCACGGTAATGGGCTGAGGAGCGGTTTTCATACCCAAACCATTTTGTCCGACAATATGTAGTGCCTGAAAATAATCACTACAAAACCGTTGACGCCTCCGATTTGCCCTTGCATGATGCAGACGTCTCCCCGATCGGGAGTACAGGTAACCGTTGGAGCAAGCTCGTCTGACCGCCGAGCTGTTTTTTGGATAAGGGACTGCCCACAAGGCAGATTGAAGGTGCTGACCTGGCCTGACCGTCCGGTAACAAGGACGAGAAACGTTGGCGAAGATCCTCATGACGCAGGTGGTCGACCCTCGGAAGTTGACGCTGGCTGAAGATTTCTTCGCTGTTTCTCATCGTTGTAGCGCATTTGCGTAGCAGCCCTTCGATAACACTACACAACCGATGCACGCCCCGTCGAAGTTTGACGGACAGCTGCTGACGACCTGGTTTCGGTACCAGGTGGGTACTTACCGAACAGCGAAGTTTTTGCGAACCACCAGACAGATCAACCAAATGGTCAAGGGGCTTACACATGAATCTGAATAATCAACCATCTATTGATGAACTGGCTCGCATGTTCGCAGCGCACAAAGACACTCTCGACAGCCATATCCTGTGGGTCAGCAAGACCGGCCAGGTCCATATGGACTGCCTGTCGCCCTTCACCCACGAAGAGGAGTTCGAGAAGAACACTCAAGACCTGTGTGCCCGGCTGAAGATGTACCGCCGTGGCCAGGGCTACGTAGGCAAGAAGGCTGCGGCCGACAAAGACTTCATCGGCCGCGTGTTGCAAACGCTGACCCACACCTGGCAATCGCTGCAAGGCACTTCACACGTGCAGGTCATCGACCGCTTCTGCTGATTGCAGTTGAATGAAAAAGGGCCCGTTCCTCAACCAGGAACGGGCCCTTTTTCGTGTAGCCGGTTAGAATACCGACCAGCCGATCCGCTGGCTAAGCAATTCCAGTGCCGCCATACCCGCCAGGGAATTACCCGCCGCGTTAAGTTCGGGCGACCAGACGCACACCGTGAACTGCCCCGGTACCACCGCGACAATCCCCCCGCCTACCCCGCTCTTGCCCGGCAGGCCGACCCGATAGGCGAAGTTGCCCGCCTCGTCGTACAGCCCGCTGGTGGCCATGATGGAGTTGACCTGCTGGGTCTGCCGGGCGCTGAGGATCTGTTCACCGCTGTGCTTGCAGAACCCGTCGTTTGCCAGAAAGCAGAAGGCCCGGGCCAGGTCGATGCAGTTCATGCGCAAGGCGCAGTGGCTGAAATAGCTGCGCAGCACCGCTTCTACGTCATTGTGAAAGTTGCCGAACGACTGCATCAGGTAAGCCATCGCCGCGTTGCGGGCGCGATGCTGGTATTCCGACTCGGCGACCTTGCCGTCCACCATCACCTGCGGATTACCCGACAGACGCCGCACGAAATCACGCATGGATAGCGCCGGTGCGGCGAAGCGTGACTGATTGATATCGCAGATCACCAAGGCGCCGGCGTTGATGAACGGGTTGCGCGGCCGCCCGCGCTCAAATTCCAGCTGCACCAGGGAGTTGAACGGCTGGCCGGACGGTTCATGGCCGAGGCGCTCCCAGATTGCTTCGCCGGAATGCTCGATGGCCTGCACCAGGCTGAACACCTTGGAAATACTCTGCACCGAAAACGGTGTTTCGGCGTCACCTGCGCAATACATTTCGCCGTCGTTGCTATACACGGCAATGCCCAGCTGGTTGGGCGACACGGTGCCCAGGGCCGGAATGTAGTCGGCCACCTTGCCCTGGCCGATCAGGGGGCGAACCGCATCGAGGATCTCGTTCAACAGTGCTTGCATACGCGCGGGGTCCAGTCATGCCCCGTTCGAGTGCGGGGATACAGACGCTAGACGCTGGAGGACGCAGCCAAAGCACACTGAATCGACAGTAATCTCTGTGGCGGCTGAGCCTTTTGTGGCGAGGGAGCTTGCTCCCGCTCGGTTGCGCAGCGTCCGCAAAAAGCGGGGGGCCGCTTCGCAGCCCCGGGGGAGCAAGCGCCCTCGCCACAGTGGGCTGTTGTGCTCCACGAATTTTGTACGGCGCTTGCGCGCAAATCCAACGGTCTATAGTTCAAAGGATGAGCCTGCAGGAGTAGACGATGCGTCAGATCATGCACAAAGAGCCCTGGTGGGCCTCGCCGCCCCAGCCCGGGCAGGACGAAAGCGAGCTGGAATGGGGCTGGCTGGTGATCTACAGCGAAGGCGAGCCACGCTTCGAGTTCATCAGGGAGCGCCCGTCGGACGAGCAGATCCGCCATCGCAAGGGCTGCCGCGTAACCCTCGCCTCGGATTGAGCGGCCGCGTCACGGCTTGATGTCCGGCAACACCACCGTTCGGTTGGCCAGCTCCGTCTCCACCAGATTGCCTTCGATCTCCTCGTCCAGGTAGTACACCGGCGCCATCACCCCGCTGAGGGGATGCTTGAGGGACTTGAACCAGGCCTCGTCGAACGCGGCGCTCAGGCTCTTGCGGATCCGGGCTTCCATTTCCGGCCGCTCGCCCTCATGAATGATTGCCCGGATCCCGGCCACCCCCACGGAAATCATCGCCCCCGCCACCTTGCCGGCCACGGCCGCTGCCGCACCGGTGGCACCTCGCGTGGCGAACTGCGCCTGGATCTTCTCGCTGGTGTCCTGCGCCACCTTGGCGATCACCGCCTCCGACGGTCCCGCACCGGTGGCGGCGGCTTTGTTGACGTGGTCGATCAGCGCGGTGTAGGCCGGCAAGGTATCGAGCGGCTGGGTGTGAGCCACCTCATACAAGGACGCATTGCGCGCCGCCGGTGGTCCGAGGTTGATCGCAGCAATGCCATGCAGCCGCCGATTCATCAGCTCGGTCGGTATTCCATGGCGCTGGGCAATCACCTGGACCTGCTGGTTGAGAAGGCGCAGGTAATATTGCGTCGCACTGGCCCTGATCGCCTCGGGATCAATCTCGACCGCCACGGGTTCCAGGACTTTTTCGCGATACTGCTCTTGCAGATAAACCGCCAGGCGACCGGCCGAGGAATCCGCCTCGCCTTCGGCACTGGCGGAATACCAGCCGACTTTCATCGCCAGCCACTCCTGGGTCCAGTAGCTGCTGAACCAGGGGATGAATTCGGCCTCGGTGCGCTCGTACACCAATACCCGCCAGTGCTCCATCGACCCGCGGGCGTAGACGCCGGCTTGTTCGAGGGCGCTTTTCGACGCGACGATGATCTGCCGGTCGACCTGCTGCCAGGTTTCCTGGGGAATCGCCAGCGTGGCGACCGGCTGACCACGCGGCGGCGTGGCGCACCCCGCCAGAACGATCAACACCGCCAGCATCAGCGAACGCAGCACGGTCCCACCACCCCGGGTTCAGGTTATCCCCGAGGGTGAGTAAGGTGCTGGAAAAGCACCAGCCCCC
>NZ_JALJDX010000080.1 GCF_022952855.1 Pseudomonas sp. RGM2987 | reverse complement strand
CCCCCCCCCCCCCCCCACGACAAGTGATAAACCTTAACTGAACAACATTGCGCTCCCACAGGGCTTGTGCTGATCGCTGCTGGCGAAATCAAGGCCTGTAAAGATGCGCATGCCCGGCGCGGTACAGCGAGGATTCGCTGAACACATCGTTGCCCAGCACCCGTCCCACCAGGATCAGTGCCGTGCGGCGAAAGCCCTTGGCCTGGACCTTCGCAGCGATGTCGGCGAGCGTGCCCACTACCCAATCCTGGTCCGGCCAGGTCGCCCGGTGGATCACGGCGATCGGGCAATCCGCGCCGTAGTGGGGCAGGAGCTCTTCGACGATTTTCCCCAGATGATTGACCCCCAGGTGGATCGCCATGGTCGCCCCGTGACGTGCCAGGCTGCCCAGCTCTTCTCCAGCGGGCATGGCGGTTTTGTCTGCGTAACGGGTGAGGATCAGGCTCTGGGAAACGTCCGGCAGGGTCAGCTCGGTGCCTAGCAGGGCTGCGCAGGCTGAGGTGGCGGTGACGCCAGGGATGATCTGGAAAGGAATGTCCAGATCCCGCAAGCAACGAATCTGCTCGCCGATGGCGCCATACAGGCTCGGGTCGCCGGAATGCACCCGCGCCACGTCCTGGCCGTTGAGGTGGGCGGTACGGATCAGCTCGATGATCTGTTCAAGGTGCAGCTCGGCGCTGTTGATCACCTGTTCGGCGCAATGCCCCTCAAGCACGGCGGCCGGTACCAGGGAGCCGGCGTAGATGATGACCGGGCAACTGCGGATCAGCCGTTGGCCTTTGACCGTGATGAGTTCCGGGTCGCCGGGGCCGGCGCCGATGAAGTAAACGGTCATGACCGGCTCCATTGAAAAGATGAATGGGCGTTGCCCAGATGAAGATCGCTCATGATCCCGAGGCCGATTATCGGGTTTTACGACATGCACGCCAATGCCAGGGTGCTCCCGGGACCTCGCTGGCGGGGAACCAGCAGCGTTGCGGGCGCGGTTCCCAGGCGGTCGGCCAGGGCCAGGGCCGCGCTTTCGGCGATGCCGTAGCAGCCGGTACGCTCGAAGGCGATCTCGGAACGATGCGTGAGCCGTTCCTGATAGTCGGCCAGTTGTTCGGCGCTGAAGCAGACCAGCGGCAGCGCCAATTGTTCGGCCAGTGCCAGCAGGCCCGGTTCGTCACGCTTGAGGTCAATGCTGGCCAGGGCCTGGAGTTGGTGCCGCTCGATACGGTGGGCCAGCAACGTCTGGTCGAGCAAGGCCAGCAGCGTGCTGGCCGGGCAGCCGCGCTGGCAGCCCAGGCCGACCACCAGGATCGGCCCGCTGCTCATGCGTCGTGCGGGCCTTGATCGGCACGGCGAAACAGCCAGGTGCTGATCAGGCCCAGCGCCAGCCAAAACGCCACGTTGGTCAGTTGCGAGGCGATCTTGAACTGGCTTTCAAGCGCTTCGGGCGCCAGCATCGAGTGGGCTTCCGGCTGCGGAGCGCCAATGACGTGAGGCACCAGCAACGTCGCCAGGCCCAGCAGCTTGAGCAGCCAATGCCTGGCGAAGGCGATCAGGGCGATACCTACTGCGGTAGACGCCGCCGTGCCGATCCACCACATCTGCCGCTGGGCCAGGTCGGCGGCGGCCGTACCGGGCAACTCCGGCGGCAGGCCGAGGGTCGGCGCCAGGACGAACGTCGCATAACCGGCCAGGCCCCAGAGCAAGCCTTGGGATGTGCGAGTCGGCGTGCGCAACGTGTACAGGCCCGCGAGCATCAGGGCGAAACCCACCGCGACCACCAGGTTACCGCCGGTGGTTGCGAGCACGCGCTGCCAGCCGTCTTCCGGTTCCCAGGCTTCGGCATCGTGGGTGTGGGCGACGCCGTCGGCGTGTTGATGGACTTCGGCGGCCGGGGCCTTTTCGTAGGTTTCGGCCTGCAGGATCAGCGGCGACACCCAGAAACTTTGCAGGAGTGTCAGCAGCAGGGCAGCCAGCAATCCGCTGAAACCGGCGGTTTGGGCGATTCGCTTGATCATGGCGTCAGGTCTCAATGGCACGGGAAGGCGGCGCTGTGGCGGGTGTCGTGGGCCGCGTTGTGCACGGCTTCGATGTGGGAGAAACCGGCGAAGTACACCAGCGCAGCGCCCATGATGGAGGCGAGGATGGCCGCGCTCAGGCGTTGGCTCAGGGTCGTGGTGCTACTGGCGGAGCGGGCGGTGCTGCTGATGGTCGACATGGCGCTTCCCTCTGTTTTTGTCCAGTGGGTGGTGCGAGCGCAATGAAACCCCGGGCGAATGCCCGCCAAGGTTCGAACAGCGCCCGCCCACCGCGGGTTTGTTGGTGCTTGAGTCGTGGGCCGGTCTCCGGGCTCACGAGGGGCAGGGCCTGCGCCGTGCCTGCAAGCGTCACCTTCCCATGCCATCGGACACAGTGGATCAGACGCTTCGCTCGCTTACCGTTGCGGGGGCAGCACCGGACTGACGTGGCCTTGAAGTAAAGCACACGATTCACCGGTTTCCCGTTTCACCCTGTGAAGGGCACCCATAACTAGGCGCACAGGAGAGCATGGGCGGGGGCGGGGCGTCAATGTACAAGGGCAGACGAGCGGGCCTTTGTGGCGAGGGAGCTTGCTCCCGCAGGGCTGCGAAGCAGTCCCGACAAAAGCCAGGGCCGCTTCGCGCTGGAGCGCCAGCCCGGCCCAGCGGGAGCAAGCTCCCTCGCCACAACGATGTCCATCCATAACAATTTCCCGTGTCATGGAAAAGCAGCAGACATTGACCCACCCCCGCACCCTGCGTAGCCTTGCACCTTCGAGGTTCTTCGACACGCGTCGAAGCTAAGAAGGGAACGCGGTCCAAGCCGCGGCTGCCCCCGCAACTGTGAGCGGTGCTGTTGCTGCAAGGCCACTGTAGATGTCTTTACCAAGGCATACGGGAAGGCGCAGCAAACGCCAGTGCCAGGCTTTGGATGAAAAGCCGGCACCGGCCCACCGTCAGCCAGGAGACCTGCCTCGAGACAGATTCTCACTACAACCGGGCGGGGTGATCCGGTGGCGAAATCTTCCGCGCACGCCTGTGCCTGCGGTTGTCGTCCCGTTTGCCCGCCACCTTGCCAAAGGGCATCCGATGAAAACACTGGCCAAACTCCCCGTCACCATCGTCACCGGTTTCCTCGGCTCGGGTAAGACCACCTTGCTGCGGCACATGCTCGACAACGCCCAGGGGCGGCGTATCGCGGTGATCGTCAACGAGTTCGGCGAGCTGGGTATCGACGGCGAGATCCTCAAGCAGTGCTCCATCGGTTGCAGCGAAGAAGAGGCCAACGGCCGCGTCTACGAGTTGGCCAACGGCTGCTTGTGCTGCACGGTGCAGGAAGAATTCTTCCCGGTGATGCGCGAGTTGGTGGCGCGGCGCGGCGACCTTGACCATATCCTCATCGAAACCTCTGGCCTGGCCCTGCCCAAGCCGCTGGTCCAGGCCTTCCAATGGCCGGAAATCCGCAGCGCCTGCACCGTCGATGCGGTGATCACCGTGGTCGACAGCCCAGCCGTGGCCGCCGGCACCTTCGCCGCATTCCCCGATCAGGTCGACGCCCAGCGCAAGCTTGACCCGAACCTGGATCACGAATCCCCGCTGCACGAACTGTTCGCCGATCAACTGGCGAGCGCCGACCTGGTGATCCTCAACAAGGCTGACCTCATCAGCTCCGAAGACCTGGCGAAGGTGCGCCTGGAAGTGGCCGAAGAGCTGCCACCGGCGGTCAAGGTCATCGAAGCCAGCAGCGGTCGCCTGCCGCTGGACGTATTGATCGGCCTGGGCGCCGGTTCCGAAGAACACATCGACAGCCGCCACAGCCATCACGATCATCACCATGACGGCGACGAAGACGATCACGATCATGACGCCTTCGACTCCATTTCCATCGAACTGCCCGAGGCCGACGAGAGCCTGCTGCTGGATGCGCTGACGCAACTGGTGGTCCAGCACAACGTGCTGCGGGTCAAGGGTTTCGCGGCGATCCCGAACAAGCCGATGCGCCTGCTGATCCAGGGGGTTGGCACGCGCTTCGACAAGCATTTCGACCGCCAGTGGGGCGCCGGGGAAGCGCGGGTCACCCGTCTGGTGCTGATCGGCCAGACGCTGGACGCGACGCAGCTTGAAGCGCAGCTGCGCGCCGCCCTCAGCGCCTAAGCCATGCACCTGCTCAGGACCCAGCCCGGCGGTTTTGTATCGGACGACAACATTGCCGACCTGGGGCAGACCCCCGCCGAACTGGTGATCCTGTGCAGCGGCGATTCCAGTCTGGCGCTGCTGGCCGAAGCGGCGCGGCAACTGCCGGACGACTACCCGCAGTTTCGCCTTGCCAACCCGATGCAGGTGCAGAACCACGCGTCGGTGGACCTGTATGTCGAAGACGTGCTGCGTCACGCCAAGGTCATCCTGCTGTCGTTGCACGGCGGCATCGGCTATTGGCGCTACGGCATCGAGCGGCTGATGGAGCTGGCCGGGCGCGGCGTGAAGCTCATCCTGGTGCCGGGGGATGATCGACCGGACCCGGAACTCAGCGACCTGAGCAACGTGCCTGTCGAGGACCGCGACCGGCTCTGGCAGTTTCTGCGCCAGGGTGGACTGGGCAATGCCCTGGATCTGTTCCACAACCTGGCCAGCCAATGGTTCGGTCGCGATTATCCGTGGGGCGAACCGCAAGCCTTGCCGCGCACGGCGGTCTATCACCCCGGAAAAACCGCCGCGACCCTCATGGATTGGCGGGCCGACTGGCAAGCCGGACAACCGGTGGCGGCGCTGCTGTTTTATCGCTCGCACCTGCAAGCGGCCAATACCGCGTTCATCGACGTGTTCTGCCAACGCCTGCAAGCGGCGGGGCTCAATCCGCTGCCGATTGCCGTGGCGAGCCTCAAGGAGCCCGGTTGCCTGGCAGCGGTCGAAGACTGGCTGGATGAGGTCGAAGCCGGGGTGATCCTCAACACCACCGGCTTTGCCCAATCCAGCCCCGAGGCCCCGCACCTGCGGCCGTTCCGTCGCGACATCCCGGTGATCCAGGCGATCTGCGCCCAGGACAACGAACCGGGTTGGCGCGCCAGCGAGCAGGGGTTGGGCCCCAGGGACCTGGCGATGCACATTGCCTTGCCCGAGCTGGACGGGCGGATCATCAGCCGCCCCATCAGCTTCAAGGACCTGGCCTGGCGCAGCGAGCGCAGCCAGAGCGACGTGGTCTGCTACCGCGCGGTGCCTGAGCGCATGGATTTCGTTGCCGAGCTGGCCCGACGCTGGACCACCCTGGCGCGCTTGCCCAATGCCGAAAAACGCGTGGCGCTGATCCTCGCCAATTACCCGACCCGGGACGGGCGCATCGGCAACGGCGTCGGCCTGGACACCCCGGCGGCGGCGTTGAATATCCTGCGGGCGTTGCAGGTCGAGGGTTATCCGCTGCCGGTCGAACTGCCGGCAAGCGGCACGGCGCTGATCCAGCAGTTGCTGGGCGGCGTCAGTAACGACCTGGACAGCCTCGACCTGCGGCCCTGCCATCAGAGCCTGGCGTTGGACGCCTACCAGGCCATGTTCAACGCGCTGCCCGAGGCCAATCGCCAGGCGGTGCTGGAGCGCTGGGGCTCACCCGACCACGACCCGATGTTCCGCGACGGGCGCCTGATGATCGCCGGCCTGCGTCTGGGCCAGACCTTCATTGGCATCCAGCCGGCCCGGGGCTATCAGGTCGACCCGAGCGCGGTGTACCACGATCCGGACCTGGTCCCGCCCCACGCTTACCTGGCGTTCTATTTCTGGTTGCGCCACACCTACGGCGCCCACGGTCTGATCCACGTCGGCAAGCACGGCAACCTTGAATGGTTGCCGGGCAAGGGCGTCGGATTGTCCGAGAACTGCTGGCCGGACGCGTTGCTGGGGCCGCTGCCGAACATCTATCCCTTCATCGTCAACGACCCGGGCGAGGGCGCCCAGGCCAAGCGGCGCACCCAGGCGGTGATCATCGACCACCTGATGCCGCCGCTGACCCGGGCCGAGACCTATGGGCCATTGCGCAATCTGGAACTGTTGGCAGACGAATACTACGAGGCGCAATTGCTTGACCCGCGCCGCGCCCGGGAATTGCAGCGGGACATCCTCAACCTGGTGCGCGAGACCCACATCGACCGCGAGCTGCAACTGGATGCCAGCCTCGACAGCGACGCGGACGCAGCGATCTGGTTGCCTCGCCTGGACACCTACCTGTGCGACTTGAAGGAGTCGCAGATCCGCGATGGCCTGCACATTTTCGGCGAGTCGCCCAGCGCACGCCTGCGCATCGACACCTTGCTGGCATTGCTGCGCATTCCCCGTGGCGACGGTAAGGGCGCGCAATCGAGTCTGCTGCGGGCGCTGGCAAAAGCGTTCGAGCTGGGTTTCGATCCGCTGGATTGCGCGTTGGCCGAGCCGTGGACCGGCGTGCGTCCCGAGGCGTTGGCCGAGGTCAGCGCAGAGCCCTGGCGCACCACCGGTGATACCCGCGAACGCCTGGAGTTGTTCGCCGGGCAGTTGATCGAACAGGCTTTGGCAGGTGAGGTCGAGCAACTGCGCGCAGTGGGCTGGGAGACGGTGGGGAGCATCGTCGAGCACCTGCGCTCGGTCGTGGCGCCGCGCCTGGACGCCTGCGGTCCGGCGGAAATGGGTGGCTTGCTCAATGCTCTGAACGGGCGCTTCGTGCCCGCCGGCCCCAGCGGCGCACCGAGCCGTGGACGCCTGGATGTGTTGCCCACCGGGCGCAATTTCTTCTCGGTAGACGTGCGCAACCTGCCCACCACCACCGCATGGCGCATCGGCTTTCAATCGGCGAACCTGATTCTTGAGCGGCACCTGCAGGACCACGGCGATCATCTGCGCCAGCTCGGCCTCTCGGTGTGGGGCACCGCCACCATGCGCACCGGCGGTGACGACATTGCCCAGGCCATGGCGCTGATGGGTGTGCGTCCGGTGTGGGCCACGGGCAGCCAGCGGGTCGATGATTTCGAGATCCTGCCGTTGAGCCTGCTGGACCGGCCTCGGGTCGATGTCACGTTGCGGGTCTCCGGATTTTTCCGTGACGCCTTCGCCAACCTGATCCGCCTGTTCGATGCGGCGGTTCAGGCCGTTGCCGAGCTCGATGAGCCAGCGGACATGAACCCGCTGGCAGCCAAGGTACGCAGCGAGCGCGAGGCGTTGTTGGCGTCGGGCCTTGAGCCTGAGGTCGCGGTGCGTCAGGCCGGTTGGCGGATCTTCGGCGCCAAGCCCGGGGCCTATGGCGCGGGCGTGCAGGGCGCGGTCGACGGGCGGCTGTGGCAGAGCCGTGACGACCTGGCCGAGGTGTATCTGAACTGGGGCGGATACGCCTACGGCGGCAGCGATGAAGGTACGGCGGCCCGCGATCAGTTCTCGCGGCGTTTGAGCCAGGTGCAGGCGGTGTTGCAGAACCAGGACAATCGCGAGCACGACCTGCTCGATTCCAACGATTACTACCAGTTCCAGGGCGGCATGCTGGCCGCCGTGGAAACCCTCAGCGGCGCAGCGGCGGCCAGTTACCATGGCGATCACAGCCAGCCGGATTTGCCCAAGGTCCGTACCCTGAAGGAAGAGCTCAACCGGGTCATCCGTTCCCGCGCGGCCAATCCGAAGTGGATCGAGGGGGTCAAGCGTCACGGTTATAAAGGTGCGTTCGAACTGGCGGCGACGGTGGACAACCTGTTTGCGTTCGACGCCACCACGCAGTTGATCGATGATCACCAGTACGCCCTATTGGCCGATGCCTACCTGCTGGATCCCGACACCCGGGATTTCGTCCGCCTGCACAACCCCGATGCCTTGCGCGACATGACCGAGCGTATGCTCGAAGCGCAGCAGCGGGGCATGTGGCAGGCGCCGGGGGCGTATCGCGAGGCGCTGGAGAATCTGTTATTGGACATCGAGGAAGATGGTTAATGGCAACGACAGACACACACCTGTGGCGAGGGAGCTTGCTCCCGCTGGGCTGCGAAGCAGACCTATGATTTTAGCCGTCGCGCAGCAAGGGGCGCTGGCGCGCCCAGCGGGAGCAAGCT
>NZ_JALJDX010000081.1 GCF_022952855.1 Pseudomonas sp. RGM2987 | reverse complement strand
GGCTGCAACTCTTGTGTTCGCCACGAATCCCCTGTGGGAGCGGGCTTGCTCGCGAAGACGGAGGCACATTCGACATCACTGCTTTCTGACCCACCGCTTTCGCGAGCAAGCCCGCTCCCACATGGGGCTCGGGTAGCCTGTGATTATGGGCTCGGCTTATTCCAACGGTCCCAACACCTGTCGGTATTTTTCGACCCCTTGGGGTGTCCGGCGGGTCAGGCTGATTTCGAGGCCGGCGGGGTTTTCCTCGCGGTTGCCGCTGAGTTTGCGCCAGCCTTTTTCCTGGTCCCAGTAGCGCAAGCCGGCGTCGCTGACATCGCTGAGCACGGCGATTGCGGCACCGGGTGCGGGCAAGGGGTAGCGGTCGCGGGCCTGGCCTTGGGCGCGGTACAGCGTGTCGCCCTTGAGCCACCAGCGCACCCGTTGCAGTTGGCCTTCCTGGGCCGATGCAACGCGGATCACGTCCATTCGGAAGCCCTTGCCTTCGGTGCTGCGCACGGTCAGGGCGGGCGGGGCGGTGGAGGGCGGATCGTCGACGCCGGGTTTCATCGGTTCGCTCAGTTCGATGCTGGCGCGCAGCTCGACGTCGCGTTCCAGTTGGTTCAGTACCCGCAACAAGGCTTCGGTCTGCTCGGTATTGGCCTGTAAATGGCTGTCGGCGCGAGTGACGCTGTCCAGCCCGCGCCAGGCGATCAGGCTGACCACGGCCATCAACAGGATCGCCACCATGACTTCAAGCAAGGTGAAACCCGTTTGGCGACTGTTCATTGGACGAGCACCCGCCCGGCGGCACTGCGTTGCACGGTGAGGCTGTTCTGGCCGTCCGACAGCCGGATCTGCAACGGCTCGCCGAGCCACTCGGCGTTCAGCACAACCCGCTGCCTGGGCTCCACCCGGATCTCCATCGACGGGCTTTGCCAGCGACGTGGACGCAGTTGCGGATCGTCCTTGAAACGATCCAGCCCGGCGCCACGATCGGTGCGCCGGGCGAAAGCAAAACCCTTGGCGTCCCCGCGCCAGGTGATTGGCCGGCCGTCGCTGCGGGCTTCGGCCTGGGCCAGTTGCAGCAGCTGCGCCAGCCGGTCGGCGTCCTCGCGCAGCAGCTTCAATGGGTCTGGCTTGATGCTCAGGCTCACGGCGGCGCTGGCGATGCCGATGATCACCAGCACCACCATCAATTCGATCAGGGTGAAACCCTGTTGCTTGCCCCGGCTCATCGCGCGCTCCTTTGCGTGGCAATCATCCTGCACGGCGAAGATGATAAGGATGTGAAATAAAACGGAGAGAATTGGCGCGTACGCTGGTGGCTGGTTTCAGGAAAAGGAGATTCAGGCCATGGCATTCATCGAGCGCATATCCGCGGCGCACATCGTCCAGGCGTTGGGCCTGCTCGCGGCGCTGGCCGGAGTGGCAACCTGGTCTTCGCTGCTGCTGACCTCGGCCGAGTCCCGCACCCCGGACGTCGCCCCGCAGCGCATGGCCGAGCGTTCCGATAACCCGGCGTTGCAATGGTTCTCCAACCAGCCGGCGCCGGTGCAGATCACCGTCAGCGGTGTGATGGCCGGGGCTCGTGGCGCGGTGGCAATCCTCAGTCTCAACGACGGACCGCCGCGCAGTTTCCTGGCAGGAGAGCCGGTGGCCCAAGGCGTGCGGCTGGTGTCAATCGAAGCGCAGGCGGTGGTGATCGAGCGGGGTGGTGAGCAGACGCGGTTGGCACTGGCCCGGTTGCCGGATTCTGTGAGCCTGCCGTCATTGACCAGAGCACAGTGACCCCTGTGGCGAGGGAGCTTGCTCCCGCTGGGACGGTCCGACGCCTCGGGCGCAGCGGCCCAAAAAAACCTACGGTCGCTGCGCAACCGAGCGGGAGCAAGCTCCCTCGCCACAATGGGTTGCGTGCGGCCTTACTTTTCCCGGTTGACCAACGTCTCTAACCGCGCCAGCGGCGGCCCGTCATGGCTGCGGTCCGACACGCTCAGTTCAACCCGCAACATCCGGCCGTTTTCCGCCGGGCGCAGGGTCTGTTCGCAACGCAGTTGCAAGCGTCCCTGATCGCACTCGAAGGTTTTCGAGCCCGCTGCGAACCGACCTTCCAGACGCAACTGCGCCAACTGACTGCGGGCCGTCAGCAAGGCGATGGATTTGTCGCGCAGCAAGCCGTTGCTCTGGGTCATCACCGCGGCCACGCGCACGGCCGCCGACATTGCCACGGCGATGATCGCCAGGGCCACCAGCACTTCAATCAGGGTGAAGCCGGCTTGTGGAGCAGGGCGTTGCATGGCGCGGGCTCGATGGGCGGAGGCAGCCCCCGAGGCTAGCGCGCATTCGTGACCGATTGACGACGCATGCTCCTGAGCAATTTCAATATCACTGACATATTTTCTTGCAACACTGCGCCTCGAATCGAATCCAGCGAAGGACCGTCGAGATGCAGATCGCCCGTTACAACGCCCGTCCCCAAGGCCCACGCCGGCAGCGGGGGTTCACCCTGATCGAGATCATGGTCGTGGTAGTCATCCTCGGCATCCTGGCGGCGATGGTGGTGCCCAAAGTGCTCGACCGTCCTGATCAGGCGCGGGCAACGGCGGCGAAACAGGACATTGGCGGCTTGATGCAAGCCTTGAAGCTTTATCGTCTGGACCACGGCACCTACCCGAGCATGAACCAGGGCCTCAAGGTCTTGGTGGAAAAACCCGCCGATGCGAAAAACGGCACTTGGAAATCCTACTTGGAGCGCCTGCCCAACGACCCCTGGGGCCGCCCCTACAATTACCTCAACCCCGGCGCCAATGGCGAAGTCGACATTTTTTCCCTGGGGGCCGACGGCCAGCCAGACGGCGATGGCGTGAATGCCGACATTGGCTCCTGGCAGCTCTGAGGGCCGTGATGCGAACGGATTCGCCCCTCGCGGCGAAGCAGCGTGGCATGGCGGTCATCAGCGCCTTGCTGATCGCGGCAGTGGTGGCGGTGATCGCCGGTGGCATGCTCACTCGCCAGAGCTTGTTCACCCGCAGCCTGGAAGCCGAGCAACTGCGCGTACAGGGCACGGCGCGCCTGCAAGGTGGCCTGCAGTTGAGCCGCCAGTTGCTGTGGGACGCCCGTCAGCGTGATCCGCTGACACGCTTCGGCCAACCCTGGGCACAGCCGATCGTGATGGCCGGTTCGGGTCAGGTGGATACGCCGTTCGAAGGACAGCTGGAAGACGAGCAAGGCAAGTTCAACCTGCGCAACCTCGTCGCCAATGAGCGGGTGGATGAGGAGCAACTGCGCGCTTTCGAGCGGCTGTGCCAGCAACTGGGCGTCGCGCCAGGGGTGCGCACGCGGATTGTCGAGCGGGTCATCGAGGCCTATCCGCGGCTGTTGAACCCTGAGCTTGCGGACCGCGCCCCGGCGGGCAACACATTCGACAGTGGCCGGGACACTTCTGCGGACGCCGCCAACGCCCCGCTGGCGCCGAACCGCCCGATGCTGCGCACCCTGCAAGACCTGCGCAGCGTCAAGGGCGTCACCTCAGGGTTGCTGGAAACGCTGGCGCCTTACGTGACGATCCTCCCCGCCAATACCTGGCTCAACGGCAACACCGCCAGTGCCCCGGTGTTGTCCGCCTACGTGCCGGGACTCTCGCTGCAACGGGCCGAGGCGCTGGTCAGGGAGCGCGACGGCGGCCACTGGTTCATCAACCAGGGCGATTTCGTCAATCGCCTGCGCATGCCGGAACTGCAACTAGCCACCGTCAAGGTCGGTATCACCAGCGACTGGTTCCGTCTTCGTGGGCAGGCGCGCAGCGGTCAGCGGCGGGTCGGACTGGACGCGTTGTTGCAACGCAGCCAGGACCGCCTGCCCCAGGTGATCTGGTCAAGGGTGGGCGTATGACGCGCCTGCGCATTGCCCTGGCGCCGCTGGGCAGCCTCGACCTCGACAGCCCGCTGGCGTTTGCCTGGCTGGATCGCCAGGGCCAGGTGCGCGAGCAAGGACGCGGCAGCCTCAGGGCGTTGGGCCAGGGCGGAAAAAACCTTGCGGTCGAATGTTTCCTTCATCCCCGTGACAGCTTGCTGACCCGCCTGGAGCTGCCCCCGTTGCCGGCGGCCAGGGTCACCGCGGCGGTGACCTGCGCAGCCCAGGCCTTGATGCTCGGCAGCAGCGCGCACATGCAACTGGCCCACAGCCCGCGCGATGCCGACGGGCAGGTGCAGATTGCCTGGTTGGATCGTGAGTCATTGCTCAACCTCGGCAAACTCCTGAACCAGGCCGGCCTGAAATTGCGCGGCCTCTACCCGGCGGCCTATGCCTTGCCCGTGGCGTCCGGGCCGGTGGCCTGCATCGACGACGGTCACCTGCTGGTACGCCATGGCCCGCAGCACGCCGAGGTGCAGCCGCTGCTGGAAGAGGCGCTGGACGAGTGGCTGATTGAAGCGGGCGCCGGTCTGCACTGGGTCGGCGAACCGCCGTCGCAGGCTTCGGTCAGCCCCTTGGCCGACAGTCAGCGCTGGACCGGCACCACGCCGGGCTGGGGCTTGCATGCCGGCCTCAGCCACGGCGCGGCCGGGCGGGGTGGTTGGGGCCGGGCAGCAGGGATCTGCGTCCTGGCGCTGGCGGTGTGGGTGGTCGGCCTGAACCTTTATGCCGCCCGTGAAGCGGCCCAGGGCCAGCGGCTCAAGGGGCAGATGAGCCAGCGAGTGAAACAGGCCTTTCCCGAGTTGCCGGTGATCCTCAACCCGCTGCAACAGGCGCGGCAGCAAATTGCCACGCGCCAGAACAGTTCGATCACTGACCCGGGACAACGCTTTACCAGCCTGGTGCAGCAGGCCGGCAGTGCGATGCCGTTCATGAGCGGCAGTGTCCAGCAATTGGTATTCGAGAAGGGTGAGCTACGCCTGAGTGTCGCCGATGAGGCGCGTAAAGCGACCGGCGAAGACGACTGGAAAATTCCACTGACCGAAGCCGGCATCGAGGTCGCCGCCCTCGACCAGGGTTGGAGCCTGCGCGTGGCCCCGGCCGGCCAAGGCACGCCGGACACCCCTGACGAAGCCTCGGAAGACGACGATGAATAAGCAATCGGTGGCGCTGCCGTGGGCGCGTTGGCAGACCCTTCGCGCGCGCTGGCGGACCTTCTGGCAGGGCCTGGCCGTGCGCGAGCAACGGGCCGTGGCCCTGAGCGCGCTGGTGCTGGGTAGCTTTGTGGTGTGGCTGGCGTTGATCGAGCCGCCGCTGAAGACCATCGCCTATTGGCAGGCCGAAACCCCGAAGCTGCGTTCGCAGACTGAAGCCCTCGAAGTGCTGCTGCGCGATGTCAGCGGTACCGCCCAAGGTCAACCGGTCGAAGCGGCCCTGCGCCAGACCCTCGACGCCAGTGGCCTGAGCGAGCATTACCAGTTGCAGGCTCCTGGAGCCGACGGTGCAAGTGCCTGGCAACTGACCTTCAGCGATGCGCCAGCGGATGCGGCGATTGACTGGCTGTTGGGCAGTCCACGGCAATTTTCCCTGGAAGTGATCGAGGCTCGCTTGCAGCGCACGGCACCGGCCACTTCTGACAACACCCCCGGCACATTGTCCGGAACCGTTCGCATGGATCAGGCGCAAGGCGCTAAGGAAGCTTCATGAAGGGGTCCCGATACCCACGTCACTGGCGCAAGGCTGCGCCGCTGCTGTTGCTGGCCCTGAGCGCTTGCAACAGCACGCCGCCCGAGTCAAAGCCAGCGCTGCTGGTGGACAGCGAACTGGGCATTCCATTGGGCAGCACCCAACGCGGTGGCGACGTGTTGCTTGATCGCCAACGGGCCCAGGCGTTGCGTGAGCAAAAGCCTGCGGTGCGGCACCAGGTCGATCTCACCGCCCGCGCCCGCGAGCCACGCAGCAGTACTGCAGCGCGCAGCCCGCTGGGGGATCAGCCGGTGACGCTGAATTTCGTCGAGGCCGATATTCAGGCGGTGGTCCGGGCGTTGTCCCGTTCCACCGGCCAGCAGTTCCTGGTGGACCCGCGGGTCAAGGGCAACCTGACGCTGGTCTCCGAAGGCCAGGTGCCGGCGAGCCAGGCCTACGACATGCTGCTGGCCGCGCTGCGCATGCAGGGCTTCAGCGTGGTCGACGTCGGCGGCGTGGCGCAGGTGGTGCCGGAGGCCGACGCCAAGCTGTTGGGCGGGCCGATCTACAGCGCCGACAAACCGGCCGGCAACAGCATGCTGACCCGGACCTTCCGCCTGCAATACGAAAACGCGGTGAACCTGATTCCGGTGCTGCGCCCGATCGTATCACCGAACAACCCGATCAATGCCTACCCGGGTAACAATACGATTGTGGTCACCGACTATGCGGAGAACCTGTCGCGGGTCGCGCAACTGATCGAAGGCATCGACACCCCCAGCGCCATCGACACCGATGTGGTGCCGATCCAGAACGGCATCGCCGTGGACATCGCACAGATGGTGTCCGACCTGCTGGAGACCCAGGGCGGCGACCAGACGCAGAAGATCAATGTGATCGGCGACCCGCGCTCCAACTCGATCATCATTCGCGCCGGCAGCCCCGAGCGCACGGAGCTGGCGCGCAACCTGATCTACAAACTCGACAACGCCCAGAACAACCCGAGCAACCTGCACGTGGTCTACCTGCGCAACGCCCAGGCCGGCAAACTGGCCCAGGCTCTGCGCGGCTTGCTCACCGGGGAAAGCGAAGGCGAGGGCAGCGATAACTCGCGCTCGGTGCTCAGCGGTATGGGCGCCAGCACCAACGGCCAGGGCGGGCAGACCAGCACCGATGGCACCAGCAGTACCGCGAACGGCAGTCCCTCCACTAGCAGCAACGGCTACGCCCAGGGCAGCAGCGGCCAGGCCTCGTCCGCGACGAAGAACGAGCAGAACACCGCTTTCAGTGCGGGCGGCGTGACCATCCAGGCGGATGCCACCACCAATACCTTGCTCATCTCCGCGCCGGACCCGCTGTACCGCAACCTGCGCGAAGTCATCGACCTGCTGGACCAGCGTCGCGCCCAGGTGGTGATCGAGAGCCTGATCGTCGAAGTCGGCGAAGACGACGCCAGTGAATTCGGCGTGCAATGGCAGAGCGGCAACCTGGGCGGCAGCGGGGTGATCGGCGGGGTCAATCTGGGCGGCACCGGGCTCAACCTCAACGGCAAGACCAGCATCGACGTGTTGCCCCAGGGCCTGAACCTCGGCGTGGTCAACGGCACCGTGGACATTCCGGGGATTGGCAAGATCCTCGACCTCAAGGTCCTGGCCCGCGCCTTGAAGAGCAAGGGCGGCACCAACGTGTTGTCGACCCCCAACCTGCTGACCCTGGACAACGAGGCGGCGAGCATTTTTGTCGGCCAGACCATTCCGTTTGTCAGCGGTAGCTATGTCACCGGCGGTGGGGGCACCAGCAACAACCCGTTCCAGACCGTGACCCGCGAAGAGGTCGGCTTGAAGCTCAACGTCCGGCCGCAGATTTCCGAGGGCGGTACGGTCAAGCTCGATATCTACCAGGAGGTCAGCAGTGTCGACAACCGCGCCTCGAGCACCACCGGGATTGTCACCAACAAGCGCGCCATCGACACCAGCATCCTGCTGGACGACGGCCAGATCATGGTGCTGGGCGGGCTGTTGCAGGATGGCTACAGCCAGAGCAACGACGCGGTGCCGTGGTTGTCGACGATCCCCGGCATCGGCGCGCTGTTTCGCAACGAGCGGCGGCAGATCACCAAGACCAACCTGATGGTGTTCCTGCGGCCCTACATTATCCGCGACACGGCGGCCGGGCGCGGCATCACCCTCAATCGCTACGACTTCATGCGCCGCGCCCAAGGCCTGCTGCAACCGGAACGCAGTTGGGCACTGCCGGACATGCAGGCCCCGCAGCTGCCGGCCTCGGCCAGGGCGATTCCGGGGGCTGCGCCCGCCGGGCTGCAAACGCCCAGGGCGGCGATCAAGGCGGTGCCGTTAACGGAGTCTGTCGGACAATGAGCCTCCAAACTGTGGCGAGGGAGCTTGCTCCCGCTGGGACGGTCCGACGCCTCGGGCGAAGCGACCCCCAAAAAATTGCATGCGGTCTGCCTGGCACACCGAGGCGCCTGGC
>NZ_JALJDX010000082.1 GCF_022952855.1 Pseudomonas sp. RGM2987 | reverse complement strand
GTGCATCTGCTGCACCGCGGTGTCTGGATTAGGGCTGCTGCGCACCCCAGCGGGAGCAAGCTCCCTCGCCACAGGTTGTGCTAATGCTTGAGTTCTGGGGCGGCAGTTCATGCCATCGTCCAAGCAGTGCTACCGCAAATCCCGAAAAAACGCCCTGATTTCCTCCGCCAACAACTGCGGCTGTTCCAACGCGGCAAAATGCCCACCCTTAGGCATCACGCTCCAGCGTTTTACATCGCAACAACGCTCCACCCAACTGCGCGGCGGCATGGGCAATTCCTTGGGAAACACCGCCACGCCGACCGCAGGTTTCACGCGCTCCCCTTGGCTGAACGCAAGCGGCCGCTTGCTGCCTTCCACGTACGGCCGGAACGACGAGCCGATGCAGTTCGTCAGCCAGTACAGCGTGACGTTGGTCAGCAGCCAGTCACGATCAATGGCCGGATGGGTATCGCACCACGACAGGATCTTTTCGCCCATCCACGCCAGCAGCCCCGCCGGGGAATCGTTCAGGCCCACCGCCAGGCTCTGCGGCTTGGTGCGTTGGATGTGCCCATAGGCCCCTTCGGTATCGGCAAACGCGGCGGCGCGTTGCAGGAAGGCGGTTTCGGCTGCGGTCTGCGGTGGCTCGGTTTCGCCAAGGGGAGGGCGATAGGAGCCCGGGATGTAGTTGAGGTGGATGCCTGTCATCCGCTCGGGAAACCGCACGCCGAGCCAGGTCGAAACGCCCGCGCCAATGTCCCCGCCCTGGGCGCCGAACTGCTGATAACCCAGCCCGGTCATCAACTCGGCCCACAAACCGGCCACTTCATAAGGGCCGTTGTCGGCCTGTTGAAACGGCGCAGAGAAGGTGTAGCCGGGCAGGGACGGCACCACCACATCGAAGGCATCCGCCGGGTCACCGCCATGGCTGGCCGGGTCGGTCAGCAGTGGGATGATGTGTTGCATCTCGATGAAGGAGCCGGGCCAGCCGTGGGTCAGGATCAATGGCATCGGCACTGGCCCGACACCGCGTTGATGAATGAAGTGAACCTGCTGCCCACCGACATCGGCGACAAACTGCGGCAGGCGATTGAGCGCGGCTTCCTGGGCGCGCCAGTCGAATGCCGTCGACCAGTAGGCGAGCAGATCGCGTAGCACCTCGATGTCCATGCCCTCGCTCCAGCCTTGGCCGGCCAAGGACTCTGGAAGTCGTGTATTCAACAGGCGATGCCGCAGATCCTCCAGTACGTCTTCGGGGATGTCGATGGAGAACGGTTCGATGTGCATGGGTGCTTTCGCCCTGATTACGCTGCCGCTAAAGAGAGGATCATTCTGAGCGTGCTTGATCATCGCGGGCAAGCCCGCTCCCACAGTGGATCTGCGGTGGACCATGGTTTTGTGATCGACGAAAAGTCTCTGCGGGAGCGAGCCTGCTCGCGATGGCGCCAGTCCAGTCGCCACAGAGGTCGGGAACCCTCGCTCACCGCCGTCCAGTCCGGGTACTCACATCCACCCACACCGCCAGCACCAGGATGCTGCCTTTGACGATCATCTGCCAGTAGCTGTCGACATCGAGCATCGACATGCCGTTGTCCAGGCTGGTGATGACCAGCGCGCCGAGCAGGGCGCCGTAGACGGTGCCCGAGCCGCCGCGCATGGAGGTGCCGCCGATGAAGCAGGCGGCGATGGCGTCGAGTTCGCCCATGTTGCCGGCCGAGGGCGAGCCCGCGGCGAGCCGTGCGGTGTTAACCATCCCGGCGAGGGCGCACATGACGCCCATGATGCCGAAGATCCACAACTTCACCGCCTGCACGTTGATGCCTGACAGGCGTGTGGCTTCCATGTTGCTGCCCACCGAGTAGACCCGCCGGCCAAACACGGTCTGGCTGGTGACGTAGCTGAACACTCCCAGCAACACCAGCAGAAGCAGGACCGGCACCGGAATCCCGTCGTAGCTGTTAAGGGTGTAGACGAACCCGGCCAGCACCGTGCCGATCAGCACCACCCGCAGCACGTCACGTACCAGCGAATGCGCCGCCAGCCCATGCAAAGCGCGATTGCGCCGCTGTTTCCAGGTCAGGAACAGGGTCAGGGCGAACAGCACCACGCCCAGCCCGGTCCCCACTGCGTGCGGCAAATACCCCTGGCCGACGTAGACCAGTTCCGGTGAGACCGGGGCGATGGTGGTGCCGCCGGTCACGCCCAGCAGGATCCCGCGAAACGCCAGCATGCCGCCCAGGCCGACGATGAATGAAGGGATGCGCAGGTAGGCGGTCATGTAGCCATTGCCCAGGCCGATCACCAGGCCGCACAACGCAACCAGGCTCAGGTTCGCCAGCAACGGGATGTGATAGACCACATCGAGAATCGCCGCCAGCCCGCCCAGCAACCCGAGCAACGAGCCCACCGACAGGTCGATCTCACCGCTGATGATCACCAGCACCATGCCGCAGGCCAGGATCCCGGTGATGGACATCTGCCGCAGCAGGTTGGAGAGGTTGCGCGGGGTCAGGAACCCGCCGTCGGTCTGCCAGCTGAAGAACAGCCAGATGACCGCCACGGCGATGACCAGGGCGAGCATTTTGTAGCGGGAAAAGAGTTGTTTGACCTGATTCATCTACGCGGACTTCCGATCATTATTGTTATGGCCGTCGGGCTGGCTGAGCGCGGCGGCGAGTACCTGTTCCTGGGTCAGGCCCTGGTTGATGAAATCACCGCGCAACTGGCCTTCGCCGATCACCAGGACGCGGTCGGAAACCCCCAGCACTTCAGCCAACTCCGAGGACACCATGATGATCGACACGCCTTCGGCCGCCAGCGCGCCCATCAATTTGTAGATCTCGTATTTGGCGCCGACATCCACGCCGCGGGTCGGCTCGTCGAGGATCAGCACTTTCGGTCGGGCCAGCAGCATCTTCGCCAACACGGCTTTTTGCTGGTTGCCGCCGGAAAGGCTGGTGATGGGCAGGAACGGGCTCGCGGTCTTGAGGTGCATGCGCGAGATTTCCCTGTCGATGCTGCCCAGTTCGGCCTCGGCATCGATGCGGGTCATTTTCGAGTAGTTCTCCAGCACCGCCAGGGTGATGTTCTGGCCCACCCCCAGGTCGGGAATGATGCCCTGGCGCTTGCGGTCCTCGGGGACCATGCACAGCCCGGCACGGATTGACTTGAGTGGCGTGCGAGTGTCGACCAATTGGCCGTCCAGCCAGACTTCGCCCTCGTAGCGCCCGGGATAGGCGCCGAACAGCGCCGACACCAGTTCGGTGCGGCCGGCGCCGACCAGCCCGGCGATGCCGAGGATTTCCCCGCGCTTGAGCACGAACGAAATATCGTCGACCCGTTTGCGCCGAGGGTTGTCGACGTCGTAGCAGGTGACGTGGCGCGCCTCGAAAATCACCTCGCCGATGGCATGGGGTTCGGTGGGGTAGAGGTTGCTCATTTCCCGGCCGACCATCTGCGTGATGATCTTCGGGATGTCCATGTCGGCCATGGCGGTGGTCGCGATGTGCTTGCCGTCGCGAATCACCGAGATGGTGTCGCACACCGCGGCCACTTCATCGAGCTTGTGGGAGATGTACACGCAGGCCACGCCCTTGGCCTTGAGGTCGCGGATGATGTCCAGCAGCACTTCGATTTCCGAGCGGGTCAGGGCCGAAGAGGGCTCGTCGAGGATCAGCAGGCGCGCCTGTTTGTTCAAGGCCTTGGCGATTTCCACCAGTTGCTGGTAGCCACCACCGTACTGGGACACCGGCAGCGACACGTTCATGTCCGGCACCTTGAGCTCGCGCATCAGCGCTTCGGCGCGGTGGATCATCGCCGGGTAGTTCATGCGCCCACCGGGCAACGTCAATTCGTGGCCCATGAAGATGTTCTCGGCCACCGACAGGTCGGGAACCAGGGTGAGTTCCTGGTGAATGATGACGATCCCGGCGGCTTCGGTTTCGCTGATGGACTGGGCCTTGAGCGGCTGGCCGTCCCAGAGGATTTCACCCTCCCAGGTGCCGTGGGGATAGACCGCCGACAAGACCTTCATCAGCGTGGATTTACCGGCACCGTTCTCGCCGCACAGGCCAACGCATTCGCCCGGCCTGACCTTGATGTCGATGCCGTTCAGGGCTTTGACACCGTCGAAGGTTTTGACGATGCCGTTCATTTGCAGCAGGTAGTCGGACATGGAGAAGGCTCGTGGAAAAGAGTTCACAGCAAGCGGCGAGACCCGTCAGTCAAACGCCGGACCTGTGGGAGCGGGCTTGCTCGCGAAAGCGGCGGGACAGTCAGCATTGATGGTGCCTGACACACCGCCTTCGCGAGCAAGCCCGCTCACACAGGTTCTACACGGTGGCAATCAGGTCACTGCCCGGCAATCTGCGCCTTGGTGTAGAACCCATCCTTTTCCAGCAGGTCGATGTTGTCCTTGGTCAGCGGGGTTGGCGTGAGCAGGATGGTGTCGACTTTCTTGCTGCCGTTGTCGTACTGCGAGCTGAAGGCCGGTTTTTCATTGCGCGCCAGTTGCACCGAGAGCTTGGCCGCTTCGGAGGCGATCAGTTTCAGCGGCTTGTAGACGGTCATGGTCTGGGTGCCATCGATCACGCGCTTGACCGCCGCGAGGTCGGCATCCTGGCCCGAGATCGGCACCTTGCCGGCCATCTGCTGCGCGGCCAGGGCCTGGATGGCGCCGCCGGCCGTGGCGTCGTTGGAGGCGACGATGCCATCGATCTTGTTGTTGTTACGGGTCAGGGCGTTCTCAACAATGCTCAGGGCTTCGGTAGGGTTCCATTCCTTGACCCATTGCTGGCCGACGATCTTGATATCGCCCTTGTCGATGGCCGGTTGCAGCACCTTCATCTGGCCTTCGCGCAGCACCTTGGCGTTGTTGTCCGTCGGTGCGCCGCCGAGCAGGAAGTAGTTGCCCTTGGGCGCGGCCTTGAGCACGCCGCTGGCCTGCATCTCGCCGACTTTTTCGTTATCGAAGGAAATGTAGGCGTCGATGTCGGCATTGAGGATCAGCCGGTCATAGGACACCACTTTGATCCCGGCCTTCTTGGCTTCGGCGACTGCGTTGGTCAGCACGGTGGCGTTGAACGGCACGATGACGATCACGTCGACGCCACGGGAGATGAGGTTTTCGATCTGGGAGATCTGCTTCTGCTCGTTGGCATCGGCCGACTGGACGAAGACCTTGGCATCGAGTTTTTCCGCCGCCGCGACGAAGTAGTCACGGTCCCGCGACCAGCGTTCCAGCCGCAGGTCATCGATGGAGAAACCGATTTTCGGGTGGGCGGCGTCGGCCATGACCGGGAGCGAAAGCAGGGCCAGGGCGCCGGCGATTAACGTGCGTTGGAGCTTTTTCATGGTGGTGCGTCCTTTTATTGTTGTTTGAAAGACACTTCCTGACGATGAGCGTGGTGCCGCTAGAACTGTAGAGAGTCGCCGGGCGCTGCGGGCGGAGATTTGTCGTGAGAATGTAACAGCGCTGTTGGGTGAGACAGGCGGGTCAGCGCCGCTCTCCAAATGGGCTGCTTCGCAGCCCAGCGGGAGCAAGCTCCCTCGCCACAGTTTTGCCCTGTTTCTGACAAGGCATTTGCTGTCAGGGGTAGATAAACCGGTTGACCACGTTCTCGAGCATCTCCTGGCGCCCGCTGACGGCCTGCGGGTCCAGTTCGTTGGCAAAGGCGTGCTCGGCCAGTGACGCGAGGCTGAATTCGCCGGCCAGCACGGCCTGGCCGAACGGTTGCTGCCAGCCGGCGTAGCGCTGGTCCTTGAACTGCTGGAGCTGGTCGTTCTGCACCATCGCGGCGGCGCGCTCCAGTGACAGCGCCAGGACATCCATCGCAGCGACATGGCCGTGGAACAGATCGAGCTCGTCCACGCTCTGGCGGCGGACCTTGGAGTCGAAGTTGAAACCGCCATTGCCGAAGCCCCCGGCCTTGAGGATCTCGTAGGTGGCCAGGGTCATCTCTTCGACACTGTTGGGGAACTGGTCGGTGTCCCAGCCGTTCTGCGGATCGCCACGGTTGGCGTCGATGCTGCCGAAGATGCCGAGGGAAACGGCGGTGGCGATCTCGTGGTGGAAACTGTGCCCGGCCAGGGTCGCGTGGTTGGCTTCGATGTTGACCTTGATCTCGTTTTCCAGACCGAACTGCTGCAGGAAGCCGAACACCGTGGCGCTGTCGTAATCGTACTGATGCTTGGTCGGCTCCTGGGGCTTGGGCTCGATCAGCAGGTCGCCCTTGAAGCCGATCTTGTGCTTGTGCTCGACCACCATCTGCATGAAACGGCCCAGTTGTTGGCGCTCGTGCTTGAGGTCGGTGTTGAGCAGGGTTTCGTAACCTTCGCGGCCGCCCCACAGCACGTAGTTGCTGCCTTTAAGGCGCAGGGTGGCGTTCATGGCGCTGAACACCTGGGCGGCGGCGCAGGCAAAAACCTCTGGGTCGGGATTGCTGGCGGCGCCAGCGGCAAAGCGCGGGTTGCTGAAGCAGTTGGCGGTACCCCACAGCAGTTTGATTCCGGTTTGTTCCTGATGGCGTTCCAGGTGGTCGACCATCTGCGCGAAGTGGTTGCGGTACTCCCTCAACGAACTGCCTTCCGGGGCAACGTCGGTGTCGTGGAAGCAGTAGTAGTCGATGCCCAGCTTGGAGAAAAACTCGAACGCCGCTTCAGCCTTGCCGATGGCCAGCTCCATAGGATCCCCGCTACGTTGCCACGGGCGCTTGAAGGTGCCGGCACCGAACACATCGGAGCCCGGCCAGACGAAGCTGTGCCAGTAGCAGACCGCCATGCGCAGGTGCTCGCGCATCGGTTTGCCGAGCACCAGTTTATCGGCATCGTAGTGGCGGAAGGCGAGGGGTGATTGGCTGGTGGGGCCTTCGTAGCGAATCTTGTCGACACCGGGGAAGTACGGCATGGGCGGTTTCCTATTTTTTTGTTCTTGGCGGTGTCTGGATACTAGCGCTGGCATTGGGGCTACTGATTATGAAAATCACCAACCAGGCGTTCGATTTTGTATTGAGCTTAGGCACAGGGGCGCCTAGTCTGTGTCCATCGGCCCAGGGTCAATACCATGAAAACCGTACCTCCTGTCCATCGCATCGCCCTGTTGTTCAACGGCAGCAAGATCTACGACCGCGGCATCATCAGCGGCATCGGTAACTACCTGAGCAGCACCCGGGCGTCCTGGGACTTGTTCCTTGAGGAGGATTTTCTCTGTCGCTTGAAAGGCATCGAGCGCTGGCAGGGTGACGGGATCATTGCCGACTTCGACGACCCGCTGATCGGCGAGGCGCTGGTCGGGATCAACATGCCGGTGGTGGCGGTGGGTGGCTCGTACCAGGACGCGCGCGCCTACCCCAAGGGCATACCCTACGTCGCCACCGACAATGACGCGTTGATACGGCTGGCCTACGAGCACCTGATCGAGGCCGGGTTGACCCGTTTTGCCTGCTTCAGCCTGCCTGAAGCGCAAGCCAATCGTTGGGCCCAGGAGCGTGAGAAAGCCTTCCGCCGGTTGGTGCAACGCGATGGCCTGCCCGCCGAGATCTACCGCGGCATGGGCACCAGCGCGCCGCTGTGGGACAGCGCCGTCGAGCAGCAGATCGCCTGGTTGCAGAGCCTGCCCAAGCCCATCGGCATCATCGCCGTCAGCGACGCCCGCGCCCGGCAACTGCTGCAAGCCTGCCTGACCGCCGGGATCGCCGTGCCGGAGCAGGTGGCGCTGATCGGCATCGACAACGATCCGCTGACCCGCAGCCTGACGCGCGTGCCACTGAGCTCGGTGATCCAGGGCACCGAGACCATGGGCCGCACTGCGGCGCGCCTGCTCCATCAGATGCTGCATGGCATGCCGTCCACCGGCACGCAGATCCTGGTGCCGCCGGATGCGATCAACGTGCAGGTCTCCAGCCTGCATCAACCCTTGGGCAACCCCTACGTCATGCAGGCGCTGCTGTTCATTCGCCAATACGCCTGCCAGGGCATCAAGACCGCCCAGGTCGCGGCGTATGTCGGGGTGTCGCGCTCTTCGTTGGAATCGCACTTTCGCAAGGAGCGCGGTTGCAGCGTCCACGACGAAATCCTGCGCTTCAAACTCGCCGCTGCCGCCAGCGGCCTGGAAAATACCGCTGCACCGATTGCCGACATCGCCCAGAATTGCGGCTTCAAATCGGCGCAGTACCTGCACACGGTGTTTCGTCGCGAGTTTGGGTGTACGCCGAGGGAGTATCAGCAGGGGGCGAATACGGGGTTTTTACTGAGGGATAGCGCCGCAGCTTCTGTGGGAGCGGGCTTGCACTCCTGCGACCTGTCGGACAGCAGG
>NZ_JALJDX010000083.1 GCF_022952855.1 Pseudomonas sp. RGM2987 | reverse complement strand
GTACGACGGCAGGCACACCGTCATCGCGAGCAGGCTCGCTCCCACACTGATCTCTCACCGGCCTTTGAACTGCGCCACGTTCGGCGCTCGCTCCTGGGCTTGCGTCTGATCCGCCACTCCCAGGCGCTCACCCGTCTGCGCATCAAATAGTAATACTTTTTGAGGATCAAATTGAAGCGTCAGATTCTCCCCTGCTTGCGGCGCGACGTCCGGCGCCAGGCGGCAGCAAACCTTGGTGTCATTTAGACTGACAAATACCAGGGTGTCCGGCCCGGTCGGCTCAGTGACCTGGACCTCGGCGCGGATGGTCGGCAAGCCGTTGGGCTCGCTGCCGGCCAGCACGATCTGTTCCGGACGCAGGCCGAGAATCACTTCGCGGTCTTCAAGGCCGGCGTCCTGCATGCCCAGCGGCAGCTCGCACCGGGCCTGGCCGCTGTCGAGCAGCGCCAGCAGGCGACCGTCCTTGCGTTGCAGGCGCAGGGGGATGAAGTTCATCGGCGGCGAACCGATGAAGCTCGCCACGAACAGGTTGGCCGGGTTGTTGTAGATGTCTTTCGGCGTACCGAACTGCTGGATGATCCCGTCCTTCATCACCGCCACCTTGTCGCCCAGCGTCATGGCTTCGATCTGGTCGTGGGTGACGTAGACCGTGGTGGTTTTCAGGCGCTGGTGCATCAGTTTCATTTCGGTGCGCATCTCGACCCGCAGCTTGGCGTCGAGGTTGGACAGCGGTTCGTCGAACAGGTAGATCTTCGGCCGTCGCGCCAGCGCCCGGCCCATGGCCACGCGCTGCTGCTGGCCGCCCGAGAGCTGTCCGGGCTTGCGGTTGAGCAAGTGTTCGATCTGCAACAGCTTGGCCACGCGGGTGACCTCTTCGTCGATGGCCGACTGGCTCATCTTGCGGATCTTCAAGCCGAACTCGATGTTCTCGCGCACGCTCATGGTCGGGTACAGCGCGTAGGACTGGAACACCATGGCGATGTCGCGATCCTTGGGGCTCATGCCGCTGACGTCCTGGTCGCCGATCATGATCGCGCCACCGGTGATGGTCTCCAGGCCGGCGATGCAGTTCATCAGTGTCGACTTGCCGCAACCCGAAGGGCCGACCAGGATCAGGAACTCACCGTCCTTGATCGACAACTCGATGTTCTTCAGGGTGTCCGGCAGGCCGGCACCATAGGTCTTGTGTACATTGCGAAGTTCGAGCGTTGCCATGATTACCCCTTGACTGCGCCGGCCGTCAGGCCGCGCACGAAATACTTGCCTGCGACCACATAGACCAGCAGGGTCGGCAGCCCGGCGATCATCGCCGCCGCCATATCAACGTTGTATTCCTTGGCCCCGGTGCTGGTGTTGACCAGGTTGTTCAGCGCCACCGTGATCGGCTGCGAATCGCCGCTGGAGAACACCACGCCAAACAGGAAGTCGTTCCAGATCTGGGTGAACTGCCAGATCAGGCAGACCATGATGATCGGGGTCGACATCGGCAGGATGATCCGCCGGAAGATGGTGAAGAACCCCGCACCGTCCAGGCGTGCGGCCTTGACCAGCGCATCGGGAATGCTCACGTAGTAGTTACGGAAGAACAGCGTGGTGAACGCCAGCCCGTAGACCACGTGCACAAACACCAGGCCGGTGGTGGTACTGGCCAGGCCCATCTTGCCGAGGGTGAACGACGCCGGCAGCAGCACGGTCTGGAACGGCAGGAAGCAGCCGAACAGCAGCAGACCGAAGAACAGCTGCGAGCCGCGGAAGCGCCACATCGACAACACGTAGCCGTTCAACGCACCGATGGCGGTGGAGATCAGCACCGCCGGGACGGTGATTTTGATCGAATTCCAGAAGTAGCCATCCACCGTGGCCCAGGCCTTGACCCAACCGATACCGCTGACCACGGTCGGCCAGCTCAGCAGGTTGCCGGTGCTGATGTCTTCCGGGGTCTTGAAGCTGGTCAGCAGCATGACCACCAACGGCACCAGGTACAGCAACACGGCGAGGATCAGCACCGCGTAGATCGTGATGCGGCTCAGGCTGATGGAAGGTTTGGCGGCGAGACTAGTCATGACGCTTGGTCCTCAGCTCGGAGTACAGGTAAGGCACGATGATTGCGAGAATCGCACCGAGCATCAGGATCGCACTGGCCGAGCCCATACCCATCTGGCCACGACTGAAGGTGAAGGAGTACATGAACATCGCCGGCAGGTCGGAGGAATAACCCGGGCCGCCGGCGGTCATCGCCGCCACCAGGTCGAAGCTCTTGATCGCGATGTGCGCCAGGATCATCACCGCGCTGAAGAACACCGGACGCAGGCTGGGTAGCACCACCTTGAGGTAGATGCGCGGCATGCTCGCGCCGTCGATCTGTGCGGCGCGGATGATCGACTGGTCGACACCCCGCAGGCCGGCCAGGAACATCGCCATGATGAAGCCCGACGCTTGCCACACCGCCGCGATCACCAGGCAGTACACCACCCGGTCCGGGTCGATCAGCCAGTCGAGGCGGAAACCTTCCCAGCCCCAGTCACGCAACAATTTGTCCAGGCCCATGCCCGGGTTGAGCAGCCATTTCCAGGCCGTGCCGGTGACGATCATGGAGAGCGCCATCGGGTACAGGTAAATGGTGCGGATGAAACCTTCGCGGCGGATGCGCTGGTCGAGGAACACCGCCAGCAACACCCCGATCACCAGGGTGATGCCGATGAACATGCCGCCGAACACGGCCAGGTTCTTGCTCGCCACCCACCAACGATCGTTGTCCATCAACCGCGCGTATTGCGCCAGGCCAGCCCATTTGTAGTTCGGCAAGAAGGTCGAGGTGGTGAACGACAGCACGAACGTCCACAAGATATAGCCATAGAAGCCCACCAGGACGATGAACATGCTCGGCGCCAGCACCAGTTTTGGCAGCCAGCGTTGCAGCGCATCGAACGGCGAGGCCTTGCTGAACACAGCAACAGAACTCATGGGAAGATCCAGTACAGGGATTGGAAACTACAGTGATATCCCTTGTGGGAGCGGGCTTGCTCGCGAAGGCGTCGTGTCAATCCATACACGGTTGCCTGACACTCCGCTTTCGCGAGCAAGCCCGCTCCCACAGGGCTAACGGTTACTTGGCCGACTGCACCGCAGCGCCCAGCTTCTTGGCAGCATCGGCCGGGTCGGCTTTCGGGTCGTTGATGTAGTTGGTCACGACATCAAAGAACGCGCCCTGCACCGCCAGCGTGGTCGCCATGTTGTGCGCCATGCTCGGCTGCAGGCCGCCGGACTTGGCGTCCGCCAGGAAGTCCTTGGCCGCGGTCTGGGCGCAGGAATCGAAGCCATACTTGGCCATGTCGGCCAGCATGTCGTTGCGCACCGGGATCGAGCCTTTGTTGATGCTGAAGACTTTCTGGAAGTTCTCACCCAGCACCACTTTGGCAATGTCCTGCTGACCGGCCGAGGTGCCCTTGTCCTTCTGCTTGAACACCGCCAGGGAGTCGATGTTGTAGGTAAAGGCCTTGTCGGTGCCCGGGAAGGCAACGCACTCGTAGTCCTTGCCGGCGACTTTCTTGGCGGCGGTCCATTCGCTCTTGGCCCAGTCGCCCATGATCTGCATGCCGGCCTTGCCGTTGATGACCTTGGCTGCTTCCAGGTTCCAGTCCTGGCCCTTGCCGTCGGCGTCCATGTAGGTCGCGACTTTCTTCAGCTCAGTCAGCGCCTTGACCATTTCCGGACCGGTCAGGGCTTTGTTGTCCAGGTCGACCAGGGCTTTCTTATAGCCATCGGCACCCATCACCGAAAGCACCACCGCTTCGAACACGGTGCTGTCCTGCCAAGGCTGACCACCATGGGCGAGCGGAATGAAACCCGCCGCCTTGAGTTTGTCGCCAGCGGCATAGAACTCTTCGAGGGTGGTCGGGTTTTTCGTGATACCGGCTTTCTTGAAGACTTCCGGGTTGATCCACAGCCAGTTGACGCGGTGGATGTTCACCGGCACGGCCACGTAGTCACCGTCGTACTTCACGGTATCGGAGACTTTCTTGTCGAGCAGGCTGTCCCACTTCTCTTCCTTGGCAACGTCTTTGAGGACGTCACTGTCGAGCAGCCCGGTGGACGCCCATTCCTGGATGTCCGGGCCTTTGATCTGGGCCACGCCCGGTGGGTTGCCAGCTACGGCACGGCTCTTGAGCACGGTCATGGCAGTGGAACCGCCACCCCCTGCGACCGCACCGTCCTTCCAGGTAAAGCCATCTTTTTCTACCTGGGCCTTGAGCACATCGACCGCGGCTTTTTCGCCACCCGACGTCCACCAGTGGACGACTTCCACGGAACCTTTGGATTCGGCGGCCAGGGCGCTGATAGGGAATGCTGCGACGGGAAGCAAGGAAGCAAGAGAAATGACAGTAGCGAGGCGAGAAATCGCATTCATCTAGAAGTACCTTTCTTGTTGTTATGCATGCAAGTCTGGTGCTTGCGCTGCATGGATTCTAATCAGAGGGAATCCCTTCGCAGGTAACGAAGGGACGTGCAAATGTCACGACACGGTTACACAGCCAAAGTGCCGGAAAACTGCGCCAGAGCCGACGCCATGCTCGGTGCCAGGGGCAGACGCGGGATCAGCACGGCCTGCCAGGCGTGATACAGGTCCGGCTTGCCCGGCCAGATATCGGCGCTGGGACGGTTTTGCGGATCGAGCTCGTGATGCCAACTGCCGTTGCAGCGGTCGATGAAATACGTGTCACAAAATTCCCAGAATTGCCGGTACCAGGTTTCGTAGGTGGCCTCGCCGGTGCGCTTGAGCAAGGCGCTGGCGGCCGCGGCGGCCTCGGCGTGGACCCAATGCAGACGGTGACGGACCACGGCGCGATTGTCCCAGTCCAAGGTGTAGACAATGCCCGGCGCGCCGTCGACGTCCCAGCCATGACGGCAGTTCTGCTCGAAAAGTTTTTGCGCGTCCTGGACCAGCCAGCCCGGCGTCAGCATGCCGGCCTGGACCCGCGCCGCTTCGAGATGCAGCAGTAGCCGCGCCCATTCAAAACCGTGGCCGGGGGTGGTGCCATACGGGCGGAAGCCATCGGCCGGATTGTCGTGGTTGTACTCGCGCAACGGTTGCCAGTGGCGATCGAAATGCTCCACCACCAGATAATCGTTCGCGGCGGCATGACCATGGATCACCCGTTCGACGATGCGCAACGCGCGGGCCAACCAACGCGGATCATCGGTGGCGTCGGCCAGGGCCAGGAACGCTTCGGTGGCGTGCATGTTGCTGTTGGCGCCGCGATAGGCCTCCTCATCGCTCCAGTCGCGGGAGAAAGACTCGCGCAGAGTGCCCTCCTCTTCGCTCCAGAAATGTGTGTCGATAATCCGCACCGCCTCATCCAGCAAGGCCTGGGCGCCGGGGCGCCGGGCGATTACTGCCGAACTGGCGGCCAGGGCCACGAAGGCATGCAGGTAAGCGGCCTTGCCATCGCCATCCTCATGGGGTCGCGCCGTGGCAAACCAGCCACCGTGCTCGGCATCGCGCAAGGCACCACTGAGGGCCTGGACGCCATGGTCCACCAGCCCGGTAAAACCCGGCAGGCCCTGGATATGGGCCATGGCAAAGCTGTGGGTCATGCGCGCGGTGTTCATGGTCTCGGCCCGGGCATCGGGCGGCAGACGGCCCTGGTCGTCCAGGTTGCCAAAGCCGTCCGGCAGCTTCGACGCCTTGGCGAATTCCAGCAATCGCAAACCTTCGGCAGCGAGCCAGTGCTGGTGGGCAGGCGCCTTCAGCCAACTGCTGAAGGCCGGTTGGAAGGTGTTCATCGGGGAAGACCTTTTTGTTGTTTTGACGCGGGGGAGTCTAAACAAGGGAGGGTGGGTGGCAGGTAACGAAAGGGGCGAGTTATGTCACAGGCTTGTGACATTTCTCCAAGAGATGAGGTGAGGCTGCTGGCGTCTTCGCGGGCAAGCCCGCTCCCACAGGGGGCGCGGGCGTTCCACAAATCTCCTGTGGGAGCGGGCTTGCTCGCGATGAACGATAACGCGGCCTGACTAATCGACACTGCGAGGCAACTGCAACGTCACCCGCAACCCACCCTCGCGCAGGTTCTGCAGCGTCACTTCGCCGCCATGACTGTGGGCGATGTTGCGGGCGATGCCCAGTCCCAGGCCATAGCCCTGCTGTTGCCCGGCCAGGCGAAAGTGCGGTTCGAAGACTTGCTCAAGCCGCTGCTCTGGCACGCCAGGGCCTTCGTCGTCGACATGCAGGACAAACGCGGTCTCATCGTCATCGATATGCAGGTGGGCGTTCTGCCCGTATTTCAAGGCGTTGTCGATCAAGTTGCCAATGCAGCGCTTGAGCGCCAGCGGCTTGCCGGGATACGGCGCTTGCGCCCGACCGTCCTGGGTCACCCGGCCGTTGCCGTTGGGCGCCAGGTACGGTTCGATCAGGCATTCGAGTACATGGTTGAGGTCCACCGGCTCGATGTTCTCATGGATGTCGGTGTCCTTGACGCATTGCAGCGCGCCTTTGACCAACAGCTCCAGCTCGTCCAGGTCGCGGCCGAACTTGGCCTGCAGGTTCTCGTCCTCCAGCAGCTCGACACGCAACCGCAGACGGGTGATGGGCGTGCGCAAATCATGGGAGATCGCACTGAACAACTGGCTGCGCTCGGTCAGGTAGCGGCTGATGCGTTCGCGCATGGCATTGAACGCCCGCCCGACTTCCACCACTTCGCTGCCGCCGCCCTCGGCCACCGGTTCCACTTCAGCACCGAGGGACATGTCTCGCGCCACGCGGGCCAGACGCTTGAGCGGCCGGCTCTGCCAATGCACCAGCAAGCCGATGAACAGTAACAGCAGGCTACTGGTGAGCACGATGAAACCGACCTGCTGCTTGGGCAGGTCCTGTTCTTCGAGGCTGGTGTAGGGTTCTGGCAGCAACGAGGCGATATACAGCCATTCGCCGGGCGCCATCTGGATCTGCGTGACCAACACCGGCGGGTTCACCGGTTCCAGCGTCAAGGCGTAATGCGCCCAGGAGCGCGGCAGTTCGTCGAGTTTCAGCCCACCGTTGAAGATCCGCAGGTCCTCGGGGCTGACGAACTTCACCGAGATGTCGGCGTTATTGCCCAGGGAGCGGCGCAACACCTCGTCCACCGCCTTGAGCACTGCGAGCTTGCGCGGCGTCACCGGCAATACGTCCATGCCCAGGGGCTTGTCGTTGAGCGTGACGACAAACCGCGTGCCGCCCATGCTGCGCAACTGATCCAGCACCAGCGGTCGATATGCCACCGGCAGCGAACGCAGGTAGCTGACGCTGGCGGTCATCGAGTGGGCCAGGCTGCGGGCGGCGGTGACCAGGCCTTCGAGCTGAGTGGCGCGCAGTTGCGAGACCCAGATCACGCTGGACAGGGTCTGGGCGAACAGCACCACCAGCAAGGTCAGCAGCAGCATCCGCCCGAGCAGCGAGCGCGGCACCGGGACCCGCTTTGCGACCTTCCTGATCCAGTCAGTGACCATTGCTGGCAACCACGGTGGCCGCCAGTTGATAACCGCTGCCGCGCACGGTGCGGATCAGCCGCGGTGGCTTCTCAGTGTCGCGCAGACGCTGGCGCAGGCGGCTGACCGCCATGTCGACGATCCGGTCCAGGGGCATCAGTTCACGCCCCCGGGTGGCGTTGCCGATGGTGTCGCGGTCGAGGATTTCCTGGGGATGGTCGAGGAACAGCTTGAGCAAGGCAAAGTCGGCGCCGGAGAGAATCACCTCCTCACCGTCAGCGTGAAACAGTCGGTGGCTGACCATGTCCAGCCGCCATTCATCGAAGGCCAGCACCTCACCGCCGGAGCGTTCCTGGCCGAATTGCGCCCGACGCAGCAAGGCCTTGATCCGCGCTTGCAGTTCACGGGGGCTGAAGGGTTTGCCCAGGTAATCATCGGCCCCCAGCTCCAGGCCGATCACCCGGTCGGCCTCGTCGGAACTGGCGGTGAGCATGATGATCGGCACATGGGCCTGGCGCGGGTGCTGGCGAACCCAGCGGCACAGGCTGAAGCCGTCTTCGTCCGGCAGCATCACGTCGAGAATCACCAGGTCGCTCGGCGCATCGTTCAACGCCTGGCGAAATCCGGCGCCGTCGGGCGTGGTGCGCACCTGGAAACCCGCACGGCTGAGGTAGGTGTCCAGCAGCTCGCGAATCTCCTGGTCGTCGTCGACCAACAAAATCGATTTGTTTACTGAACTCACGGGCCTCGTCCTTGCTGGTTGGATTGGCGGATTATGCCTGATGGACGGGATCTATAAACAACCGCAACCCTTTGTGGGAGCGGGCTTGCTCGCGAATGCGGGGTTTCATTCAACATTTTCGTCGACTGACAC
>NZ_JALJDX010000210.1 GCF_022952855.1 Pseudomonas sp. RGM2987 | reverse complement strand
TGGGGCTGCTGCGCAGCCCAGCGGGAGCAAGCTCCCTCGCCACAGGAACTGCATTTTTTCAGAAGCATTTTCGTATACGAAATAACATAGACCGGAGACAACCATGACCAAACGCATCAACTGGAGCGGCGTATTTCCCGCCGTCACCACCCAATTCAACGATGACTTTTCCATCAACCTGGAAAAAACCCACCAGGTTATTTCCAACGTCATCCGTGACGGTGTATCAGGCCTGGTGGTCTGCGGTTCGGTGGGAGAAAACACTTCCCTGAGCGCCGAAGAGAAAATCGCCGTGACCGAAGTCGCGGTAGACGCATCCCGTGGCCGGGTGCCGGTGATCTGCGGGGTGGCCGAGTTCACCAGCGTGCAAGCAGCCAAGGTTGCCAACGCCGTGCGCAAGGTCGGCGTCGACGGGGTGATGCTGATGCCGGCGCTGGTCTACGGTTCCAAGCCGTTCGAAACCGCCGAGCACTTCCGCTACGTGGCCCGGCATGCCGACGTGCCGCTGATGGTCTACAACAACCCGCCGATCTACAAGAACGACGTGACCCCGGACATCCTGATATCCCTGGCCGATTGCGACAACGTGGTGTGCTTCAAGGACTCGTCCGGCGATACCCGGCGCTTCATCGACGTGCGCAATGAAGTGGGCGACCGCTTCGTGCTGTTCGCCGGCCTTGACGACGTGGTCCTGGAAAGCCTCGCCGTCGGCGCCGAAGGCTGGGTGTCGGGCATGTCCAACGTGTTCCCGAAGGAAGGCGAGACCATCTTCCGCCTGGCCCGCGCCGGACGCTTTGCCGAAGCGATGCCGATCTACGAATGGCTGATGCCGATCCTGCACCTGGACGCCCGCGCCGACCTGGTGCAATGCATCAAACTGTGCGAAGCCATCGCCGGCCGCGGCAGCGCCCTCACCCGCCCACCGCGCCTGGCCTTGCCGGAAGAGGACCGGGTGTATGTGGAACAGATCATGGCCAAGGCCATGGCCAATCGGCCGGTGTTGCCGGATGTAGGGCTTTAGGCGTTCCCGGGAATCACTGACTGAACTGGAACCCCATGTGGGAGCGGGCTTGCTCGCGAAAGCGGCCTATCTGATACAACCATGCCGGATGTGCCACCGTCTTCGCGAGCAAGCCCGCTCCCACAAGGGATTTGTTTTGCTGCAAATCCTCCGTACACCCCGCTCCCACAGAGGGATTTGTTTTACTGCAAATCCTGAGTACACCCCGGCCAATGTGGGAGCGGGCTTGCTCGCGAAAGCGGTCTGCCTGAAGCGACTATGCTGGATGTGCCGCCCTCATCGCGAGCAAGCTCGCTCCCACAATGTCTGTGGCGGACAAAACAGGGAGACCGCCCATGAATTACTTCCTGGCCCAGGCCATGAACAACCAATGGGCCAATCACAGGCTGCTCAGCGCCTGCGCGCAACTGAGCGAGGCCGATTATGTGGCCCAACGCACGGGATTCTTCCCGTCCATCCGAGCCACGCTTTGCCACATCCTGGAAGTGGACCGCTATTACCTCACCGCCCTGGAAGGCGACCGGGACGGCCAGATAAAGGATTTCTCCGAGACCCTGGCCTTCGTTCCACTGGTACATAAGCAGACCCAAACCGACCAGCGGCTGGTGGCGTTCTGCGAAGCCCTGCGGGAAGCAGACCTCGCCCGGAACGTCGACCTAGTGCGGGCCGACGGTGTCGTGCGCGAACGAATCGACCGGCTGCTGTTGCACCTGTTCGAACATCAGATTCATCACCGTGGCCAGGTCCATGGCATGCTCAGCGGCACGGATGTCCCGCCACCTCAGCTCGATGAGTTTTTCCTCGACTGTGATCGGCGGTTTCGTGAGAAAGAGGAACAGTCATCGCAGCTCAGCGCTCCATACATCTGGCGTGGCTTTCTATCGGATTGAAGCGATAGCCTGTCGGATTGAAGCAATAGCAGCTTGGAAAAAATGCGATGACCGCTACCGGTCATCGCCAATCGCCCATCCGGGCGCTCTCAGATTCGTGCGGGAGACACGATGATTTTCACGTTGTGCTCCTTGTTATTGACCAGTTCCTCGAAGCCCTGCCCGACGATTTCCTCCAGCTGGATGCGCCCCGTCACCAGCGGCGAGATGTCCAGGCGTCCGTCGGCGATGAAGGCGATCACGTCGGCGAATTCGCCGTTGTAGGCCAGCGCGCCGAGTACCTGCTTCTCGGTGGATACCAGTTCGAAGAAGTTGAACTGGCTGGCCTCCTCGAAAATACCCACCAGCACGCACTTGCCGGCCTTGCGGATCAGGTCGATGGCCAGTTTGGCGGTGTGTTTGTTGCCGATGCATTCGAAGCTGACATCGGCCCCCAGGCCGCCGGTCAGGCGCCGCACTTCGGCCAGGGCGTCGCAGTCGTTCGGATCGATCACATGGCTGGCACCGACTTCCAGGGCCTTGGCCTTGCGCGCACCGGACATTTCCAGGGCGATCACCTGGGCCGCGCCGGCGGCCTTGGCGCACATGATGGTGCACAGGCCAATCGTACCGGCGCCGACCACGACCACGTTCTGGCCCAACAGGCTGCCGGCCTTTTTCACCGCGTGCATGCCCACCGCCAACGGCTCGATCAGCGCTCCAGCCTCCGCCGGAAAACCGGCTGGCAATTTGTAGAGCAGGTTGGCCGGGACGTTGACCAGTTCGGCAAACGCACCGTTGTTCATCAAGCCGGTGAACGCCAGGTTCTCGCAAATGTTGTACAGCCCATGGGTGCAGTAGTAGCAGGTGCCGCAATGCTGGCAGGCGTCAGCCGCCACCGGCTCGCCGACACTGAACCCCTCGACACCGGCGCCCAGCTCGACGATCTCGCCGCAGAACTCATGACCGAGGATGCACTGGCCCTTGATTCCGGTCAGCGGGTGCGGTGCGTCCACTGGAATGAACACCGGCCCGGCCACGTATTCATGCAGGTCGGAGCCGCAGATGCCGCACCACTGCACACGGATCTGCACCCAACCGGCAGGCGGCGAAACGGGCAGTGGCACGTCTTCGACGCGGATGTCATGGCGGCCGTGCCAGACAGCGGCGCGCATGCTGCGGGTAGGCGTGATTGAAACGTTCATAAGGTTGCCTCCAGGAATGTGTAGGGGCGACGAGCCCGCTCGCCGCCCGCTCGATCAGTGCTGCTGGATGAACTCAAGGATCAGCCGATTGACCTGCTCGGCCGCTTCCATCTGCACCATGTGCCCCTGGCCGCAAAGCACCTCGACCCGCGCCGCCAACCCATCGCTGTGGGCCGCCGGAATGATCGCGTCGTCGCTGCCCCAGATCACCAGGGTCGGTACGTGGCCGGCCTGCACCACCTCGCGCAGGTCAATGCGCTGACGGCCATCTGCAAACAAGGTCGCCGCCAACTGGTGGAGAGCCGCGTCCACGCCTTCCAGGCGCTTGTACTTGAGCATGTCGTCGAGCATCTGCCGGGTGACCAGCTCGGCGTTGGAGAACAGCTGCACCAGTTGCGGCTTGAGGGCATTGCGGCTGGCGGCTTCGACGAAGCCGTGCAAGTAGCCGCCATTGATCTCGGGCCCCAGGCCGGCGCTGCCGATCAGGGTCAGGGAACGCACCCGCTGGGGCGTCAGCCGTGCGGTATTCAATGAAACGGCGCCGCCCATGGAATGACCGACCAGATGCGCGACGTTGATATCCAGATGATCGAGCAAGCCCAGCACCACCGCGCTCAGTTCATCCAGGTCACCGCGTTGCAGGGTCTTGCCGGATTCGCCGTGCCCCGGCAAGTCCAGGGCAATGACCCGTCGCCCGGCCGCCAGCGCCTCGTGGTTGAACAGCCAGTTATTCAGATCGCCGCCGAAACCATGCACCAGCACCAGCGGCGTGCCGCCTTCGCCGCGCTCGAAATAGCGGATCACCCGGCCGTCCAGCTCGATTTTCTGTGGCTTGGGGCCGCTGTCTTCATCGGCGCTATCGCCGGGCACAAAGCTGGATTGGAACTGCTCGATCACCGCATCGATCTCGGCGTCGCTGGCCTCGCCTTCCACGACGATCCCCAGCAAGGCGCCGACCGCCAGGGTCTCGTCCTGACGGGCGATCTGCCGACGCAAGACGCCGGAGAACGGCGCTTCGACACTGCTGGAGATCTTGTCGGTCTCCACGTCCATCACTTCGTCGCCCTTGGTGATGGCCTGGCCTTCTTCCTTGAGCCAGGCATCGACCCGGCCTTCGGTCATCGACAGGCCCCACTTGGGCATGGTCAGGATATGAATCTGGCTCATCAGCGCTTGCTCCACTCAATCACGTCGAGCACGGCTTTTTCGATTTTTGCCGCGTCAGGGATGTACAGGTCTTCCAGGGCGTCGGAGAACGGCACCGGTGTGTGTGGCGCGGTGACCATTTCAATCGGCGCCTTGAGCGCGCCAAAGGCTTTCTGCGCCACCAGCGCCGAGACATCGGTGGCCATGGAGCAGCGCGGGTTGGCTTCGTCGATCACCACCAGGCGCCCGGTCTTTTCCACGCTTTCGAGGATGCTGTCCTCGTCCATCGGGCTGGTGGTGCGCAGGTCGATCACTTCGCAATCGATGCCGCGCCCGGCCAGGCTGCGCGCCGCCTCCAGCGCGGTGTTGACCAGTCGTCCATAGGACACGAGCGTCACGTCCTTGCCGTCGCGCAGGAAGTTGGCCTCGCCAAAGGGAATGGTGTAGAGCTCCTCGGGCACCTCGCCCTGCATGCTGTAGAGCAACTTGTGCTCGCAGAAAATCACCGGGTCGTTGTCGCGGATCGCCTGGATCAGCAGGCCTTTGGCGTCATAGGGCGAGGATGGGCAGACCACTTTGAGCCCGGGGATATGCGTCCACAGCGACGTGAGCATCTGAGAGTGCTGGGCCGCCGCGCGCAGGCCGGCGCCGACCATGGTGCGGATCACCAGCGGCGTGACGGCCTTACCGCCGAACATGTAGCGAAACTTCGCCGCCTGGTTGAGAATCTGGTCCAGGCAGCAACCGGCGAAGTCGACGAACATCAGTTCGCACACCGGGCGCACGCCACACGTCGCCGCGCCAACGGCGGCACCGACATAACCGATTTCCGACAACGGCGTATCCAGTACCCTTCCGGGGAACTGATCGTAAAGCCCCTTGGTGACCCCGAGCACACCGCCCCAGGCGTCGTTTTCGCCGGGCGCACCGGCACCGCCCGCCACGTCTTCGCCCATGATGAACACGCTGGAGTCGCGGCGCATTTCCTGGGCCAGGGCTTCGTTGATTGCCTGCTGGTAGCTGATTTTTCTCGCCATGATGAAGGTCTCTTTTCTTGTTTTATGAGGGCGTTCAGGGATAGGAGACGTAGACGTCGGTCAGCAGGTCCGCCGCCGTGGGCTTGGGATCGGACTTGGCCTTGTACACCGCGTTTTCGATCAGCAGCTCCACCTCCTTGTCGATCTGGTCCAGTTGCTCGGCCGAGAGCAAGCCGGCCCGGGTGGTGCGCTCGCGGAACTGCATCAGGCAGTCCTGGTGTTCACGGAAATGCTTGACCTCATCCGGCGCCCGGTAGGTCTGGGCGTCGCCCTCGAAGTGGCCGTAGTAACGGGTCAGCTTGACCTCGATCAGCGACGGTCCCTCCCCGGCCCGGGCGCGTTCGACGGCCGCCCCGGCGGCTTCGTGAACGGCGAAGAAATCGAAACCGTCCACCGTGACGCCCGGCATGCCGAACCCGGCGGCGCGGTCGGCGATGTGGTCGCAGGCCACCGACCAATTGGACGCGGTGGCTTCGGCGTAACCGTTGTTTTCGGCGACGAACAGGCATGGCAGGTTCCACACCGAGGCCATGTTCATGGCTTCGAACACCGCGCCTTCGTTAGAGCCACCGTCGCCGAAGAACACCACGGCGACGCTGTCGGTGCCCTTGAGCCGGGCCGCCAACGCGGCGCCCACCACCAGCGGCGCACCGGCCCCGACAATGCCGTTGGCACCGAGCATGCCTTTCTCAAGGTCGGCGATGTGCATCGAACCGCCCTTGCCCTGGCAAACGCCGGTTTTCTTGCCGTAGATCTCGGCCATCATCCCGTAGACGTCCACGCCCTTGGCGATGCAATGACCGTGGCCACGGTGGTTGGAGGCAATGCAATCGTCATCGCCCAGGTGGGCCATGACGCCTGCGGCTGACGCTTCCTCACCGGCATACAAGTGGACGAAACCGGGAATCTCGCCGGTGGCGAATTCCACGTGCAGGCGCTCTTCGAAGGCACGGATGGTGCGCATCACCTGATAGGCATGCAGCAGTTGATCGTGGGTCAGCGGTGTCGACATTTTTTATTCTCCAGGGGTGTCTTGAAGGTTGAGAGGGTGTTGCGGGTGTTCGCGGCCGATGGCCAGCAAACGCTGTTGCGCGGTGTAGGCCAGCACGGCGTTGACATCGATGCTCAGCGGGCCGCCGGTATCGAGGGTGACCGTGGGCCGGTCCTGCGGGTTGAATTCGATTTCCCGTTCGCCATCCAGCGCCAACGTGCCGCAAGGCAGCGACAGGCCGTGGGCCACATTCGGTTCCAGCGGGCCGGCGGCGAGCACGCCGCAGCCTTGCAACAGGCCGGGGGCCAGCGGGACCAGCAGCGCTTCGGGCGATTGCGGGTCCAGCCGCATCCAGGCGCCGCCCGGTGCCTGGCGCGGCACCGGGAACCACAGGCCGCAGAGCGCCGAAAGGCCAATGGATTGCGGCTCGGCAAAGGTCACGAAGACCTCGGCCAGATCTTGTGCCCGGCTGATCGCTCGGGCGCCGACGAAGCGCAGCGGTGAGACGGCAACGTCCACCAGGGCAACTTCGCGCAAGCCGCGGGCGGCATCGCAAACCAGCAGCCGCTTGTTGCGCCGCAAGCCGATCTGCGCCGGGATCCGGCCGCTGGCATACAACCCGCCCGCCAACCCGGCGCTGGTGGCCTCGCGCAGTTCCGGAAAAGCGTTGTTGGTGCCGGTGGACAGGGTCAGCAACGGGATGTCGCCGACTTCAGCGGCCACCGCTTTATGGGTGCCGTCGCCGCCAAGCACCGCGATCAGCGCCACCTCGCGCTCGGCCATCAAGCGTGCGGCGCTGCGGGTGTCTTCGACGGTCTGGCGCAGCGTCAGGTCGAGGAACTCCAAAGTCGGCCAGTGGCTGCTGCGGGCCTGACGGCTGTGGCTGTTCTTCAACACGGCGGCGGCCATGCCGATCATGTCGGTGGGCAACAGCACGTGTTCGATGCCTGTGGCACCGAAGGCGGCCAGCAAGCGCTGGATCACCGAGACCTTGTCGGTGCTGGAAAACAGCCCGGCATGGGCAGTCAGGCGCCGAACGTCACGCCCCGACGCGGGATTGGCGATGATGCCCACCGTCAGTGGCCGACGGCTCATGGCAGCACCGTGCAGAGCAGGGATAAACCCGGGCGAGCATTCATAAAGACCTCGTTTTTATTATTGGCTGGCCCGTCGCAGGGGCCGAGGGGGATAGAGCAAGGGCGGTGCCAGGTGTTGGCGAAATCCCTGGAAGGTGCAGGCCAGAGCGCCTGCAGCGAAACGTTGGTGACAGCGGGTCGCATCCCTGTGAGACGCGGCATGTCAGCCTGCACGAGCATCCGGCGAGACGCTGAGACGTGGCGTCTCACAAGGGCTTGCGACCGCGCCAGACTTGTTTGCGCCCGGCGCACGGCGCTTAATGTGCGCACAACGACAAGAAGCTGAACCGGAGGCCCGTATGCTTTCCGCTCACTCCCGAGCCCATGTGGATTGCGTCACTCGCGTGGTGAAAAACGCCGACCAGTTGCCGCAGTTGCCGGTGCCGGACCTGATCCTCGATTCCTGGCGCCGCTCCATGGAGCAACACCACCTGGACCCCGGCTCGCTGCAGGGCCCGCGGATCCTGTCCGAGGACGTGCTCAAGCAATGCCGCGAGCGCTCCGAGCTGTTTCTCAATATCGCCAGTGAAGAAGTCGGCCGTCTCCATGGGCGGGTGCGCGATGCCGATTACTGCGTGCTGCTGACCGATGCCCAGGGCCAGACCATCGACTATCGGGTGGAAAGCGCGATTCGCAATGACTGCCGCAAGGCCGGGCTGTACCTGGGTACCTGCTGGTCGGAGGGTGAAGAAGGCACCTGTGGGGTGGCGGCCGTACTCACCGCCAAGGCCCCGGTGACGGTGCACAAGCGCGATCATTTCCGGGCAGCGTTCATCGGCCTGACCTGCTCCGCCGCGCCGGTCTTCGACCCACAAGGGCAATTGCTCGGAGTCCTGGACGTATCAGCGGTGCGCTCGCCGGATGAGCGCCGTTCGCAACATCTGATCCGGCAAATGGTGGTGCAAAGCGCTCGGGAGATCGAACAGGCATTCTTCATGAGCAGCGCCCAGGGCTATTGGGTGCTGCGTGCCCATCGTAATGCCGGCTATGTCGACAGCCAGCCCGATTTCCTGCTGGCCTGGGACGACGACGGTTGCCTGCAAGCCTTGAACCCCGCCGCCCGGCAGTTCCTGTTGCGGCACTACGGCCAGTTGCCGCAACACATCAGCCAGGTGTTCGATCAGCAGCTGCTGCACCGGGCCCGGGACGAACGTCTTTATCCCCTTGATCACGCGCTGCATGGCCGCTTGAGCGCGCCGCGCCATCGGGCCGCGCCGCGCCCCCGGGTGGCAATGGCCCCGGCGGAGCTGGATCCGCGCCTGGCCGACAGCCTGCGCCTGGCTGTGCGGGTCAAGGACCGCAACCTGCCGGTGTTGATCCAGGGTGAAACCGGCGCCGGCAAGGAAGTCTTTGCCCGCCAGCTGCACCAGGCCAGCCAGCGCCGTGACCGGCCTTTTGTAGCGTTGAACTGCGCGGCCATCCCCGAAAGCCTGATCGAGAGCGAGTTGTTTGGCTACGTCGCCGGGGCGTTCACCGGGGCTTCGGCCAAGGGCATGCAGGGCCTGTTGCAGCAGGCCGACGGCGGGACGCTGTTCCTGGATGAAATCGGTGATATGCCGCTGGCGTTGCAGACCCGGCTACTGCGAGTGCTGGCCGAGGGCGAAGTCGCGCCGCTGGGGGCATCGCGACGCAAGGCGGTGGACATCCAGGTGATCTGCGCCACCCACCGCGATCTGGAAACCCTGGTGGCCACCGGCGAGTTTCGCGAGGACTTGTATTTCCGCCTTGGCGGCGCTCGCTTCCAGTTGCCACCGCTGCGTGAGCGCACTGACCGGCTGGCGTTGATCAACCGCATTCTGGCCGAGGAGTCAGCGCTGTGCGGCGCCGCGGTACAGTTGAGCGGCGCGGCCCTGGAGTGCCTGCTCGGTTATTCCTGGCCGGGCAATGTCCGGCAACTGCGCCACGTGTTGCGCTACGCCTGCGCGGTGTGCGAAACCAGCGTGATCCAACTCAGCCACCTGCCCGAGTCGTTGCACAGCGCTGATGTAGCGGTTCTGGCGCCGGAACCGAGCGCCAGCCCGGAACGCCAGGCACTGCTCGATGCCTTGGTGCGCCATCGCTGGAAACCCACCGCCACTGCCCGGGCCCTGGGCATCTCCCGGGCAACCCTGTATCGACGGGTGCATCAGCATGGAATCGAGATGCCGGGCCGCAGCCCGGCCTGAAACGGTCTTCTAGCGCTGCGCCAGCTCATGGCGCACGCACTGTTCGTAGTAGGTCTGCTTGACCGCTGCGGGTTTGAGGCGCGAGGCACTGTTGTAGGTCTGTTCGGTGATGCCCAGGGCCGTCATGCGCATCCAGGGCCTGGGGAACTTGCGTACTTGCAACTTTTTCCGGGCGGCGTAAAGGCTGATCCCGGACAGCTTCGACGCCTGGGCGCCCGCCGCGATGTCCGAACCCCAGCGGCAGACAGATTGCTGGTTCTGCGTCAGCACCTTGGCCTGGGCCTCAAGCGCGACGGTTGTCAGGAGAACTGTCGTTACGACCCACATAGAAACACGCATAGGTTTGTCGTCCAACTTTCTGAAATAAAAGAAGTTTGACGAGGTTCTGAAAAGCAAGGGGCCAGCACGGTCCTGAAATAAAACTGTGGCGAGGGAGCTCGCTCCCGCTGGGCTGCGCAGCGGCCCCATGGATTTGCCTGACACACCCAATTGGGGGCCGCTTCGCGGCCCAGCGGGAGCAAGCTCCCTCGCCACAGGGTTATGGGTTTGCCTTCGCCTCCTGCAACAACTGCTGGATCACCTGCTCCTGTTCACCATAGCGACCTTCGCCAAAGTGGCTGTAGCGCACCTGCCCCTTGGCATCGATGAAGTAATGGGCCGGCCAGTACTGGTTGTCGAAGGCGCGCCAGATCGCGTATTGGTTGTCGATGGCTACCGGGTAGTGAATGTCCAGCTTGCGCACCTGTTCGCGGACGTTGTCGATGATTTTCTCGAAGCCGTACTCCGGCGTGTGGACGCCAACTACCACCAGTCCGTCCTTCTCATATTTCTTCGCCCAATCGTTCACATAGGGCAGCGTGTGCTGGCAGTTGATGCAGTCGTAGGTCCAGAAGTCCACCAGCACCACCTTGCCCCGCAGCGATTCACTGCTCAGCGGCGGCGAGTTCAACCATTGCACCGCGCCGTCCAGCGAAGGCATGGTGCCCTTGGCCTCGAGGGTCGGCATCGAAGCAGCGCTGGCCTTGCTGACTACGTAGTCGATGGCTTTCGGCACCTTCTCCAACAGGCTTTTTTCCAGGCTCGCCGAGCCTTGGGACGAGGTACTTGCCAGCAGGCGATTATCGGCGCCCGTGCCGATTGCCACGGCGGCCAGCAGTACGACGGCGCCGCTGCCACGGCGCAACCAGGTGGTGACCGGCAGCGAGAGTTTCAGGCGCCCTACCAGACCGCGTCCGGCGAGGATCAGCGTACCCAGGGACAAGGCACTGCCCAGCCCGTAGGCCAGCAGCAACAGGCTGGTTCCGGCGCTGGCACCTTGCAGCATGGCGCCGGTCAGGATCACGCCGAGGATCGGCCCGGCGCACGGCGCCCAGAGCAGTCCGGTGGCCACGCCAATCAGCAACGACCCCAGCGGCCCGGCCATTTTCCCGGCACCGGCATCGATGCGATTGCCCAGGCTGACCAACGGCCGCGCCAGCCAGGTCCCGACTTGGCTGAACATCAGCGACAAGGCAAACAACACCATCACCACCAGGGCGACTTGCCGGCCAACGCTGCTGGCGCGCAGCACCCACTCGCTGCTCACTACCGCCAGGCTCGACACCAGGGCAAAGGTCAGCACCATGCCGACCAGGGTCAGGACCACCGAACGGCGCGAGCGATCGGCACGAGCGAACAGGAACGGCACAACCGGGAGAATACAAGGGCTGAGGATCGTCAGGATCCCGCCGAGGAAAGCGATGAGCAGCATGGCATCACCTCGATAATTAATGGATTCGTAAACCCGCGAAGGCTTCTGTGGCGAGGGAGCTTGCTCCCGTTGGGCTGCACAGCAGCCCCAACAACAATCACCTCAATCAATCAGGCATACCGAGGCGGCTGGCTTTGGGGTCGCTTCGCAACCCAGCGGGAGCAAGCTCCCTCGCCACGGGCCCTGACACCTTGGTCTCAGTTGCCGTCACTGCAATTGTCGGCAAGCTTGCGGTAGTCCAGCGCTTGCTGGCGGCCTGCCGAGTCCAGGTAGGTCATGTGGGCGTTGACCACGCCGCAGGCCGGCTCCGGGTCTTCGGAAAGCGAAAGCACCTTCTGGATATCCAGGTGGGTGCCGTAGCGGTAGGTTTGCGCCTGGACATTGCTCTCGGCCCGGGCCGACAGGGTGCAGATGTTCAGCGCGGCGAAAAGGCAAGCGGCGTAGATGGCTTTGGTGTTCATGGCGGTGTCCTCGATTCGTTCAATAGATGGTTTGCTGCCGAGGTCTGCCGTGGCGCCTCGATGGAAGCTATTGAAGGCCCTTGAGGTATCGCGTCTGTATCGAGCCCGCTGGCTTTTTGCATCGCTGTGTATCCGCTACGCGCCAGATACACTGCAATACAAACCGCCGCGAGCCGGGCCGGCCGGGGCCTGTAGACTGACCACAACGAAACGCCAAGAGGGCTGGGCACCATGGATCATGTCGATCACGTGTTGATAGTGGATGACGATCGCGAGATCAGAGAGCTGGTGGGCAACTATCTGAAGAAGAACGGCTTGCGCACCACGGTCGTCGCCGATGGCCGGCAGATGCGCGCGTTCCTGGAAACCACTCCGGTGGACCTGATCGTGCTGGACATCATGATGCCGGGTGACGACGGGCTGGTGCTGTGCCGGGAGCTGCGCGCCGGCAAGCACAAGGCCACCCCGGTGCTGATGCTCACTGCCCGCAACGACGAGACCGACCGCATCATCGGCCTGGAAATGGGCGCCGACGACTACCTGGTCAAGCCCTTCGCCGCCCGTGAACTGCTGGCGCGTATCAACGCAGTGCTGCGGCGTACGCGCATGCTGCCGCCCAACCTGGTGGTCACCGAAAGCGGTCGGCTGCTGGCGTTCGGCCGCTGGCGCCTGGACACGACCGCCCGCCACCTGCTGGACACCGACGGCACCATGGTCGCCCTGAGCGGCGCCGAGTACCGTTTGCTGCGGGTATTCCTCGACCACCCGCAGCGGGTGCTCAACCGTGACCAGTTGCTCAACCTGACCCAGGGCCGCGACGCCGATCTGTTCGACCGTTCCATCGACCTGCTGGTCAGTCGCTTGCGCCAGCGCCTGCTGGATGATGCACGGGAGCCGGCCTACATCAAGACCGTGCGCAGCGAAGGTTATGTATTCTCGCTGCCGGTGGAAATCCTCGAGGCTTCGGTATGAGACTTTCACTGCGCTGGCCGCGCACGCTCGCGTCGAGGCTGTCGCTGATCTTCCTGATCGGCCTGATCCTGGCCCAGGGTTTGTCCTTTGGCGCCCAGTACTACGAGCGCTACCAGACCGCAAAGACCACCATGCTCAGCAACCTGGAGACCGACGTCTCGACCTCCGTCGCCATCCTCGACCATCTGTCTGCCGACAAGCGCCAGGCCTGGCTCCCGAAACTGACCCGGCGCAACTACGGTTACCTGCTCGATAAAGGCCAGCCTGGCCAGCCGATGCTCCCGGACGATGCGCCGGTGTCGGTGAGTTCGATCCAGGAAGCCATCGGCCAGTCCTACGCCCTGACGTTCACTGATATTCCGGGCCCCAAGAAACACTATCAGGCTCATCTGCGCCTGAGCGACGGCAGTCCGCTGACCATCGATGTACGTCCGGAAATGATGCCTCTCTCCCCCTGGCTGCCAGCGGTGTTGCTGGGCCAGTTGGCGCTGTTGATCGGCTGCACCTGGCTGGCCGTACGCATCGCCGTCGGTCCCCTAACCCGCTTGGCCGAGGCAGTGGAAACCCTCGACCCGAACGCCCATAGCGTACGCCTGGAGGAGCAAGGCCCGACCGAAGTGGTGCACGCCGCCAAGGCATTCAATGCCATGCAAGACCGCATCGGCGCTTATCTCAAGGAGCGCATGCAGCTGCTGGCGGCGATTTCCCATGACCTGCAGACGCCCATCACGCGCATGAAGCTGCGCGCCGAGTTCATGGATGAAGGCCTGGAGAAGGACAAGCTGTACAGCGACTTGAGTGAAATGGAGCACCTGGTGCGTGAGGGCGTGGCCTATGCCCGCAGCATCCATGGCGCCACCGAGGCCAGCTGCCGTCTGAACCTGGATGCCTTTCTCGACAGCCTGGTGTTCGACTATCAAGACACTGGCAAGGACGTGCAACTGTGCGGGAAAAACGCGGCGGTGATCGACACCCGCCCCCATGCCTTGCGGCGGGTGCTGGTCAATCTGGTGGATAACGCCTTGAAATTCGCCGGCGCGGCGCAGATCCAGGTGCAACTCGCCGGCAACGGGCAGTTGAGCATCCAGGTACTGGACCGCGGCCCGGGCATCAAGGACCAGGAACTGGCCGAAGTGCTCAAGCCTTTCTATCGGGTGGAAAGCTCGCGCAATCGCGAAACCGGCGGCACCGGCCTGGGGCTGGCGATCGCCCAGCAACTGGCAATCGCCATGGGCGGCGCCTTGACCCTGAGCAACCGCGAAGGCGGCGGACTGTGTGCCGAATTGCGCCTGAGCCGCGGGGCTCACGCAGGCTGATACCCGCTCCCTCAGTGCAATAGCGGTCAGCGTTTACAACAGGCCGGTCTCGCTGGCTTTGGTCACGCCACCGTCAATGCAGCAGGTCGTGCTGGCCTGCTGCTGTTATTGGGTGCCTGGTAAATCCTTGCCTATTACTGGTAGATCGCTAATCCGCGCTTCCAGCTTGCTAGACCTCGTCCAATGAATAGCATGCCACCCCGACTCACGGGCGGCTTGAACATTGGCCTGGGTATCATCTATCAACAGTAATTGCTCTGGTAGAAAGCCGGACAATTCGGTGACCTTTTTATAAAAATCAAGGCTTGGCTTTCGGCAAGCCAGCGCCGCCGAGTAAAAGATGCCGTCGCAGTGGTGATCCAGACCGAGGGACTTCATCAAAAAATGTGCGCGAAGGTGTTCCTGATTGGACGCGAGAAATACTTTCACACCACGACAGCGATGATGGGCCAGATCCGCCAGCAACCCGAGGTTGAGCCGAGCATCATTTTCAAACCAGTAATTCATTAATCGATGCGGGGAAAGGTTCGGCGCAATGTCCGCCAGAAGTTGGCCGGACGGTTACCTTTCGGTGCCTTGCTACCCGCTATTGCGCTCAGGAATGTGCCTATAGAAATCCTGGGCGATCTTTGAATGCTTTGCGTGAGGGCGCAAGCGCCCTCACTCCATTACCTGGCTGCTACCCAGGCTTGTGGTTATCCAGTACGCGATTGACCGCTAACTCACTCAACATGATGACCCGTTGCAGCACCAGCATCGTTTGGCGTCGTGGGCTGTCGGTCAACTCGGCGAGATCGTTGACCAACACACTGGCGGATGCCAGGGATTCGCATGCCTCGACGAGCAACGTTTCGTCATCCACCGCTGCGTCGATGGTGAAGATAGCGCTGGGTTTGCGGGGCGGTATCTGCGTTTTCGTCGCCCCCGGGTTGAGGTAGAAGTTGAGTGCGCGGTCGGCCGCCTCTTTTAGTTTCTGAGGATCGAGAGAGGCGTCGAAGGGTACCGGACCGATGTCCGGGGGGTTGGGAGTTACTTTGAACATATGTCTAATTCCGTAGGTTGGGCCGCAACCGTTCCCTACTAAAAGAAGGGTGGCGGCAGTACGCAGGTTAGTAGACCGGAGGAATTAGCAAGGCCGGCGCGCCCGAGAGCGCCCTGCGCACAACCGCCATTAAATGCAGGAATGGATATCCTGACTGAATGGTACCTATGCACCTCTAAAACCATCCGGGCTACTAAACCCGACCACTGATGGGCAGTGGCAGGCAAACGATAGAGCCCGGTGGAAAAGCGCACAAGCCGGCGGATTCTGACGCACGCGTAAGGAAGGACGCAAGGTTTCGTAGCCTTTCGGACGTAACGCTGAGTGTCATTAAACAGATGCGCCCGGCACATGTTTATTTGCACCCCGTAAGGATGCAATGTCGCTCTATAAATTCCTGAGGCCACCTGGTGTTTCGATACAGGCAACCAAGCGTGACGTCTCAAGGCTATCGCATCGATGAAGCCGAGCCGGCCCGGAAAAATTCATGGCATCGAGCAGGTGGCTGATCCTCTCGGGAGCAGGATGGAAAATATCGAGCATCTGCAATGAGCAACCTTTGTCTTCAAGCATCGTTGCAGGGTGCGCCGGCTGTCCCCATTGAATCAGGCTGGGGGCGGCGCCCTCCAAAGGCAATCCACCGTCCGCTGGAATCGTAATTTCCCAGCACAACTCACCTCGGGTCATCGGCTGTGGTTGGCCGACGATCTCTGCGAACCTCGGGTCAAGCGATTTCAGGGTGTCGGCTTTAGCAACCCAATGGGCCAGCCGAGCAGACGCGTTGTCGGGTAGCCGGTCCAAGGCAAACCAGCGAGGCCGCTCTACCGGAGGGGCCGTCGGGTTGATAGCGATCACTTCCAGATAGAAACTCGTCCCCAGTCGCAGCAGTGTGTTGTGGGTTCCCATAAGCGGATGACAGCCACCTTGTTGAAGTTCCACACCCAATCGTTGACTCACGAAGCGGCCACCCGCGTCCAACGTCGGCGCCACGATGACTAAATGATCCAGTGAAGTCTGCATAACGGCTCCAACGGCCAGAGGAGATGAAGTGGCTTTTTTATTTGAGCTGATACCAAGCGCCTACAGAGGCAAACCCTAATCGTAGCGCAGCGTTTCAGGCTTAAATCCCTGCCCGCAATTCACGTGGCGACAGACCATAGTGTGAGCGAAAGCGCACCGCAAAACGTGAGGCCGAGGCGTAACCGCAGGCGCCGGCAATTTCTCCAATAGGACGAGTAGTTGTCTGCAACCATTGCAACGCTGTTGCCAGTCGAACGCTCTCCAGAATGCTTCTGAAACTGTCCCCCTCATTCGACAACTGGCGACGCAACGTCGACTCGCCCAGATTCAGACGTTGTGCAACGCTCGCAACCGTCCAGTCTCTCTCCGGGCTGCCCATGACGATCTGCTGCACACGTTCACAAATTGGATCGTTGCGCCCCATCAGCAGAGGCCCGACCTGGCCGGCAAGGCACAGGCTCAGAAGAATCGCTTCCCCATAGAGCGCACGTAATGCGTCCGGGGAGTTTGCATGGATCGCGGCCAACAACTGATCCCAAGCCTGTGTTGTGTGCCGGTCCAGAGGGACGCATAGATCGGTGTTCAGTACAGCATGCCGGCTCATGATCTGCTGACTATATCGGGTGCTGAAGTTACGCAATGTCGAAGTGGGAAAGGTGACTGCATCGGCGACGTAGTGACCGTTATGTCCGGGGAAGTTCGAGATACCAAGCTCGCGCCCGGCCGGCATCAGAATCAGATGCTGCGGCCCGGCGCGCATCTCCCGATCATCCCACTGCAACAGTTTTCCCCCTTGCCGCACTCGGCACACGGTGGTCACGAACACCGGCACTCTTGGCAAGATCAGTGGCTGTCGCGCCCGTATGACACACGCATCGATAATATTTTCCCGGTGCTGTATGCCGTCACAAGGGCGCATCGTTCTTAACGTCCGTAAGTTGGAGTAATGCTCGCTTTGGCCAGGGCGTTGGCGTTGAGCATGTACCCAACCAAGGCGCCGCTGGCCTCACTGTCGAGTGGCAGTTTATCTACTTTCAATGCCCATACGGTGAATTGATATCGATGGGGTTTATCCCCTACAGGTGGGCAAGCCCCGCCAAATCCCGGTTGGCCATAATCGGTTCGCCCCTGTACTGCACCGGCAGGCAGCTTCGCTCCCACGTCTCTTGGCAAACTATGGATAGAAGCCGGCAGGTTAACCACCGTCCAGTGCCACCAACCGCTGCCGGTCGGTGCATCGGGATCATAAACCGTGATCGCGTAGCTTCTAGTTCCTGCGGGAGCGTTTGCCCAGGAAAGCTCAGGAGAAGTGTTGCCACCTTCACAACCGAAGCCTTGGAACACTTCGCGCTGGGTCAGCGGGCGATTGTCGGCAATATCCTGGCTGGTCAGTGAGAAATCGGCGGCATATCCACTGAGTGCTACCGCCATGGAAAGTGCAGGCAGGGCTAATCTGATCTTCATCGCGACTCCATCGGGTCTTTAAGTAGAGTTGGAGTCTAAGTTGAACAAAGAGTGGCTACTGTGCCGGAATGCTCGCTGGAAGTGCCGAAATGCTCGATTGTTTGGCCGCTCCAAGCGCTCCGGGAACACACCTTCCAAGCTCCAGCGTCAAGGGCGATGGTGTCCGCTTATTGAAGTGGACACCCGTTCTAGCCTTTTAAGCGAGTCTTTCCATGCAGCCACATCAGAAATCAACGGTGGCCGACACTTTAAGCGTGCGCGGTGCACCTTGGGTCAGATAGCCGCCGTTGGCCGAGGCCCAGTAGTTCTCGTCGGCGACGTTTTCCAGCATCGCGTTGAAGGTCAGTGCGCGGCCCTCCATTTTCGTCCGATAGCGCGCGCCCAGGTCGACGCGGGTCCAGGCGGGGATGCTGTATTCGTTGGCGCTGTCCACGAACTGGCCGCCGGTGCGCAGTAGCAGGCCGTTCAGGGTCACCCCGGGCAAGCCGGGCACATCCCAGTCGGCGCCCAGATTGAACTGGAATTGCGGCACCCCCACCGCTTGGTTGCCATCGTCGCGACCGCCAGCGGTGCCGCGCAGCTCGGCTTTGGTCCAGGTGGCGCCGCTCAGCAGGCGCAGGCCGTCCAGCGGCTCGCCGAACAGGCTCAGCTCCACGCCGCGATTGCGCTGCTCGGCATCCACCCGGTAGTAGCCGTCGCCGCCGAGCACGCCCTGTGGCTGTTCGATGCGGAATAGGCTGAGGCTACCGCCGAAGGTGCCCCAGTCGAGCTTGGCGCCCACCTCAGTCTGCTTAGAGCGATAGGGCGCGAACATCTCGCCGTTGTTGAGCGCGGCGACCGGCGCGGTCGGACCCTGCTGCAGAGACTCGACGCGGTTGGCATAGAGCGACAGGTACTCGGTGGGCTTGATCACGAGACCATAGGCCGGCGTGGTAATGCTTTCCTGATAGTTGGCGGTGCGGGCACCGCTGGCCGCGCTCCAGGCATCGGAGCCGATGGACTGGCGGCGCACGCCCAGGGTCAACAGCACACGATCATCGAGAAAACCCAGGGTGTCGGACACCGCCAGGCTGCGGTTCTGCACCTTGGCGACGGTGTCCGGGTCGTGGATATCGCCGGAAACGCTGGTGGCCGGCGGCTCGGCGACGGGCTGGCCCTCGTACAGATTACCGAAGCCGCGACTGCCCGCCGCGGTGGACTCGAACGCGTTGCGCTTCTCCTGCCAGATGCCGTTGGCGGCTAGGTTGATGTGGTGGCTGACCGGCCCGGTCATGAGTTCGCCGCGCAGCCCCGTGACGGCGCTCAGGGTCTCCTGGTCCAACGGCGAATAGAGCCGGCCGATACGTGCGTCGCCATTCGCGCCGTAGACGTAGTTGGAGGCGTAGACACCGTTCTCCCGCGTGTATTTTCCGCCTGCGCTCAGGTAGGCGGTCCAGGTGGGCGACAGGTCGTATTCGGCGCTGAACATGCCATAGGTGTCTTCGAGCTGCGACCAGCTCCAGGGTTGCGCGTAGTTATGGTTGGAGTCGGGTGCCGACGGCGTCTTGCCGTTGAGTGTACTGGTGGGCCCCGTCGTGGTCAGGTAGACCACCGAGCGGCCCTCATTGACCCGTTGCTTCTGGTAACCGAGATCCGCAGACAGTCGCAGACGATCATCGCGGTAGTCCAGACCGAGGGTGGCCAGACTGAAGCGCGAGTGCTCACCGTCCACCGCTGTCTCACCCTCGCGCTGGGCCAGGTTCACCCTCACGCCAAAGCGGTTGTCCTCGCCGAAGCGCTGGCCCAGGTCGAGATGCCCACCTACCCGGTTGTCGCTGGAATAGTCCAGGGTGGCGCTGCGCGTGGGGGTGTCCTCGGCACGCTTGGAGACCACGTTGATCGCCCCGCCGACACCGCTGCCCGACGGCGATACGCCGTTGACAAAGGCGTTGGCCCCCTTGAACACCTCGACCCGCTCGACCGACTCGGTGGAGATGATCTGTCGCGGCAGAATGCCGTACAACCCGTTGAAGGCAATATCGTCGCTGAACAGCTGGAACCCGCGTACGACGAACACCTGGGAGAAGTTGCCGAAGCCGAACGACTGACGCACGCCAGGATCGCTGGCCAGCACATCGGCCAGGGTCTGCGCCTGGCGCTTTTCTATCAGCTCGGAGGTGTAGCTGGAGAAGGCGAAAGGCACATCCTGCATGTCCTGGTTGCCCAGCACGCCGATGCGGGCACCGCGCGCCGCCTCCCCACCGGCGTATTCGGCCGGCAGGTCGACACGGTCTTCGGCAATCCCACTGATGTTGATCGAACCCAGTTCCAGCACGCCCTGCTCGGGCAGCGGCACCAGGGTGAAGGTGCCGTCGTTGCCGGTCTGGAAGGTCAGGCCGCTGCCCTCCAACAACCGCTGCAAGCCGTCGACCACCGAATAATCGCCCTTGAGCGCCGGCACCACGCCGCTGCCACGGGTCAGGCCGGCGTCATAGAGCAGGCGCACGTCGGCCTGCTCGGCGAAATCGGTGAGCGCCGCGTCAAGCTGCTGGGCAGGCACGTCGAGCTCGACGGCTTGCGCCTGTGCAGCAGTCATGGCCAGGGGTAGAACGGCTAGCGCCGCGAGGAAGGAAGTCGACCGCATGCTGATGTCCTTGGCTATCAATACGAAGAAGTCGCATTTGCAGGAACGGAAGACGAAGGCGGCGATGATTTCTGAACCATCGTCGCCTGAATATTTTCTTTTTTTGAAGTACAGGCGTGGCGCGGATCTCAGCGGCGTGACGTAACCAGAATCAACCCCGGCAGGCGCACCAGACGCACAGGCAAGGTGTTTTCCACAGCACGCAATACCGCCTGCGGATCGTCAAGGGCGAATACACCGGTCACCTGTAGCCCGCGAGCGGCTTCGTCGACAAACAGCACCCGGGCAGACTGGCTGCGCTCAAGCTCGACGAACACCTGCTCCAGCGGTCGGTCGCGGAAGACGAGCTTGCCGCGCTGCCAACCCAAGCGCTGACGCGCATCCAGTGCCTGCGGCGCCTGTAGCTCGCCGCCGCGCCACCGCACCTGCTGCCCGCCGACCACCGCCAGCGGCTGGCGCCCCTCGCTGGAGGCCAACACTCGGCCCTCGCTTACCGCGAGGTCGACACCGCCCTCCTCCAGACGCACATCAAAGCGCGTGCCGGTGACGCGTATGCGCGCTTCGCCGGCACTGACAATGAACGGTCGAGCCGGGTCATGGGCTACCTGGAAATCCGCCTCGCCGCGGTACAGCCTGACCTCGCGGCGACCGTCGACAAACCGCCAATCCAGCGCCGAATCGCCGTTGAGCGTCAACAGCGAACCATCGGCCAGACGCAACTCGCGCACCTCGCCCGGCTGGGTGCTGATATCGGCATACAGGCCGATCCAGGTGCCGCGCGGTAGCCACAGGGCGAGCAACAGCATCGCGGCGCAGGCCAGCGGAGCCGCCCAACGTCGATGGCGACGCATCACGCGTACCTGAGGCGGCTGGGCCGGACGCTCTATCTGGCCGAGCAACGACCACAGCCCTTCCACCTCACGCAACGCCTGCTCGTGCTCGGGCGCTGCATCGCGCCAGGCTTGCGCGGCATTGCGATCGGCAGCGGTGGCGCGGCCAGAATGCAGCAGCACCTGCCATTGCCGGGCCTGATCGAGAAGCGAAGGTTGAGTCACGGCTGCGGGTCCATCTGCTGCTGGCAGTGTTCGAGGGCCTTGAGGATATAGCGTCCGGCCATGCTTTCCGAGACACCCAGGCGCTCGCCGATTTCACGTTGGGTCAGCCCGTCCAGGCGATTCCACAGCAACGCCTGGCGCAGATGCGGTGGCAAACCCTGGACGACGCGCTGCAGTTGCTCCAGGCGCTGGGCGTCGCTTGCCGCACGCTCCGGACCCGGCTGGGCACTGACCAATTCGATGGATATCTGCTCCTCGAGGGGGCGCGTTTTTTGCTGACGGCGGTAGTCAATGATCAGGTTGCGCGCGATGCGATAGAGGAAGGCACGAAGATTGCCGATCTCCTCCCCGGACCCGCGCCGGCGAAAGCGCAACCAAGTCTCCTGGCGCAGGTCGGCCGCCAATTCTTCGCACTTCACCTGCCGCGTGAGGAAGCGCAGCAGTTCGCTGGAATGGTTCTCGAACTGGCCGTCGGCGGAATGAGGATCGGGTGGCCGGGACACGCAAATGACTCAAACGAGGAAGAAACGCGAGACTATATCAAGTGATAATCACTTTCAATTAGTCACGCGCCAGGACTTGGCTGATGACTTCATCCCAAGATGGCGTTGAAGGGAACAGCTCAATCAGAAATGCAATGAATGCCTTTACGTTGGGGCTTCCTCGACGACTTTGCGGCCATAAAGCAGTGATGACGAACCGTTCCACGGTGAACTGTGGGAGGATCGGCACCAGTTCTCCCCGACGCACATAAGGCGCGGCCACATAATGCGGTGTGATGCCGATACCGCCTCCTGCGGCAAGTACCGCCGCTACCGCATCGCTGACATCAACGGTAAACGCTGAATCTGGCGCCAGCTCAAGCTGCTTGTTATCCGTCTCATAAGGCCATCTCAAACTCTGCCCCGTGCTCTGGTAGCGAAAATTCACGCATTCATGGCCCGCAAGATCTTCCGCCGTTACAGGGATGCCTTTGCGCTGGAGGTAGCGAGGTGATGCAAACGCACCGATTCGGTGGGGTCCCAGAGGCCGCGAAACCAGACGCGAATCGGCAACGGAGCCGTCACTTTCAGGACGCCGCAGGGCTCGGCTCGGGAAGCGACTGCTGCCTGATCAATGTCTTCGACTTCTCGCAGAATCCGCAGCGCACGTTTGCCGGCACCGTGCTGGCGGCTGATCTCGACTACCTGCACCGCGCCTTCGATGAACGCATCTGGGCGTCGATCAATGCGATTCGCGTGCTTGGTGAAAGGCTGGCAAAAGACGGCTCGATCACGTTCATTTCCGGCTCCCTGGCAGATCGACCGAACGCTTACGGCACCGCCGTGCTCGCCGCCGCATCGGCGGCGATGGAAGCACCGGCTCGCGCTCTGGCGCTGGAACTGGCACCGGTGCGTGTCAACACACCTCGGCTATGCTACCGACGATCTCACCCAGCGTCCGGGTGGCGTCGAAGCCTGCTTCGAGACCCTCAGCACACTGACAGACCAGGGCACACCGGCAATCGTCCACCTGGATACCGTGCAACAACTGGGCTACTTCGTCGAACTGGCTGACCGCGCGCTGGCTGACAGACTCTCCAGCTGGATCGACTCTGCCAGCAGCGAATCGATCACGACCTGAAGTAAATCCACAGGGGTGTACATCCCCGCCACTGACCTGAGGAGCAATCATGTCCATGCAAGGCAAAGTCGCCATCGTCACCGGTGCCAGCGGAGGTATTGGCCTGGCAATCGCCCAACGTTACGCCCGGGAAGGCGCCAAGGTAATACTCTGCGATATACAGGCCGAACAGGGCCGGCTCGAAGCGCAAAGAATAGTCGCCGAGGGCTACCAGGCCTGGTTCATCCACTGCGATGCCGCCGACGAAACCCAGGTCGAAAGCTTGGTAGACAGGGCCGAGCAATTGGCGGGGCCTATCGACATTGCAGTATGTTCGGCCGGCATCACAGGCCCGAGCAACGCCTTCCACATCAGCGAAACGGCAGACTTCAAGAACGTCTTGGGCGTGAACCTGATTGGCCCTTACCTCGTCGGAAAGTTCGTCGCGCAGCGAATGCTTGCCACTGAGCGTCGCGGGACGATCATCCACATATCCTCAGTGGGTGCCGTACTGGGTGTCGCCGAATCCTTTGCCTACTGTGTGAGCAAGGCCGGTCTCGGCATGCTGACCAAAACCATGGCGCTGGCCATGGCTCCGCACGGGATTCGGGTCAATGCCATTGGTCCCGGTCCGACTGACTCCCCGTTGACGGAACATCTGGATGAAAACGCGCGCCAAATCATGCTCTCGCGAACACCGATGGGGCGATTCGGCGAGCCATCCGAAATTGCAGGCATCGCCGTCTTCCTGGCCGGCCCGGATGCCAGCTACATCACTGGCCAGACCCTGTATGCCGATGGCGGTCGGCTGGCGTTGAACTATGTCGTCGGGTCTGTTGCCAACGCCCGCACGACCTAAATGTGGCGCACCTGGAGCGTCGGACTCAGCCCAAGCCGTGTTTGGTTTGTTCCCTTGTGGCCTCGAAGCGCAGTCAGCAATGAGACTCGCAAACGCTGTACAACTCATTGAAATAACTTGCCATGGAGCTGTTGGACACCGCCCTCCCTGGAACTGACATCAACGACAACAACCTGCATTGACCTGACGTGATAGTCCACGGCCACACTGAAAGGCTGGCCGCTTTATGTTTCTTCATCGTAAAAGGCGATGCGAAGGCCAGGCCTGTCCTTGGAAACAAGAATGTTGATGCGATAGCTTCGCCAGCAGCCCTGTGCATCGCGCAGCGTAATGTCCGTATCGCCGATCGGGAGGATTTCAGGATCATCCCACCACTCCATCGTTTGTGGGACGGCTTGAAGAACCTCGTTGAGGATGGACTTCAGAACCGGACTCTTCCCTCCCGTCAGATAGTCATGGCGCGCCTTGAGCAGTACCAGCCTCGCGGCGAACTGCCAGTCTTGAATCTTCTGCCGGTAGTGGTCGGAAAAGAAGACGATGCGCAGCATATTCGGGCGCGGCAACGTGAAGTCTTCAAACAGGATCCTTGCCGCTTCGTTATGGGCCAGCACGTCCCAAGAGCTGTCCATTATGTAGGCGGCTTGATCGAGAGCATTGATCATCGTTACCAGTGACTGAGGAAGCTCGGCACTGTCAGCCCCATCCGCAAATGTCTCACGGCCCGCCAGCGCAAAAAGGTGCTCCCGTTCGGCTCGGTCAAGGCGAAGCCCTCGCGCCAATCGCTGGAGGAAGTCGTCCGATACCGCTATGTCGCGTCCCTGCTCGAACCAGGTGTACCAGGTCAAGCCGACACCCGCCAACGCGGCGACTTCCTCACGTCGTAGGCCTGTGGTTCGACGGCGGCGTCCCTGCGGCAGGCCAAGCGATTCTGGAGACGTACGCTCGCGACACTGGCGGATGAAGTCCGACAGCGCCTGCCTGGCCGGCACGCGCGTTAATCGATCAGCCGTCACTTCACACCTCGCAAAAGCATTACTTTAGTAACAGCATAAATACCCCATTGTAACAGGATATATTGCGAGTAATCTCCGGGGCTCGAAGTGAACGAAAAGCAAAACTCGGGAGGTTGGATCGTATGCTGCTCTACCAATTTCAAAAGGGGACGAATCCGCGGCGCGTCATCATCTACCTGAACGAAAAGGGAATAGACGTTCCACGATATGAACTTGATTACGCGGGAGGCGAGCACAAGTCACACGAATACCTCGCAATCAATCCCAGCGGACGAGCCCCGACACTTGTCACGGATGAGGGTGCGGCGATCACCGACTCCGCCGCCATCGTCGAGTATCTGGAGGAGCTGTATCCCGACATGCCAATGATTGGGACGGATGCCATTTCCCGATCAGAAATCAGGTCGCTTGAACGCCTGGGCACTGATCTGGTGGTCCGGTCCCAGCTTTGGCTATGGAACGTTACTCAATCCTTTCCTGCCAAGGAACCCTCCCCGTCAGCGCAGGTGGCTGACAAGCTCTTTGGGTACGTCACCGAAATATTGGATGTCCTGGAGACGAAGCTCGGAGATAAAGAGTTTCTGGCAGGAGCCAGTCCTACGATCGCTGACTGTACGGTGTTTTCAATTTTCCAAACGTGCCGGGAGAGGTTCGACCAAGCCTTCGGTGCCGATCATCCGCGCCTTGACGCCTGGTACAAGAGTTTTCGCCAGCGGCCTAGCGCCGAGTACTAGGAGACCAGTGATTTGAACACGCCCAAGTCCATGACCTGCCATTCAAAGTGTCTGAAAGCAAGCGACGGCCCCGTCTTCGTTCCGATCAGGCCATCCAAAGTCAGAATGGCAATTGTAATGATGGTATTCGTGTACCCCATCGTGACACTTTTGCTTTACGCATTGAGCTCGCTGGCTGACAAATGGGCGGTGTGGCATCGAACACTGGTTCTAACGCCAATCACAGTAAGCCTCATTGTCTTTGTCGTGAGCCCGTTGGCAGCAAAACACTTGGATTGGTTCCTGCGCCCTCGCTCAACGCCTGGAGAAAGCCACTGATCGGATGCCTGCCTGGCTACGCAAACCCACTTCGATGGATGCCTGCATGCCGGTGGACTCCAGTTGCGCGCGCCACTGTTGGTAATCGGATTAAAAGTGACTACCCTCTGCGCGAACACCCACCCATGGTTCAAGGTTCGACATGATCAGAGAATTGAAGACCTTCATCTGCGTTGCGCAACGGGGAACGTTCGCAGCGGCGGGCCAGCAGGTTGGGCTGACTCAGTCTGCGGTCAGCGCACAGATCAAAAGTCTTGAGGACACATTGGGCGTCAAACTGTTCGATCGCACCGGTCGCTCAGCCACGCTTAATTCAGCGGGCCAACGTGCGATCCCGTTGGCAGAAGAAATCCTCCAGCTTTTTCTTCGAATGGGGGCCGCCGACAGCGGCAATGACTTTCATGGGGCACTGCGTATTGGCGCGATCGGCACGGTTCAGACCGGCCTCCTCCCCCAGGCGCTGGTGGCCTTGAAATCACAAGCCCCCTTTATCGAAACCAACCTTGTACCGGGTGTGTCTTTGAACCTGCTCAGCCAAGTGGACGCCGGCGAGCTGGACTTGGCCATCATGATCAAACCGCCGTTTTCCCTTCCCAAGGATTTGCATGCCGAAGTCATCGCGCGCGAGGCGTTCGTATTGATCGCGTCCAAAGATGTGCAGGGTGACGACCCGCTGGCGATTCTCGCCGAACAGCCCTTTGTGCGGTATGACCGAGGATCGTTTGGGGGGCGCCTGGTCACCCAGTTTCTCAAACAGCAAAAAATACATGTGCACCAGGCTCTGGAGCTCGATGAACTGGATGCCATTGTGAAAATGGTGCGCAGTGGCCTGGGTGTTTCACTGGTCCCCAAGGCGGGTTTATGGCTCGAACATGCCGAAGAAGTCAGGGTGCTGGAATTGCGCAAACTCACTTTTTTCAGGGAGATCGTACTGGTCTCGAAATATCGGCAAAAGCATTCTCCGCTGTTCAATATCTTCCGGGCCTGCCTTTTTGAGGCGCTGTGATTCCCGTCCAGGGCATGCCTGCATCGGAAAACAATCGTCGTTGCGCGAGCTTTCCAATCCGAAAGCGAACCGTTGTGGTGCGACACGAACAACTATGGTGCAAAAGCCTAAATAACAGCGTGAACCATCAAAATTATTCGTGCTCAGGACACAGAATTTCCGCTTTTACCCACGGGGTTTCCGGATAAGAATTGATTCAGATCAAAACAAATCAATAGGAAATCACCGTGAGCCTCTCTCCTTTCCACCTCGCAATCCCTGTGTATGACCTGGCCGCTACGCGCACCTTTTACGGTGAAGTGTTTGGCCTTGCCGAGGGCCGTTCCAGCAACCAATGGGTGGATTTCGATTTCTACGGCCACCAGCTGGTTATCCACGAACACCCGAAGACTGCTTCGCAGGAAAGCGTGCACAGCAACCCGGTAGACGGTCACGACGTACCGGTTCCGCACTTCGGCATCATCCTGGAATGGGCGCAATGGGAAGCGCTGGCCGAGCGTCTGAAATCCTTCGGCACCCAATTCGTGATCGAGCCCTACATTCGCTTTAAAGGCCAGGTCGGCGAGCAGGCCACGATGTTCTTGTTCGACCCGTGCGGCAACGCGCTGGAGTTCAAGGCGTTCAAGGATATGAGCCAGCTCTTCGCCAAGTAATACGTTGTTCAAGCGACCGTCGCCATCAGAGCGACGGCGTACTTTCAAGTCGTGAAGCCTTGCTGTGTTGCGTCGGACATGTGCAGAAAGCCTGTGCTTTCCCGTCCTGCTGCGCGCGCCTGGCCGATGCTCAGCCTGCCGCATGAGGATAGAGAACACTATGTCCGACCTCAATTGCACCCTGAATAAGCCGTCAGTAGCGCCTCCCCGCCCTGACAATACGTGCGATCAATGCAGTTCGAGCCTTGCGGCGATCGCTGCGTGATCCTGGTATTGGGCAACGTATTTTCCATTGACCTCAATCGGCAGTCAGTTACGTGCCCTATGCGCTCAAGGCCTGCTGCCGGGCGTCACGGATGTTGTGTCTGCAATGGTGACAGTAGGCGTTCATTACTCGCCTGAATTGATTGCCTCCCACTTCCCCGACATGTCGCCCTACACATCGATCTGCAAGCTGGTGACCGAGCGTCTCAAGGATTCGCACGGTGCTGCCGCAACGACCGGCACCCGCTTCGACATTCCCGTGTGCTACGACCCGCAATATGCCCCGGACCTTGAAGACATCGCGCAGGCCTGCGGCCTGACCGCCAACGAGGTCATCGCCGCTCACACGGCCGACTGGCTGGATGTATTGATGGTCGGTTTCGCCCCAGGCCATCCCTACATCGGCATGCACGACAGCGCCCTGTCGCTGCCGCGTCGCGCGACACCGCGCACGCTTGTCAAACAGGGCAGCATCGGCATCGCCAACCGACAGAGTGTGATTTACCCGGCCGATCTCCCCGGTGGCTGGAACCTTATAGGGCGAACCCCGCTGCCGATGTTTTCCCCTTTGGATGAACCGCCGTGTCTTTTACAGGGCGGCGACCAGATTCGATTTGTACCCATTACCTGCCATGAGTTTGATCTGTTGGCTCGGGAGAACGCGAAGTGACCATCAAGGTAATCAAACCCGGCATGCTCTCAACCTTCCAGGATACCGGGCGGCACGGGTTCCAGCATTGGGGCCTACCCGTGACCGGCGTGATGGACGAGGATGCGCATGCCCTGTGCAACCTCCTGGTCGGCAACCCTCGAACCTTCAGCACCTTGGAAATGACCCTCCAAGGCCCAACGCTGCACTTTCAGGCCAAGGCCGTGATTGCGCTCGCCGGCGCGGACCTTGGCGCCGAGCTGGATGCGGTCCCGCTCAAGCCCGGAGTGGCGGCAGTGGTTTCTCCAGGCAGTACCTTGAGTTTCGGCAAACGGCGACAGGGCGCTCGCGGCTACCTGGCGGTAGGTGGCGGTTTTTTGTTGCAACCGCTGATGAACAGCACCAGCACTTATTCCCGGGGCGGGTTCGGTGGGCTGCGCGGCCGTGCACTGCAAGCCGGGGATTTGATCCCCATCTGCTCATCGTTTGCCAACCCGCCACGCCTCGGCCCCCGCTCCCGCTTTGGGCTGTATGAAGCGGTTGCCTGCGAACCGATCAGAGTAATCGCGGGGCGGGAATGGAAAGACTTTTGCACAAAGTCCCAAGAGCACTTCGTGAACCATGAGTACACCTTGAGCGGCGACTCGGACCGGATGGGCTACCGGCTCGACGGCACGCCGCTGACGCTGTCATCGCCCAAGGAGCTGTTATCGGAAAGTGTCGCGTTCGGCACCGTCCAGGTGCCCCCCAGCGGCAAGCCGCTGATCTTGATGGCCGACCGCCAAACAACCGGTGGCTACCCACGGATTGCCCAAGTGGCCAGCGTCGATCTACCTCGGCTGGCGCAGTTGCTGCCGGGCGATAAGTTGCGATTCTCACTCATAGATTTGAGCGCCGCCGAAGCCTTGCTGCTAACCCGCGCTCGCACGCTCAAAGCGATGGAGGCCTTCAATGCCTGAAATAGATTTCAACAGCGACCTTGGCGAAGGCTTCAGCATTTATCGCGCAGGCGACGATGCGGCGATTCTTCCACACCTCACCTCAGCCAATATCGCCTGCGGGTTTCACGCCGGGGATTCGCGCTCCATGCGAGCGACCGTCGCGTTGGCCGCGAAGTTGGGCGTAGCCGTCGGGGCCCATCCAGGCTTTGACGACCTGCAAGGTTTCGGTCGCCGAATGATGACGCTGTCCGAGGATGAAGTGTACGAACTCATCGTGTACCAGGTTGGCGCCTTGCTGGGGTTCACCCAAGCGGCCAAGGTTGAACTACGCCATGTCAAACCGCACGGTGCGCTCTACAACTTCGCAGCGGTGCACCGTCCCACTGCCGACGCAATCTGCCGGGCAGTCAAGGATATCGATCCGGGCCTGATTCTTTTCGGCTTGTCGGGAAGTGCCTTGGTCACCGCCGCCCAAGCCTGTGGTTTGACCGTGGCACAGGAAGTGTTTGCCGATCGTAGCTACCAGGAGGACGGCACACTGACGCCCCGCAACCAGCCTGGCGCAATGATCGAAAACCTCCACGATGCCATCGATCAAGTCATGAACATGCTGCATTTAGGCGAAGTGCGCACCACCCAAGGGACCTGGGTACCGGTGAAAGCACACACGCTTTGCATACACGGCGACCAGCCCGGCGCTGCAGCGTTTGCCAGTGCGATCAAGCAAGCACTGCTCAAAGAAGGCATCACCATTCAAAAACCCGCGCGTGCGCGTACTTGAGTGACACCCACAACGTTTACCCATAATAAAAAGGAAACAACCATGCCTCGCGAATCAATCTCCTCGTTTTAACTGCCGAGCTTAAAACCTCGTCTGAGAGCTGAATAGTCAACTACGGATGCGTCTGGGCGCCTGACTGCCCGGATGAACTGTGCGCTGCCGGTTTTCAGTACGTCACTTTCAAGGCAGGCCCCTCTGCCACTTAACTCTTTTGGCCATTGGCCAGAGTGGAAGGTATTTATGTCTCGTGTTCTTTCTGAAAATACGCACTCGCCGCACATCGAGGTCGATGCAAACGCTACCGATGGAACAACACAGTCGGCCGTCATAGCCAAGCGCGCAGCCATGGCTTCGGCCACCGGCACCGCCGTTGAATACTATGAGTTCAGTATCTACGGCTACATGGCGACCATCATCGCGCCTTTGTTTTTTCCCGGTGACAACCCCGCCGCCGCCCTCCTTGCCACGCTGGCGGTGTTCGGTATCGCCTTTGTCGTCCGCCCGATAGGCGGCGTACTGCTCGGGCGCCTTGCCGATCGTATCGGTCGACGTCGGGTGCTGCTCAGCACCGTGATCGGGATGGGCACCGCAACTGCGCTGATTGGCGTGCTGCCTACCACCGCGCAGATCGGCCTTGCAGCCCCTATCCTGCTGGTGCTGTTGCGGTTGTCCCAAGGCTTCTTCGCCGGTGGCGAAGTGGTAGGCGCCGCGGCATTTGTGGCTGAATCCTCTCCAAACGGCCGACGCGGATTCTTCGGTTCATTCACACCGCTGGGCGTTGCCGTGGGTGGCGCCACCGGGGCGATTGTCTGCGGTATCACCACCGGGCGGCTCAGTGCCGAGCAATTGCAGGCATGGGGCTGGCGCATCCCGTTCTTCCTGTCCATCCCGCTGGTTATGTTTTCGTTTTACATGCGACACAACGTTGAAGAAACGCCAGAATTCAAAGCTTTCCTTGCGAAGGAGAAGCCACCGGTAGCGCCGGTCAAAGAGGTATTCGGCAAAAACCTGCCGGCACTGCTGCGGGTCATCGTCTTCGCGTCTGCGCAGAATGCGGGTTACTTCATCGGGATGGTGTTCATGAACATCTACCTCACGACCTACCTGCATTTCGACAAATCCAAAGTCTACTGGGTGATTGCAGTGATCAGCCTGTGCATGGCGGCAATGATGCCGTTCTGGGGTGGCTTGTCGGACCGTATCGGTCGCAGGAAGGCGCTGGGCATCGGCTTCCTGGGTTACGCCACTCTGGTGATACCCATGATGATCCTGATGGACAGCGGCAGTCTCTGGATCGCCGCACTGGCGATGTTTGTCGCCACCCTGCCCATGCCGATTGTGCAATCGGTGGGCTACCCCACTTACGCCGAGCAATTTCCGACACGTGTGCGTTACACGGCCATGGCGATCAGCATCAATCTGGGCGCGATCCTGGGGGGCGGGATCACGCCCTACGCGGTCACCTCGATTATCACCAAGACCGGCAATCTGCTGGTGCCCGGCTATTTCATGGCGGGTGCTGCGGTGTGTGCCTTGCTGGCGATTCTCACGCTGCGTGAAACGTCCAAGGGCAACCTCCTCAGATAGTTCGACGCGACGTTAAGCCCCCTAGCCCAAACATAAGGTTGCAGCAGCATGGACATTGAAAAAGTAAAAGAACTGGTCAAGTTGATCGAAGTTTGCCTTCATCGGCCCCAAAGCCGAAACCATTCGCCTGATGGGCGACAAGGTTTCGGCCAAGGACGCCATGATCGCGGCCGGCGTGCCAACCGTTCCTGGCTCCGACGGTCCACTGCCTGAAGACGAGGAAACCGCTCTGCGCATTGGTCGCGAAGTCGGTTACCCGGTGATCATCAAGGCCGCCGGTGGCGGTGGTGGTCGCGGCATGCGCGTGGTGCACAAGGAAGAAGACCTGATCGAAGCCGCCAGGCAGACCCGCTCCGAAGCGGGCGCCTGGTTCGGCAACCCGATGGTCTACCTGGAAAAGTACCTGACCAACCCACGTCACGTGGAAGTACAGGTACTGTCTGACGGCCAAGGCCACGCCATCCACCTGGGCGACCGCGACTGCTCGCTGCAACGTCGTCACCAGAAGGTGCTGGAAGAAGCGCCGGCACCGGGCCTGGCCGAAAACGCACGCCAGGAAGTCCTGGCTCGCTGCGTCAAGGCGTGCATCGACATCGGCTACCGCGGTGCCGGTACCTTCGAGTTCCTGTACGAGAATGCTCGCTTCTACTTCATCGAAATGAACACTCGTGTGCAGGTAGAGCACCTGGTTTCGGAGATGGTCACCGGTATCGACATCGTCAAGGAGATGCTGAGCATTGCCGCTGGCAACCCGCTGTCCTTCACCCAGGACGACGTGAAGATGCACGGCCACTCCCTGGAGTGCCGCATCAACGCCGAAGACCCGAGAACCTTTATCCCGAGTCCTGGCTTGGTCAAGCACTTCCATGCTCCAGGCGGCAACGGCGTTCGCGTCGATTCGCACTTGTACAGCGGCTACAAGGTTCCGTCCAACTACGACTCGCTGATCGGCAAGCTGATCACCTGGGGCGCCACCCGCGACGAGGCCATGGCGCGCATGTGCAATGCCCTGGACGAAATCGTGGTCGACGGCATCAAGACCAACATCCCGCTGCACCGGGACCTGGTTCGTGATGAAGGCTTCTGCGAAGGTGGTGTGAACATTCACTACCTGGAACAAAAATTGGCAGATCAGCATTAAATTCATTGAGGGGCTACGCCGCCATTTTGCTAGCCCCAAGGCGCGATCATGACTCAAAGGACCATACGCAAAAACATACGCCTCAATACGCTTCTGCTTACGCTGCTCCCATGGACCCCGCTCGCCGCGCCTGGACAGGATGCCGTGTGAGCTTCTGGCTCAAACGATTGGGACCATGTTGCTGATGATCTCGCGCGTGTGGCTCGCCAAGTCCTTGCTATTCATGCTTGCCACGACATCCGCCTCGATGGGCGGGTGGGCGACGATGCTGACGTCAGTGGCGCGCAAAGAATTGTAGGCAACGTCCCTGACAGCGGAGCAGATCGTCACGGGAACGATCCCCACTCCCATGTCCTTGGCGAGCCGGAACGCGCCGCTCTTGAAAGGCAACATGTTCCCGCCGTTGTTCCGGGTGCCTTCAGGGAAAATCCAGAGGGACGTATTGTTGGCCGCGACATTCTTGGCCATCTTGCGCATGCTCTGGATCGAGGCCCGCGGATTGCTTCGGTCAATGAACAGGCTGCCGGTCAGCCAATACAGTTGCCCCACCAGTGGCAACCACTTGAGCGATTCCTTCCCGACAATGACCGTGCCTGGCTTGAGCGCCTCGGCAACGATCATCACGTCATAGTTGCATTGATGGTTGGCCACGTAGATATACGGCTTGCCCTCGGCAATCGTGTTGAAGCCCCTGACAGCGACACGAACCGAAAATATTCGATTGATCACCGAATAGGCGCGGCAGGCGACGTGCAGGTTCCGGTTCTTCTTCGGATTGACCAACATGAACACACATAAAAATGGGAAGCTCAGGACGATGAACAGCCCGACCAACAGCCATCTCACTACCAGAATCATACGTCACCCCACCTTGCCTGAATCACTTGGACCCTTGGCAGCACCGGCCTGGGCTTCGCTACACCCCACCAATGCGATGCCATAGAAGCCTTCCTCATCGACACACGCCATTACCCCAACATCGCCGGCCTTGACCGACTGCGCCAAGTCGGCGAGTTGGTAGGCACCCACCAGGGACAGGCTCAATGCTTTTGGCCGTTGCAGGACAGCGAGTTCCTCCCCGAATGCCTGGCCGAGATCGTCCAGGGCGGCCCGCCACGAATCCGCTACCGACACGCTGACCCGACCGAGTCTATGAGGCTCCACCCCATTACCTGCCGCGAACGTGAGTATCAGGTCGCCCAGGCTGGCCCCGCTCGCGGGGAACAAGCGCCCGGTAACGCAGGACCTGACCACCGGCCCCGGCGTTTGCGGATTGGAACAGGTTCGGAAACTGAAAATCGCGGCGGTATCGATTCGTTCTGCCGCGTCCAGCCCATGGCTGTCGGCATAAAGAGTACCGAATTCGCCGCTGAAGGTTTCCATGGCTGTCGCGTAGATCCGCTCGCAGTCCCCGCGCCTGGCGAATCTCAGCCCTTGCACCATCGCGCTGTAGAAGCTCAGCTCCTTGGCGCAGAGCGAAACGTTGGCACCCTTGATGCCGTATTTGATCGCCAACTGCCCCACCGAGGAGTTTATGACGGTATTGGGGATCTGTGCCGGATTGACCTGGAATGCAAAACGACTTTCGTTCGACTCCTTGATCAACTGGATGACGGTATCGATCGAACCGTTGGACGTGCCACCAATGACGGCCGCGAGCGCCAGGGATTCCCCCTGGTTGGCATCCTCGATCAACGACATCGCCGCCAACAGCAACAGGGACTGTCGATCGAAGTTCTTCAACTCCCGGCTAGGCACCAGTTCGCCCGCCGTCAGGTCCCACCGGGGCGCCAACCCATGATGCAACTCCGTGCCCCCTTGCTCGAATGCGCCGGGCATCCGCAACATGACCCAATCGTTTACGGCCAGTGCAACGATAGCGTCATTGCTCATTTGAGATTACCGAATACCAGGATTGAATTATTTCCGCCAAAAGCGAAGGCATTGTTGATGACCACGTCGACTTTTCCGGCCCTGAAACCCTCGCAAACCACGTCGATGGGTATTTCAGGATCCTGCTCGCTCACGTTGATCGTCGGCGGCAACCCTTCGCTGAGGGCAAGCATGCAGGCGATGGCACCGAAACCCGCCGCCGCGCCCATGCTATGCCCCATCATGGACTTGATCGAACTGACCGGTGGCGGTGAGTGGCCAAAGACCGCCTTGATGGCCTTGTACTCGTTACTGTCATTGGCTGCCGTACCGGTGCCGTGAGCACAGATATAACCCACCGTCCCGGGCGGGACCCAGGCGTTTGCAAGTGCCGCCTTCATGCAGTCGCCAACGCTGTGGTGATTGAGCCTCACCATGTGGTCCGCATCGCAATTCATCGCGAAGCCCAGCACTTCTGCATAAATGTGTGCTCCACGGCGAATGGCCCGTTCGTAACTTTCGAGCACCAGCGCGCTGCCGCCTTCAGAGGTCAGGACACCCTTACGACCGGCGTTGAACGGCGTGCAGTCCTTGTCGGTCATGCTGCCCAGGCGATGGAAGGTCGCGAAGGTCGCCTTGTACACAGCATCGCTCCCACCGCAGATGGCCAGCTCGCAGTCACCCGTCTGGATGGCCTCGTAGCCGAAGATCAACGCGGCATTACTGGCCGAGCAGGCATTGCCAATCGTCACGGCCTCGCCGGTGGAACCTATCGATCTCGCCACGTTTCGACTGATCTCGGAGGCAAACGTGCGCCCCAGCGACGCATGCCGGCCTGGCTGGGACTGCGCCATGGCCGTGACCATGTCGTCGATCAGGTTGGATTCACCATAAGTCGTGCCGAAGTAACAATTGACCCGCATGCCAGCAATCGCTGCCCGCTCGATCCCCGCATCGGCAAGGGCGAACCCGGTGGCGGCCAGGGCAAAATGACTCGGCGTGCCCGATTCGGCGAACGCATCGAAATCAGCGACCCATTCAGCGATGGTGCCTTTCACCTCGCAGCCGTACTTTCTTTCGAAGCGCTGCGTGTCGATTTTCGACAGCGGCACAGTGCCGTTCACCCCTGTTTTCAAGGCATGGAAAAAGGCCTCTTTTCCGACCCCGATCGGGCTGACCGGCCCCAAGCCCGTCACCACTACCCTTGTGCCCTTACCGGAGCTGTTCATGCACACTCAGCCTCAAGGGTCTTGTCGATAAACGAGAGTATCGAATCCACACTGGTGATCCTGGGGATGTAGGCTTCATCGACCCGCACTTGGAACGCACTTTCGATGCCGGCGAGAATTTCTATTCCCGACATCGAGTCGGCGCCATAGGCTTCGATGAAGTTCTTATGGTTCTGGATTTCTTCGGCGTAGACCCCCAGGACCTGGGAAACGATTTCCTTGATTTTTGCTTCGTGAACGTGAGTCATGAGACCTCCTGGAATGACGCAATCAAATAATGAAAGGAATGACCTTGAAGCTGCCGGCCTGATAACGAACGTAGGATTCGCCAAAAAAACCGACCAACATTTTTTCTTCGCCGTCGACCCGTTTAAGAATCAATGCAAGTGCAACGGCGAAGATGATCGCCGCCGCGTATACGCTGGCGTACAAACTGAATCCGGTCACAATGAGCAGCGTGCCGAAATAGGCCGGGTGGCGGATGTAGCGGAAGGCACCCGCGCGGATCAATTCATGGTCATCCAGCACCCGCAGCGAATGGGAAAAGTGCCGTCCCAATATGATCTTTCCATGGGCTCGAAGGCCGATGCCGCACAGGATCAGCAGCGATCCGGCCAATTGCAGCATCGCATCGCTGCGCGTCAGTAACTGCAGCAGCATGACGATCGCGATGGCGCACGACACCATGAAGCCACTTTTCAGTCCTTTGTCGAATTGGCTGCCGCTGTCGGTTTCACGCAGGAAATAAAACTCTGCGGCGAGCAGGATGGCGGCCATGACGACTGACTGGAACAACGCAAACCCCGTGCAGACATACAACACCCAAGAGGCGCATGCGACCGGCACCAGCAAACTGGCGGCGACATCAATCCTGAGCGTTTTCAAAATAAGCCCCCACCAATACCGATAACGTTGAACGGGTCGTGATCACCCTGACATCCTTTTCGACCCGCCAGGGGTATACGAACAAGTCATTGAAGCGCGCCCAGGGAAACAATTTGCGCTGGCGCCTGAAGGCATCGACGAAAGACAGCACCTTGTAGATCCGGAATAGTGTGCGCACCCTTACCGTGCGTAACCTCGCCCGGCCTTCGGCGCCCTGGAGCCGGCGGTACACCTCGTCGACCAGATCGTTATAGGTAACCGTGTCGTCGCTCAGCAGATAGCAGGTCTGCAAAGTCCGTTCGGGAGGACGTGAGAGCCATTGGAGGATCGATCGGGCAATGCTCTCCACGCCAATGACGTGCAAGGCTGGAAGTTCGCTGGTGACCAATGGCAATAACTTCAATTTGCACATCGAAATCATCGGCAGCAGGTTTTTATCGCGGCGGCCCAGTACCGTCGGCACCCGTAGGATCACGCCCTGCACTTTGTGGTCATTGGCACGAATAACCTGCTCGGCAGCCCATTTGTCGTCCGCGTACGCGTCCCGCCTTTTCTCCGGGTTATAGGCCTTGACGCTGCTCAAGTGGAACAGGTTTTTCTTATCGAGCGCGCCGACGCGGATGGACGCCATTATCTGTTGGGTCAGTGTCTCGTTATTGGCACGGCTCGTCCCCAGGCGACTGAGGCCGATGCCCGTGCAATTGACAATGAAATCGTGATCTTTGATCAGTTCGATAAACGCCGTAGAGCCGACCTCGCACACCGCAAAACCCGCCTTTGGCGAACGTGAGTGGCGGGTAACCCGCAGGTCTTGTTCCTGCCTGAGGATTTCGTAGGCACCCTGCCCGATGAAACCGCTGGCGCCTAAAAGCAGTACCTTCTTCACCTATCAGTCATCCTTTCCCTGGCGCTAAAGCCTCAACCGTAAAACACCCCGAGCGATACACCGTACGGAACTGCATGCCCTGTCTTTGCAGCGTCTTGCGCACGGTCCTCAAGAACATGCCGTGGGAGACCACGACCGTGGTCTCCCCGGTCGTCGTGCACGCGGTATAAAGCTCATCGGCCACCCCCACGGCACGCAGGTGTTCCGATCTTCGGGATGCGGCCCCCAACGAAATACCCATCAGCCAAAGCACGCGATGCAAGGCGAACCATTGCCTCAAACCCATCTTCAACAAAGGCACGCGACCCAGCCGCAGGTCGAACTCCTTCAATCGGTTGTCTTGCCGGATACGTCCGGCATCGAACAGCCGGCAGGCTGTGGCATAGGCTCGATTGATCGGCGATGAAATGATGTTCAGCCCTGGCGTCATCAGCGGCCCGGACAACTGCGCACGGCTCAGGAAATCGGCAATTTCGGCCTCGTCGATCGACGAAGTCTGGTTGTACTCATCCAGCAGCACTTTGGCCGAGACAGCACCGCAGCGTCCGTAGTCGATCAGGGGGGTGGCGTGGCGTATCAAATAAATCACAGTAAATAGACCCCGGTGACAATGGCATTGCCGACCATGAACAAGAACGGCGTATCCCACGTGTGAGGGGACTTCGCTTCGGTCAGGGTCAGTGCGAGAGGAAAGACGGCGCACAGCAATACGAATTGATGCCCTGCGAAGTAATCCTTGAACAACACGCAAAACAGCATCGACATCACAAACACGGTGGCCGAGCCTTCCAGGGTCCTTTTGAATGTCTTGTCGACAAAAAAACCTTTGGTCGTGTATTCATGTTTTCCAAACCTGATACCGACAGGCTCCGCCAGGCCGTCACCAAACGTCGTCGCCAGGATCGTGATATAGAGCAGTTCCAGCGGGACGCCGATGGCCAGCCAGATATATTGCGTCACCCACAACACCAACAAGCCCGCGACCGTCTGGCTCACCAACCAGGACAGCGTGTTCGGTGCGTCTTCTGGCCGGTCAATACTGGCGAACATGTGTTGCGCGGTCAGCGACCGACGGCGTGACCAGCCACACATGGCAAAGAACAGGATGGCGGTGGACAACGCCGAGAGCAGCAGCCGTTCATGGGTGTCCTGGATATTGAACAACGCAAAAAACAGACTGGGCAGCATGAACATCGCAAAGTGCCCGACCTTCCTTGTGTAATTGACACGCACCCCTCGGTTAATGACCAGCAGTCCCAAACCCTTGCACAGGATGAAGTAGAAAAGAACGATACTTAACAGCGCCGAACCCACTTGAATCATTTCGTTTTTCGTCCGCTCAAATGATCTGGCGCAGCGCATCGATGCAATAGTCCACATCGCTCTGGGTGTGGTTGTAAGTCAGGCACAACCTGATCCTGGACTGGTGTTTCGGCACGAACGGCGGCACGAACAACGACCCCATGATCCCTTTCTCAACCAACCCGGCGTTGACCCGTGCAGCTTCCATCGGGTCCTTGAACACCACCGGAATCACCGCTGTTTTCGAATAAAGCTTGTCGACACCGAGCGCATCGATTTGCTCATGGGTGTAGTGAGTGAGTTCAGCGAGCCCGGCCCGGCGCATGCTTCCTTCCGTGGCATTGATCTCCAACGCGGTGCAGGACGCCGAGGCAACGCCTGGCGAAACCGAGCGCGAAGCATTGTAGGTCGGGCATCGGAACCTGACTTTTTCCGCGAACACCTCGTCTTTGAACACCACGAAGCCGCCCGATGAGCCGAACGCCTTGCTCATGGTGCCGACAATGTAGTCGATGTCCGACAGCACCCCGGCCGCTTCGCAGGCACCTTGGCCGCTGTTGCCCAGCATGCCAACGCCGTGCGCGTCATCGATGTAGATTTCCAGCGCCGGATGGAGCTGCTTCAAGCGGGTGATTTTCTCGAGATCGGCGACATCGCCGTCCGCCGAGAACACCCCGTCGGTCACGATGAGGATTTTCTTGTCCAGGTTCAGCAGGACCAATTGCTCCAACATTTCAACGTTGGCATGACTGTAGGCCCTGAAGGGGCTGCCCGATAACTTCACCCCGTCCCAGATGGAAACGTGGGACAGCTTGTCAAGCAGGATCAGGTCGGCGCGTTCAGCCGCCAACGGAATAACGCCGAAGTTCGCCTGGTAAGAGGTGGTGAACATCAACGCGGTGCGCCCGGTATACAGCTCGCTGTAGCGCTGCTGCAAACGCTCGTGGTACTCGGTGAAACCACTGAAAATCATTGGTCCGCCAATGTTCGAGCCGTACTTCTGGATGGCGGAAATGGCCGACTCTTTCATGCGCGGGTGATTGGAAAGGCCCAGATAGTCGCACGATGCAAAATTCAGCATCGTCCGGCCATCCAGCAGCGTCATGTCCCGGCCGCACGCCGAGCGCACTTGAGGGAAGTACGTGTAGAAACCCAACTCTTTCGATTTGAACGCGACATCATCAATACGCATAAAACTCTCACTCAACCGATGCGGTGTATCTGAAGACGCGATAGGCCCTTTCGGTGCAAATGCCATCGCGGGTGAGGTGGCGCATCGTTCGAAGCACCATGACGTTATCCTCGAGCATCCAAGACACACTGATTTTGCTGCGGCCCACCTGGTGTAAGGCGATGGCGGACAATTTCAATGTCAGCGCAACCGACAGGCCTTTTTTCTGATATTCCGGGGCCACCCCGGTAAAGAACGCGCGGCCATACACACCCTGCTCGTTCATCGCCGGAGCAAACATGGTGAAGCCAAGGATTTCGCCGTCCTGTTCGGCAATCAGTGCCGATATGTCCTTGATGTTGCGAGCCGCCACTTCAAACTGCCCGGCGGAGGAAGGACTGAAACCCCAGTTCCGTTGCCAGACGCGGTTGTAGCAGTCAGCCAGCGCTTGACTCTTGGCGACCAACTCGTCCTGGCCATAACGATGGAACTGAATACCCGTCAAGCGCCGGGTCAGTTTTTCTTCCAGGTCGTGCTGCTGGTAGCCCTCGGCTGGGGGCTGGAACACAATTTCAATCAGGTCCTTTGCCTTTTCGCAACCGGCCTCGATCAAGGCGTCGGTTAGCTCAGGGCTGTTGGACGGCAACGAAAACACATTGAAGTCCGACTCGAATGTGCGCAAACCGCGCTCAACCAGGAACGAACTGTGGAGAGGGCCCACCAGCTCCGTCACCTGTCCGGGCAACAGCCTCGTGTTGTTTATGTACTCGACACAGCTGCACAACAGCTGTTTCAGCACGCTCGCAACCGGCAAGGCCATCAGCGTGGAGAAATACGCGTTGCCCACGCCGTTGACCGTATCCTGCCGATCGAAATGCACGATGCAGAACGCGACGACCTCGCCCTCTTCATCCCTCCACGCCACCGGCACATTGTGCTCGGTCGCAGAGTAGGTGCAGGCCGTGGTGACCCGCTGCTCAAGTTGTTGCCAGGAGCGCCCCACGGCCGAAATACGTTCATCCAGGCGTACCAGGGCATCCCAGTCGCACGCCGCCAAGCCCGATACTCTACTCATCGATTATTCCAACTATGATTCGCTATGATGACTAGGCGGCCAGAGACAAAGCGCTGGTGGTTTCGTCGTCGATTTCGATCCAGAAAGGCACAACACTTTTATTGTCGATAAGCTGTGGCGCCGAAATCCTTCGGGTGTTGACGCCCATCCGCTTCAGCAAACGCTCGTTGCCCACGGCTGTAAAGGCAATCAGCCGAAACGCGCCTTTCGAACGTGCGACGTCGATGACTTCCTTGACCAGTTTCACTGTATTTCGCCAAGCTTGCTCAGCCGTCAGTACTTGCCCTTTCGGCTTGCTGATGGCGAACCGGGAAAGTTCCCATATCTGCGGCGACGACGGCAGCGGATTGCTTCCCATCAAATACGGGAAAACATCCCCCAGCAGATAAGGCCGATGCGTGGGAATCAAACGAGCACAACCGAAGATCTCCTGATTATCATCACAGGCCAGGACATACACTGTGTCAGAACGATCAAAGGCGTCTAGTTCAATTCCTTTTTCACAAGGCAAAGGCCAGCCTAACTCTTTGACGAATACCTGATATCTATATTTAGCCAGCGCAGTTTCCATTCCTGGCAAAAGATCGCTAACAGTCCCTGTTACCGCGGTCAGCATAACTACCACCTGACGAGAATTATTCCGCCAGTACAACAAACCGGGCTCTTTTTGAGTAGCTGCCCGAATGGGCAGGCCAGGCAAATCAGCGAGTCGCCACAAGGTCCTTCTTGAAAACACCGAATTGTATCTACGACAAAAGAATCATACCGTCTCTTGCCAGCTTTCTAGCACCTTAGTACTAAAAAGTGCGCCATTAGCCCTGGCTTCTATTGCTCTGTCTAGACGCATCGGCGATGCCGAATGTTTGGAAGCGCCAGGCGCTGGCCTTATCTGCTGAAGGACTGCCATAGGAAGGCCACTGCATCTCCCGACAGCGTTTTAATCCTGTATGATGAGCCCCGCTCTTGTCACGAAAGAGCGCTGACCATGGAAGGTAATATTGGTGTTTGATTGGCGTGAAGACCTTATAGCGCTTGTGGCTGGCTGCACTTGCGAAAACGAGCTATTTAACGAGCTCGTTAAAGTTACAACAGACTTAGGCTTCGAGTTTTGCTCTTATGGGTTGAGATTAAGTTCGCCGTTAGCGCCAGCGCAATATTTTCTGCTTTCAAATTACCCGGACGCCTGGGAAAAAAAGTACATTGCTGGCGATTATTTCTCCCAGGACCCCACCGTTGAACATGGACTGACCCGTTCGACTCCATTGCGCTGGTCTGCGCAGCAGCAAAATCCAGGGCGCGGGTTCTGGGAAGAAGCGCGGCATTACAACCTCAACCATGGCTGGTGCCTTTCTTCGCGGCGCGAACATAACTCGATCGGTCTGCTCTCCGTCTCCCGCTCAAGCGAACGCATTTCAATACAGGAAATGGAAAGTAAAGAGACCAAGCTGATTTGGTTGACTCATCTGGTACATGAGGCCATGGCGCAGTTTTTCTCCGCAAAAACCATGGTCGATACTTACAAGCCACTGACCGCCCGGGAGAAGGAAATCCTCAGGTGGACGGCATCGGGAAAAACCTATGTCGAAATCGGGATCATCCTGAACATCGACATACGCACGGTGAAGTTCCATCTGGTGAATGCAATGCGCAAGTTGCGGGCGTCGAACAAGACTGAAGCGGCGGTCAAGGCGTCGTTATCTGGCTTGTTATCCTGAGACGCAAATGTTCTGAAACTCGAATGATGACCACGCCCTCATGGGAAGGCGTGGCCAGTGCAAGCCTCGGTTACCAAAGCGCCATCGTGTAGCTGACGATCAACCGATTCTCATCCAGGTCGTTGCCAAAATTCGAACGCACCGTCGCGTTGCGCCATTTGAAACCCAGCCCCTCAACGTGCCGTCCTGCACCACATAGGCAATGTCGGTGTTGCGCTCCCATTCCTTGCCTTCGCCTGGTGCGCTGCGCTGGACATTGTCGCCCGAAATGTAGCGGGTCATGAAGGCCAAGCCGGGCACGCCGATTGCCGCGAAGTTGTAGTCGTAGCGCTTGCAAGGAACGGGCGGACCTTATCTACGGCGGCTAACAAATTCGCTGAACAGCTGAGTTTGCATTTGTTGGACCTCTCTTGATCCCGCTGTCCGCCTATACCTAAAAGCAGCGCTGCCCTTTAAGACTGCCTCGCAGAAACACTGCAAACCGCCAGTAACAAACCACCCGATTGAATCATTACAATAGCCCGGCCTGACGCCGCCCTTGCCATTAAAAAACATAACGTTCAAAGGAGTTGAATGATCATGACCACACTGGATAACGCTTTTCACAGCCTGCATCAGAATGGGCTACTGGTCTTGGCCAACGTGGCCGACGCGGGCGGTGCGCGCATCGTCGAACGTCTGGGCGGCAAGGCCGTCGCGACCAGCAGCGCGGCCATGGCCTGGTCCCATGGTTATCAGGATGGTAACCAGCTGCCTCTCGACCTGCTGAGCACCACCGTCAAGTCGATGGTGCGCGTGCTCAGCGTACCGCTCACCGTGGATATCGAAGGTGGCTATTCAGATGATCTGGACCGGGTCGGTCAGGTGATTGATGCCGTCATCGTCGCCGGGGCTGTTGGGATCAACATCGAAGACGGCCTGGGCGCTCCAGAGCTGCTTGTCCGCAAGATCGACGTCGCGAGAAAGGTGGCGAACCGGGCGGGCGTCAAGCTGTTCATCAACGTACGGACCGACGTCTACCTGAAAAACCTGCTCCCCGCCGAACAACGCCTGGAGGAACTCCTCAAGCGCAGCGCACTGTATGCCAGCGCAGGGGCGGATGGCCTGTTTGCCGCTGGCGTGATCGATTCGCACGAAATTGCCGCCATCTGCCGGGACACCAAACTGCCAGTCAACCTGCTGTCCCGGGACGGACTGCCCTCTCTTGACGAATTGAAGCGTCTGGGCGTCAGACGACTCAGTGCGGGCTCCTGCATCGCCGAGTTCCTGCACGGCGCCATGGGAGGATTGGTCCGCAGCTTCCTGGATAATGGCCAACTGGACACTCAAACCTTGAAAGCCCATACATACGGCGAAGTGAACGCTTTGATGGCGGCGAAGACCGAGTAGTGCTGTCCCTCGGACAAGACCATCAAAGTCAGGAAGGGTGTAATTCCAGGCCGTACAGAGAATGCTGAACCTATGGCTGGAGCACCGAATACCAAGTTACCACTCGAACACGGCGACGAGTTCCCCATGCCTCTGCGCTCCACATTTCTAGCGCAACTCACAGGCAAAAAAAAGCCACTCATCTGAGTGGCTTTTTTCTGAATCTTGGAGCGGGAAACGAGACTCCTATCTGGTGTCCGACTCATTGAAATATAAGGGGTTTCATTTCTTGCCGAAGCACGAAAAGGCTCAATTCTGGACTTATCCCTGATGCATTTCAAGCCCAGGAAAAGGGGAGCATCCCGTGCCACTGGCTTCCACTCATAGCCAACCATACGAGTGCTCATCACGTCGGCCGCAAACATACCTTTCAAAATCCAGGTCAAAGGTAAATGGTGTCCGCGAGTCGCGTGAGTCAACTCAGAGGATTTGTCCCTGACTAGCATGATCACAATTTTCGTTGGCAAGGCTCTGCCTCCGTTGCGGTTGTAGTTTGCAGGCCTCGGTTGTTGCACGCGCTACTGCTCCGATTTTGGCCGTAGCTAGCGTGAGCAGAGCTCAATGAACGTGTGTCTGTTGATGCTGACCTCGGATTGACCCAGGTGCCGACGCAAGGCTGCCCCATCTCCAAAACTGCAAAAGTCGAGTAAAGACAATGATTCACGCAGAGTCAGATTGGCTCCGTAAATTTCGGCAACCGGGTCAATCCGGCATCGGCGCCAACAGTCTGACCCGCCCTTTTTCTTTACAGGCTTCATCCCTTTGGCTAGAGGCGGGTAGCCTGATACCAGTCGACACCAAAACTATCCTGACTTTTCATAACTCGCCCCGAAACAATCAGATAATTTAGATTGGCAAGGCTTTCTCCAGTCGCCATCGTCAACAGAATACCATCCGACATAGTAATTTCTCGGCCGAATAGGCATTGAAACACGTCAATAGATCGACGTGGCAGTCTGAGAAAAAGCAACAAGTCTGAAAAAAGATGGTATTGAATATTCAACAGATTTTCTAAACGTGCATGAAGACCGTTAAAGCATTCATTGTGCGCAGGAAGAACGAGGACATTGTCGAAGACCATTCGCTTGATTTTGTACAGAGTCATCATCCATCCTCCCATGGGGTTCGACTCAGGATTATGTGATGGAACGGACACGTTAGAGGTAATACGGGGCAGCACTTGGTCGCCTGAGATAAAAAGCTTAAGCTGTTGGCAATACAGGCAGGCGTGTTCAACTGTATGACCTTGCCCGACAATCACCTGCCAATCGTTGCCCCCAATGAGGATCTGTTCGCCATCCGCAAGTTGCCTAAACGTGGAGGGCAAGGGATGCACCATACTCTTGAACGCACCATAGTTATTTTGTAGGTTACTTAGCGCTTCTTGATTCCAGCCGGCTCGGTGGTAGAACCCAACTTTCTCCGCTAGCATAGTTTCTTCAAGCATTAGCAGGTCCTGGCAACCGCGATACTCGCCTCCGGTCATCCGCAACTGACAATTGAAGCGTTTAACCAGCCAACCTGCCATACCGATGTGGTCAGCGTGCATATGAGTGACGATCACCGTAGTAATCTGCTCACCTTTAAGTACGTCGTGTAGGATCATCTCCCAAGTAGCTTCAGCAACGTCGTTAAACATTCCTGTGTCAACCACAACCCAGCCATTATCGTCCCGGATTAGCCAAAGATTTACGTGATCTAATCTGAACGGAAGAGGCATACGGATCCACAGAACTCCTGGTATCACTTCGGTAACCGAGCCGCGCTCTGGCTTCTGAAACGGATACTCCAAATCGACCGTGCTCATATGTTCCTCTACTCAGTACTTTGACAATGGTGTCGAATTAGCTCGACCCTTCAGAAGTCACGATGGCAAATATCTCAGCTCAACTGATTTAGCAATGCAGACTTAATTTCCGCCACCCAACTCTCGGATGCAACTGATCGAGATAGGAGCCCTACCCCCAACATCGCGGCGAAGTGAACCAGGGCTTGTTCACGGCATCTTTCTGCTTCCTGCTCTTGGGCCGCCCCCACAAACATGGACAATATGGATTGAACTCCCACACGATAAACCTGAGAAAACGATTTATCGTGAGATGCATCAGATGCGTCCCGACTGAACGCACCTATAGAGCAATTGCCTTTTTCAGACAACGAAAGATATTGACTAATTAGGTAACGATAAGGATTTCTAGCGGCACGTTGCGCTCGCGCGATTTGCTCCTCGCAGGCATCTTGCGTCTGACGAAATGATCTTGCGCACGCTTCGGCCGCGAGCATCTCCTTTGATCGGAAGTACTTATAAAAACCTCCCGGTGTCATGTCTATTTCGGCCATGATCTTGTTCAGACTCACTTCGTGTACGCCGTATTGGCGAAACAAATCGGATGCCGCCTCCACGATATGCTCACGCGTAATGTCTGATTTTTTGCTTGTGTGCTTAGCCATTCTGCCACTCCTAGTATTCACCAGGTTCGAGTGATGTAGCTTTGCTTCGATTTTTTCAGCCGCCGGGACACAGCAATGCTCTGGTTTCGCTTGCCGATCACACGCCTCTGCCACAACCGCTCTAGTCGAAGCGCTGATGCTTCGCTCACGCTCCATGCTCCGATCAGCAGTTTCTTTCCTGCTGCCAACGCATCCGGCGACTGCTGCTGAAACTCATGGCAAAGATTAATAGCGGCCCCGAGTGGATCATCAGCAACATGCGTAACAAGCCCAAGAACCTTGGCGTCTAATGCACTTATCGTTCGTCCTGAGAATGTCAGTTCCATGGCTATATCCTTGGGTAAGACCTCTCTTAGAAGTACCGTACCGCCCATGTCGGGCACCAATCCCCAGTTGGACTCCATGATCGACAACTGCGAGGTCGGCGCTGCAATGCGAATGTCAGCGCCGAGCGCAATTTGGAGACCTGCTCCAAAGCAATTTCCGTGTATCGCCGCAACAACCGGAACACTCAAAGAACGCCATACCAATGATACTTTTTGGTATCGATTCATGGTCGGTTTCCAAAGAGGTAGAAACGCCCTCAACTTCTTCCACCATCCACCCGTCATGATGTCTTTGAGGTCCATCCCAGACGAAAATGAAGGGCCATTTCCGGTTACTATCACTGAGCGAATGTCTGGATCATTTTTCAGATACTCCGCGCAAGCAATCAACTCACCAAGCATCTGGGCATTTATAGAGTTGTGCTTATCGGGGCGGTTAAGCGTAACGGTCGCAATGACGCCTTGATAGCTCAACTCGACAAATTTCCAAGTCACAGAATCGCTCCTCATAACCTTCTACAAAATGGTGAATCGCCATTCACCGGACCCCTGACTGCCGCAGTCCAGCGGTGGTGTAGTCGCTCTCTTTCTGCTTGATATCGAAATTCCAGGCATGCTTTTCTTCATTCTTCATGCCCATTACCAGATAACGACCCGAAGCCAGATCGTAAAGCGCGTCCAATGTGTAAGACGGCAACTGCTGGTGGTAATAGAACTGCGCATGCCCCTCGGCAACGCGCCACAGAGCATCCCGTCCGTCATAGTGATCAACGGTTGCGATCAACCAACTGTCTTCATCGATGTATAAGTCGCGCTTGGCATAGATATGCCGCGCACCCGGTTTCAACGTCGCCGTCACGTGCCACACCCGGTGCAATTCGTAACGCGCCAAATCCTGGTTGATATGGCCTGGCCGGATAATGTCTTCGTACTTGAGCTTTGGAGAGTCAAGCCGGTAGCTGTTGGTCGCAATAAAAAGCGATTTCTTCCCCTCAAGCTTCCAGTCGTATCGATCCAACGCGCCATTAAACATGTCTAGATTATCGGCAGTACGCAGACCGTCGGAGGCAGTACCTGGGCCGTCGTATGCCACTTGCGGCGCACGCCTGACACGACGTTGGCCAGCGTTGTATATCCAGGCTTGTCGAGGGTTATCAACCTGGTTCAAGTAGTCATGAACCAATAGCACGTTGCCTGCTAACCGTGCCGGCGCTGTCACGACTTGCTTGTAATACTGAAGCTCACCATTCGGCTTGCTCATTCCATAAAACGGCAGCACCTGGTCTTCAAATTGAACCGGTACAAACCCGCCGTTTTGTTGCGGTGTGGCCTGCACGACGAATCGGCTGAAGCCATGACCTCTGTAAGCCGTCAAATGGTTCCAAATCACTTCCTGCCCAGTTTCAGGGATTGGAAACGGCACGCCTCCAGCATAGTTCTCTAAGCCATTCCCACCCTCGACCAGCTTGACCTTAGTCGCATTGGCGCGCGTCATCTCCAGCCATTCAGCAGGAAAGTTGGCCGTGCGGTGCGTCGGGTAAACCGGCATCTTGTAGGTTTCTGGATAACGCTTGAAAAGCGCCAGTTGCCCAGGCGTGATATGGTCCTTGTATTGCGCGGCGGTGGCCGCAGTAATCACAAGTAAGGGCTTCTCGTTAGAGAAAGGATCCGCGAGAAAGCCTTTGTCATCTACCGCACCCGCATTGGTTGAAAGACCGCCCTGCCACTGTGGAATACCGAGCCCTGCATCGCCTGATTTCTCGGCTCCGACTGGCGTGAGTGCAGCTCCAAGCTCACTCGCTTTTTCTGCCGTTACAGCAGAAAAAGCCAGCGGGCAAAATAAAGTGGACATGAGCATTGCCCCTGCCAGCGAAGCGCGAAATGCCCCACTCAACACCTGTGATTTTTCTATCAGTACATTCATGTCTGACACACCTCTCTTTTATTTTTATTGTTCAAAGCATGGTTAAAAAAATGGGCCGACTTAGAGGCGTGGCACCTGGTCAGCCCCAAAAATCCTGTGTTCGATTAAACAGCTCGCGCCACAGGAAAACTGCCCTCACACCACCTCGAATAGCGCCGCAGCCCCCATACCGCCACCGATGCACATCGCGACGACCACGAATTTCGCTCCGCGGCGCTTTCCTTCAATCAGCGCATGGCCTACCAAACGGGAGCCTGTCATACCGTATGGGTGACCAATCGAAATGCTGCCCCCGTTGACGTTATAGATCTGCGGGTCAATCCCGAGCTTGTCGCGGCAATACAACACTTGGCAGGCGAACGCTTCATTCAGCTCCCACAAACCGATATCCGACACCTTCAAACCGTGCCGTTTAAGCAGCTTTGGAATCGCGTATACAGGACCTATGCCCATCTCCTCTGGTGCGCATCCAGCAACCGTCATGCCGCGATAGATACCCAGTGGCTCCAAACCACGGCGCTCGGCAAAGCGAGCCTCGGTCAACACACAAGCCGAGGCCCCATCAGATAGCTGGCTGGCATTGCCGCCGGTAATCAGGCCGCCTTCGACAACGGGTTTGAGCTGAGAGAGACCTTCATAGGTCGTGTCAGGGCGATTGCCCTCGTCCTTGCTGAGAAGGATGTCGCGGAAACTGATTTCGCCAGTTTCCTTGTCCTGCAATTTCATGCATGCCTGAAACGGTGCTATCTCGTCGCCGAATAGCCCAAGCTCCTGAGCGCGGGCTGTGCGCAACTGCGACTCCAGGGAGTAGCGATCCTGCACCTCGCGCGAGATGCCGTATTTCTTCGCCACAAATTCGGCCGTGTGAAGCATCGGCATATAGGCGCTCTGAACCATTGCGACTACATTCGGGTCAGCCTCCTGCGCAACCCACCCGAAGTAGTTGTTTTGAACCGCTGAAATGTTGTCCTGACCACCAGCAATGGCAGCCTCCATACCGTCAAAGGTGATTTGTTTAGCTGCGGTAGCAATGGCCATCAGACCGGATGAACACTGGCGGTCCATCGTTTGCGCAGGAACAGTAACGGGCAATCCAGCAGCGAAAACAGCGAGGCGCGCAACGTTGCCACCCGCAGTACCAGCAGCGAGAACAGTGCCGATTACCGCGTCCTCAAACACCTCACCTTCAAGGCCGGAGCGTTCGACAGCATGACGAATTGCATGAGCCATGAGAGTGGGTGACTTGGTGTCATTGAGCGCGCCCCGAAAGGCGCGGCCAATGGGTGTACGGGCAGTGGAGACGATGACTGCTTCACGCATGATGAAATTCTCTTGGCTTAGGCCGTTGGAAGCACGACGCCAAGGGCGTCTGCTGCTTTGCGAACGAATCGCATGGTTTGGGCGGTAGCACCTTCGAGAGCTATCTGCCCTTCGATCGCGGCGATCTCGTTGAATCGCTGGGCTATGACCTCTGGAGTTCGCTCCTGCTCGTGCAAGAACAAACCCTCAGTCTCATAGAGATTGCTGCACGCGAAGACCCCTGCGCCCGCACCCAGAGTCACCTTGGAAGGAGCAGATTCGCTGGCGAGATAAAGCAAACCGGGGGTGATGGTTTCGGGTGCCAGAAGCGGCATCACTGAAAGCGGAATAAGGCCTTCGGTCATTCGAGTTGCTGCCGTCGGCGCCAACACGTTTACGCGGATGTCATTCTTCACACCTTCCAGGTGCAGCACGTTCATCAGCCCCAGCATGGCTGCTTTCGCGGCGCCATAGTTGGACTGGCCGAAATTGCCATACAAACCCGACGCAGAGGACGTGAGCACAATGCGGCCGTAGTTCTGCGCACGCATGAGGTCCCACACGGCTTTGGTGCAGTTCACCGTTCCGCGAAGGTGTACGTCGACGACTTTCCAGAAGTCATCCAACGAGCCTTTTGCAAACGTGGAGTCACGCAGAATACCCGCGTTGTTAATGAGGACATCAACGCGCCCCCACTTCTCAACCGCCTGCGTCACCATCTCTTCAACTTCTTCGTTGTTGGCGACGTTGGCACCATTGGCGAAGGCCTCACCACCAGCAGCACGAATCTCTTCAACCACGGCTTGCGCAGCAGCAGAGTTCGCCCCACTACCGTCACAGGAGCCACCAAGGTCGTTGATTACAACTTTGGCCCCCCGTGCCGCTAAGCCCAGAGCGTGTGAACGCCCTAGCCCATTACCAGCCCCAGTAACAATTGCTACACGGCCGTCAAATCGAATCGTCATTTCATTTTCCTCGAATTCAAACCAGAACGATGCTGATCCACTCAGCTATCAGCGCAGGCTTGTCCTCACCCTCGATCTCAACAGTGATATTGGTGATGATCTGGTAGCGGCCAGGGCCTGTTTCGCCGAATTCTGCAATGACGAATTTGGCTCGTACTTTCTTGCCGCTGCGCACAGGGGACAAAAAGCGAATCTTGTTGTAGCCGTAGTTGATGCTGGCCTTCATTCCTTCCAACGCTGGCAGGGTCTTTTCAATCATCGAAGGCAGCATGGAGAGCGTCAGAAGGCCGTGAGCAATGGTGCCGCCAAATGGGGAATTCTTGGCCTTCTCAATGTCAACGTGAATGAACTGACGATCCTCAGTGACTTCCGCAAATGCGCTGATTCTTTCCTGGTCCAAGCTGAGCCAGGGAGAGGGTTCGAGATCTTTGCCGACAAGCCCACGCAGCTCATCAGCGGTTACGGTTTTGTTGTGCATATCGATGCTCATCAACGAGTAGTGGAGAAGCCGCCATCGAGAGGGATGATCGCGCCAGTGATGTAGGCCGAAGCGGCCGATGACAGGAAGATGGTTGTGCCAGCGGCATCTGACTCCGAACCGGTGCGACGGCGAGGAATGACTTTGATGATTTCATCGCCTTTTACCTTGAGCATGTGCTCCGTCATCTTTGTCTCGAACGGCCCAGGGGCAATCGCATTGACGTTGATGTTTGCCGTCGACAGATGCTTGGCGAGATGCCGGGTCAAGTGATGAACGGCCGCTTTGCTGGCCGAGTACGAGTAGTTACCAAAATCTGGACTGGTCATCCCATCGACTGAGCCGATGTTGATGACGCGAGCTGGGTCGACATCGGTACCAGCGGCCTGAAGCGCGGTGCCAAGTGCCTGGGTGAGGAAAAAGATGGACTTCAAGTTCAAATCCATCACTTTGTCCCAGCCGCTCTCTGGGAACTCGCCGAAGTTCGCGCCCCAACTGGCTCCAGCGTTGTTCACTAGAATGTGCAGCTTCGGTTCACGGCGAAGGATCTCTCCAGCCAGCTTGCTCAGTTGCTCCTGGTCGGCCAGGTCAGCGGCGATGCCGACGGCCTCGCCATATTGTTTCAGTTCCTCCTCAGCTGCCGCGCAAGCTTCAGCTTTACGTGACACGACATAGGTTTTAACGCCGGCCTGCACCAAGCCTTTGGCGATCATGAATCCGATGCCACGGGTTCCGCCAGTGACCAACGCAACCTTGCCGCTGATATTGAAAAGCTCGTTCGTAGAAGTCATGTTGGGTTCTCGTTTATTAGTTAACTGGATAGGCCGTCAACGCCCGCTCGATCTCGGCAGAGGCCTTTAAACGAGCGATACGCAATGCGACTTCCGGTAGCAGATATGCGAAATAAAACTCTGCTTCTGCGCGTTTCGCGGCGGGATCTACAGGTAGATCTGGGGATTTCAACGCGCCGAGCACCCGCAGCCACATGGTCGACATGACCGCATGACCAATAATCCAGAGGAATTCGCGCGCACACTGCAGGGCCGCGAAGCGCGAAGACTGCATGTCTGCTTTGAGCAGAGTGATTGCCTCCTCCAGTTGGTCGAGAGTGTTTCGGGTCAGCTCGGTATAGGTATCCGATTCCTGAATATCTGGAAGCGCGGTGATTTGTTCGCGCAACCAATACAGGACTGCATCTACGGATTGAGTGCGGCCATCGTCCAAACGGCGTAACACCAGATCAAGCGCCTGAACGTCGTTGGTGCCTTCGTAAATAGGCAAGATCTGGACATCTCGCAGTAAAGCTTCAACGCCGGTATCGCGTATGTAGCCGTGCCCGCCGTGTGTCTGCATCGAGGCGGTAGCCACCTCGACACCAATCTCACTGCACACGGCTTTGGACACCGACATCAGAACGGGCAAAAGCACATTCGCAGTCATGACCTGCACACCGTCTTCTGAATACGTCTGCTCATTCACCAGCGCTGCAGTAACAGCCAGCATCCGAGCAGATGCAGTCAGCGTGCGCATCCGAACTATTTCACGACGAATGTTTGGATGATCAGTAATGCGGATAGCACCTTTGGTGCCCCCCACGAGATCTCGCCCTTGCACCCGCTCACAGGCATAGCTGACAGCCTTTTGGGTAGCCATTTCAGCAACTCCAATTGCCTGAAATGGCGTACCCAGGCGAGCCAGCTTCATCATGTTGAACATGCCGAAGAGGCCCTCACCTGGTTTACCTACAATCCAGGCTTGGGCGTTTTCGAACAGTAACTCGCTGGTAGCCGAAGCATGGATGCCGAGCTTTTCTTCCACGCGAGAACAAACCACGCCGTTAGCTTCAACCCACTGGCCATCAGCACTGGGTTTGCGCTTTGGAACGATGAAGAGCCCCAAGCCAGCTAAACCAGCAGGCCCTCCCTGAACCCGCGCCAGTACGAGATGCACAATGTTGCTGGTGAGGTCGTGATCGCCACCGGTAATGAAGATCTTTGTTCCCGAAACGCGATACGTACCATCTCCCGCGTCAGTTGCCGCGGTGCGAATCAGCGAGAGGTCAGTACCGCACTGCGGTTCGGTCAGGCACATCGTGCCATTCCATTCGCCGCTGCCGATCTTGCTGAGGTATGTCTCCTTCAAATAGTCGGAGCCTAGCTGCTTAAGAACGGCGTAAACGCCAAGACGAATCGCTGTGTAGAGCGAGAAAGCCATCGCACCGCTACTTAACACTTCGTCGCATGCAAAGCCGAATGTCAGCGGTAAACCTTGGCCTCCGTCCTCCTTCGCCGTGTGCATCCCTCCCCATCCATCGGCAACGAAAGCTCGATAGGCGTCCTTGTACCCCTCAGGCGCCTTAACACCCTCAGCGGTGACACGGCAGCCAGAGCTATCAGCCGAAGATGCAATGGGAAGTAAGCGGTCATTCACGAAGCTGCCGAGACTTTCTAAGAGCACTCCCAGCGTTTCGGTCGAAGCGTCGTCATTGGCGATGAAATCGAACTCCTTGGCCAGCACGTGGCTGGCAAGGAACTGATATTCCCCTACCGGGGCTTTGTAGGTAGTCATTGGACTAACCTCACTCGCCGGTGAATTTCAGGGTGCCTTTAAGCAGAGAGTCGGCACCTTCAGTGGCAAACGTGTTGACTGCATCCATCATGTCGCGGGTCGCAAAGGTGGCCGGCCCTGACTCGATTACACGCTGATCAGCTGCTGACTGACCAAAGCCGACTGCGGTATTGATAAGGTGCTTGGAGGCTGCATAGGCAACAGTTGGGCCATTGGCTAACTTCATCGCGTAAGCGCGCGCTTTAGCTTCGACTTCAGCATCAGGGATGATTCGGTTGATCAAGCCCCAATCGAGCATGGTTTTAGCATCGTAAATACCGGCTGAGAAAACCATCTCTTTCGCGCGTGCAAGTCCTACTCGGGCGACCAGTCGTTGTGCCCCGCCGAGCAATGTAGTGGTACCAATACGAGCCTCCACCTGGCCGAAGTTTGCGCCCTCTCCGGCAAAGATGATGTCGTGGATTTGAGCCATCTCGCAGCCGCCGCCCAGACACATACCGCGCACGGCTACAACTGTTGGAAACGGTAGATTCTCGAAACGCTGCATCTCTGGAATAGAGCGGCTCAACATGCGCCGAGCAAAGTTTGCGTCCTGGCCCACGAAGTTTTCGATGATGTGAGCGCCGGCGCAGAAGTGGTCGCCTTCAGCCAAAGTCAAAAAGGCACGCGCTTTGTTTTCAATTGCCTGTTCCACTGCATCCATCAAGCCGCGAAACGAATTGAAAGTGAGAAGATTCATCGGGCCGTCGCAGAAGGTTGCGATTGCCAGCGGGCCATCCATTTCAAATTTAACGGTCATGTTTCATCTCCTACTTGAGTTTTTATCGGCAAGCCGATTGCGCTCCCCGCATTTGCGAGGTTTTTTTACTGTGGTGAGTTCATCAGAAAGGTGGCTTACAACCGACTCATGCCACGCCTCGGCCCTGAGCGTTCCAATACGGTTCGCGAATCAGGCGTCGAAGTACTTTACCGGTCGCGTTGCGGGGTAAATCGCTTGCGAAATCGACGGTCTTCGGTACCTTGAAACTAGCCACCTTGCCCTTGACGTATGCAATGAGTTCATCGGATGTAAGGACGGCATCAGGCTTGAGCACCGCTACCGCTTTGACTGCCTCTCCCCACTGCTCATCGGGCACGCCAATAATCGCAACGTCCTGGATCGCAGGGTGGCTATAGAGAATGTTTTCGACCTCGGCGGGATATACGTTCTCACCGCCAGTAATGATCATGTCGCGCTTACGGTCGTAGATGAACAGATAGCCGCTCGCGTCTAAATAGCCCATGTCCCCGGTATAGAACCAGCCATCCTGAATAGCGGCCAACGTTTCCGTTGGTCGCTTCCAATAGCCTTTCATCACCTGTGAAGACCGGCAGGTGATCTCTCCGATTTCGCCTGGTGGTAGAGGCAATCCATATGGATCTACAACGCGAAGCTCAACCGATGCAGTAGCAGCGCCGCATGAAAGCGCCAAATCGGCGTTGCCGGAAACGATGGAGTGATGGTCTTCAGGCGATAAATAGGTGATCGGCCCAGAGGTTTCGGTGAGGCCATAAAGCTGACCAAATCCACTGTTCGGCAGTGCTTCCATGGCGTGCCGTAGCAGACTGGTTGCCATCGGCGCAGCGCCATACAGAATGGTTTTGAGGCTCTTGCACGCCAGCCCTGTTTTTTCCATTGCCGCGAGCAATCCACGAATCATGACAGGCACCATCAGCGTCAATGTGACGTGCTCTTTATCAATGGTCGCTGCTATCTCAGCTGGCACAAACTCGCTGGTCACAATGACACGCGAGCCCATAGCCAATCCGTAGATGCCCAGCATTGCACCTGCGACATGAGCGTGCGGCAAACAGAGGAGAACAACATCATCTGAGCTAATGTCGCCGCAGGGACTGCGTTCACCTGTAGTGAGAGACGATAGAGGCGCGAGAAAGAGATTATCGCTGGTTAAACGAACTCCCTTAGGAGTGCCGGTCGTACCACTGGTGTAGATCTGAAGGCAGTCGTCGGACGGCAGCATTTTAGACTCAACCGCAATCGCCGAATGTTCATCCCGCCATCGCGCGTAGGCGCTGCCGGTTACGAAAAAATGCTCAACGAAGGTCAACTGGGTTTTAATTTCCTCGATAAGTCCCTCAAATGAGGGTCCTACGAACAGCACGCGAGGAAGGCAATCGGAAAGCACCTGAAGAACCTCAGGTGCAGAAAGGCGGCTGTTCAGCGGAGTCAGCACAAGATTGGCACGGGCCGAACCCAGCCAAATCTCGTAGAACTGGTCGCTACTGTTATCCAAAATGGCGATGCGCTCTTGATCGGTCACACCCAAGGACATCAATCCATTGGCAACCTGGTTAGCGCGATAATCTAGCTCGTGAACACTCGTCTTCCGGTCGCCGAATACCAAGGCGGTTTGATCGGGACGCGTCTTGGCCGTTGCGCGAGCAACATTGGCCAGAGTCAACTCAGCCATCGAAAAGTCTCCAGAAGCGCCCTGATTATTTTTGGGTGGCGCTTTCGAGACCGATGCTAGGTGATATCTAAAATCAACAACGTCTTCCAGAAGACAATGTTTTGGATATTTGCTCGCAGAGCCAATTACTGATCAGAGAGATCATCTCGACTGTGGCGTTGGTGCTCACTGATGTAACGCTTCAGGCCCTCGGGATCCCTTACGACCACCCTGCCGTACTCGGTTTCGATGAGTTTTAGCTTGCGCAGTTCCTGCACTACTCGATTAACGTTTTGCCTAGCGCTCCCCACCATCAAGCCTAAATCGGCTTGTGACAGAGACAAATCAGCACCATCAGGCGATGCCCCAATCATTTTTGAGAGCCAAAAAACACGGGATGCAACGCGAGCGGCTAGAGGCTGCGTGAGCAGTTCCTCGAGGAGCTTTAGGGTACTGCGCAAACGCCGGCTGCTCTGGGCAGAGATCGCAGCCTCAATTTCTGGATGTGCTGTGCGCAGGGCCGCGAAATCCTTGATTGACCAAGCTCTCGCGGTAACCTCCCCTCTCGCCAGTATGGTCACCGAATAGGGGTCATCCTCAACCACTGAACTGTCCCCGACCAAATCCCCTGAGCGGTAGATATACATGAGGACTTCTTGGCCATCCGGGGTAAGGATGCATTGCCTGATTTCACCGGTGATGATCTGAAAAACATCGGTCACAACGTCACCTTGCGCATAGATGGTGCAGCCATCAGCGAAGACTTTGATGCGCGCTTTGTCTATCAGTGCCTTACGTACGCTAGCGCTAAGATCCTCAACCCAGTTGAAGCCACTCATTTTTATTGTTCTCCTCGGCTAATCGATTGATGTTCACAACAACCAAGCAGGCACTTGAGATGTATAGAACGTTATCCGACGCTTACGTTGCGAGCTAAGCTCGGACTGTACACAGTTAATACCAAACGATTGGTATGACGTGGACTCTAAACCCGCCGTAGGTAAGTAGTAAAACGACCATCACATAATCCGTCGCATGGCTGAGGCTCACTCGTGCGACCACCGAAAATGTCTCGTGACAGGCAGCTAAACCGAAATATCACGGCATGACCATGGACGCTTTGGCTGCCGCATGCGCCCGGACTATTGGCGCTGTGCGATTTTTTTGACCTAAGACATGTTCACGAAAGCCTCGATACCATGGTGCCGCGCCACTGCTGCTGTATTGACGGTGGCTTCCAGAAAGCTAGCAGACACCGATATACCGAAACAGATGCCCGAGACACCTTCGAAGGCTCGATGCATTGAAGAAAGGACCGTCAGATCGCCCCAGTACCCGTCGGCGGATGTTTTGGAGGCTGGGACCGTCGTCGCTGGGAAGCCACTGCCGTACAGAACGGCGTTTGTGTTCGCGTTTTCCAACGAAGGTAACGAAGCTGCACCCTCTAGACGAATGGTAAGCGGAGAACTTGCCGCTTTCAGCTGGCCCTGCCCCCACAGATCCAGACGGTTCGCCCAATCCTGCATCATGGTCCGGCGCTGCTCCACGTTTTCCCGTGATTGTAGGCCGCACTCACCTTGTCCGGGTCGGCATGAGAAAGCTGGGCATCCACCCACACCTTGGGATATCCGATCTCGTTCAGCGCCGTCGAGATCGTGCCCTCATCCCATGACCGGTGAGTTGATCGGCATACCCCATCCGACGTAACGCGCCATTCAGCGTGTTCTCACTGATACGCTTGCTCAGGTCGCTTCGATGCGCAAACAAGTAGCACTGTGCGGGGACAACCTGGTCCAGCAAGTGACGCACGATCTCAAGCGCCTGAACCGACAGCGGGACAATGTAGGGCGGTACATTTTGAATCTGCTTACCTGGCTTTCGCATGGCTAGCTGGAGCTGTTTCACCACCTCCGCCGGTATGACCCGCAACCGCTTTTCCAGATCGAACTGGTCAGGTGTAGCCAACCGCAACTCGCCCGTGCGGACGCCGGTCAGCAGCAACAACCGAAGGCCAGCCGAGTTTGGTTGGCGCCACCGTAGTTTCGAAGAGCAGCCATCAATGCCGGGAGCTCGTCCATTCGGAGAAATGGATTGTGCGTAACCGGAGGTTTGGGGAGGGCAACTACGTCAAGGTCTGACGCTGGGTTGTGCTCCAGCCCCTCGATCTTCACTAGCGCATAGCGGAACAATTGGTTGAACCAGGTCCGGCATTTTTCGGCGGTCGTGAAGGCCTTGCGCTGTTCAATTCTGCTGAGTAAATCCAACAGATCGTGACGATTGATATCGTAGATGGAGCGTCCACCCAGCGTGGGCAAAACGTCTTTGTTGAAGATTCGCAAGATCTGCGAGAGTGTGCTCTGGCGACCTTCCTTCAGGCTCAGCCTGCGGAACTCCACCCACTGATTGAACACGGCCTCAAAGGTATGCTCTGCCGCAAAACGAACAGCACGACGCTGCCGTTTACGATGCTCATATGGATTGATGCCTTGGGCAACTAAGGCGCGAGCCTCATCACGTCGGGCACGGGCTTCTTTAAGGCTGATTTGCGGATAGCTACCCAGAGACATGCGCTTCTGCACGCCCGCCCAGTAGTATCGGAAACGCCAGATTTTCCCGCCGCGGGCGGTCACGTTGAGCGCAAGCCCATCCGTGTCGCCTATCGTGTAGTCATTGCCAGTGATTCGGGCTTGCCGAACGGTCGTATCCGAGAGTGCCATAGCGAGCTCCTGAACAGAGTCAGGGCCAGATGCTTCTCTCGCTAACCGAGCTGCTCCAGCGAAAAACCGATTCGGTGCTCGTCTAAATTCAAATTTCCCAGTCGGGACTTAAATCGGGACTTAAAAGCACCGGATACCGCTGGATTTCAGTGGTTTCCGCCAGAACGAAAAAAGAGCCTTTCGGCCCTTATTTCAATCACTTACAGAATTCATTGGAACTCTGTAGCGCTATATCTGGAGCGGGAAACGAGACTCGAACTCGCGACCCCGACCTTGGCAAGGTCGTGCTCTACCAACTGAGCTATTCCCGCGTCTTGGTGTGGCGCATTCTATAGATTCAGATTACGCCGTCAAGCCTTTGATTCAAAAAGTTTTATTTCGGGTCCACGTCGGTCCGCAGGTGCGGCCAGGCGGCGCGCAGGTATTGGACCATCGACCAGAGCGTCAGGCCGGCGGAGACCAGCAACAGCGCGTAGCCCAGCAGGACCCAGAAGCTGAAGTCCGACGGGTTCGCCAGCAAGATCACCAGCGCGAGCATCTGGGCGGCGGTTTTCCATTTGCCAAGGTTCGACACTGCGACCTGGGCGCGGGCGCCCAGTTCGGCCATCCACTCGCGCAGTGCCGAGACGACGATTTCACGGCCGATGATCACCGCCGCCGGCAGGGTCAGCCAGAGGTTGCCGTGTTCCTGCACCAGCAGCACCAGGGCCACCGCGACCATCAGCTTGTCGGCCACCGGATCGAGGAATGCGCCAAACGGCGTGCTCTGCTCCAGGCGTCGGGCCAGGTAGCCGTCCAGCCAATCGGTCGCGGCAGCGAAAGCGAAGACCGAGGCCGAGGCCATGTAGCTCCAGTGGTACGGCAAATAGAACAGCACTATGAAGATCGGGATGAGCAGGACGCGTAGAACGGTAATCAGGTTTGGAATATTCATCGGCACAACTGGCTGCGAAGTTAACGGGCATTCTACTCGCTGTGCAGGTTTGCATAAATCGACTCAGCGAGCTTTTTACTGATACCGGGTGCTTTGGCTATCTCTTCGATGCTGGCACGAGACAGCTCCTGCAATCCACCAAAATGTTTTAGCAGGTCGCGGCGCCGCGTCGGCCCGACCCCGGCGACTCCTTCCAGGGTAGACGTACGACGGGTCTTGCCACGGCGGGCGCGGTGGCCGGTGATTGCGAAACGGTGGGCTTCGTCGCGGATCTGCTGGATCAAGTGCAGCGCCGGCGAATCGCCCTTCAGGGTGAATTCATGGGCGGCGTCGTTCAGGTACAGGGTCTCGAACCCGGCCTTGCGGGTTGCGCCTTTGGCCACGCCCAGCAGAATCAGGTCAGGGACCATCAGCTCGTTGAGCACATCACGGGCCATGGACAGCTGGCCCTTCCCACCGTCCACCAGCAGGATGTCCGGCAACTTGCCCTCCCCGTCCTTCAGCTTGCCGAAGCGACGCATCAGCGCCTGGTGCATCGCCGCATAGTCGTCGCCCGGGGTCACGCCCTCGATGTTGTAACGGCGGTAGTCTGACTTGATCGGGCCTTCCGGGCCGAACACCACGCAAGACGCCACGGTGGCCTCGCCGCTGGAATGGCTGATGTCGTAGCATTCCAACCGCTGCGGTGGCTCGTCGAGGTTGAGGACGTCGGCCAGGGCATCGAACCGCGCCGCCACGTGCTGGCGGTTGGCCAAGCGCGCGCCGAGGGCCTGCTCGGCGTTGGTCACCGCCAGTTGCTGCCAGCGGGCGCGGGTGCCGCGAACGCGGTGGCTGATGGTCAACTCGCGACCGCGTAATGTGTGAATGGCCTCGATCAGGACTGGGAAGTCTTCGTGGACCACGTTGACGATCAACTCGCTCGGCAAGTCGCGCTCCGGACTGCTGACGTAATACTGGCCAAGAAACGCCGACATGACTTGCGCGACGTCTTCCTCGATACCCACCTGGGGGAAGAAGTTCTTGCTGCCCAGCACCCGCCCGCCCCGCACGCTGATCAAGTGCACGCAGGCGCCGCCCGGGTTGATGAATGAGGCGACCACATCAACATCGCCACTGCCGCCTTCCATGCTTTGCTGATCCTGGACCCGACGCAGCAGGCCGATCTGGTCGCGCAGCTCGGCGGCTTTTTCGAATTCAAGGTTGATCGCCGCCTCTTCCATGGCCGCCGACAACTCATCGGTCAACGCATTGCTGCGGCCTTCGAGGAACATCACCGAGTGGCGCACATCCTCGGCGTAGACCTCGGGCTCGACGAGCCCCACGCACGGCGCCTTGCAGCGCTTGATCTGATATTGCAGGCACGGTCGGGTGCGATTCTTGTAGTAGCTGTCCTCGCATTGGCGAACGAAGAACGTCTTCTGCAGTAGGCTCAGGCTTTCACGAATCGCCCCGGCGCTGGGATAAGGCCCGAAATACCGGCCCTTTGCCTTTTTTGCGCCACGATGGATGCTCAAGCGCGGAAACGCCCCGTCGGACAGGAACACGTACGGGTAGGATTTGTCGTCGCGCAACAGGATGTTGTACGGCGGACGCCATTCCTTGATCAGCGTCTGCTCGAGCAGCAGCGCTTCGGTTTCATTGGCGGTGATGGTGGTTTCGATTTGCGCGATGCGCCCTACAAGGGCAGCGGTCTTCGGGGCGAGACCGGTTTTGCGGAAATAGCTCGCCAGGCGGTTCTTGAGATTCTTGGCCTTGCCGACATAAAGCAGGCGCGCGTCGCTGTCGAACATGCGGTAGACGCCTGGGCGGCCGCTGCATGTGGACAAAAAAGCACTGGGATCAAACAGTTCGGTCATTATCAGGCGCTGGCATCGACCATGCCATGACGCACCGCCAGCAGTGTCAACTCAACGTCGCTGCTGATCGAAAGTTTCTCGAAGATACGGTAACGGTAAGTGTTCACGGTCTTGGGCGACAGGCACAGCTTGTCGGAGATGATCTGTACTTTCTGGCAGCCGACAATCATCAGGGCAATCTGGATTTCCCGTTCCGACAATGCATCGAACGGAGAATCGTTGGTTGGCTGGAACGACTTGATTGCCAGTTGCTGGGCGATCTGCGGGCTGATGTAGCGCTGCCCGGCGAAAACCAGACGAATGGCCTGTACCATCTCGTTCAAACCGGCGCCCTTGGTTAGGTAACCCGCCGCGCCCGCCTGCAACAATCGGGTGGGGAACGGATCTTCTTCGCAGACGGTCACCGCGACCACCTTGATATCCGGGTGACTGCGCAGCAACTTGCGCGTGGCCTCAAGGCCGCCGATGCCGGGCATCTTGACGTCCATCAGCACCACGTCGGGCTTGAGTTCACGCGCCTTGATCAGCGCCTCCTCCCCGGATTCGGCCTGGCCAACCACCTGCAGACCATCGATGTCGGCCAGCATTCGTGTAATGCCCGTACGGACGAGATCATGGTCATCGACCACCAACACCCTAATCAAGCAGACACCTCATTGGTCTTATTTGGGTTGCCCCACACCTTAGCAAAAAGCGTCCGGCAGACCTAGCGCAAAGGGGCATATAAAAGTTACAACGAATCTTTATAGGCACTGCGTCCAAAGCGTCAAGCACTGGCGTCTCGCTCCATCCTCAGGAAACACTCGTCCTCGCCCACAACCCGCAGCCCCATGCGCTCGTAGAGCACCCTGGCCGGATTATTCCTGAAAACCGTCAGGCGCAACGCCGGCCTACGCTCCAGCGCCACCATCTGCCAAACCTGTCCGATCGCCCAGGTTCCGGCACCCTGCCCACGAAACGCCTCGTCGATCTGTAATTCGCGGATATACAACGCCCTTGCATCGCGACTGAGACTGACGAAACCCAGCGACTGGTCGCCACGGCAGATTATCCAGTTCTGACGGATGATCCAGGCCAGGTCGAACGCCTCGTCCTGCCAGAGCAGATCATGCTGCAGGTAATAGGCAAGCATGTTGCGGCAAGTCAGTTGCCGAGCGAAGCCAATGTCCTCGGCGGTTGCGGCACGCCATTCGAAGCTCATGACCACGTCCTCAAAAGGGCATAAATAGACTGGGCAGCAGCATAGGTATGGGCGTGCATCGAGCTTCTCTGAAGGCATCACAAAGCAAAAGTGTGTCACAAAGTCCGCCGGACTCAAGCCATCGCGGACAATTGCATGGCAACGATAGAATTTTCTGATTGAAGCGGCGCCCCGCCCTCTAGTAAGCTCGGGGCCATTCATCGGAGACAGACCATGTTCAACGCACTATCACCGCGTCATACCGCCAGCGCCCCGCGCTCGGTTGCGGCTACCCGGGCGAACAGTGTTCAAACTCCGGTCAGCTTTTATTTTGGGTATTGGTTTAGCCACTGGCGCGCCTGATACCCAACCGGCGCCCACTTCAAACGGGTCGCCTTCCAGAGTTTTTCCAAACCCCCGGTCGGCCTCCCGACCGGGGGTTTTGTTTTTTCCGGCTACACATTTGCAACACCAGACAACTTGAGGATTGAGCCATGAACTACGCCACTTATTACCGTTACGACAGTTTTTCCGCCTGGCGATTTACCAGCCACCGCTCGGGACAGCCTGCCGCCTCCGATCGGTCACCTACCGGTGGCAAGCCTCAATTGCGGGCCAATCCGGCCAATTGTCGAACACCCCACTAGGACCGGCGCGGGAAAGCACCCGCCGCCCGTCCAGGAAGCCAGATCATGAATTCGTCCGTCTCCGCTTTGCCGCTGTCCTCGCTCAACCCGGCCAATGAAGCCCTGACCCTGCGTCTGCCCAGCTCATTGCAGCTCAAGCATCAGTTGCCGCTCAGCATCGCCCTCAGCCAACAGGTCGATACCCACCGCCAGGCCATTCGGGCGATCCTCGACGGCGAAGATTCCCGCCTGCTGGTCATCGTCGGCCCCTGCTCGATCCATGACCCGAAGTCCGCCCTGGAATACGCCGCCAACCTGGCTCGCCTGGCTCATGAAGTGAGCGACAGCATGCTGCTGGTGATGCGCGCCTACGTGGAAAAACCCCGCACCACCGTGGGTTGGAAAGGCCTGGCCTACGACCCAGGCCTGGACGGCAGCGATGACATGGCCGCCGGCCTGACCCTGTCCCGGGAACTGATGCGCGAAATGCTGCAACTGGGCCTGCCCGTCGCCACCGAGCTGCTGCAACCGATGGCCGCCGGCTACTTCGATGACCTGCTCAGTTGGGTCGCCATCGGTGCCCGCACCACCGAATCGCAGATCCATCGGGAAATGGCCAGCGGCCTGGGCATGCCGGTGGGCTTCAAGAACGGCACGGACGGCGGGGTCGGCATTGCCTGCGATGCGATGCGTTCGGCGGCTCATCCCCATCGGCATTTCGGGGTCGATAGCCAGGGCCATCCGGCGATCATCCAGACCCAGGGCAACCCCGATACTCATCTGGTGTTGCGCGGTGGCCATCGCGGGCCGAACTACGACAGCCAGAGCGTGGCGCAGATCCACGCCGACCTGACCCGCCTCAAGATACCGACGCGGATCATGGTCGATTGCAGCCACGCCAACAGCGGCAAGGACCCGCTGCGTCAGCCCCAGGTGTTCAATGACGTGCTCCAGCAACGGCTGCAAGGCAATCGTTCGCTGATCGGCATGATGCTGGAAAGCCACCTATTCGAAGGCTGCCAGCCGCTGGGCTCATCGATGCGCTATGGCGTGTCAGTGACCGACGGATGCCTGGGTTGGGCGTCCACCGAGGAACTGTTGCGCCAGGCCCATCGCCAATTACAATCGGCTGGCTGAGGGACAACGTGGCGAGGGAGCTTGCTCCCGCTTGAGTGCGAAGCACTCACAAAAAAGGGGCTGTTTCGCCCGAGGCGTCGGACCGTCCCAGCGGGAGCAAGCTCCCTCGCCACATTGGATCGGTGCAGGCTCGAAATCGCGAGCAAGCTCGGCTCCCACAGGTTCAGCGGCGTGCCTGCAATCCTGCAAACGACATAGATCCATTGTGGGAGCGAGCCCGCTCGCGATGAGGCCGCCCAAACTACTCGGAGTCCAAGCGGGCAGCGGACCGAACCTCCACCGTCACCCATTCGGAATGCTGGCTGACGTCATCCAGGCGTTCGATCTGATAAAACAGCCGCACCGAACGACCACGCTGATCCTGCCAATAGCTCACCGGCACGACGAAAGTGACCCGCTGGCCGGCCATGGCCTTGGTAACCTCACGCTCCTCGATATGAATGTTGTTCCCATTGCATTGCAACCAGACCCACTCGCCTGCCTCAAGGCCTGCGCCCTCGATGACAATGGTTACCCCATTGGGGTGCTCGTCGATATCCAGCACGCCATTCTCCACTTCCAGGATGCGCGGCGCTTTCAGCGCGGGACGTACCAGGGGGCCGATGTGCAGCGGCAAAGACTCAGCCCGACGCACGGAATGTCCATGCCGGACGATGTACGACAGGCTCAAGTCATGCCGTAGATGGGGCGCGATTTGCGAATGCTCCAGCCAGAACGACACCTCCCGGCCAACCGTATGAGCCTCTATGTCCAATACGTCCCGCCACAGAGCCTTGCCCTGTTTGCTGGCAATCAGGATCAGCCGGTCGCCCACGGCCATTCTGGAATAAGGCCGGACGGTCACCCGCGTGCCCTCTGGCACCCGACCGGGATCGAGGCAGCCGCCCACCGCATCGTCAGCCACCACTGCCAGTTGCTGTAAGGGCACGTCGCCGACGTCCAGCAACAACGCTTCCGACTCCAAGGAAGCCGGCAATTGGCGCCCCGTCACGCGATAGGATATTTCCACCGAACCGCTGTCCAGTTCGGCGATATGCGGCTCGCGCACCACGAAAACCACAGGACGTCCAATCTGCCGCTCGCTGACAAACCCACGCATCTCATGCTGGTAAGGCTCGGCATCCGAATTGAGGCCATGCCACATAAGCAGCACCTCATCGCCGCAAGTCATCATTGGGTAAGGCTCGATGGTAATGACGACCTTGCGCCACGCTGGGTTGATCACTCCCTCCCTAGCCGCCGCCAGTGATGGCGCCGCCAACCGTGTGCTTGATGTGAGTCGGGCTCGTTGGGCAATTCTGTCAGTACTCATGTCTGGCTCCAGTCCTTGGAAAAACGAGACTCATTAAAACCCGGACGCACCTGGCCCTTCAGTCAGACAACGCGACGGTGAGTGTGGTATCCGGCGCCCACAGTTGTAGCGGCAAGCGTCCAATGCGACCGGAAGCGTCCAGATTCCCCGGCCTCCTTCGCTGCTCTGCCAGAAAAATCCTTCCTTTTTTATTCCGCTTTCGGCGGATCACTGCGGTTTCTTCCTACACCGCCGAACCAAGGTGTGCATTAGAGTGAGGTCGCGAACTCAACGTAAACCTCTTCGAAAAAGGTACGAACATGCAACGGAATGCAACCACTCAATTTCCCATCCTGCTGGTCCATGGGTTGTTCGGGTTTGACAGGATCGGCGGCTTCGAACTTTTCCATGGCATCAAGCAGGCCTTGCGTAGCGCCGGCGCCCGGGTCTTCATCCCGCATTTGTCGGCGACCCACTGCAACGAAATCCGAGGCGAACAGTTACTGGCGCAGATCGATCGAGTCCTGAGCGGCACCGGCGCGGGCAGGGTCAACCTGATCGGCCACGGACAAGGCGCGCTGGCCGCCCGTTATAGCGCCGCGACTGCCCCCGACAAGGTGGCCTCGGTGACCTCGGTCAGCGGCCCCAACCACGGCTCTGAACTGGCCGACTTCCTGCACAGGGCCCTGACCCCGGGACGGCTGCCGGGACATGTAGCGAGCAAGGTCGCGACGCTGTTCGCCGACTTCATCACCTTGCTCGGCGGTCAGGCGCAGTTGCCAGCGACCGCCGTCGCCACGCTGGCAGCACTGACCACCGAAGGCGTCGGCGCCTTCAACGACAAATACCCCCAGGGCCTGCCAATGAACTGGGGCGGAAACGGCCCCGAGCGGGTCAATGGCGTGCGCTATTACTCCTGGAGCGGCACGTTGCCGGCGCTGCCGGTAGGACTCGATGCAACCAACCCCTTACAGGTTTTCTGCCGCGCCTTTTCCCAATACTTCATCACCGAAGCCGGACAGAACGATGGCATGGTCGGGCGCTTCAGCTCGCACCTGGGCAAGGTCATTCGCTCCGATTACCCCATGGACCACCTGGACACCCTCCACCGGCCATTCGGCAAAACGGCCCGGGGCACAGACCCGATAATGCTTTACCTGCGCCACGCCGAGCGTCTGCGCAAGGCCGGCCTTTGATCGCCGGCTCAAGGTTTTGACGCAATTTTGACAACAATCGGTTAACGAATCCGGTAGGCTCAACACCTTTCAAAACATCCGAAGGAACTTCCCTCATGGCCAAAGCCACTGCCCGCCACATCCTGGTTTCCACCGAAGACAAGTGCAACGAACTCAAGGCCCAGATCGAAGGCGGCGCCGACTTCGCCGAAATCGCCAAGGTCAACTCTTCCTGCCCGTCCAGCCGCCAGGGCGGTGACCTGGGCTCGTTCGGCCCGGGCCAGATGGTCAAGGAGTTCGACACCGTGGTGTTCAGCGCGCCGATCAATACCGTCCAAGGCCCGGTCAAGACTCAGTTCGGCTACCACCTGCTGGAAGTGACCAGCCGCCAGGACTGATCCTGCTTATAGATACGGGACGCGCCGCTCACTCAGGGCTGGCCTGATCCCCTGTGGCGAGGGAGCTTGCTCCCGCTGGACTGCGAAGCAGGCCGATTTTCCAGTCGCTTCTTCGCATTGGAGCGCCAGCCCGGCCAAGCGGGAGCAAGCTCCCTCGCCACATTAGCTTTCATGCACAGGACTGGCGATCAGCGCGCCGCTCGCGTACAAATCGTGCTCATCGATCACCCGGCGTTAAGGCTGACAATGCGACTGGCGTTTCTTTCACCGTTTTTCACTGCCGCGGTCCTGCTGACGGGCGCCGCCAGCGTGGATGCCGCACCGCAACATGCCCTGACCGTCTATGGCGAACCGGCCAAGTACGCCGAAGGCTTCAGTCACTTCGCCTATGCCAATCCCCAGGCCCCCAAGGGCGGTACCATGCGTCGCTCCGCCGTCGAGATCGGCCACTTCGACCACATCCTGCCGTACATCGACAAAGGCATCGGCGTCAGCCAGATCGATGGACTGCTCTACTCACCCCTGGCCCAGCGCTCGCTGGATGAACCTTATACCGTCTATGGCTTGGTGGCGCAGAAGATGGAGCGCGCCGACGATGGCCTGTCCCTGCGCTTTTACCTGAACCCCAAGGCCCGCTTCGCCGATGGCAAGCCGATCACCGCCGAGGATGTGCGCTACAGTTTCGAATTGCTGACCACCCAGGGCAGCCTGCGCTATCGCACCCAGTTCGCCGCCGTTCAGGGCGCCGTGGTCGAGTCCGAGCGCGTCGTGCGTTTCGACTTCAAGAACAATGAAAGCCGCACCCTGCCCCTGGATATCGCGACCCTGCCGGTCTTCCCCGAGCATTGGTGGAAGACCCGCGACTTCGCCAACGGCGGTGGCTATGAAGCCCCGCTGGGCAGTGGCCCATACCGGGTCAGCAAGGTCGATTCCGGGCGCAGCATCACCTTCGAGCGCAATGCCGACTGGTGGGGCAAGGATCTGCCGGTCAGCCGCGGGCTCTACAATTTCGACCATTTCAGCATCGAGTACTTCGGCGACACCGACGTCGCCCGGCAGGTGCTACGTGGCGGCGCCTATGATTACAACCGCGAGTTCTCTGCCACCGGCTATTCCATCGGTTATGACAGCCCGGCCCTGCGCGACGGCCGCTTGCAGAAAGCCCACCTGGCTACAGAAGCACCGCAGATCGCCCAGGGCTTCGTGTTCAACCTGCAACGGCCACAGTTCCAGGACCGTCGGGTCCGCCAGGCCCTGGCCATGCTCTGGGATTTCGAATGGAGCAATCGCCAGATGATGCGCAACCTGTACGTGCGTCAGCAGAGCTTCTTCTCCAACACCGACCTCGCGGCGCGACAACTGCCGGATGCGAGTGAGCTGGCGATCCTCGAACCGTTGCGCGGGCAAATCCCCGATGAAGTCTTCACCCAGGTCTTCGAGGCGCCGAAGACCGATGGCAGCGGCGTGATCCGCGACAAACAATTGCAAGCCCTGGCGCTGCTGGAACAGGCTGGCTGGAAACCTGACGGCGACCGTCTGGTGAATGCCGAGGGCGAGCCGCTGAGCTTCACCTTCCTCAACAGCCAGAACGGTATCGACCGCCTGTTGCTGCCATACAAGCGGACCTTGAAGCAGATCGGCATCGACATGAGCATCCGACGCATCGATGCCTCCCAATACGTCAACCGCCTGATGAGTCGCGACTACGACATGATCATCACCGGCTACCCGGTCAGCACCTCGCCCGGCATGGAACTCTACAATTACTACGGCTCGGCGGCCGCCAACGATCCAGGCTCCAACAACTACATGGCCCTCAAGAACCCTGCGGTAGACGCCCTGATCGACGGACTGGTCAAGGCCACCACAAAAAGCGACATGCTGCGTCATGCCCACGCGCTGGACCGGGTGCTGCAATGGAATTATTACTGGATCCCCAACTACTACCCACCAGGCAGCTCGACCGTCTGGTGGAATCGCTTCGGCATTCCGAAAGTCCAGGCCAGCAATGACGAAGCCATCGAAAGCTGGTGGGAAATCAGCACCACGCCGCTGACCAACGAGCAGATGACCGCCGAGCGCATCAAGCGCGGCTCACCCGGAGGGCCGCACTGATGTGGGCGTATATCGCGCGGCGCCTGCTGCTGATCATTCCGACGCTGGTCATCATTCTGCTGGTGAACTTTGCCATCGTGCAGGCCGCACCGGGCGGACCGGTAGAACAAGCCATCGCCCACCTGCAAGGCATCGGCGGCGCCACCGTCGGCAGTTCGGGCAACCCCATGACCGGCAGCTCGCGCGCCAGTCGCGGCCTCGACCCGCAGCTGATCAAGGACATCGAGAAACAGTACGGTTTCGATAAACCGACCCATGAACGCCTGTGGCTGATGCTCAGCAGCTACGCGCGGCTGGACTTCGGCAAGAGCTTTTTCCGTGGTGCCACGGTCACCGACCTGATCCTGGAAAAAATGCCGGTGACCATTTCCCTCGGGCTCTGGGCGACGCTGATCACCTACCTGGTGTCGATCCCCCTGGGAATCCGCAAGGCGGTACGGCACGGCTCGGCGTTCGATGTGTGGAGCAGCACGGCGATCATCATCGGCTATGCCATGCCGGCGTTTCTGTTCGCGATGTTCCTGATCGTGGTGTTCGCCGGCGGCACGTCGCTGAACTGGTTTCCGGTGCGCGGGCTGGTATCCGATGACTTCGAGTCGCTGTCGACCCTGGGCAAGATCGCCGATTATTTCTGGCACCTGGTGCTGCCGGTCACCGCGCTGGTGGTCGGCGGTTTCGCCACCCTGACGATCCTGACCAAGAACTCGTTCCTCAACGAAATCACCCGCCAGTACGTGGTCACGGCGCGAGCCAAAGGCATGAGCGAACGCCGGGTGCTGTATGGCCATGTGTTCCGCAACGCGATGTTGCTGGTGGTATCGGGCATTCCCCAGGCGTTCATCAGCGTATTCTTTGCCGGCTCGCTGCTGATCGAGGTGATCTTCTCCCTTGATGGCCTGGGACGCATGAGCTACGAAGCCGCCGTGTCCCGGGACTATCCGGTGGTGTTCGGCTCGCTGTTCATCTTCACGCTGTTCGGCCTGCTCATTAAACTCATCGGCGACCTCTGCTACACCCTGGTGGACCCGCGCATCGACTTCGCCGCGAGGAATGCCTGATGTTCCAACTCTCACCCTTGGGCCGTCGGCGCTTGGAGCGTTTCAAGAAGAACCGCCGAGGCTGGTGGTCGCTGTGGCTGTTCGTCGGCCTGTTCATCCTGACGCTGGGCGGCGAACTGATCGCCAACGACAAGCCGCTGCTGGTGAGCTATCAAGGCTCATTGTATTTCCCGGTGTTCAAGCGCTACACCGAGCAGGCGTTCGGCGGGCAACTGCCATTCCAGGCTGACTACCGCAGCAACTACGTGCAGAACCTGATCCACAAGGACGGCGGCTGGCTGCTGTTTCCGCCGATCCCGTTCAGCGACGACACGCCCAACTACGATCTCAATCAACCGGCACCGAGCCCGCCCTCAGCGGTGAACTGGCTGGGCACCGACGACCAGGCCCGGGATGTACTGGCCCGGGTAATCTTCGGCGCCAGGGTGTCGATCCTGTTCGCCCTGGCCCTGACCGCCATCAGCGCGCTGATCGGCATCGCCGCCGGTGCGTTGCAGGGTTACTACGGCGGCTGGGTGGATCTGCTGGGGCAACGCTTGCTGGAGGTCTGGTCCGGGCTGCCGGTACTCTACCTGCTGATCATCCTGTCCGGCTTCGTGGAACCGAATTTCTGGTGGTTGCTGGGGATCATGGCGCTGTTCTCCTGGCTGGCCTTGGTGGACGTGGTCCGCGCCGAGTTCCTGCGCGGGCGCAACCTCGAATACGTGAAAGCCGCTCGCGCCCTGGGCCTGTCCGACCGCAAGGTGATCGTGCGACATATCCTGCCCAACGCGATGAATGCGACCCTGAGCTATCTGCCGTTCATCCTCACCGGGGCGATTTCCACCCTCACCGCCCTGGACTTCCTCGGCTTCGGCATGCCGGCCGGCAGCGCTTCGCTGGGCGAGTTGATCGGCCAGGGCAAACAGAACCTGCAAGCACCGTGGCTTGGGCTGACGGCATTTTTCACCCTGGCATTGATCCTTTCGCTGCTGGTGTTCATTGGGGAGGCACTGCGCGATGCATTCGATCCACGATCCTGATCCCGGGATGCACGAAAACCTGGTGGAAATCCGCGACCTGAGCGTGGCTTTCAACGACCACACCGTGGTGCGCAACCTGTGCCTGGACATTCGTCCCGGCGAATGCCTGGCCCTGGTGGGCGAGTCGGGTTCCGGCAAGTCGGTGACGGCCCATTCGATCCTGCAACTGCTGCCCGAAACCGGCACCCGCACCACCGGCAGCATCCGCTATCGCGGCCAGGAACTGGTGGGGGCCGAGGCCAAGGCGCTGCGCGAACTGCGCGGCAACCGGATCGCGATGATTTTCCAGGAGCCGATGACTTCACTGAACCCGCTGCACAGCATTGAAAAGCAGATCGGCGAAACCCTGATGCTGCACAGGGGCCTCGGCGGCAAGGCGGCACGCCAACGCATCCTGGAATTGCTCGCTCTGGTCGGCATCCAGAAACCCTCCGAGCGGCTCAAGGCTTATCCCCATCAACTGTCCGGCGGCCAGCGCCAACGCGTGATGATCGCCATGGCCCTGGCCTGCGAGCCGGAGCTGCTGATCGCCGACGAACCCACCACCGCGCTGGATGTGACGGTGCAGCGCAAGATCCTGCTGCTGCTCAAATCGTTGCAGCAACGGCTCGGCATGTCCTTGCTGCTGATCAGCCACGACCTCAACCTGGTGCGCAGCATCGCCCAACGGGTGTGCGTGATGAAGGCCGGCGAGATTGTCGAGCAGGCGCCCTGCGAAACCCTGTTCAGCGCGCCGAAACATCCCTACAGCTGCGAGCTGCTGCACGCCGAACCGGAAGGCGAAGCCCTGCCCCGGGACGAGCGCGAAGATGTGCTGCAAGTGCAGGACCTACGAGTGAGTTTCCCGCTGGGCGGCGGGCTGTTCCGGCGCAAGGAATACCTGCGCGCCGTGGACGGCATCAGCCTGAACATCCAGCGCGGCAAGACCCTGGGCATCGTCGGTGAATCCGGCTCCGGCAAATCGACCCTCGGCCAGGCCATCCTGCGGCTGATCGAATCCGAAGGCAGCATTCGTTTCCAGGGCCAGGCGCTGGATCATTTGTCGCACAAGCAACTGCGTCCGTGGCGCAAGCAGATGCAGGTGGTGTTCCAGGACCCGTTCGGCAGCCTCAGCCCCCGGATGTCGGTGCAGCAGATCATCAGCGAAGGCCTGGAGGTTCACAGCCAGTCCAACCCCCAGGAGTGCGAAGCCCAGGTGATCCAGGCCCTCAGGGAAGTCGGCCTCGATCCCCAGAGCCGTCACCGCTACCCCCACGAATTCTCCGGCGGCCAGCGCCAACGCATCGCCATCGCCCGGGCGCTGGTGCTCAAGCCGGCACTGATCCTCTTGGACGAACCGACCTCGGCCCTGGACCGCACCGTGCAGAAACAGGTGGTCGCCCTGCTCCGCCAGCTTCAGGAAAAACACGGCCTGACCTACCTGTTCATCAGCCACGACCTGGCGGTGGTGCGCGCCCTGGCCCACGACATGATCGTGATCAAGGACGGCAAGGTGGTCGAATGCGGCGCCAGCCATGAAGTGTTCGATTCGCCCCGGCACCCCTACACCAAGGAGCTGTTGGCAGCGGCGCATCCGGGGTGGGCATAATGCGGTGCTGTGCAGTTGGACCGCGTCGCGGCCTTCGCGAGCAAGCCCGCTCCCACAGAGGGTCTCCAGTGCTGCTTAGATCCAGTGTGGGAGCGGGCTTGCTCGCGAAGAGGCCCGAATAGAAACCACAGTTCCTGGAATGACCATGACCCCCACCGAAAACCTCAAGGACTACAAGCGCGTACGCACGCTGGCGATCCGTTCGTTGTTCGAGATCATCGAGCAGTCCAGCGAAGGCACGGTGATTGTCGACCGTGACGCAAACATCGTCTGGATGAACGAACGCTATGCGCGACGCTTCGGCCTTGGCTCGGCGCAGGAGGCGATTGGACGGGCCTGCGAGAGCGTGATTCCTGGCAGCCTGTTGCGCGAAGTGGTGCGTACCGGACAACCGATCCTGCTGGACATGCAGGACATGCCCAAGGAACCGCTGGTGGTGATGCGCCTGCCGATCCATGACAGCGCCGGCGCGGTGATCGGCGCCATCGGGTTTGCCTTGTTCGGTGAACTGCACCGCCTGTCGCCGATGCTCAAGCGCTACCAGAGCATGCAGGAAGAACTGGCCTCCACCCGTTCGCTGCTGCGGGCACGCCAGACCAAGTACAACTTCGCGCACTTCATTGGCACCAGCAGCGCGAGCCTGGAGGTCAAGCGCCGGGCCCGGCGTAGCGCCAGCACCGATTCGCCGGTGCTGTTGCTCGGGGAAACCGGCACGGGCAAGGAGTTGTTGGCCCAGTCGATCCACAGCGCCTCGCCAAGGGCGAACAAGGCGTTCGTCAGCATCAACAGCGCAGCCATTCCTGAATCGCTGCTGGAAGCCGAGTTTTTCGGCACCGCCCCCGGCGCCTTTACTGGCGCCGATCGCAAGGGCCGTCCCGGCAAGTTGCAGATCGCCCAGGGCGGCACGCTGTTCCTGGATGAGATCGGCGACATGCCGTTGCCGCTGCAAAGCAAACTGCTGCGGGTGCTCCAGGAAAAGGAATACGAACCGGTGGGCTCCAACGAGGTGCTACACAGTGATGTGCGGGTGATCGCCGCCACCTCCACTGACCTGGAAGCCGCGATCAAGCGTGGCGAGTTCCGCGCCGACCTGTATTACCGCCTCAACGTACTGCCGATCCAGGTGCCGCCGCTGCGCGAGCGCCTGGACGACCTGCCCGCCTTGAGCGAAGCGATTCTCGAAGAACTGCGCAGCCAGCATGAGCTGAACGACGACGCGCTCAACCTGCTGGGACAACATGCCTGGCCGGGCAACATCCGCGAACTGCGCAACGTGCTGGAACGGGCGGCGCTGCTCAGCGACAGCCCTCTGCTGACCGCCGCCGACATCCGCGCGGCCATCGGGACCTTCACAGCCGTGAGCCGCGCGGCCAGCCCGACGCTGGATCCACTGCCGCAGGAAACCTTCGCCCAGGCCCGGGCGCGATTCGACCGGCAGTTGATCGAAGCCACCCTCGCGCAATGTGGGGGCAAGGTGGTTGAAGCGGCTGAGCGGCTAGGGCTGGGGCGGTCGACTTTGTATAAGAAGATGGTGGCGTTGGGGATTGCCGAGTCTCATTAAAGAGACTTTATATCTCTATTTTTGGATTACTCTCTTTTTTGAGTGCTTCGCACTCTTCGCGAGCAAGCCCGCTCCCACAGGACCGCGTTACGCCTCAGCTCTCCAAGTCAACATCACCTCTCCCTTGTGGGAGCGGGCTTGCTCGCGAAAGGGCCAGCACCGACACCAAAAGTCTTACTACTGAGACAAACAATCTCATCGTCATTCAAGAAAAGCTTGAAAATCCCTGTATTTCAACAAGTTACACACCTGGCACAAAACTGGCTAACCAGTCTCCCACCGCTTCACCACAACAATAACAATCCCAGGAGACACACCATGAGTGTGATCATTGCCTTGGCAGCCCTCGCGCTGCTGATGGTCGCCGCCTACCGTGGCTATAGCGTCATTCTCTTTGCCCCCATCGCCGCCCTCGGCGCCGTCCTGCTGACCGATCCTTCGGCCGTTGCACCTGCGTTCACCGGGGTGTTCATGGAGAAAATGGTCGGCTTCATCAAACTGTACTTCCCGGTCTTCCTGCTCGGCGCGGTGTTCGGCAAGCTGATCGAGCTGTCGGGATTCTCGCGCTCCATCGTCGCGGCGGCGATCCGTTTGCTCGGCACCCGCCAGGCGATGCTGGTGATCGTGCTGGTCTGCGCCGTGCTGACCTACGGCGGCGTGTCGCTGTTCGTGGTGGTGTTCGCGGTGTACCCGTTTGCCGCCGAGATGTTCCGCCAGAGCAATATCCCCAAGCGGCTGATCCCGGCGACCATCGCCCTCGGCGCGTTCTCGTTCACCATGGACGCCCTGCCCGGCACGCCGCAGATCCAGAACATCATCCCCAGCACGTTCTTCAACACCACGGCCTGGGCCGCGCCATGGCTGGGGGTGATCGGCACGCTCTTTGTGTTCAGCATCGGCATGCTGTTCCTGCAACGTCAACGCAACAAGGCCCAGCGCCTGGGCGAAGGCTACGGCACTGAACTGCGCAACGAACCGGAAACCGCCGAGGACCTCCAGTTGCCGAACCCGTGGATTGCCGTTTCGCCACTGCTGGCGGTGGGCGTCATGAACCTGTTGTTCACCCAATGGATTCCCCAGTGGTACGGCAAGAGCCACAGCCTGGCGCTGCCGGGCATGGCCGCGCCGGTGACCAGCGACGTCGCCAAGCTCACCGCGATCTGGGCGGTGCAGGCGGCGTTGCTGGTTGGCATCATCATGGTGCTGGTGTTCGGCTTCCGGGCGATCCGCAGCAAACTGGCCGAGGGCAGCAAAAGTGCGGTGGGCGGTGCGTTGCTCGCGGCAATGAACACCGCTTCGGAATACGGTTTCGGCGCGGTCATTGCCTCCTTGCCCGGCTTCCTGGTGCTGGCCGACTGGCTCAAGAGCATTCCCAACCCACTGGTCAACGAAGCGGTAACCGTCACGCTGCTGGCGGGCATCACCGGCTCCGCGTCGGGCGGCATGAGCATCGCCCTGGCGGCGATGTCCGAAAGCTTCATCAGCGCCGCCCACGCCGCCAACATCCCGCTGGAAGTGCTGCACCGGGTAGCCGCGATGGCCAGCGGCGGCATGGACACCCTGCCCCACAACGGCGCGGTGATCACCCTGCTGGCCGTGACCGGGCTGACCCACCGCGAAGCCTATAAAGACATCTTCTGCATCACGCTGATCAAGACCCTGGCGGTTTTCGTAGTGATCGGTGTGTTCTACGCCACTGGCATTGTGTGAGGTTGCAATGACGACAACTCTTTCGGGCAAGACCGCCCTGGTCACCGGCTCCACCAGCGGCATCGGCCTGGGCATCGCCCTGAGCCTGGCCAAGGCCGGCGCCAACCTGATCCTCAACGGCTTCGGCGACGCCACGGCAGTGATTGCCGAAGTGAAGCAGTTTGGCGGCAAGGTCGGCCATCATCCGGCCGACGTCAGCGACCCGGTGCAAATCGCCGAGATGCTCGCCTACGCCGAGCGCGAATTCGGCGGCGTCGACATCCTGGTCAACAACGCCGGCATCCAGCACGTGGCGCCCGTGGAAGACTTTCCGGTGGAACGCTGGGATTCGATCATCGCCATCAACCTGTCTTCGGTGTTCCATGCCACCCGCCTGAGCTTGCCGGGCATGCGCGCCAAGGGCTGGGGACGAATCATCAACATCGCCTCGGTGCACGGCCAGGTCGGTTCGGTGGGCAAGGCAGCGTATGTCGCGGCCAAGCATGGGGTGATCGGCCTGACCAAAGTGGTCGGCCTGGAAACCGCCACCAGCAACGTGACCTGCAACGCCATCTGCCCCGGCTGGGTGCTCACGCCGCTGGTACAGAAACAGATCGACGACCGCATCGCCAGCGGCGTCGACCCGCAACAGGCGCAGCATGACTTGCTGGCCGAGAAGCAGCCGTCGCTGGAGTTCGTCACCCCGCCGCAATTGGGCGAGTTGGTGCTGTTCCTGTGCAGCGAAGCCGGCAGCCAGGTGCGCGGCGCGGCGTGGAATATCGACGGTGGGTGGTTGGCTCAGTAACGTCATGCCGTAGCGCGAGTGCCTCTGTAACAAGGGAGCTTCTGTAACAAGGGAGCTTCTGTGGCGAGGGAGCTTGCTCCCGCTGGGGCGCGAAGCGGCCCTAAGCTTTTTGGGGCGGCTACGCCACCCAGCGGGAGCAAGCTCCCTCGCCACAGAAGCGTCCCTCCCCATAAGGGTGTTCTCGCCACAAAGGTCGCCTTGTGCTGCAATGTTTATAAGCTTGATAAAAGAACAAGAGGCACCCCATGTCCGATCTCCTCTGGCAACCCACCCCCGAACGCATCGCCCAGTCGCGCATGGACGCCTTCCGCCGGTTCGTCAACGCGCGGCACTCACTGCAACTGAACGACTACCCCGCCCTGCACGCCTGGAGCATCGACCAGCGTGAAGCCTTCTGGCAGGCCATCGTCGAGTTCTTCGAGATCCGCTTTCGCCAGGCGCCCACCGAGGTGTTGGTGGAAGGTCCACAGATGCCCAACGCCCAGTGGTTCCCCGGGGCTACCCTGAACTTCGCCGAGCAACTGCTGCGCCGTCGCGATGACGCCGTAGCGGTGGTGGCCATCGATGAAAACGGCGGCCAGGAACAACTGACCTGGGCCGAACTCGCCGCCCACGTCGCCGGCCTGCAACGAAGCCTGCGGGCCGCCGGTGTCATCCAGGGCGACCGGGTGGCCGCCTGCATGCCCAACACCTGGCAGACCCTGGTGGGCATGCTCGCCACCACCAGCCTTGGGGCGATCTGGTCGTGTTCGTCGCCGGATTTCGGCACCCAGGGCGTCATCGACCGCTTTGGCCAGATCGAGCCCAAGGTGCTGATCACCTGCGCCGGTTACCGCTACGCCGGCAAGGTCATCGACCAGCGGGCCAAGGTCAATGAAATCCTCGAGCGCCTGCCGTCGTTGCAGCAGTTGATCGTGCTGCCTTATGCGCGGCCCGATGCCGGCGTGGACGACTTCAAGACCCCGGCCGGCGTCGCGTTGTGGGAGGGTTTTTACCAACCTGGTGGCGCGCCGGAGTTCACCAGCGTGCCGTTCGATCATCCGCTGTACGTCCTCTATTCCAGCGGCACCACCGGAGTGCCGAAATGCATTGTCCACGGCACCGGCGGCGTGCTGTTGCAACACGTGAAGGAACATGGCCTGCACGTCGATCTCGGCAGCGAGGACCGACTGTTCTACTACACCACCTGCGGCTGGATGATGTGGAACTGGCTGGTGTCAGCCCTGGCCGTCGGCAGCGCCGTGGTGCTTTACGACGGCTCGCCGTTCCACCCCGGCCCCGAGCGCCTGCTGGACTTGATCGATGAGCTGCGCATCACAGTGTTCGGCACCAGCCCCAAATTCCTCGCGGCCCTGGAAAGCCAGGGTCTAAAGCCTCGGCAAAGCCACGATCTGGGCAGCCTCAGGACACTACTGTCCACCGGGTCGGCATTGGCGCCCCACAGCTACGATTACATATACCGCGACTTCAAGCCCGACGTGTGCCTGGCCTCGATGTCCGGCGGCACTGACATCGTGTCGTGTTTCGTCAACGGCAACCCGCTGTCGGGGGTGCGGCGTGGCGAGATGCAAGGCAAGAGCCTGGGCATGGCGGTGCAGGTCTGGAACGAGGCTGGCAAAGCGGTAATCGGCGAGAAAGGCGAACTGGTGTGCGTCCGGCATTTCCCGGCGATGCCCATCGGTTTGTGGAACGATCCCCGACAGGAAAAACTCCGCGCCTCCTACTTCAGCCAGTTCCCCGGCGTCTGGGCCCAAGGCGACTACGCCGAGGAACTGCCCCACGGCGGCCTGATGATCCACGGCCGCTCCGACGCGGTGCTCAACCCCGGTGGCGTGCGCATCGGCACGGCAGAAATCTATCGTCAGGTGGAAAAGGTCGAACAGGTGCTGGACAGCGTCGCCATCGGCCAACAGTGGCAAGGCGATGTACGGGTGGTGCTGTTCGTGCGCCCGCGCGATGGCGTGACGCTGGATGAAACGTTGGAGCAGCAGATCCGCCAGGTCATCCGCGCCAACACCACGCCCCGTCACGTACCGGCCAAGATCCTGGCGGTCAGCGACATCCCGCGGACCATCAGCGGTAAGGTGGTGGAACTGGCAGTGCGCAATGTGGTGCATGGCGAGGTGGTGAAGAACACCGATGCGCTGGCGAACCCCGAGGCATTGGAGCAGTTCCGGGATCGACCGGAGCTGGCCACCTGAGGACAGTAGAGCGCTTTTGTGGCGAGGGGATTTATCCCCGCTGGGGTGCGTAGCAGCCCCATAGGGGGCAACCCGATGCATCTTGTATCGATGCCCAAATGGGGACCGCTGCGCGGTCCAACGGGGATAAATCCCCTCGCCACAGGTTCAACTGCCGACCATCACTCCACCAACCCCCAATCCCCCGCCGCCCCACCCGGCGGGGCCGTTGGTCCCGATTCGGCATGCAGCTTCAAGCGCAAGCGAAGGTTGTTCGCCGAATCGGCATTTTTCAGCGCCTCTTCCTCATCAATGGCGCCTTCGACCACCAGGTTGAACAGCGCCTGATCGAAGCTTTGCATGCCCATTTCTTCGGACTTTTCCATGATGCCCTTGAGCTCGCCGAGTTCGTTGCGGCGGATCAGGTCGCCCACCGTTGGTGAACCCAGCAACACCTCCACCGCCGCCCGGCGTCCGCCGGTTTGGGTGCGTACCAATCGCTGGGAAACGAACGCCTTGAGGTTATTGCCCAGGTCATGGAGCAGTTGCCCCCGGCGCTCTTCCGGGAAGAAATTGATCACCCGGTCCAGGGCCTGGTTGGCATTGTGGGCATGCAGGGTGGAGATCACCAGGTGCCCGGTGTCGGCAAAGGCCAGGGCATGCTCCATGGTTTCACGGTCGCGGATTTCGCCGATCAGCACCACGTCCGGAGCCTGGCGCAAGGTGTTCTTCAGGGCGGCATGGAAGCTGCGGGTGTCGACACCGACCTCACGCTGGTTGATGATCGATTTCTTGTGACGGTGGATATACTCCACCGGGTCTTCGATGGTGATGATGTGGCCGCTGCTGTTGCGATTGCGGTAGTCGATCAACGCCGCCAGCGAGGTAGACTTGCCGGAACCCGTCGCGCCGACGAACAGGATCAAGCCCTGTTTGTGCATGACGGTTTCGAGCAACACCGGGGGCAGCTTCAGGTCTTCGAAGCGCGGGATGTCGAGCTTGACGTTGCGGATCACCATGGACACGTCGTTGCGCTGCTTGAAGATATTGACCCGGAACCGCCCGACGCCGGACAGGGAGATCGCCAGGTTCATTTCCAGTTCCCGATCGAACTCAAGGCGCTGTTCGGCGTCCATCAATGACTCGGCGAGCCCGGCAATGTCGCCGACCTTGAACGCCTGGGTGCCCAGCGGCTTGAGCACACCCTCGAATTTCGCGCACGGCGGCGCACCGGTGGACAGGTAGAGGTCGGAGCCATCCTGGCTGGCCAGGATTCGTAACAATGGATCGATTTCCATGGATTGAAACTTCCGCGAGACACCAATGAAACAAGCTGACCCGAACATGCGACTTTACAGACCAACCCGCGCTTTCCTTCTTCAGAGGATAGTCGACACGCCACGACATCCAGGGATTCCGTGATGAACGCAACACCCGCCGGCAGCGACACACAACGCCTACTCGCCCGACTGGACTGGACCTCGAGCCCGCTGGGCGCTCCCCAAACCTGGCCCCAGAGCCTGCGCACTGCAGTGGACATGGTGCTCCATTCGCCGATGCCGATGACCTTGCTGTGGGGTCCGCAGCTGGTCCACCTTTACAACGACGCCTTTTCCCGACTGGCCGGCGACAAGCATCCCCATGCCTTCGGCCAACCCACCCACACCGCGTGGCCCGAACTCAAGGGCGTGACCGAAGCGATCTACCGGCGCGTGTTGCAGGGCCAGACCCATACCTGTCGCGATCAACGCTGGCGCGTACCCTTTGCCGGTCGCCTCTGCGATGTCTGGCTGGACCTGACCTACAGTCCGGTGCGCGACGAGAATGCCAACGTCGCCGGCATCCTGGTCACGGCCATCGAAACCAGCGAACGACGTCGCCTGGCCCTGGAGTTCGAACGGCGCTCCGAGGCCAGTCTCAAGGCCCAGCAGGAAAGCGAAGAACGCCTGCAACTGGCCCTGGCCGCCGCCGACGCACTGGGCACCTGGGATTGGGACATCAGCGAGGACCGTTTCGTTGCCGACGCACACTTCGCCCTGCTGCATGGCGTCGATCCGAGCCTGTCGCGCCAGTTGCCTATCAGCGCCTACCTGGAGGGCGTGCATCCCGAGGACCGGGCCGCCGTCGCCCGCAGCATCAAGCATTGCATCACCCACGGCACCGAATATGCCGAGGAATACCGCCTGCTGCAGCCCGACGGCGAACTGCGCTGGGTGTACGTGCGCGGCCGTTGCTACAAGGACCGCCACGGGCGGCCCAAGCGCTTCCTCGGCGCCGCCCTGGACCTGAGCGAACGCAAGCGCACCGAACAGGCGCTGCGCCAGAGCCAGACCGAGCTGCAACTGATCATCAACGCCATGCCGATCCTCATCAGCTACGTCGACCGCGAGGAGCGGTTCCGGCTGAACAACAGCGCCTACCTGGACTGGTACGGCCTGACCCCGCAGGAACTCTATGGCAAGACCATCCGCGAAGTGCTTGGGGAGCAAGCCTACGCCGAGCGGGCCGAACAGATCGCCGCTGCGCTGGCGGGCAAGCCTTGCAGTTTCGCTGTGCAAACGGCGCACCGCGACGGCCGCCCGCGCCATGCACTGACCAACTACCTGCCGCGCCACGGCGCAGACGGCGCGGTGAATGGTTTCTATATCTTTGTGATCGATGAAACCGAGCGCAAAAAAACCGAGGAAGCCCTGCGCAATCTCAACGAAACGCTGGAAGAACGGGTCATCGCCCGCACCCAGCAACTGGCTGAGGCCAACCAGCGTTTGCAGAGCGAGATGTTCGAGCGCGAGCGCGCCGAAGAAGCCCTGCGCCATGCGCAGAAAATGGAAGCGGTGGGCCAGCTCACCGGCGGCATCGCCCACGACTTCAACAACATGCTCACCGGCATCCTGGGCAGCCTCGACCTGATCCAGCGCTACATCGCCAATGGCCGCGCCGCCGAGATCGGTCGCTTTACCGAAGCAGCGGTGTCCTCGGCCAACCGCGCCGCGGCCCTGACCCATCGCCTGCTGGCTTTTTCCCGGCGCCAATCCCTGGACCGCAAGCCGCTGGATGCCAATGAACTGGTGCAGTCACTCGAAGACCTGCTGAGCCGCACCACCGGCGATCACATCCTGCTGCGCTTGCAACTGGCCGACGAACTGTGGCCGGTCAGCACCGATGCCAGCCAGTTGGAAAACGCCCTGCTCAACCTGGTGATCAACGCCCGGGACGCCATGCCCGACGGCGGCGAACTGACCATCGAGACGGCCAATGTCTACCTCGACGGCAGCGACATCACCACCCTGGAACCGGTCAAGGCCGGCGACTACGTGATGATCGCCGTCAGCGACAACGGCAGCGGCATGACCCCCGCCGTGCTGGCGAAGGCCTTCGATCCGTTCTTTACCACCAAGCCCATCGGCCAGGGCACCGGCCTGGGCTTGTCGATGATCTATGGGTTTGCCCAGCAGTCCGGCGGGCACCTGAGCCTGGACAGCGTGCCAGGCCAGGGCACGCGGGTGCAGTTGTACCTACCGCGGCTTCACGTCACGCCCGCCGAACAGCCCGTGACGGCGGAGCCAGCCGAAGTGCCGGCGGCCATCGCCGGGGAAACCGTGTTGCTGGTGGAAGACGAACCTGCGGTGCGCATGCTGGTACTCGACCTGCTGGAAGCGCTGGGCTACACGGCCCTGGAAGCCCAGGACGCGAAGCAGGCCCTCGAATTGCTGGAGACCGACCGCCGCATTGATCTGTTGGTGACCGATGTCGGCTTGCCCGGCATGAATGGCCGACAACTGGCCGAGATCGCCCGCCAGCACCGGCCCGATCTGAAGGTGCTGTTCATGACCGGGTATGCGCAGAAAGCCGCCGAGCGCCAGGGTTTTCTCGAACAGGGCATGGACATGGTCGCCAAGCCCTTCACCCTGGACCTGTTGGCGACCAAGATCCGGACGATGATCAACCATGCTTCCTGACTTGAGGCATAATCGCCGCCCCGTTACGTTCAGGTCACCGCTGCGATGAAAGCCCAAGCCCGCCATATCCTGGTGAAAACCGCCGAAGAAGCCGAACAGCTCAAGCAGCGCATCGCCAAGGGCGAAGCCTTCGACGTGCTGGCGAAAAAGTACTCCACCTGCCCCTCCGGCAAGCGCGGCGGCGACCTGGGCGAAGTACGCCCGGGACAGATGGTCGGGGTGATCGATGCGGTGATCTTCAAGAAACCGCTACGGGTGGTGCATGGGCCGATCAAGAGCAAGTTCGGGTATCACCTGGTGCAGGTGTTTTACCGCGATTAGCGGTGGAACACCGCCCCTGTGGGAGCGGGCTTGCTCGCGAAAGCGGTGGGTCAGCCAACATCAATGCCCCTGACCCACCGCTTTCG
>NZ_JALJDX010000084.1 GCF_022952855.1 Pseudomonas sp. RGM2987 | reverse complement strand
GGGCGCTTCGCACCCAAGCGGGAGCAAGCTCCCTCGCCACAGGGGAATCGTTGCCTGTTAGGCGGGTGGTTTACTGCGCCGGCCGCGAGCGCAACTGCTCCGCCGCTGCCTGGGCCAGGTCTGGTGGCAGGAAGTCCCGGTCGGGGTTGTAGTCGGGCTTGAGGTAGCGCGACAGGTCCTGCAAGTCGGCCGGGCTCAGGGTGCCGGCGGCCTGCTTAAGGCGCAGGTTGTCGAGGATGTAGTCGTAGCGGGCATTGTTGTAGTTGCGCACCGAGGTGTACAGCTGACGCTGGGCATCCAGCACATCGACAATGTTGCGCGTGCCCACCTGGTAACCGATCTCCGTGGCGTCCACCGCGCTCTGGTTGGAGATGATCGACTGGCGCCGGGCCTGGACCTGTTCGACATCGGTGTTCACCGCGCGGTGCAGGTTACGGGTGTTTTCCACCACTTGGCGGCGCAGGCCTTCGCGCTGCTGTTCGGTCTGGGTCAGTTGCGAGTAGGACTCGCGGACCTGTGAACTGGTCAGCCCACCGCTGTAGATCGGGATACTCAATTGCAGCGCCAGGGTGCGCTGCTCGACGTCGCCGCCGTACGGTCGACCGATGGTGTTCGGGTTACTGAAACCCAGGGCGTCGTTGTCGCCTTTCTCGTACTTCGCCACGGCGTCCAGGGTCGGCGCGTGACCGGCCTTGCGTTGGCGCAGGGTGTCTTCGGCGGCGTCGACGGCATAGTTGCTGGCCAGCAGGTTGAGGTTCTGCTTGGCCGCCGTGTCGACCCAGGCCTTGGCGTCGTTCGGGGTCGGCGGCAGGATCGGCAGGGTGTGGACGATGCCCTGGATCGAGTTGTACTGGCGATTGGTCAGGGTGATCAGCGCTTCGAACGCATCCTCGACCTGGCGCTGGGCGAGGATTCGGTTGGCCCGGGCGGTGTCATAGCTGGCCTGGGATTGCAGCACGTCGGTCTTGTCCGACAGGCCCACGTCGAAGCGTTCGTTGGACTGGTCGAGCTGCCGCTTGAACGCCGCTTCCTCGGCCTTGGTCGAGGCCAGGTTGTCCTGGCTGCGCAGCACGTTGAAATAGCTTTCGGCACTTTGCAGGATCATGTTCTGCTCGGTGGCTGACAGTTGCAGTGCGGCCTGTTCATTCACCGACTTGGCGGCCTGGAACTGGAACCAGCGATCGGCACGAAACAGCGGCTGGGACAGCGTCGCCTGGTAGGAGCGGGCGCTGCGGGTCGCAATGGCGGCAGGCTGGTCGATATCGGTGCGCACGTTGGCGACTTCTGCCCCGCCGGACAGGTTGGGCAGCAACCCGGCGCGCGCCTGGGGCACCACTTCCTTCTGGGCGCCATACTGGGCGCGGGCGGCGGCCAGGTCGGCGTTGTTGTCCACCGCTTCCTGGTACACGCTCACCAGATCGGTTTTGGTCGTCGGGGGGGCTTCGGCAGCCCAGGCCATTCCATTGGACGCACAAGACACGGCGAGGGCCAGTGAGAGTTTGCGCAGCATGAGGCGATCCCTATTTCACGATGAGTGCGCACAAGAGGCGCGGCGTAGCGAGTGTAGTTGCGCGCAGGCACGGCAACAATCCTGTATATGCGCCATTCATCACGCCTTTTGCCACGGCGATGGCGTTCTTTGGTGGTTGTGTCTAGACTGGCCGGGTTCTTGTCGGGGTGCCTTGCTATGAGGCTGAGATCGAATAATTTCGGATCCCGTTGAACCTGATCAGGTTAGCGCCTGCGTAGGGAACAAGATTTCTCGTCACCCGGCGAGTCCTCTTGTGCTTCGTCCGGGATGTTGTTCGACCATCGAACCGTCTTGCATCAAGCACAGCATCCACACAACCGTGATGGGATGCGTCCATTCGTTACAGGTTCGCTCCGACAAAAATCCACTGCCTGGATGTGTGTCTGGAGAGCCCGTGATGACGACAAAATCAAAAAACGCGATCAACCTCAGTGATTCGGCCCAGGTCGATCAGCAATCGGTTCAGCCCTTTACCCGCTCGCAAAAAATCTACGTCCAGGGCAGCCGCCCGGATATCCGCGTGCCCATGCGCGAAATCAGCCTCGACGTGACTCCCACCGACTTCGGCGGCGAGATCAACGCGCCGGTGACGGTCTACGACACCTCGGGTCCCTACACCGACCCGAACGTGGTCATCGACGTGCGTAAAGGCCTGGCGGACGTGCGTTCGCCGTGGATCGAAGCCCGTGGCGACACCGAACGCCTGGCCGGCCTGAGCTCCAACTTCGGCCAGGAGCGCCTGGCCGACCCGGAGCTGACCAAACTGCGTTTTGCCCACGTGAACAACCCGCGTCGGGCCAAGCCCGGCGCCAACGTCAGCCAGATGCACTACGCGCGCAAAGGCATCATCACCGCCGAGATGGAATACGTCGCCATCCGCGAAAACATGAAGCTGGAAGTGGCCCGCGCCGCCGGCCTGCTGGACCAGCAACACGCCGGCCACAGCTTCGGCGCCAGCGTGCCGAAGGTCATCACCCCGGAATTCGTGCGTGACGAAATCGCCCGTGGCCGCGCGATCATCCCGGCCAACATCAACCACACCGAACTGGAACCGATGATCATCGGCCGTAACTTCCTGGTGAAGATCAACGGCAACATCGGCAACAGCGCCCTGGGTTCGTCCATCGAAGAAGAAGTGGCGAAACTGACCTGGGGCATTCGCTGGGGTTCGGACACGGTGATGGACCTGTCCACCGGCAAGCACATCCACGAAACCCGCGAGTGGATCATCCGCAACTCGCCCGTGCCGATCGGCACCGTGCCGATCTACCAGGCCCTGGAAAAAGTCGGCGGCGTGGCCGAGGACCTGACCTGGGAGCTGTTCCGCGACACGCTGATCGAACAGGCCGAGCAGGGCGTCGACTACTTCACCATCCATGCCGGCGTACTGCTGCGCTATGTACCGATGACCGCCAAGCGGGTCACCGGCATCGTCAGCCGTGGCGGTTCGATCATGGCCAAGTGGTGCCTGGCGCACCATAAGGAAAACTTCCTCTACACCCATTTCGAAGACATCTGCGAAATCATGAAGGCCTACGACGTCAGCTTCTCGCTGGGCGATGGCCTGCGTCCGGGCTCGATTGCCGATGCCAACGATGAAGCGCAGTTCGGCGAGCTGGAAACCCTCGGCGAGCTGACCAAGATCGCCTGGAAGCACGACGTGCAATGCATGATCGAAGGCCCCGGCCACGTGCCGATGCAACTGATCAAAGAGAACATGGACAAGCAGCTTGAGTGCTGCGACGAGGCGCCGTTCTACACCCTTGGCCCGCTGACCACCGACATTGCGCCGGGCTACGACCACATCACCTCCGGCATTGGTGCGGCGATGATCGGCTGGTTCGGCTGCGCCATGCTCTGCTACGTGACCCCGAAAGAACACCTGGGCTTGCCAAACAAGGATGACGTGAAGACCGGGATCATCACCTACAAGATCGCCGCCCACGCGGCCGACCTCGCCAAAGGTCACCCGGGCGCGCAGATCCGCGACAACGCCTTGAGCAAGGCCCGATTCGAATTTCGCTGGGAAGACCAGTTCAACCTCGGCCTGGACCCGGACACCGCCCGCGCCTACCACGACGAAACCCTGCCGAAAGACTCGGCCAAGGTCGCGCACTTCTGCTCGATGTGTGGGCCGAAATTCTGCTCGATGAAAATCACCCAGGAAGTGCGTGAGTACGCGGCCAACCAGCGTATCGAAGCGGTGGATGTGGAGGTTGCCCAGGGGATGGCGGAACAGGCTGAGCGGTTCAAGCAGGAAGGCAGCCAGCTTTACAAGAAAGTGTGATGTGGGCGGTGTTCGCAAGAGCACCGCTAATCCTGTGGCGAGGGAGCTTGCTCCCGCTCGGCTGCGTAGCAGCCGCAAGACCGACACCGCGGTTCTGCCTGGCAGGACGCGGTGTTTGATGTTGGGTCTGCTTCGCAGACCAGCGGGAGCAAGCTCCCTCGCCACAGGGATAATCATCGACCCAAAACCATAATCTCCTTTGAGATCTCCCCTGTGCACATCCAACCCAGCACCTACTCCCCAGACACCCCAGTCCCCCTGGACAAACGCGTATTCGGCGCCCGCGATCTGTTTTCCCTGTGGTTCTCCTTAGGCATCGGCCTGATGGTCTTGCAAGTCGGTGCCTTGCTGGCGCCGGGTCTGGGCCTGAGTGGTTCGTTGCTGGCGATTGTCCTCGGCACGCTGGTAGGCGTCCTGCTGCTGGCGGCCGTCGGTGTGATCGGCAGCGACACCGGCCTGTCGGCCATGGCCGCCCTCAAGCTCAGCCTCGGCAGCAAGGGCGCGAGCGTGCCGGCGGTGTTGAACTTGCTGCAACTGATTGGCTGGGGCTCGTTCGAAATCATCGTCATGCGCGACGCCGCCAGTCTGCTCGGCGCCCGCGCCTTCAGTGAAGGCAGCCTGGGCTCGAACCCGCTGCTCTGGACGTTATTCTTTGGCGCCCTGGCAACCTTGCTCGCGGTGAGCGGACCGTTGACCTTCGTGCGCAAGGTGTTGCGCAAATGGGGCATCTGGCTGCTGCTCGCGGCGTGTATCTGGCTGACCTGGAACCTGTTCGCCAAGGCCGATCTGGCGGCGCTATGGGCGCAGGCGGGTGACGGTTCGATGCCGCTGGCGGTGGGTTTCGATATCGCCATCGCAATGCCGCTGTCCTGGCTGCCGCTGATCGCCGACTATTCACGCTTCGGCCAACGCGCCAAAAACGTGTTCGGCGGCACCGCACTGGGTTTTTTCATCGGTAACGTCTGGCTGATGAGCCTGGGCGTCGGCTACACCCTGGCGTTCGCGCCGAGCGGTGAGGTCAATGCGCTGTTGCTGGCCCTTGCCGGCGCCGGGCTGGGTATCCCGTTGCTGCTGATCCTGCTGGACGAGTCGGAAAACGCCTTCGCCGACATTCACTCGGCGGCGGTGTCCACTGGCATGTTGTCGGGGCTCAAGGTCGAACACCTGGCGTTGGCGATTGGTATCGTTTGCACCTTGATTGCCTGCTTCGCGCCGTTGGCCCAGTACCAGAATTTCCTGTTGCTGATCGGCTCGGTGTTCGCGCCGCTGTTCGGTGTGGTGCTGGTGGATCACTTCATCCTGCGCAAACGCAGCAGCCAGGTGGCGTCGGCCGCGTTGCGCTGGCCGGCACTGTTGGCCTGGCTGGGTGGGGTGAGCACTTATCACTTGCTCGCCAATGTCTATCCGGACATCGGCGCGACCCTGCCGTCGCTCTTGCTGGCAGGGCTGCTGCAACTGCTGCTGGGCCGGGCCTTCAGCTACGGCCGGGGAACAGCTCGGGCTTGAGGATGCCATTGAGGCGTGGGTAGGCGATCTTCAGTTCGATGTGGCCCAGCGCGTAGGGGGCGATGGTGCTGGTTTCATACTTGAGGATCACCCCGCCGTAAGTCAGCGCGATGTGCGGGGTTTTCTGGAAGTGCCACTGTTTCAGGAAGTCAGGTTCCTGATCCAGCTTGGTGCTGATCAGCCAGCTGTTATGGGCGACTTGCGCGGCTTTCCAGAACGCTTCTTCCTGACCGGGCAGCAGCATGTCCGATAGCGTCAGGACCTTGTGCTGCTGGCGCGAATAGTTGATGAAGCCACGCCCGGGCGTACCGTGGGCGCCACCGGTGTCCAGGTAGCTGGACAACTCGATGATCACCAGTCCGTCATGCTGCTCGCGTACCTTGGCTTGCAGATAGCTGCTGTTACGCGGCCCGGCGCTGCGCAAAAATTGCTCGCGGTAGGCCGCCAGCGTCGATGCCGCCGGGGCGTCCGGGCTGGTGCGGGTCATTTGCAGCAGACGTTTTTCGATGATGTCGTCCAGGGCCGGCTCGGCGGGAAAGTGCAGGGTGTCGATGTTCACCAGCGGGCAATCGGCGCTGGCGCAGCCGGGTTGCAATTGCTCCGAGGCATCGCGGGTGGTTTCCAGCGGTGCGCGGTAATTGGGTTGGAACAGACTCTGGCAAGCGCCCAGGGTCAGGGCAATGGCGGCCACGGAGGCAGTTTTGAAAAGCGACATGGGCGTCCTTCATGGAACTGGGAAAGGCAAAAAGTTACCCGCTTCGACTGTCGGCAGGGCAATCAGTTCGCCACTAAGCTAATTAGAGTTCTTTCATCCCCTGCCGTCCATCCCGATGAGTGGAAAGGGGCTGCATCAAACACAACGGGCGCGTTAGGATGGCGCGAAGCCGAGGTAGGAACCTCGTACTGATCCATAGCACACGAGGATAGTCATGACCGATTTCGCCAACGCCGCGCCGACCACCGTGGACATCGTCAAGCGTGAAACCTGCTTCAAGGGTTTCTACAAGCTCGACCGCCTCGTGCTGCGCCATGAGTTGTTCGCCGGTGGCATGAGCCGCGAAATCAACCGTGAACTGTTCGTGCGCCATGACGCCGTGTGCGTGCTGCCCTACGACCCGCAGCGCGACGAAGTGGTGCTGATCGAACAGTTTCGCGTCGGCGCGATCGGCAAGACGACCAATCCTTGGCTGGTGGAACTGGTGGCCGGCCTGATCGACAAGGACGAGCAACCGGAAGAAGTTGCTCATCGCGAGGCGCAGGAGGAAGCTGGGTTGGCATTCGCTGCGCTGTGGCCGATGACCAAATACTTTCCATCGCCGGGCGGCAGCGACGAATTCGTGCATTTGTACCTGGGGCGTTGCGACAGCACAGGCGCGGGCGGCCTGCATGGGCTGGAGGAAGAAGCCGAAGACATTCGCGTGAAGGCCTGGGCTTTCGAAGACGCCCTGCAAGCGGTGCGCGACGGGCGTATCTGCAACGCGGCCAGCATCATTGCCTTGCAATGGCTGGCCTTGAATCGCGAAGAAGTGAGGGGGCTATGGTCTTAAACAAGCTACGCGATCGTTATCGCGTCGATCTGGTGGGGTTGCAGGCCGCCTGTGAGGCCAACTACGCCCGCCTGATGCGCTTGTTGCCGGACATGCGCAACGACCCGGCACCGCGACGCATCGCCGTGACCCACGGCGACCAGATGCTCGGCGTGCTGGCTCTCGAGGTACTGCAAACCTGTCCCTACACCACCACGCTTCAAGTGCGCCAGGAACACAGCCTGCCCTGGTTGCCGGTGCCGCAGCTGGAGGTCCAGGTCTATCACGATGCACGCATGGCCGAAGTGGTCAGCGCCGAACATGCACGACGCTTTCGCGGCATCTATCCTTACCCCAATGCCTCGATGCACCAGCCGGATGAAAAGGCCCAGTTGAATCTGTTCCTGGGTGAATGGCTGAGTCATTGCCTGGCGCTGGGTCACGAGTTCGAAGTCGTTCGCTAGCGGGTGTCCTGTCTGTGAACCGGTTCCGGTTCGCGGGTTTCCCCTTTCGACTATCCCCAGCATAATTGCGGCTTCATCCAACGGCGTGAGTGCGCCTGGGAGTGAGCGATTTGCCGAGCGTATCCACCTTGACCACCGCCGATCCGGTGCTGCTGGTCCAACTGTCCGACAGCCACCTGTTCGCCGAGGCCGACGCTTCGTTGCTGGGCATGAATACCCGGGATAGCCTGCGGGCGGTCGTTGACTTGGTGCTGGAGCAGCAACCGAGGATCGACCTGCTGCTGGCTACCGGGGATTTGTCCCAGGACGGCACGCTGCAATCCTACGAGGCGTTCCGGCAGATGAGCGGACGGATCGACGCGCCGGCGCGCTGGATTCCAGGTAACCATGACGAGCCGCAGGTGATGCTGGACGCGGCGGTGAAGAGCACGCTGCTCGATCCGGTGGTGGATATTGGCAATTGGCGGATCACCCTGCTGGATTCTGCCGTACCGGGGTCGGTGCCTGGGTTTCTGGCTGAGGAGCAACTGATCCTGCTGGCCAATGCCTTGAGCGAAGCGCCGGAACGGTATCACTTGGTGTGCCTGCATCATCATCCGGTGTCGATTGGTTGTGCGTGGATGGAGCCGATCGGGTTGCGTAATCCGGAGGCGCTGTTTGCGGTGCTGGATCGGTTTCCCCAGGTGCGGGCGGTGCTGTGGGGGCATGTGCATCAGGAGGTGGATCAGGAGCGCAATGGGGTGCGGTTGTTGGCTTCGCCTTCGACCTGTATTCAGTTTGAGCCTGGTTCTGTGGATTTTGCGGTGGGTGAGCAGGCGCCGGGGTATCGGTGGTTGCGGCTCTTGCCGGATGGGCGGTTGGAGACGGGGGTTGAGCGGGTGGTTGGGTTTGAGTTTTCAGTGGATTACGAATCCGACGGGTATTGAGACGAGGTGGTCTGACTCTCCCGGCTGTACGCTGATCCCATTGTGGGAGCGAGCTTGCTCGCGATGGCGTCCTGGCAGTCGACCGGGATTTCTGTGTACATATCCATTCCTGCGGTAACGGCTGCTTAGGGTTCCGCCCTGACGGCGGCTCACTTTTTTTCAAACGCCAAAAAAAGTAAGCAAAAAAGGCTGTGCCCCACCACTGGGCACCTCGCCAAGGCTCGGTGTTCCCTCAC
>NZ_JALJDX010000085.1 GCF_022952855.1 Pseudomonas sp. RGM2987 | reverse complement strand
GACGAAGGCGGTGTATCAGTGAAATGAATGCCTGCTGACACTCCGCTTTCGTCGGATCGCCGCCCGGAGCAAGCCCGCTCCCACAAGGGATTTATATCGCTCAAGCCCCTGCAATCAACTCCCGAGCCGCCTGGCTGTGATCGGCAATCAACCCCTTCAAGTCCAACCCCTCGACCTGGCCATCAATCACCCGCCATTGCCCGCCGATCATCACCCGATCGGCCCGGTCCGCACCGCACAGCAGCAAGGCCGAGATCGGGTCGTGGCTGCCGGAGAAGCGCAATTCATCGAGCTTGAACAGCGCCAGGTCGGCCTGCTTGCCCTCCGCCAGTTCGCCGATATCGTTGCGCCCCAGCAATTGCGCCGAGCCCCGGGTCGCCCAGCCCAGCACGCGTTCTGGGGTGATCGCTTGCGCGCCGTAGCGCAGGCGCTGGATGTACAGGGCTTGGCGGGCTTCGAGGAGCATGTTCGAGGCGTCGTTGGAGGCCGAACCGTCCACCCCAAGTCCCACTGGAGCGCCGGCGGCGGTCAGGTCCAGGGTCGGGCAAATGCCTGAGGCCAGGCGCATGTTGGAGCTGGGGCAATGACAGATGCCGGTGCCGGCGGCACCCAGTCGGGTGATTTCATCGGGATTGAAATGAATGCCATGGGCCAGCCAGGTGCGTGGGCCGAGCCAGCCGACGCTGTCCAGATAGTCCACGGTGCGCAGGCCAAAACGTTGCAGGCAAAAGTCTTCTTCGTCGAGGGTTTCGGCCAGGTGCGTGTGCAGGCGCACGTCGAGCTTGCGCGCCAGGTCGGCGCTGGCGCGCATGATCTCGGGGGTGACCGAGAAGGGTGAGCAGGGCGCCAGGGCAATCTGGATTTGCGCACCCTCGCCACGCTCATGGTATCGGTCAATCAGCCGCCGGCTGTCGTCAAGAATCACTTGGCCCTGTTGCACGGTCTGCTGGGGCGGCAAGCCACCGTCGGCTTCGCCCAGGCTCATGGAGCCGCGCGTCAGCATCGCCCGCATGCCCAATTCCCGGACACTCTGCACTTGCACATCGATGGCGTTTTCCAGGCCGTCTGGAAACAGGTAATGGTGATCGGCCGCCGTGGTGCAGCCCGACAGCAACAACTCCGCCAACGCCACTTTGGTCGCCAGCGCGAGCTTCTCCGGAGTCAGTCTCGCCCACACCGGATAGAGGGTTTTCAGCCACGGGAACAGGGGCTGGTTCACCACCGGCGCCCAGGCGCGGGTCAGGGTCTGGTAGAAGTGATGGTGGGTGTTGATCAAGCCCGGCAGGATGACATGCTCGCGGGCATCGAAGATCACGTCGCAGGGTTGGCTGGGGTATTGGCCGGCGCGCAGCAGCTCGACGATCACACCGTCTTGCAGGACGAGGCCGCCACGGGCGTCGAGATCGTTGGTCGTGAAGATAGCGAGAGGGTTTTGTAACCAGGTACGGGTCGCAGGCATGGTGGCCGGCTCCTCTGAAAATTGGGTTCAGGTTAGCCAGCTCAGTGATGCCCTGTCTGCTGATCCAGGGTCGCCCGTTGGATAGGGCGAGGTGCGGAGTTTACTCAGGTTGCCCGGCGAATTTCCAGCGTCGGATGGAAGCCCCTTGTGGGAGCGAGCCTGCTCCGGGCGGCGATCCGACGATAGCGGTGGATCAGCCAATATAGATATTGAATGTCGGTCCGCTATCGCGAGCAGGCTCGCTCCCACAGTGGGCAAGCGTTCTATTTACCAGGGAATCGTCTCGCCCTTGTAGTTGACGAAGTGATGCCCGCCCTTGCCGGCAAACGCGTTGACCTGGTCGATCAACCCACGGGTGCTGGTCTCGACGTCGATGTCCGCGCCTTCACCGCCCATGTCGGTCTTGACCCAGCCGGGATGCAGCGACAACACAGTCAATGTCTGCTCGCCTAGTTGGGTGACGAAGCTGCTGGTCATGGAGTTGAGGGCCGCTTTGCTGGCCTTGTACAGCGCCAGTTCTGGCGCGTCGGGCATGGTCACGCTGCCCAGCACCGAACTCATGAATGCCAGCACGCCGCTGCCTTCGCGGATCTGTCCGACGAAGCGCTGGGCCAGGTTGATCGGCGCCACGGCATTGGTGAAGAACAACCGACCGACCTCGGCCAGTGTCGCGCCACCCGGGCTTTGGTTGTCCGGGCCCTTGACCCCGGCATTGACGAACAGCAGGTCGAATGTGTGCCCTTTGAGCTGCTGGCTCAGGGCGATGACGGCTTGTTGGTCGTCCATGTCCAGTTTTTCGATCCGTACCGCGCCCAGCGACTGCAAGGCTTCGGCGTTCTGCGGATTGCGCACCGTGGCGGTCACGTCCCAGCCATCACTGAGCAGCGTTTTCACCAGACCCAGGCCCAAGCCCCGGGAGGCGCCAATGATCAATGCTTTTTTTGCCGAATTCATGAGGGCATCCTTGAGAGAAAAGGTCACGGATTTAATGGACAACGTTGCCCGAGCCGTGGTTTCAGCTCGTGACGCAACGCGTCGAGTTCGGTCATTCGGGTTTCGATCAGGTTGAGATTCTACCTCGCCCTTAAGTGGTTAAAAAATGAACAAGCGGCTGCGAGCCATGCCTTGCTTGGGATGGGCGCAGCCATGAACGGCTTATCCACAGGATGCTCCACAGTTATTGTGCGCAAGCCAGAGACTTGGGCATAAGCACTGCGAGGCTTTCTTCTAAAGGTGCTAAACCGCTCCAAGCGGTTGTTTTGTTGATGAAATTATCCAATACGCAGAAGTTTGAACAAAAAATGAACAGTGCTCTGAAACCCGCATGACAAAAGGGTTACAGGCGAATGTGCTCAGGTTATCCACAGTCGGGTGCACAGTGGATGTGGGCAAGTTGAACGATTGCGGGAGGCTGTCTTAACGGGTCAAGAGGATTCGTCCACGGCTCAGGTCGGCAAGTTGCTTTTGCAATGTCTGGATGTGCGCCTCGCCTACCGCAATCTGCAACTCCACGCCGTTGGCAGTGAAACTTTCGTCATTCACCAGACCGCCACATTCGGTGACGCGCAGCTTCACCAGGGGCAGTTCGGCAAATCCACAGGCACAGTGCAGTGCGATGCGGCTGATCAGTTCGATCTTCTCGGCATTTTGCAGGCATTTGTTCGCGCCACCGCCGTAAGCCCGGGCCAACCCGCCGGTGCCCAACTGAATGCCGCCGTACCAGCGGATCACCAGCACCACGACTTGATCACAGGCCTGCGCTTCGATGGCGGCCAGGATCGGCCGCCCAGCGGTGCCTCCCGGTTCGCCATCGTCGTTGCTGCGGTATTGGTCACCGAGTTTCCAGGCCCAACAATTGTGCGTGGCGTCCAGGTCGCTGTGCTGTTCGATGAAGACCTGGGCCTCGGCGGGGCTGGCAATGGGAGCGGCGAGGGTGATAAAGCGGCTTTTGCGAATCTCTTCGCGGTACTCGCAAAAACCGGCAAGGGTAAAGGGCATGGGCAAATCTTAAAGGACAGGTGTCAGGCCGCAGCCCTTGAGAATGATGCGGACCAGATTGTCGCCGGCCTCGATCATGTCTTGCTTGGTCAGCTTGCTGCGACCGGTCACCCGACAGATCTGGGTGGCGAAGTCGGCGTAATGCTGAGTGCTGCCCCACAGCAGGAAGATCAGGTGAACCGGGTCGACCGGGTCCATTTTCCCCGCATCGATCCAAGCCTGGAACACGGCGGCCCGCCCGCTGAACCAGACACGATAATCCTGGTTGAAATACTCGGTCAGGCATTCGCCTCCGCTGATCACCTCCATGGCAAACAGCCGCGATGCCTGGGGCTGGCGACGGGAGAATTCCATCTTGGCGCGGATGTAGCGAGTCAAGGCTTCGGCCGGATCGTCTTCGGCGGTCAGGGTGTTGAAGGTGCTGTCCCACAATTCAATGATATTGCTCAGCACTGCCACGTACAGACCGAGTTTGTTGGTGAAGTAATAATGCAGGTTGGCCTTGGGCAGCCCGGCCCGCAGGGCGATGGCATTCATGCTGGTGCCCTTGAACCCATGGCGGGCAAACTCATCTTCGGCGGCCTTGAGAATGGTCTCTTCGTTCTTCTGACGAATGCGACTGGTGGGCTTGCCACCGTGGGCAGGGACTTCAAAGGTCATGGACGTTTCCGGGCTGGGTCTGTGGGGCAAGCAAATGCGTTGATAGCGCACCGGCGGCGATCCGACAAGTGCCAGGACTATAAAAGCACTTTGACAGGGGCTGCTCAGATCTTGTGGGAGCGGGCTTGCTCGCGAAAGCAGACTTGCATGCGACATCTATTCGACCGGTAAACCGCCTTCGCGAGCAAGCCCGCTCCCACAAAAGAAAAGGCTCAGCGAGTCGCTGCCAGGCTCTCGAGAAAACTCTCCAGCACCAGATGAGGTCGCCGTCCCTTGCGGGTGACAGACGCCAGGCTCAGATCATAAAAACGTGTTGCAGGTTTCAAGGCTCGCAACCGGCCTTGCTGGACCCAGAGGCTGGCGTAGTGATCCGGCAAGTAGCCGATATAGCGCCCGGTTAGAATCAGAAACGCCATGCCTTCGCGGTCCGATGCGCTGGCGGTGCAATTGAGCGCCTGATAATGGGCCTGGATCTCGGCGGGTAAGCGGAAGGTTGGTGCAATGGCGTCCTGGCTGTTCAGCCGGGCATCTTCCAGTTGTGGGTCATCGGCGTAGAACAACGGATGCCCGACCGCGCAATACAGCAGCGACCGTTCACTGTAGAGCGGTTGGTATTCCAGCCCCGACAAGGCACTGGCCTGGGGAACCACGCCGACATGCAGGCGACCGTCGAGCACGCCTTGCTCGACTTCGTTGGGGGCAATCATGCGGATCTGGATCTGCACATCAGGGCCGCGCTCTTTCAATTGGGCCAACGCGTGGGTGATGCGCATGTGGGGCAGGGTGACGAGGTTGTCCGTCAGACCAATGGTCAATTCGCCGCGCAAATGTTGATGCAGACCGTTGACCTCAGTACGAAAGCTTTCCAATGCACTTAATAGCTGCAACGCCGATTGATACACCTCACGGCCTTCCTCGGTCAGAGAAAACCCCGCGCGTCCACGCTGGCACAGCCGCAAGCCGAGGCGTTGTTCGAGGTCGCTCATCTGCTGGCTAATGGCCGAGCGCCCGATGCCAAGCACCGTTTCGGCCGCTGAGAACCCGCCACACTCCACCACACTGCGAAAAATCCGCAACAGGCGGATATCAAAGTCGCTGACCTGGGCCAGTGGATCGGGACGGCGAACGCTCATTGTTTAGTGATCCGCTGATTGAAGGTTAGAAAAGTTGGATTTCCCCGACTTTATCGTCGTGGCAACTTAGCTTCAAGAACGCTTTCGATTCCTGCTGCTTTTCTTCTGCGAGGTTTTGTCAATGAACATGCCCGAACACGCTGCCGGCTCCCTGGCCAGCCAGCTCAAGCTTGATGCCCACTGGATGCCCTATACCGCCAACCGTAATTTCCAGCGTGACCCGCGTCTGATTGTGGGCGCCGAGGGCAGTTGGCTGGTGGACGACAAGGGGCGCAAGGTCTACGACTCGCTGTCGGGCCTGTGGACCTGCGGCGCCGGGCACACCCGTAAGGAGATCCAGGAAGCGGTCGCTAAACAACTGGGCACCCTCGACTATTCGCCGGGCTTCCAGTACGGCCATCCGTTGTCGTTCCAGCTGGCGGAAAAAATCACCAGCCTGACCCCGGGCAACCTCAATCATGTGTTCTTCACCGACTCAGGTTCCGAGTGCGCTGACACCGCGGTGAAGATGGTCCGTGCCTACTGGCGTCTCAAGGGGCAGTCGACCAAGACCAAGATGATCGGTCGCGCCCGTGGCTACCACGGTGTAAACATCGCCGGTACCAGCCTGGGCGGCGTCAGCGGTAACCGCAAACTGTTCGGCCAGGCCATGCACGATGTCGATCATTTGCCCCACACCTTGCTGACGAGCAATGCCTATTCCCGTGGCATGCCGAAAGAGGGCGGAATCGCCCTGGCCGATGAGCTGCTCAAGTTGATCGAACTGCACGATGCTTCCAACATTGCGGCGGTTTTCGTTGAGCCAATGGCCGGTTCCGCAGGTGTGCTGGTGCCGCCTGAAGGCTATCTCAAGCGCCTACGGGAAATCTGCGACCAGCACAGCATCCTGCTGGTGTTCGACGAGGTGATCACCGGTTTCGGCCGCACCGGTTCGATGTTCGGCGCGCAAAGCTTCGGCGTCACGCCAGACCTGATGTGCATCGCCAAGCAAGTCACCAACGGTGCGATCCCCATGGGCGCGGTGATTGCCAGTACCGAGATCTACCAGACTTTCATGAACCAGCCGACGCCTGAATATGCGGTGGAGTTTCCTCACGGCTACACCTACTCGGCTCACCCGGTGGCGTGCGCGGCTGGCCTGGCAGCGTTGGATCTGTTGCAGAAGGAGAGTCTCGTGCAAAGCGTGGCCGAGGTCGCCCCGCATTTCGAGAACGCCTTGCACGGTCTGAAAGGTTCGAAAAACGTCATCGATATTCGCAACTATGGCCTGGCCGGGGCGATCCAGATTGCACCGCGCGATGGCGATGCGATCGTGCGTCCATTCGAGGCGGGTATCGCGCTGTGGAAAGCCGGGTTCTACGTGCGGTTCGGCGGCGACACCTTGCAGTTCGGGCCGACCTTCAACAGTAAGCCGCAGGATCTGGATCGCTTGTTCGATGCGGTTGGTGAAGTGTTGAACAAGCTCGACTGACGCGTTTCTTTCTTATCACGCTGAATCAAGGGCGCTCGGATATGGGCGCCTGTGGATAAAAACCTGGAGTTCCCATGAGTCTCATCCCGCACCTGATCAATGGCGAGCTGCTGAGCGACAGCGCCCGTACTGCCGATGTGTTCAATCCGTCCACCGGCCAGGCGATTCATAAAGTGCCACTGGCTGATCGCGCGACCATCCAGCAAGCCATCGATGCCGCCAGCGCGGCTTATCCGGCCTGGCGCAAGACGCCGGCCGCCAAACGCGCGCAGGTGATGTTTCGTTTCAAGCAGTTGCTGGAGCAGAACGAGTCGCGCATCGCGCAGCTGATCAGCGAAGAACATGGCAAGACCCTGGAAGACGCGGCCGGTGAGCTCAAGCGCGGCATCGAGAACGTCGAGTTCGCCTGCGCGGCACCGGAAATCCTGAAGGGCGAGTACAGCCGCAACGTAGGACCGAATATCGATGCCTGGTCAGACTTCCAGCCCCTGGGCGTGGTGGCCGGAATCACGCCGTTCAACTTCCCGGCCATGGTGCCGTTGTGGATGTATCCCCTGGCAATCGTCTGCGGCAACTGCTTCATCCTCAAGCCGTCCGAGCGCGATCCGAGTTCTACACTGCTGATCGCTCAGTTGTTGCTGGAGGCTGGATTGCCGAAGGGCGTCTTGAGTGTCGTGCATGGCGATAAGGCAGCGGTGGACGCGCTGATCGAGGCGCCGCAAGTGAAGGCATTGAGCTTCGTCGGCTCGACGCCGATCGCCGAATACATCTATGCCGAGGGCACTCGTCGCGGTAAACGCGTACAGGCGCTGGGCGGGGCGAAGAACCATGCGGTGCTGATGCCGGATGCCGATCTGGACAATGCGGTCAGCGCCCTGATGGGGGCGGCGTACGGTTCGTGCGGTGAGCGTTGCATGGCCATTTCGGTGGCGGTGTGTGTCGGTGATCAAGTGGCTGATGCGTTGGTCTCCAAGCTGGTGCCGCAGATCAAGGCGTTGAAGATTGGTGCGGGTACGTCCTGTGGGCTGGACATGGGCCCCCTCGTTACCGGTCAGCACCGGGATAAGGTCAGCGGCTATATAGAGGACGGCGTCGCGGCGGGTGCATCGTTGATCGTCGACGGCCGTGGCTTGAGTGTAGCGGGGAACGAAGAAGGCTTCTTCCTGGGTGGTTGCCTGTTTGACCGCGTTACTCCAGAGATGCGCATCTATAAAGAGGAGATCTTTGGGCCGGTACTGTGCGTCGTCCGGGTCAACAGCCTGGAAGAAGCGATGCAACTGATCAACGATCATGAATACGGCAACGGCACTTGCATCTTCACCCGTGATGGTGAGGCGGCGCGGTTGTTCTGCGACGAGATCGAAGTGGGCATGGTGGGCGTCAACGTTCCATTGCCGGTGCCGGTCGCGTATCACAGCTTTGGCGGCTGGAAGCGCTCGCTGTTCGGCGATCTGCATGCTTATGGTCCTGACGGTGTGCGCTTCTATACGCGCCGTAAAGCCATTACCCAGCGCTGGCCGCAACGTGCCAGTCATGAAGCATCGCAGTTCGCTTTCCCTAGTTTGTAATTGGTAGGGAAAAAGGCCGGTGCCTTAATAAGCACCGGCCTCTTTGTTTGTTAGGCTTTCTGATTGATGTGACAGAAATATTGAAATAGGTGTTGACGGCAGATTTCAGGTGTCTATAATTCGCCCCACTTCCGGCGCAGTCGAAACGGAAAACTCCTTGAGATTCAACGAGTTGCGATGTTTTCGACAGCGACCTGCTTCAGTTCATCGAAGCCTGG
>NZ_JALJDX010000086.1 GCF_022952855.1 Pseudomonas sp. RGM2987 | reverse complement strand
AGCTTGCTCCCGCTGGCCTGCGAAGCAGGCCCCTGCATTTTCCAGACTGACCGCATGACTCGCTTTAGCGACTGCTTCGCAGGCCAGCGGGAGCAAGCTCCCTCGCCACGTTGGGTGGGTGTGGAGTCGAAATTACAGATCGACCACAGTCTCCCTGTGGGAGCCTGCTCCGGGCGGCGATCCGACGATTACGGTCTATCAGGCGCTGTTTAATCCGCGTAGTACCACGCCACCCCCTCTGCGTCATCACTACCCTGTGCATCCTTGGAACCCTGTTCTAAGCTCACAGTCGTATCCGTCACTGGTACGTCCGTACAGCGCAAAGGAGTCTGCATGGCTGGTCCCCGAATCAAACTGGTAGTTGGCCTGGGCTTGTGTGCGTTGTTGGCGGGGTGTGGTGACAAGAAGCCCGAGGAAAAAGCCCTGCCGCGGGTTTTCGTGCAGCAGGCCGTGCCCAGCGAGTACGCCGCCTCGGTGACGCTCACCGGCGATGTCCAGGCGCGGGTGCAAACCGATTTGTCGTTTCGCGTGGGCGGCAAGATCATCGAGCGCAAGGTCGATGTCGGTGCCCGGGTCTCGGCCCGGCAAGTGCTGGCCCGTCTCGATCCCCGTGACTTGCAGACCAGCGTCGACTCCGCCGAGGCCCAGGTCGCGGCCGAACAGGCGCGGGTCAAGCAGAGTGCGGCGGCGTTCGTGCGCCAGCAGAAACTGCTGCCCAAGGGCTACACCAGCCAGAGCGAATACGACGCGGCCCAGGCGCAGTTGCGCAGCAGCCAGAGCGCGCTGACCGCTGCCCAGGCCCAGCTGGCCAACGCCCGTGAGCAACTGAGCTATACCGCACTGATCGCCGATGCACCCGGCATCATCACCGCGCGCCAGGCCGAGGTCGGCCAGGTGGTGCAGGCCACGGAACCGATCTTCAGCCTGGCCCGCGATGGCGAGCGCGACGCGGTGTTCAACATCTACGAGTCGCTGTTGCGCGAACCGCCGTCGGATCCGGGGATTGTCATCAGCCTGCTGGACAATCCGGCGATCCAGGCCACCGGCACGGTGCGCGAGATCACCCCGGCGGTGTCCGCGCAGACCGGCACGGTGCAGGTCAAGGTCACCCTCAACGACCTGCCCGAGGGCATGCGTCTCGGCTCGGTGGTCAGCGCCACGGTCAAGGCCGCAGGCAAGACCGCCGTCGAGTTGCCCTGGTCGGCATTGACCAAGAACCTCAGTGAGCCGGCCGTGTGGCTGGTGGATGGCGAGGGCAAGGCACGGTTGCAGACCGTCACCGTCGGCCGCTACCTGACCGGCAAGGTCATCATCAGTGACGGCCTCAAGGGCGGTGAGAAAGTCGTCACTGCGGGCGGGCAATTGCTGCATCCCGGCGTGCGAGTCGAGATTGCCGAAAACACCCATGACAAATCCCCGACAGGAGCCCAGCCATGAAGCGCTTGTGGATGGTCTCGGCTGGCCTCTTGCTGGCAGCCTGTTCGAAGGAAGAAGCGCCGCCTGCGCCGGTGCGTCCGGTGCTGTCGGTCGAAGTCCGGGCCCTGGATCAACAGGCCCTGGGCCGGTTCGCCGGGAATATCCAGGCGCGCTACGAAACCAATGTCGGTTTCCGCGTGCCGGGACGGATCGCCAGCCGCAACGTCGATGTCGGCGCCGAGGTGAAGAAAGGCGACTTGCTCGCCACCCTCGATCCCACCGATCAACAGAACCAGTTGCGCGCCGCCCAGGGCGATCTGGCGCGGATAGAGGCGCAATACATCAATGCCCAGGCCAATGCCCGTCGCCAGCAACAGTTGTTCGACCGGGGCGTCGGTGCCCAGGCGCAGCTGGACATTGCCCAGACCGATCTGAAAACCACCGGTGCTGCCCTCGAACAGGCGCGGGCCTCGGTCGAGCAGGCTCGTGACCAGCTCAACTACAGCGAGCTGCACACCGACCACGATGCCGTCGTCACCGCCTGGAGTGCCGAAGCCGGGCAGGTGGTGACCGCCGGCCAGCAAGTGGTGACCCTCGCCCGCCCCGATATCAAGGAGGCGGTGATCGACCTGCCGGCCGACCTCGTCGACCGGTTGCCCGCCGATGTGGTGTTCGAAGTCGCCGCGCAACTTGACCCGACCACCCATACCACCGCCGTCGTGCGCGAGATCGAGCCCCAGGCCCAGAGCGCCACCCGCACGCGCAGGGCGCGGCTGACGCTGACCGAGACGCCACCGGGCTTTCGCCTGGGCACCGCCATCAGCGTGACCCTGAGCTCGGCGATCGAGCCGCGTATCGAATTGCCGCTCAGTGCGCTGCAAGAGGTCGACGGCAAGGCACGCATCTGGCTGATCGACCCGCAGAGCCAGACTGTCTCGCCCCGCGACGTGAAGATTCTGGAGCGTTCGGCCGACTCGGTGCTGGTGGCCAACGGCATCAAGCCCGGCGACCGCGTGGTCAGCGCTGGGGTGAACAGCCTCAAGCCGGGGCAGAAAGTGAAACTCGACGAGGACGCACGATGAAAGGGCCTTTCAACTTATCCGAATGGGCCCTGCGGCATCAGTCGTTCGTCTGGTACCTGATGTTCGTCGGGTTGCTGATGGGCGTGTTCTCGTACATGAACCTGGGGCGTGAAGAGGACCCCTCGTTCACCATCAAGACCATGATCATCCAGACGCGCTGGCCCGGCGCGACCCAGGAAGAAACCCTCAAGCAAGTCACCGACCGCATCGAGAAGAAACTAGAAGAACTCGATTCCCTCGACTACGTGAAAAGCTACACCCGCCCCGGGGAGTCGACGGTGTTCGTGTACCTGCGCGACACCACCAGCGCCAAGGACATCCCCGAGATCTGGTACCAGGTGCGCAAGAAGATCAACGACATTCGCGGCGATTTCCCCGAGGGCCTGCAGGGGCCGGGGTTCAACGACGAGTTCGGCGATGTCTACGGTTCGGTCTACGCCTTCACCGGCGACGGCCTGTCGATGCGCCAACTGCGCGACTATGTGGAACAGGTGCGGGCCGAGATCCGCGAGGTGCCCGGTTTGGGCAAGGTGGAAATGATCGGCGAGCAGGATGAAGTGCTGTACCTGAACTTCTCCACCCGCAAACTCGCCGCGCTGGGGATCGACCAGCGCCAGGTGGTGCAAAGCCTGCAATCGCAGAACGCAGTGACGCCTGCCGGGGTGATCGACGCCGGACCGGAGCGGATTTCCGTGCGCACGTCGGGGCAGTTCCAGTCGGAAAAAGACCTGGCGAACGTCAACCTGCGGCTCAATGACCGGTTCTATCGACTGGCGGACATCGCGGACATCAGTCGCGGCTACGTCGACCCGGCCACGCCGATGTTCCGCTTCAACGGCACGCCGGCCATTGGCCTCGCCATCGCGATGAAGAAGGGCGGCAACATCCAGGAATTCGGCAAGGCCCTGCATGCGCGGATGACCGAGTTGACCGCCGACCTGCCGGTGGGCGTTGGCGTGCACACCGTGTCGGATCAGGCCGAAGTGGTGAAGGAGGCGGTCGGCGGCTTCACAAGCGCCTTGTTCGAGGCGGTGGTGATCGTGCTGATCGTCAGCTTCGTCAGCCTCGGTATACGTGCCGGGCTGGTGGTCGCCTGCTCGATTCCGCTGGTGCTGGCGATGGTCTTTGTGTTCATGGAGTACAGCGGCATCACCATGCAGCGGATTTCCCTCGGCGCGTTGATCATCGCCCTCGGCCTGCTGGTGGACGACGCGATGATCACCGTGGAAATGATGGTCACGCGCCTGGAGAAAGGCGAAACCAAGGACCAGGCGGCCACGTTCGCCTATACCTCGACCGCGTTCCCGATGCTCACCGGGACCCTGGTGACCGTGGCCGGCTTCGTGCCCATCGGCCTCAACGCCAGCTCGGCGGGCGAGTACACCTTTACCCTGTTCGCGGTGATTGCCGTGGCGATGCTGGTGTCGTGGATCGTCGCGGTGCTGTTTGCCCCGGTGATCGGCGTGCACATCCTCAGCACCAACGTAAAGCCCCACGACAAGGAGCCGGGGCGGATCGGCCGGGCGTTCAACAGTGGCCTGCTGTGGTCGATGCGTAATCGCTGGTGGGCCATCGGCATCACGGTGCTGCTGTTCGTGCTGGCGGTGTTCTGCATGCGTTTCGTGCAGAACCAGTTCTTCCCGTCCTCTGATCGGCCGGAAATCCTCGTCGACCTGAACCTGCCGCAAAACGCGTCGATGGACGAGACCCGCAAGGCGGTCGATCGCCTGGAAGCGAGCCTCAAGGGCGACCCGGACATCGAGCGCTGGAGCACTTACATCGGCGAGGGTGCGATTCGCTTCTACCTGCCGCTGGACCAACAACTGCAGAACCCGTACTACGCGCAATTGGTGATCGTCAGCAAGGGCCTGGAGTCGCGCACGGCGCTCACCGAGCGTCTGCAAAAGCGCTTGCGCGAGGACTTCGTCGGGATCGGCAGCTACGTGCAGTCCCTGGAGATGGGCCCGCCGGTGGGGCGGCCGATCCAGTACCGGGTCAGTGGCAAGGACATCGACCAGGTGCGCAAGCACGCCATCGAACTGGCCACCGAACTGGACAAGAACTCGCACATCGGCGAAATCATTTACGACTGGAACGAGCCGGGCAAGGTCCTGCGCATCGATATTGCCCAGGACAAGGCGCGGCAGTTGGGCTTGTCCTCCGATGACGTCGCCCGGCTGATGAACAGCATCGTCAGTGGCTCACCGGTGACCCAGGTCGACGACGATATCTACCTGATCAACGTGGTGGGGCGCGCCGAAGATGCCGAGCGGGGCTCGCCCGAGACCCTGCAGAACCTGCAGATCGTCACGCCGGGCGGCACCTCGATTCCGTTGCTGGCGTTCGCCACCGTGCGCTATGAACTGGAGCAGCCGTTGGTGTGGCGCCGCGACCGCAAGCCGACCATTACCATCAAGGCCGCCGTGCGCGATGAGATCCAGCCCACCGACCTGGTGAAGCAACTGCAACCGGACATCGACAAGTTCGCCGCCGGCCTGCCGGTGGGCTACAAGGTCGCCACCGGCGGTACGGTGGAAGAGAGCAGCAAGGCCCAAGGGCCGATCGCCAGTGTCGTGCCGCTGATGCTGTTTCTGATGGCGACGTTCCTGATGATCCAGTTGCACAGCGTGCAGAAGCTGTTCCTGGTGGCGAGCGTCGCGCCCCTCGGCTTGATCGGTGTGGTGCTGGCGCTGGTGCCGACGGGCACGCCCATGGGCTTTGTGGCGATCCTCGGGATCCTGGCGCTGATCGGCATCATCATCCGTAACTCGGTGATCCTGGTGACCCAGATCGATGAATACGAACGTGACGGCTATGAGCCCTGGGATGCGGTGGTGGAAGCCACCGAACACCGGCGTCGGCCGATCCTGCTCACCGCGGCGGCGGCGAGCCTGGGGATGATCCCGATTGCCCGGGAAGTGTTCTGGGGGCCCATGGCGTACGCAATGATCGGCGGGATCATCATCGCCACGCTGCTGACGTTGCTGTTCCTGCCGGCGTTGTATGTGGCCTGGTACAAGATCCGTGAGCCGAAGCGTGATTGAAGGGGCTGTACTCGGCCCTGTGGCGAGGGAGCTTGCTCCCGCTGGGCCTTCGCGACGAGCGCAATTTCTGTAGGCAACTAGGAAAAACCGTGGGAGCGGGCTTGCTCGCGAAGAGGGTGTGTCTGACAAAATGGATATTGACTGTGCCGACGCTTTCGCGAGCAAGCCCGCTCCCACAAAGGCGGCGCTGTGAATACAGATTCTGTATCCGCCCGCCTCCCCTGTGGGAGCGGGTTTACCCGCGAAGGCGTCCGCCTAATCGACCGCGACCTTACTTACGCACCAACCGCAACCCATTGAACACCACCAGCAAGCTCACGCCCATATCGGCAAACACCGCCATCCACATCGTGGCGAATCCGGCGAAGGTCACGCCGAGGAAGATCGCCTTGATCACCAGCGCCAGGGCGATGTTTTGCTTCAGGATGCGTGAGGTCTGGCGCGACAGGCGAATGAACGCCGGGATCTTGCGCAGGTCATCGTCCATCAAGGCGACGTCGGCGGTCTCGATGGCCGTATCGGTCCCGGCTGCCGCCATGGCGAAGCCGATTTCCGAGCGAGCCAGGGCCGGGGCGTCGTTGATGCCGTCGCCGACCATGCCGACACGATGTCCTTTGGCGTACAAGTCCTCTATGGCCCGCAGTTTGTCTTCCGGCAACAGGTCGCCCCGGGCCTGATCCATGCCCACCTGCGCGGCAATCGCCTCGGCGGTGTGGGCGTTGTCGCCGGTGAGCATCAGGGTCTTGATGCCCAGGTCATGCAGCTGCCGGATGGCTTCGCGGCTGGAGTCCTTCACCGTGTCGGCCACGGCGAACAACGCCAGCGGGCCGGTGCCATCGAGCAGTAGCACTACCGATTTGCCCTGTTTTTCCAGGGCGAAGAGTTGCTCCTCCAGCTCTGGTGAACACAGGCCCAGGTCTTCCACCAGGCGATGATTGCCCAAGTGATAAGTCTTGCCGCCGATATCGCCGCGCACACCGCGTCCCGGCAACGCCTGGAAGTTATCCACAATCTGCGGCGCCCATTGTTTATCCACAGCCGCAGTGGCAATCGCCTTCGACACCGGGTGGTCGGAGCGGGCGGCGAGGCTGGCGGCCAGGGCCGGGGCGCTGGTTTCCAGGCTCGGGTCCAGCGCCAGGTAATCGGTTTGCACCGGCTTGCCGTGAGTGATCGTGCCGGTCTTGTCCAAGGCCAGGTAGTCGAGTTTGTAGCCACCCTCCAGGTAAACGCCGCCCTTGACCAGGATGCCTTTGCGCGCTGCGGCGGCAAGACCGCTGACGATGGTCACCGGGGTGGAAATCACCAATGCACAAGGGCAGGCCACTACCAGCAACACCAGCGCCCGGTAGATCCAGTCGAACCACGCCGCGCCCATGAACAGCGGCGGGATGACCGCCACCGCGAGGGCGAGGGCAAACACTGCCGGCGTGTAGATTGTCGAGAATCGGTCGACGAAGCGCTGGGTCGGTGCGCGCGAGCCCTGGGCCTGCTCCACGGCGTGGATGATCCGCGCCAGGGTCGATTGATCGGCCGCGGCGGTGACGGTGAACTCCAGCTCGCCGGCCTGGTTGATGGTGCCGGCGAAGACTTTGTCGCCCACGGTTTTTTCCACCGGCAGACTCTCGCCGGTGATCGGCGCCTGGTCGATGGTCGAACGGCCGGCGACCACATCGCCGTCCAGGCCAACCCGCTCGCCCGGGCGAAGCCGCACCCGCGCCCCGAGCGCGATGGCTTTCACTTCTTGCTCCCGCCAGCTGCCATCGGCCTGTTGTACCGTGGCTTGTTCCGGGGCCATTTGCATCAACCCGCTGATGGCGTTGCGCGCCCGGTCGAGGGATTTGGCTTCGATCAATTCGGCCACGGTGAACAGGAACATCACCATCGCCGCCTCTGGCCATTGCCCGATCAGCACCGCACCGGTCACCGCGATGCTCATCAGCGCGTTGATGTTCAGGTTGAGATTCTTCAGGGCAATCCAGCCCTTTTTATAAGTGCCGAGGCCGCCGCTGAGAATCGACACCAGCGCCACCAGGGCGACCACCCAGTTTGGCGCGGCATTAGTGAAATGGATCACCTCGGCGGCCAAGGCCGTGACACCGGACAGCGCCAATGGCCACCAGGGCTTGGCCGGGGTGGGCAATGGGTTTGTGGTTTTTTCCTGGCCCGGCGTCAGCGGTTCGGCCTGCATGCCGAGGGACTGGATCGCCTCGATGATGGGGGCGTCGCTGGGCAATGCGTGGGTTACACCCAATACGCGGTTGATCAGGTTGAATTCCAGCTGCTGCACGCCATCGAGCTTGCCGAGCTTGTTCTGGATCAGCGTTTGCTCGGTGGGGCAATCCATGGCCTCGATGCGAAAACTGCTCAGCCGTGCGCCGTCCGTCGGCGTCTTGCCGAGGTTGACCACTGCCGGTGCGGCTTTCGAGGCGCAACAGGAGTGGCCATGGTCATGGCCGTGGTCGGGCTTGTGGATGTGGAGAGAGTCGCTCATCGGGGTCTTATCCATGAAAGTGCCTGTTGCACAGTAAAGACCCTGTAGCCACTATAGGGTCAAGCACCGAGTTGAGAGGCCATGTCATGAAGATCGGAGAGCTGGCGAAAATCACCGACTGCCAGGTCGAGACCATCCGCTACTACGAGCGCGAGGGGCTGTTGCCGGAACCGGCCCGCAGCGACGGCAATTACCGCGTCTACACCCAGGCCCATGCCGAGCGGCTGACGTTCATCCGCAACTGCCGCACCCTGGACATGACCCTGGAAGAAATCCGCAGCCTCCTGGCGCTGCGAGACAGCCCCCGGGACCAGTGCGAGAGCGTCAATGCGCTGATCGACGAACACATCCACCACGTCAAGGCCCGCATCGATGGCCTGCTGGCCTTGCAGGCACAACTGATCGACCTGCGCCATCGCTGCGGCGAAGGGCCGGACCTGGATCAATGCGGGATCTTGCAGCGCCTGGAGGTGAGCGGGGCGGTGGCGCCGGAGGTGGAGCATTCACATGTGGGTAGAAGTCATGGGCATTGAATGCCTTTGGCGCCAACTTGAAGGTCATGGAGATCCAGTGTGGGAGCGGGCTTGCTCGCGAAGGCGGCGGGTCAGGCAAGATTTCCTTAACTGACC
>NZ_JALJDX010000087.1 GCF_022952855.1 Pseudomonas sp. RGM2987 | reverse complement strand
CGAAGGCGTCGTGTCAGGCAACATTAATGTTTGCTGACCCTGCGCCTTCGCGAGCAAGCCCGCTCCCACAGGGGGATGGCGGTGTTGGAGGGTCAGCGAGCAGGCCTCATCGCATTGACGAACAACACATTGTTCTCCAGATGAATGTGCTGCATCAGGTCGTCACGGAACTCCACCAGCCCGCGGTACAGGGCGCGCCAGGTGTTGCAGGCGTCGGCGGGTGGGGTGATCTGGTCGGTCAGGGCGAGCAGGGTCTCCAGGGCTTCACCATGCTGGTCGTGTTCGTAGCGCAAGACCTGGATCGGCGCCGTGGCGCGTTCGCCCAGGCCGTGTTGCAGCATCGGGAACAGTACCTGTTCTTCCTTGAGCATGTGGCCTTCGAGTTCCTGGTACATGTCCTCCAGGTGATCGGCCAGGCCATTGGGGCAACTGGCCCGTGCGCCATGCACCTGCTCGACGCGGCGGGCCAGGCGGATCAACTCCGGCAGCTGCTCGCGGTGGCGGGCGTGGTAGCGTTCCAGGATGTGGCTGATCAGCAGCGCCTGGGGCTCGTCGCGCCAGTCATGGCCCAGCTCGCCGGCGGCTTGCAGGGTGCTGAGGGCATCGGCGATCAGCAGTGGGTTGAGGCCCTTGCCGAGGGCTGCTTCGCGCAGGGATTTTTGTCCGCCGCAACAGAAGTCGAGGTTGTAATGATGGAAGGTACGGGTCGCACCGGGGATGTCGCAGGCCAGTTGGCCGAGGCTTTGGTCCAGCAGGTCGAGGCTCATCGTGTTTCCTTGGGTTGAATCCCGGGAGGGACAGACGCCTGGACGTTGCAGCCGTCGTGCCATTTGCAAGCTGTTGATTATTAGCCATTAATTTTTCGCAGGGTGATTGTCACCCTGGCACGAACGGGTCAAACGTACCCTGGAGGGTAACCACTACCATGCTGCGTGAAAGCCTGGCCGCCGACCTGATTGTCGAGCTGCCCAACGCCGTGCGTTTGCAGCGCCTGGTGCAGACCCTGCGCGAATACTTCAACAGTGGTGCCGTGGGCCTGTTGCGCCTGGACGACGACAGCCTGCGCCCCGTGGCGACCGTCGGGCTGGTCCACGAGGCCCTGGGCCGGCGCTTCGTGATTGCCCAGCATCCGCGTCTGGCGGCGATCATGGCGTCCCGCGAACCGACCTGGTTCGAGCCCGACAGCCGCTTGCCGGATCCTTACGACGGCTTGCTCGATCACCACGTCGGTGAACCATTGCCGGTGCACGACTGCATGGGCGTGAGCCTGTACGTGGAAGGCCGGCTCTGGGGCGCTATCACCCTGGACGCCTTGCACGCCGGGACCTTCGACAGCCGCGCCCGCGAAGAGCTCAAGCGCTGCACCTTGCAGATCGAGGCGGCGGTGCGCGTGACCCGGCTGGAGCAGGAGAACCGTAGCCTGCGAGCCTCCCGCAGTGATACGCCAGACCTGCGCCTGCCAACCGAGGAGGACGAGATCCTCGGGCGCAGCGAGGGCCTGCAACAATTGCTCAACGAGTTGGATGTACTGGCCGACTCCGAGTTGCCGGTGCTGTTGCTCGGTGAAACCGGCGTGGGCAAGGAACTGTTCGCCCGGCGCTTGCATCGGTTGTCGCGGCGCGGCCGCAAGCCGTTGGTCCAGGTCAACTGCGCGGCGTTGCCGGAGTCCTTGGCCGAAAGCGAGTTGTTCGGTCATGTCAAAGGCGCGTTTTCCGGTGCGACCACCGACCGAGCCGGGCGTTTCGACGCGGCCAATGGCGGCACGCTGTTTCTCGATGAGGTGGGCGAGCTGCCCTTGAGCGTGCAGGCCAAGTTGCTGCGCACCTTGCAGAACGGCGAGATCCAGCGCCTGGGCGCAGACAAACCGCTGCACGTCGATGTGCGCATCATCGCCGCCACCAACCGGCACCTGCCCGACAGCATCCGCGACGGGCTGTTCCGGGCCGACCTGTATCACCGGCTCTCGGTCTACCCAGTGCCGATCCCGCCGCTGCGTGAACGCGGCCACGATGTGCTGATGCTGGCCGGGCACTTCCTCGAACTGAACCGCGCACGCCTGGGCTTGCGCGGCCTGCGCCTGGCACCGGCCGCCGAACAGGCGCTGCTGGACTACAACTGGCCGGGCAACGTGCGCGAGCTGGAGCATGTCATCAGCCGGGCGGCGTTGAAGCAACTGAGTCGCGGCGCCAGTCGCAGCGTGATCATGACCCTGGAACCGCAGGTGCTGGATCTGGATGTCACTGTCGGTGCATCCCCGGCGCACGCCGCGCCCGAGTCGTCCATGGAAACCGTTGACGAGACAGTCCTGCCCTTGAGCGAAACGGTCGACGAGTGCCAGCGCCAGGCGATCTTCAAGGCCCTGCGACGCTGCGCACAGAACTGGGCGGGGGCGGCGCGGTTGCTGGAGGTGGATCCGAGCAACCTGCATAAACTGGCGCGGCGGTTGGGGCTTAAGTAACGGGTGTTTTTTGTGCCAGGTGGGGCGGCTTCTTTAGCGAGTCAGGGAGATTGGGTTGCCGCCTTCGCGAGCAAGCCCGCTCCCACAGGGACTGAGTCAGGCGATAGATTCGAGTCCGACCGCAGATCCAATGTGGGAGCGGGCTTGCTCGCGAAGAGGCCGGCAAAGCCAACCAACAACCCCACATTGACAACGATCAAGGCCAGCCCCCACCACAAAACCCACACTGGGCCGAACCCCATGTGGAGATCACAGCCATGCCCTTGTCCCTGGCCAACATGCGTCGCCAGTACACCCTCGACGGCCTCACTGAAGCCCAGGCCCCTGACAATCCGCTAACCCTGTTCGAACGCTGGATGCAACAGGCCCGCGACAGCGAAAGCCCGCCGATAGAGGCCAACAGCATGCACCTGGCGACCGTGGACGCCGCAGGAAGGCCGCATTGCCGGGTGCTGTTGCTCAAGGGCTTCGACCAGGACGGCTTCGTGTTCTTCGGCAATTACGACAGCGCTAAGGGGCTGGACCTGGCGGCCAACCCCTGGGCGGCCATGACGTTTTTCTGGCCGGGGCTGGAACGCCAGGTGCGCATCGAAGGACCGGTCCACAGGCTTGATCGCGCATTGTCGGATGCCTATTTCGAGTCCCGTCCATTGGCCAGTCGCTTGGGTGCCTGGGCGTCGCCGCAGAGTCGCGCGCTAACGGATCGGGCGGCGCTCGAAGCCTTGCTGGTGCAAGCGCGGCAGCGGTTTGCCGAGCAACCGGTGCCGCGCCCCGAGCACTGGGGTGGCTACTGTCTGCGGCCTGAGCGCCTGGAGTTCTGGCAGGGCCGTGCCGACCGGCTGCACGACCGTCTCGACTATCGGCTGCATGACGCAGCGTGGCAGCGCAGCCGCCTGGCGCCCTGAGCACGACGGAGGTACCTCGAAGGAGGAATAGGCCCGGCACGGATTGCGGTTCAGGCTGGGCCATCTTTTCTGACAGGACGGCTGATCATGGCCCATCTGACGCAACGCCTCTTCCAACCCCTGAACATTGCGGTACTGACCATCAGCGACACCCGCAGCTTCGACACCGATACCTCCGGCCAGACCCTCGCTGATCTGCTGCAAATGACTGGGCATGTGCTGATCGACCGAGCCCTGGTGAAAGACGATATCTACCAGATCCGCGCCCAGGTTTCCCAGTGGATTGCCGACCCCGCCGTGCAGGTGGTGCTGATGACCGGCGGCACCGGTTTTACCCCACGGGATAACACCCCCCAGGCGGTACTGCCGCTGCTGGACAAGCAGGTGGATGGCTTTGGCGAGCTGTTCCGCCAGGTGTCGCTGACAGAAATCGGCATGTCCACCCTGCAATCGCGGGCGTTGGCCGGGATGAGTAATGGCGTGCTGGTGTGTTGCCTGCCGGGCTCGCCGGGTGCCTGCCGGACCGGTTGGGAGAAGATTCTCGTCGGGCAGTTGGACAGTCGCACCGGCCCGTGCAATTTCACGCCGCATCTCAAGCCTCAGGACGGGGTAGCACCGCTGGCCTGCGAGCCGCGCTCGTGAGCGGGCGGGTGTGCGACAGCGGCGCGCTGATACCGGTGGACGACGCCATCCGGCATCTGCTGGACCAGGCACCACCGCCCCCGGGCATGCAGCAGATCAACCTGGACCAGGCGTCGGCTCGGGTGTTGAGCCAGGACATTTTCTGCCCGATGAACCTGCCGGCCTGGGACAACAGCGCCATGGACGGATATGCCCTGCGGGCCGTCGATCTGCCGGCGGCGGGTGGATCCCTGGCAGTGGTCCGGCGGATCGCCGCTGGCGACGGCCCTGGCGAGCCGCTGGGCGAAGGGCAGGCGGTGCGGATCTTCACCGGCGCGCCGTTGCCGCCGGGAGCCGACACGGTGGTGCCACAGGAGAGCTGCCGGGCCGAGGGTGAGCGAGTCTGGTTGCCAGCGGTCAATCGCGGCGATCACGTGCGCAAGGAGGGCGAAGAACTGCGCCGAGGTGAGCGCTTGCTCCGGGCCGGCACGCGCTTGCGTGCCCAGGAACTCGGTTTGCTGGCCGGTGCGGGGATCGGCCGGGTCGAGGTCTATCGTTCGTTGCGAGTGGGCCTGCTCAGCAGCGGCGATGAACTGCGCGAACCGGGCGAGCCGCTGGCTCCGGGGCAGATCTACAACAGCAATCGCCACAGTGTCGCTGCGTTGTTGCGCGGCTGGGGTTTCGACGTACACGACTTCGGGGTCATGCCCGACCAGTTGCTCGCCAGCCGGCAAGCCCTGAGCCTGGCAGCCGCTGAGTGCGACGTGCTGCTGACTTCCGGCGGTGTCTCGGTGGGAGAAGAAGATCACCTCAAGCAAGCCATCGAGGGCCTGGGCAGCATCGACCTCTGGCGCCTGGCGATCCAGCCCGGCAAGCCGCTGGCGTTCGGCGACGTGGAAGGCAAGCCGTGGATCGGGCTGCCGGGTAATCCTTCGGCGGCGTTGATCACCGCGCTGATCGTGGTGCGTCCGTTCCTGTTTCGCGCCCAAGGCATGGGCGACGTGTTGCCAGTGCCGTTGCAGGTGCCGGCCGGGTTCGACTGGCTGCAACGCAACAAGCGCCGGCAATACCTGCGCGCCCGGTTGAGCCCGGATACCAACGGCCATTTGTGCGTGGAGCTGCATCCCCAGCAAAGCTCGGCGATGTTGACCGCCGCGTGCTGGGCCGATGGGCTGGCGCTGGTGGAGCGTGAGACCCAGGTGCACAAGCACGACCGGGTCATGTACTTGCCGTTCGCCGCCCTGATGCACTGAACGCAATTGATTGCCGTCAAGGTCGCCCACCGAGGGCTGGCTAGACTGGCGGTGCTTGTGTTTTCTCCTGAGGATGCCCCATGCAACTGGTTTGCCCGGCAGGGAATCTGCCTGCTCTCAAAGCGGCGGTGCGCCAAGGCGCGGATGCCGTCTATGTCGGCTTTCGCGATGACACCAATGCCCGGCATTTCGCCGGGCTGAACATGGATGACAAACAGTTCGACGCGGCGGTCGCGCACATTCGCCAGCACCAACGCAAGCTATACGTGGCGGTCAACACCTACCCGCAACCCAAGGGCTGGGAGCGCTGGCAACGGGCGGTGGATCGCGCTGCGGATTTCGGCGTCGACGCACTGATTGCCGCCGACCCCGGCGTGCTCGGCTACGCCAGCCAGCGTCATCCACGGCTGGCGCTGCACCTGTCGGTCCAAGGCTCGGCAACCCACGCCGCGGCCCTGGGTTTTTACGCCCAGCGCTATGACATCCGCCGTGCGGTGCTGCCAAGGGTGCTGTCGCTGGCTCAGGTGCGGCAGGTGGCGGCAGCCAGCCCGGTGCCGATCGAGGTCTTCGGTTTCGGCAGCCTGTGCATCATGGCCGAAGGGCGCTGCCACTTGTCTTCCTACATCACCGGCGAATCGCCGAACCTCTGCGGGGTCTGCTCGCCGGCCAAGGCGGTGCGCTGGAGCGAAGATGCCCAAGGCTTGAGCGCGCGCCTGAGCGAGGTGCTGATCGACCGCTACACGCCCGAAGAGCCGGCCGGTTATCCGACCCTGTGCAAGGGGCGGTTCCTGGTGGGCGGCAAGCGTTTCCATGCATTGGAAGAACCCACCAGCCTCGACACCCTGGACCTATTGCCGGAGCTGGTCGCCATCGGCGTCGAAGCGGTGAAGATCGAAGGCCGCCAGCGCAGCCCGGCCTATGTCGAGCAAGTGACCCGGGTCTGGCGCGCCGCACTGGACGCCCACCAGGCCGCCCCACAGCGGTTCCGGGTGCGGGAAGAATGGCGCCAGGCGCTGGCCGGACTGTCAGAAGGCAGCCAGACCACCCTGGGTGCCTACCATCGATCATGGCAATGAGGGAGACCCGATGAAACTCAGCCTGGGACCGGTCCTGTTTTACTGGGACAAGACGCAACTGGGGAACTTCTATGCCGAGATGTCGGCATTGCCGCTGGACGTGATTTACCTGGGGGAGACTGTGTGTTCCAAACGCCGGGCGCTCTCGCTGGACCAATGGCTGGGCCTGGGGCGCGAGCTGCAAGGCTGCAGCCAGGCGCAGATCGTGTTGTCGAGCCTGACATTGATCGAAGCCGCTTCGGAGCTGTCGACCCTGCGCCGGCTGTGTGACAACGGCCAGTTGCTGGTGGAAGCCAACGACATGGGCGCGGTGCAGTTCCTCGCCGAGCGCAAGTTGCCGTTCGTGGGCGGGCCGGCGCTGAACCTGTACAACGGCCATGCCCTCGGGCAGTTGCTCGACAGCGGCATGATGCGCTGGGTGCCGCCAGTGGAATGCTCCGCCGCGCTGATCGCCGACGTGCTGGAACAGGTGCGCGAACTGGATCGCGAGGTGCCCGAGGTGGAGATCTTTGCCTATGGGCATCTGCCCCTGGCGTACTCGGCGCGGTGCTTTACCGCCCGAGCCGAAAACCGGCCCAAGGACGACTGCCAGTTCTGCTGCATCAATTACCCCGATGGCTTGGCCTTGAGCAGTCAGGAAGGTCAGCAATTGTTCACCCTCAACGGCATCCAGACGATGTCGGGGGAGATCACCAACCTGCTGGCTGATTACAACGCCTTGATGGCTTGCGGCGCTGATCTGTTGCGCCTGAGTCCACGGGGCCAGGGCATGGCCGGGGTGGTGACGGCGTTCGATAAGGTCCGTCAGGGCGAGGCGCCGCCGCTGTATGTCGAGGGTTGCAACGGTTACTGGCACGGTCATGCCGGCATGCTCAAGGTAGAGGAGGCGGGCCTGTGCTGACTCCGAAGAAGTGGCTGCTCAAAGGGGCTGACCGTTTGCTGCCGCTGGTGGGCAAGGTGCCGTTCGTGGTGCAGCGCCTGGCCTTGCAACAGGCCCTTAACCGCTGCCTGGCCGAGCCGCTGCGCGATGGCGGGTTCGATGTGCTGCGTGGGCGCTGGTTGTGCCTGCGGGTGCTCGATTTGAAGTTGTGCTGGTACCTGACCCTGGCCCGCGACGGCTTGCGCATTGCCGAGCGCGCCGAGGCCCAGGTCACCATCAGCGGCAATTGGCGTGAATTCCTGCTGTTGGCCAGCCGCCAGGAGGATCCGGACACACTGTTTTTCCGGCGGCGACTGGTCATCGAGGGGGATACCGAACTGGGGCTGGCACTGAAGAACCTGATCGACAGCCTCGATCCCGAGGTCTTGCCGCCGTGGCTCTGGCGCAACCTGGAGCGGGCCGGCAAGGGCCTGGCGACGGTGTGATGGAGTCGCAGAACGGGTCTCCCGTTCGGGTTGACTGTGGCGAGGGAGCTTGCTCCCGCGGGGCTGCGAAGCAGCCCCTTGGGTCTGTCACTGCGGTCGATCAGGTATAGGGGGGTTGGCTCCCGGGGGCTGCTGCGCAGCCCAGCGGGAGCAAGCTCCCTCGCCACAGGGGGATGCGGTTTACTGTTGGTAATCCACCAACTGGTCCTCGGCCAGAATCCGGATATTGCGCCGCTCCATGGCAATCAACCCGCCGTCCACCAGTCGATGCAGGATCCGCGAGAAGGTCTCCGGCTGGATCCCCAGCTTGGAGGCCACCAGGCGCTTGGACACTTGCAGCACGACCTGCCCATCCCGAGGGTCGCGCTCCTGGAGCAAGAAGTTGATGACCCGTCGGCTGGCGCTGGCCAGGGTCAGGTTGTCGATGTCCTTGAGACGCTGGTGCAGATGGATACTCATGCTCGCCAGGATCGCCAGGCAGACCTTGGGCTGGTCTTCCAGGGCCCTGCGGTAGTGCGTGCCCTCGATGCTCACCAATACGCTGTCCTTGATCGCCGCCGCACTTACCGGATAGCAACGGGCCTGGCTGAACAGCAGCGCCTCGGCGAACGTCTGGCCGGGCTGGATGATCTCCACCAGGTTTTCCTGGCCTTCGCCGGTGACCCGGAACAGCTTGATCTGGCCACTGACCAGCAAGAAGAAACGCTTGGCCGGATCGCCCTGGTGCATGAGGGTGCTGTTGCAGTCCAGGCGCTTGAGCACGGCCAGGTTGCAGACGTCTTCAAAGACCCGCTCCGGCAACTGGCTGAACAGGTGATGGCGACGCAACAGTAAAACGATGGAAGGGTGGGTCAGCATGGCGTACCTCCGCGTGCCGTCATGGTAGGGCCCTGGGCGCCACTGGCCTATGCCTCGGCAGGCTTACCTCGGAAGAGGGATGGGCGTCTGTTAAACGCCAAACCCCTGTGGGAGCGGGCTTGCTCGCGAAGGCGGTGTGTCAGTCGACATCAACTCTGCTGAC
>NZ_JALJDX010000088.1 GCF_022952855.1 Pseudomonas sp. RGM2987 | reverse complement strand
AATTGATATTGACTGAACCACCGCATTCGCGAGCAAGCCCGCTCCCACAGGGTTGTGTGTTGCGGATAGATGGCGCTACAACCCCGCCAAATGCACCACCAGCTTGACGATGCCAAACAGCGTCAGGGCGAAGATCACCGTGAAGGCGATCCCCAGCATCACGAAGTGGCTCGGTTTGCCGTGGGTGAAGTCACGGGCGCGGTTCTTCCCGCTTTGCACGCCAAACGCGGCGGCCAGCACGCTGTGCATCATCTGCCACAGGGTGGGCGGCTTGTTGTCGACTGGATCGTCCATATATCCCTCGTCTGCCATGGGTCTTGGGGACAAGCATAGTCCCTACTGTCAGTTCTATCAGTATCGGTTCTGGTGCGACGGGGTCATTGTGACGACTCCAGTCCTTTGCCGGGATCCGCGCCATGAGCATTCAAGACTCGTTCACAGCAACAGGTTCACACCGTTTGCTTGCGGTTACGTTGATTTGTTTTCTGTGCTTGTTGGCTACCGGTTGTCGTAGCGTGGCAAACGGTAGCCAAGAGGATGCGCCACAGCCGACGTCTGACAGTCTGTACGCCAATGCAATTGGCGGTGCACGCTTTGAGCGTTCGGCAATCAAGGTGGAGCAGGGCTATACGGTAGAAAGCGGGAATATATACACCAGCGATGGGGAGACAGGTGCGCTGGTGGTGGTGAGGTCGCCTGAAGGTGCGGTCATCGCGGGGATCGATGAGCCTGGCAAGCGCGGTTTGCTAAGTGTAGATAGGCAAGGTGTCAGCACCTTTACGGCGGTTCTGCGGAGCGACTCCAAGGAATCAGACACCGTTGACACTCGAGAACCGATGGGGCGTACCGAGACGATATCTGCAGAGCATCGTTATGTAGATCTGCTAATGGCCTATTCCAGCTATGCGTTGAGCAAAATGTCTGTGGATCCTGTAGCGTTTGCGCTTATGCAGGTGGAGGGGGTAAACCTCATGCTACGAAACTCGCTTGTTACAGGCGTTTCCCTGCGGTTGGCGGCAGTTAATATATTTGATGTGCCCTTTGATACTTCACGAGCTGGATTGAGTGGCTGGCAGAGCCATCTGGCCCCTTATAGAAACTTGTACAAAACCGATCTGAATGCCGGCTATGGTGGATGGGATGGCGGCACTGCCGGGCGAGCATATCGGCCCGGCTATACGAGTGCACTGGCTTGGGCGTCATCTGGGTTTGACGACTTTGCCCATGAGGTCGCCCACAATGTCGGCGGTAGACATTGTTTTGACCAGAACGAGCGCGACTACAATTTCGGCCATGATAATGGCAGGACCAAAACCAGTTTGTGTTATGGGAGCCGCGCCCCTTATTTTTCAACCCCGGCGGTTAGCGACACGCACGGCCTGCCATTGGGGAATGCGCAGACAGCCGATATGGCCCGCGTATGGCGAGAAAATACGGCACGACTGTCCGGATATAACGCCGAGCTGCCCGGCGAACGAATGATTCTTGTCAGCGCTCCCCGAGATACGACAGAAAGCTCGGCTCGCCTGCGCATACCCCTCCAAGGGTTCGTGGGTGGAGTCGTCGCGCTATCTCCAACGGTTGGGCCGACGAGCTTGGCTCCCTCCACAGGCGCGCAGTCGACGCCCCTTAGGGTATCCCTCAAAGATTCCAACAGCCGTGATGTAGACGTGGTCCTGCGCGGTATTCGTCACCTTGGCGGCTGCAAGGGCATGATGAACGCTTCCGACGGATGCGGGCTGGGCACTGTGATGGAGCTTGAACTCAAGTACTACCCATCAGACAACACGCAGTTGCCAGCGGGCTATTACAACGGCTTGGTGATATTAGAAGCTCGCAAGCCCGACACGGATTGGAAATTGCCGATCAATATATCCATCGCCATAAAAAAATGAACAGAAGGAAGATCGTAGGCATTCCCAGCGGCTACAGGGCAGGCGCCCTGTAGCCGCTGGATAAGCCTGCGTTTTGAAGTTTGCAGGCCCCTATTAGTTAGTTGTCGTAACCCAGGTTCGGCGCCAACCAGCGTTCGGTCACGCTCAGGTCCTGGCCCTTGCGGCCGGTGTAGCTCTGGACCTGGTCCTTGTCGATCTTGCCCACGGCAAAGTATTGCGCCTGGGGATGGGCGAAGTACCAGCCGCTGACAGCCGCCGCCGGGAACATCGCGTAGTGCTCGGTGAGGAACACGCCGCTGCGTCCGGCCTTGAGTTCGCTGGCCTCGGGGTCGAGCAGGCGGAACAGGGTGGCTTTCTCGGTGTGGTCCGGGCAGGCCGGGTAGCCGGGAGCGGGGCGGATGCCGGTGTATTGCTCCTTGATCAGCGCCTCGTTGTCCAGGTGTTCGTCCTTTGCGTAGCCCCAATGCTCCTTGCGCACTTGCTGGTGCAGCCATTCGGCGCAGGCTTCGGCGAGGCGGTCAGCGAGGGCCTTGACCATGATCGAGTTGTAGTCGTCGCCGGCTTCCTGATAGGCCTTCGCCACTTCTTCGGCGCCGATGCCGGCGGTGGTGATGAAGCCGCCCACGTAGTCGGTTACGCCGCTGTCCTTGGGCGCGACGAAGTCGGCCAGGGAGAAGTTCGGCTTGCCATCGGTCTTGATGATCTGCTGGCGCAGGTGATGCAGGCGCGCCAGTGGCTTGCCATCCTCGCCATAGACTTCCAGGTCGTCCTCATGCACCTGGTTGGCCGGCCAGAAGCCGAACACGGCGCGGGCGCTGATGAGTTTTTCGTCGATCAGCTTGCGCAGCATCGCCCGGGCATCTTCGTACAGCGCGGTGGCGGCTTCCCCGACCACTTCGTCGGTGAGGATCCGTGGGAACTTGCCGGCCAGGTCCCAGGAAATGAAGAACGGCGTCCAGTCGATGTATTCGGCCAGCACGTTCAGGTCGATGTCATCCAGCACCTTGGCGCCAGTGAAGGTCGGCTTGACTGGCTGGTAGCCGCTCCAGTCGAACTGCGGCTTCTTCGCCACGGCGGCCGGATAGCTCAGGCGTTCGGTGCGGGCGCTGCGATTGGCGGTGCGCTCGCGTACGTCGGCGTATTCGAGGCGGGTCTTCTCGACGAATGCCGGCTTGAGCTCCTTGGACAGCAACTGGGTGGCGACCCCAACGGCGCGGGAGGCGTCGGTGACGTAGATCACTGCATCGTTGCTGTACTTGGGCTCGATCTTCACCGCCGTGTGGGCCTTGGACGTCGTCGCACCACCGATCATCAGCGGCAGGTGAAAGTCCTGGCGCTGCATCTCACGCGCCACGTGGACCATTTCATCCAGGGACGGAGTGATCAGCCCGGACAGGCCAATGATGTCGCACTTCTGCTCCTTGGCCACTTGCAGGATCTTCTCAGCCGGCACCATCACGCCGAGGTCGACGATGTCGTAACCGTTGCAACCCAGCACCACGCCGACGATGTTCTTGCCGATGTCATGCACGTCGCCCTTGACCGTCGCCATCAGGATCTTGCCCTTGGCCTCCGGTTTGTCGCCTTTCTCCGCTTCGATGAACGGAATCAGGTGGGCCACGGCCTGTTTCATCACCCGGGCGGACTTGACCACCTGGGGCAGGAACATTTTGCCGGCGCCGAACAGGTCGCCGACGATGTTCATGCCGGCCATCAGCGGGCCTTCGATCACCTCGATCGGCCGGGCAAAGGACAGGCGCGACTCTTCGGTGTCCTCGACGATGTGGGTGGTGATGCCTTTGACCAGCGCATGTTCCAGGCGCTTGTTCACCTCCCAGCCGCGCCACTCTTCGGTTTCCGCTTCCTTGACGCTGCCGTCGCCCTTGTACTTGTCGGCGATGGCGAGCAGGGCGTCGGTGCCTTCCGGGGTGCGGTTGAGGATCACGTCTTCCACGGCGTCGCGCAGTTCTACCGGGATCTGGTCGTAGATCTCCAGTTGACCGGCGTTGACGATGCCCATGGTCAGGCCCGCACGGATCGCATACAGCAGGAACACCGAGTGAATCGCCTCGCGCACCGGGTTGTTGCCACGGAACGAGAAAGACACGTTGGACACGCCACCCGAGGTCAGCGCGTAGGGCAGTTCGTCGCGGATATAGGCGCAGGCGTTGATGAAGTCCACGGCATAGTTGTTGTGCTCTTCGATGCCGGTGGCGACGGCGAAGATGTTCGGGTCGAAAATGATGTCTTCCGGCGGGAAGCCGACTTCATTGACCAGGATGTCGTAGGAGCGCTTGCAGATTTCCTTCTTGCGCGCCTCGGTGTCGGCCTGGCCGGCTTCGTCAAAGGCCATCACCACCACGGCGGCGCCGTAGCGCTTGCACAGTTTGGCGTGGTGGATGAATTGCTCGACGCCTTCCTTCATGCTGATGGAGTTGACGATGCCCTTGCCCTGAATGCACTTGAGGCCGGCTTCGATCACTTCCCATTTCGAGGAGTCGATCATGATCGGCACGCGGGAAATGTCCGGTTCGCCGGCGATCAGATTGAGGAAGGTCACCATGGCCTTCTTCGAATCGAGCATGCCCTCGTCCATGTTGATGTCGATCACCTGGGCGCCGGCCTCGACCTGTTGCAGCGCCACTTCCAGGGCTTCGGTGTAGTTATCCTCGCGGATCAACCGGGCGAACTTGGCGGAACCGGTGATGTTGGTCCGCTCGCCGACGTTGACGAACAGCGAGTTGCGATCGATGGTGAACGGTTCCAGGCCCGACAGGCGGCAGGCCCTCGGGATTTCCGGAACCTGCCGCGGCGCATAACCGGCCACGGCCTTGGCGATGGCTTCGATGTGCGCCGGGGTGGTGCCGCAGCAGCCGCCGACGATGTTCAGGAAGCCGCTCTGGGCGAATTCCTCGATGACCTTGGCTGTCTCGGCCGGCAGTTCGTCGTACTCGCCGAACTCGTTGGGCAGGCCGGCGTTCGGGTGCGCCGAGACGTGGGTGCTGGCCTTGTTCGACAGCTCTTCGAGGTACGGGCGCAGTTCGCTGGCACCCAGGGCGCAGTTCAGGCCCACGGAGATCGGCTTGGCATGGGCCACGGAGTTCCAGAACGCTTCGGTGGTCTGCCCGGAGAGGGTGCGGCCGGAGGCGTCGGTGATGGTGCCGGAAATCATGATCGGCAGCTCGACGCCGAGTTCTTCGTACACACCTTGCACGGCAAAGATCGCCGCCTTGGCGTTCAGTGTGTCGAAAATGGTCTCTATCAGGATCAGGTCGGCGCCGCCTTCGATCAGGCCCTTGGTGGCCTCGGTGTAATTTTCCACCAGTTCGTCGAAGGTCACGTTGCGGTAGCCGGGGTTGTTCACGTCCGGCGACAGCGAGCAGGTGCGGCTGGTCGGGCCGAGCACGCCGGCGACGAAGCGCGGCTTGTCCGGGGTTTCAAGGGTCTTGGCGTCGGCCACCTTGCGTGCCAGGCGCGCGCCTTCCAGGTTCAGCTCGTAGGCCAGTGCCTGCATGCCGTAGTCGGCCTGGGACACCTGGGTGGCGTTGAAGGTGTTGGTTTCGAGGATGTCGGCGCCGGCGTCCAGGTAGGCTTTTTCGATGGCGCCGATCACGTCCGGGCGGGACAGTACCAGCAAGTCGTTGTTGCCCTTGACGTCGCTCGGCCAGTCGGCGAAGCGCTTGCCGCGGTAGTCCTGTTCTTCCAGCTTGTAGCTCTGGATCATCGTGCCCATGCCGCCGTCGAGGATCAGGATGCGTTCCTTGAGGGCTTGCTGGAGAAGATAAAGGCGAGCGCTGCGATCAGACATAGGACTACCTGGGAAAATGACAATGACGAAAGCCGGAATGATAGCAAACCTGTGTGGTATTTGATCATGGGCGGCTTTTGCATGAATCTCGCTCATGTTTGCAAGTGGATGCTGGCCCGGTAGAATCGCCGTACTCTTTTCCAGGATCCAAGACATGCCGTACCGCGTCTTCGTCGGCAGTCTGTTGCTGCTGTGGTCTTTTATTGCAGTGGCCCAGGATCCGTCCCCAGCGCTGTCCTACACACGCGACATCCAGCCGATCTTCACGCAAAAGTGCGTGGCCTGTCATGCCTGCTACGACTCTGCCTGCCAACTGAACCTGGGCAGCGGCGAAGGCGCGTCCCGGGGGGCGAGCAAGCTGTCGGTGTACGATGGCGAGCGGCGCGTGGCGGCTGTCCCGACCCGGTTGTTCTATGACGCCACCGGCCAGCGCGCGTGGCAGCGCAAGGGCTTCTACTCGGTGCTCGATGCTCAGGGCAGCCAGGCTTCATTGATGGCGCGGATGCTGGAACTGGGCCACAGCACGCCGCTGGTACCCAACGCCAAGCTGCCCGAAGACGTCGTGCTCGGGCTGGGCCGTAACAACAGCTGCGCGATGCCGGGCCAGTTCGGCGAGTACGCCGCCGTGCATCCACGCGAAGGCATGCCCCTGGCCGTCACCGGCCTGACCGACCGGCAATACCAGACCTTGCAGCGCTGGCTGGCCGCCGGTGCGCCCATCGATCAACAGGCCCTGGCGCCGAGTGCCGACGAAGCCTTCCAGATGGTGCAGTGGGAAAACCTGTTCAACGCCCCGGGCGCTCGGGAAAGCCTGGTGGCGCGCTGGCTATTCGAGCATCTGTACCTGGCGCACATCTATTTCAAGGACGGCGAGCCGGGACACTTCTTCCAGTGGGTGCGTTCGCGCACGCCCACCGGCCAGCCGATCGACCTGATCAATACCCGCCGTCCGAACGACGATCCCGGCACCCGCATCTATTACCGGCTCTGGCCGGTGCAGGGGGTGATCGTGCACAAGACCCACATCACCTACGGCTTGAGCCCGGCGAAAATGGCGCGGATCAAGAGCCTGTTCTACAGCGGCAAATGGCAGGTCACGGCGTTACCGGGCTACGGGCCGGAGCGCCGGGCCAATCCGTTTTCGACCTTTGAAGCGATCCCGGCGCAGGCCCGTTACCAGTTCATGCTCGATAACGCCGAGTATTTCGTGCGCACGTTCATTCGTGGGCCGGTGTGCCGGGGCCAGATTGCGACCGATGTGATCCGCGACAATTTCTGGGCGTTGTTCCAGGCCCCCGAGCATGACCTGTACATCACCGACCCGAACTATCGTGGCCAGGCCACGCCGTTGCTGGCGATGCCTGGGCAAAACGACGATGTTGGCAGCGTTCTCAGCCTGTGGCGCGATTATCGCGACAAGCGCAACGCGTACGAAGCCCTGCGCCGCGACAATTACGCCGAGCTACCGGCCCCGAGCTGGTCGACGCTGTGGGCCGGCAACGACAACGCGCTGCTGAGCATCTTCCGGCATTTCGACAGTGCTTCGGTGACCAAGGGCCTGATCGGTGACGTGCCGCAAACGATGTGGCTGTTCGACTTCCCGCTGCTGGAGCGCACCTATTATCAGCTGGCGGTGAATTTCGATGTGTTTGGCAACGTGTCCCACCAGGCCCAGACTCGGCTGTACTTCGACTTGATCCGCAACGGTGCGGAGCAGAACTTCCTGCGGCTGATGCCGGCCGATTCCCGGGAGGACTTTCTCGACGACTGGTACCAGGCCGGTGGCAAATTCAAGATGTGGCTCGATTACGAGGCCATCGATGATGACAAACCGACCGCGCTCAAGCTCGACGAGCATGACCCGATGCGCGACTTCACCCGGCAATTGCTGGCCCGGTACGGCGAGCTGAATGCGCGCCCAGACCCGATCAACCGCTGTGAAGGCGCCTATTGTTCGCGGCCGAACATCGACCCGACCCTGCAGAACGCCGAACAGGCCCTCAGTCGCCTGGTGTCGCGCCCGGCGGCAGGGCTCAGCGTGATCAATCAGCTGCCGGAGGCGACGATGCTACGCATCGAAACCGCCAGCGGTCAGCGCGAGGTCTACAGCCTGATGCGCAACCGTGCCCACAGCAACGTGGCGTTCCTGCTGGGTGAGCAAATGCGTTACCAGCCTGGGCTGGACACGTTGACGGTGTACCCAGGCGTGCTCAGCAGCTATCCGAATTTCATCTTTAACATTCCGGCCGGGCAGGTGCCGGCGTTCGTCGACGCCATGGAAAGCGCCCAGGATGAGCAGGCGTTCGAACGGATTGTCGAGCGTTGGGGAGTTCGTCGCAGTCATCCGCAGTTCTGGTTCTACTTTCATGACCTGAGCCAGTACATGCACGAGACGGAGCCCTTGGAAGCCGGTGTGCTGGACATGAATCGCTACCAGAATCTCTGATTTGAATGTCCGGCTTCGAAGGTCGAGGAGCCGGTTGCTTTCCTGACAAAAATACTAGGACTTTGTCCGGCGCGATGATTGGCGTAAACTGCCGGCAAGCCTGCGAGGAGTTTCCATGACCGCCATTACGATTACCGATGCCGCCCACGATTACCTGGCCGACCTGCTGTCCAAGCAGAACACCCCGGGGATCGGGATCCGTATCTTCATCACCCAGCCCGGCACCCAGTACGCTGAGACGTGCATTGCCTATTGCAAGCCCGGGGAAGAAAAACCCGAAGACACCGCGCTGGGGCTCAAGAGCTTCACCGCGTACATCGACTCGTTCAGCGAAGCATTCCTCGATGACGCGGTGGTTGACTACGCCACCGACCGCATGGGCGGTCAGTTGACCATTAAAGCGCCGAACGCCAAGGTGCCGATGGTCAATGCCGACAGCCCGGTCAACGAGCGCATCAATTATTACCTGCAAACCGAAATCAACCCGGGGCTCGCCAGCCACGGCGGCCAGGTTTCGCTGATCGACGTGGTGGAAGACGGCATCGCCGTGCTCCAGTTCGGCGGCGGCTGCCAAGGCTGCGGCCAGGCCGACGTGACCTTGAAGGAAGGCATCGAGCGCACCTTGCTCGAACGCATTCCAGAGCTCAAGGGTGTTCGCGACGTGACCGACCACACGCAGAAAGAAAACGCTTACTACTGATAGATATTCGCCGCAATCCTTGTGGGTGCAAGCTCGCTCCCACAAGCAATACCGTTCACTTAAGGCTTCACCGACCCGTGGCGAGGGAGCTTGCTCCCGCTGGAGCGCGCAGCGGTCCCAAGCTTTGGGGCTGCTACGCACGAACGCGGACCGGCCCAGCGGGAGCAAGCT
>NZ_JALJDX010000089.1 GCF_022952855.1 Pseudomonas sp. RGM2987 | reverse complement strand
GTGTGTCAGATATGGCGATGTCAACTGACGCACCGCATTCGCGAGCAAGCCCGCTCCCACAGGGTTTGTGGTGTTTTCAAGGTTCGCATACAAAAACGCCCCGACCATTACTGATCGGGGCGTTTTTCTGTCGCTGCGCAGGTCAGGCCGCGATCGACACCTTGAGCTTGTTCATCGCGCTTTTCTCAAGCTGGCGAATCCGCTCGGCCGACACGTTGTACTTCTGCGCCAGGTCGTGCAGCGTGGCTTTTTCCTCGGCCAGCCAACGCTGGTAGAGGATGTCGCGGCTGCGCTCGTCCAGCACTTCCAGCGCCTCGTGCAGGTTGGTGTTGGAGTTGTCGCTCCAGTCGGCGTCCTCCAGTTGACGCGCCGGGTCGTACCGGTGGTCTTCCAGGTAGTTGGCCGGCGATTGGAAGGCGCTGTCGTCGTCCGCTTCGGCGGCCGGGTCGAAGGCCATGTCATGGCCGGTCAGGCGGCTCTCCATCTCGCGCACTTCCCGAGGCTCTACGCCCAGGCTCTCGGCCACGCGATGGACCTCCTCATTGTTCAACCAGGCCAGGCGCTTCTTCTGGCTGCGCAGGTTGAAGAACAGCTTGCGCTGGGCCTTGGTGGTCGCGACTTTCACGATGCGCCAGTTGCGCAGGATGAATTCGTGGATTTCCGCCTTGATCCAGTGCACGGCAAACGACACCAGGCGTACGCCCATTTCCGGGTTGAAACGCTTGACCGCCTTCATCAGGCCGACATTGCCTTCCTGGATCAGGTCGGCTTGGGCCAGCCCGTAGCCGGAATAGCTGCGGGCGATATGTACGACAAAACGCAGGTGGGCGAGCACCATCTGCCGAGCCGCCTCAAGATCCTGCTCATAATAGAGACTCTCGGCCAGTTCACGCTCCTGCTCGGGCGTCAGCAAGGGAATGCTGTTCACCGTGTGCACATAGGCCTCCAGGTTCGCACCCGGGACCAGAGCATAAGCAGGTTGCAAAGAAGTGGTCATACGAAAAAACCTCCGACTCACATAACTCGTGCAGTTCAGCACTGCGAAAATTGACCGGGAACCATTGGACAAGTTCCCACAAAAACCGAAAGGTCAATACGCGCAAAAAACACTATTTTGGCGCAAGCTCACGCAGGTGGCGTGCTACCGCAATCCATGCACCGATATAACCCAACAGCACTGCGCCAAGCAAGAGCGACAGCCCATCGGCGACCGGCACACCGGCCAACGCGAAGTCACTGCCATACAAACCGGCCAGCCCCACCACTGCATCGTTCAGCCAATCCAGGCCGAACGCCAAAACACCCCAGGACAGGACCCCGGCACCGAAGCCATACAGCGCGCCCATATAAAGGAAGGGCCTGCGCACATAACTGTCTGTGCCGCCGACGAGTTTAATCACTTCTATCTCGGTGCGGCGGTTTTCAATATGAAGACGAATGGTATTGCCTATCACCAAAAGTAATGCAGAAACCAGCAGCACCGTCAGACCGAAGACAAACCGGTCGCCGAGCTTGAGGATCGCCGCAAGACGCTCGACCCAGACTAGATCAAGTTGCGCCTGTTGTACCTTCGGCAACTCGGAAAGTCTTTGTCTTAATGCTTCAAGGGTCGGCTTGTCGACCTCCTTGGGCGTCACCAACACCACGCCCGGCAGCGGGTTTTCCGGCAACTCCTTGAGCGCCTCGCCCAAGCCGGACTGCTGCTGGAACTCTTCGAGCGCCTGCTCCCGGCCGATGTATTCGGCATCGGCCACGCCCGGCATGGCCTTGATCTGCTCGCGCAGCGCCTGGCCTTCACTCGGGGTCGCCTCCAGTTGCAGGTACAGGGAAATCTGCGCCGCCCGCTGCCAGGAGCCACCCAGGCGCTCGACGTTCTTGAGCAGTAATGACAGGCCCATGGGCAGGCTCAGGGCCACAGCCATGACCATGCAGGTGAAGAAACTGCCGATGGGCTGCTTGCCCAGGCGGCGCAGGCTGTCCAGCAGGCTGGCGCGGTGGCTTTCAATCCAGGCGCGTAGCAGCGTGGCGAAGTCCGGGCCGTCATCCTCGTCGTGCTTTTTCTTTGGCGGCTGCGGCTCGGTGCCCTTCGGCGCCACGCGTTCGGCGACTTTAGAACTGCGGGTAGCACTCATACGCCGGCCTCCCCGTCACCAATCAATCGACCGCGCTGCAAGGTGAGCATGCGGTGACGCATGCGCGCGATCAGTGCCAGGTCGTGACTGGCAATCAGCACGCTGGTGCCCAAACGGTTGATGTCTTCGAATACGCCCATGATCTCCGCCGCCAGGCGTGGGTCGAGGTTACCGGTGGGTTCGTCCGCCAGCAGCAGCGCTGGACGGTGGACGATGGCCCGGGCAATGCCAACGCGCTGTTGCTGGCCGGTGGACAGGTCGCCCGGGTACAGGTCGGTCTTGTCCGACAGGGCCACGCGCTCCAGGGCCGAATCCACCCGTTTATTGATCTCGGCCTTGGACAGCCCGAGGATCTGCAACGGCAACGCCACGTTATTGAACACGGTGCGATCGAACAGCAACTGGTGATTCTGGAACACCACGCCGATCTGGCGCCGCAGGTAAGGGATCTGCGCATTGCTGATGGTGCTCAGGTCCTGGCCGGCCAGCAGCAGCTTGCCGGTGGTAGGCCGCTCCATTGCCAGCAGCAGGCGCAGCAGCGTGCTCTTGCCGGCGCCGGAATGGCCGGTGACGAACAGAAACTCGCCACGGCGGACTCGAAAGCTCAGCTCATGCAAGCCGACGTGACCGTTCGGATAGCGTTTACCGACCTGTTCGAAACGAATCATGAGTGCTCCCGCTCGGCAAACAGCGCCTGGACAAAGGGCTCGGCTTCAAAGGTGCGCAGATCGTCGATGCCTTCGCCCACGCCGATGTAGCGGATGGGCAGGCCGAACTGCTTGGCCAGGGCGAAAATCACCCCACCCTTGGCGGTGCCGTCGAGCTTGGTCAGGGCCAGGCCCGTGAGCTCGACGGTCTGGTTGAATTGCTTGGCCTGGTTGATGGCGTTCTGGCCGGTGCCGGCGTCCAGCACCAACAGCACTTCGTGGGGCGCGTCGGCGTCGAGCTTGCCGATCACCCGGCGCACCTTCTTCAACTCTTCCATCAGGTTGTCTTTGGTGTGCAGGCGACCGGCCGTATCGGCGATCAGCACATCGATGCCCCGGGCCTTGGCGGCCTGTACCGCGTCGAAGATCACCGAAGCGGAGTCGGCGCCGGTGTGTTGGGCAATCACCGGGATCTTGTTGCGCTCGCCCCACACTTGCAGCTGTTCCACCGCAGCGGCGCGGAAAGTGTCGCCAGCAGCGAGCATCACTTTCTTGCCTTCGAGCTGCAGCTTCTTCGCCAGTTTGCCGATGGTGGTGGTCTTGCCGGCGCCGTTGACGCCCACCACCAGGATCACGAATGGCTTGTTCTGCGAGGCAATCACCAATGGCTGTTCCACCGGCTTGAGCAAGCCGGCGAGTTCGCCCTGGAGGGATTTGTACAGCGCGTCGGCATCGGTCAGCTGTTTGCGCGCGACCTTCTGGGTCAGGCTCTTGATGATCACCGAGGTCGCCTCGACGCCGACATCGGCGGTCAACAGGCGGGTTTCGATGTCTTCGAGCAATTCGTCATCGATGACTTTCTTGCCCAGGAACAGGCTGGCCATGCCTTCGCCGATGCTGGCGCTGGTCTTCGACAGGCCTTGCTTGAGGCGGGCGAAGAAGCCGACTTTGCTCTCTTCGGGCACACGTGCTGGCTCGACGGGGGCCAACGCCTCCACCGGGGCCGGTTCTGGCTCAACGACAGCCGGTGCACTGACAACGGCCGGCACTTCGACGATCGGTGCCACGACTGGAACCTCGACTGGAGCCTCGACCGGCTGCGTCGGCGCGGGAATCGGCGGGGTGATGTGCGGGGCTTGGGCGTCTTCGACAAACGCCACCGGCTCTTCCGCCACCGGTAAGGTCAGCCAGGGGGCTTGTTCGGCAGGTGGCGTCAGCGGCTGTTCGGCCACCGGCTCAGGCGCGGGTTCAGCTTCAGGCTCGACCGGTTGCAACACCGGCTCGGCCAGCGGCAGGACGATGGGGGTCGCTTGCTCGTCCACCGGCTCGGCGGCGGGTTCAGGCAGCGCTTGCGGCTGTTCGACGACGGTTTCCTGCGGCTTCTTGCGCAGCCATCCGAACAGGCCTTTCTTCTCGCCAGCCTCAGCTGGGGTCTTCTTGTCGTCGTTGGAACCAAACATGGAGGACGGCTATCTCACGGTAGCGACGCGCCACGGGGGCGCCTCGGTAATAAAAATTCAATGCTGAACAGACTGCGTTTCATCCAGCTTGTTCACGCGCAACAGATTGTCGAAATGTCCCCGAGACATTCCACGGTCAATTTTTTCGAAGGACTGGCGGGGCATCATCGGCGAAAACGCCGTGATCAGCGGACAAACTTCACGCTTGTGCAAAGTGTCCGGCCGACAAAAGGCCCGATAGGCGTGGCCGCCAGTAAAACGGACCGTTATCCTAGCACCCTCTCGCCCGCCGACGCTAAGACCTGGCAGGCAACCCAACAGGTTTAAACACGAATGAATGCTCTTGCCCGCCGCGCCGCAGGCCTGCTGCTCAGCACAGTCTGCCTGCCTTTTTCAGCCCTGGCTGCCGACCCACAACCCACCCATGAATTCACCCTCGACAACGGCCTGAAGGTGGTGGTGCGCGAAGACCATCGCGCGCCAGTGGTGGTGTCCCAGGTCTGGTACAAGGTGGGCTCCAGTTACGAGACACCGGGCCAGACCGGTTTGTCCCACGCCCTGGAACACATGATGTTCAAGGGCAGCGAGAAGGTCGGGCCCGGCGAAGCCTCGCTGATCCTGCGCGACCTCGGTGCTGAAGAGAACGCCTTCACCAGCGACGACTTCACCGCCTACTACCAGGTGCTGGCCCGGGACCGCCTGGGCGTGGCCTTCGAACTGGAGGCCGACCGCATGGCCAGCCTGCGCCTGCCGCCGGAAGAATTCAGCCGCGAGATCGAGGTGATCAAGGAAGAGCGCCGCATGCGCACCGACGACAAGCCGATGTCCAAGGCCTTCGAGCGTTTCAAGGCCATGGCCTACCCGGCCAGCGGCTATCACACCCCGACCATCGGCTGGATGGCCGACCTGGACCGGATGACCGTCGGCGAGCTGCGTCACTGGTACGAATCCTGGTACGCCCCGAACAACGCGACCCTGGTTGTGGTCGGCGACGTCACGCCGGATGAGGTCAAGGTCCTGGCCCAGCGCTATTTCGGCCCGGTGGCCCGGCGCGAGGTGCCGACGGCGAAGATCCCCCTGGAATTGGCCGAGCCCGGCGAGCGCCAGATCACCCTGCATGTACAGACCCAACTGCCGAGCCTGATGCTGGCTTTCAACGTCCCAAGCATCGCCACGGCGACCGATAAGCGTTCGGTCAACGCCCTGCGGCTGATTTCAGCCTTGCTGGACGGCGGCTACAGCGGGCGGATCCCGACCCAGCTGGAGCGCGGCGAAGAGCTGGTATCCGGCGGCTCGTCGAACTACGACGCCTACACCCGTGGCGATTCGCTGTTCACCTTGTCGGCGGCACCCAATACCCAGAAAAACAAAACCATGGCCGAGGCCGAGGCCGGGCTGTGGCGTTTGCTTGATCAACTGAAGAGCACCGCCCCGACTGCCGAAGAGCTGGAACGCGTGCGCGCCCAAGTCATCGCCGGCCTGGTGTACGAGCGTGACTCGATCACCAGCCAGGCCACCGCCATCGGCCAACTGGAAACCGTCGGCCTGTCCTGGAAGCTGATGGACACCGAACTGGCGGACCTGCAGAGCGTGACCCCGCAAGACATCCAGAAGGCAGCCCAGCTGTATTTCACCCGCTCACGCCTGAGCGTTGCACACGTTTTGCCCGAGGAGAAAGCTCATGAGTGAGCGCCAATCATCGCGCCTGCTGCTGGTCGGCCTGGTGTTCGTCGCCGTGGCCTGTGCCCTGGCTTTCTATCTGTCGCCCTCCTCCCGCGTCACCGCGAGCCAGGCACTGGATGACGCCAAGTCCGGCAAAAAGCTGCAATCGCTGGCCGAACTGGACGGCAAGGCCCCCGGACATCGTCAGCTCGACGTCCAGACCTGGAACACCGCGGAAGGCGCCAAGGTACTGTTCGTCGAAGCCCGGGAGTTGCCGATGTTCGACCTGCGCCTGACGTTCTCCGCCGGCAGCAGCCAGGATGGCGACGCCCCCGGCCTGGCGCTGCTGACCAACGCGATGCTCAACGAAGGCGTGGCCGGCAAGGATGTCAGCGCGATTGCCGAAGGATTCGAAAGCCTCGGCGCGGACTTCGGCAACGGCGCCTACCGTGACATGGCCGTGGCGTCCCTGCGCAGCCTCAGCGCGGCGGACAAGCGCGAGCCGGCGTTGAAGCTGTTCGCCGAAGTCGTCGGCAAACCGACCTTCCCCGCCGATTCCTTCGCCCGTATCAAGAACCAGATGCTCGCCGGCTTCGAGTACCAGAAACAGAACCCCGGCAAACTGGCGGGCCTGGAACTGATGAAGCGCCTGTATGGCGATCATCCCTACGCCCACTCCAGCGACGGCACCGCGCAAAGCATCCCGTCGATCACCCTGGCCCAGGCCCGGGCGTTCCACGCCAAGGCCTACACCGCTGGCAACGCGGTGATCGCGCTGGTGGGGGATTTGTCCCGTACCGAGGCCGAAGCAGTCGCCAGCCAAGTGTCCGCAGCGCTGCCCAAAGGCCCGGCCCTGGCGAAGACCCCGCCCCCGGTTGAGCCGAAGGCGAGCGTCAACCACATCGAGTTCCCATCCAAGCAGACCAACCTGATGCTCGCACAGCTGGGCATCGACCGAGACGACCCGGATTTTGCCGCCGTATCCCTGGGCAACCAGATCCTCGGCGGGGGTGGTTTCGGCACCCGGCTGATGACCGAAGTGCGGGAAAAACGTGGCCTCACCTACGGCGTGTACTCCGGTTTCACGCCGATGCAGGCCCGTGGCCCGTTCATGATCAACCTGCAGACCCGTGCCGAGATGAGCGAAGGCACGCTGAAGCTGGTGCAGGATGTATTCGCCGATTACCTCGCCAGCGGTCCGACCCAGAAGGAACTGGATGACGCCAAGCGCGAGCTGGCGGGCAGTTTCCCGCTGTCCACCGCCAGCAACGCCGATATCGTCGGCCAGCTCGGCGCCATGGGTTTCTATGATTTGCCGCTGAGCTACCTGGAAGATTTCATGCGTCAGTCCCAGGCGCTGACGGTCGAGCAAGTCAAGGTTGCGCTGAACAAACACCTGAGCACAGACAAAATGGTCATCGTGACCGCAGGTCCGACCGTGCCGCAAAAGCCGTTGCCGGCCCCCACTGATAAACCTGCCGAGCAACCGCTCGGGGTTCCGGAGCACTAATGGCCCGACCATCGAATTCCAGCAAGAAACCCGTCCACAACGGTGTGAACCAGTTACGCATCATCGGCGGCGAGTGGCGCAGCCGGCGCCTGAGCTTTCCCGACGCCCCGGGCCTGCGTCCGACCCCGGATCGGGTGCGTGAAACACTGTTCAACTGGCTCGCACCCTACGTGGCAGGTGCAAGGGTGCTCGACCCGTTCGCCGGCAGCGGCGCGCTGTTCCTTGAAGCGCTGTCTCGTGGCGCGGCCATGGGCCAGGCGCTGGACGCCAGCAACCTGGCGGTTTCCAGCCTGAAAGAGCACCTGGGCACGCTGCGCTGCACCGTGGGCCAGGTGCACACGGCCGACGCGCTGCGCTACCTGGACAGCCAGCCGGCAACGCCCTTCGACCTGGTGTTCCTGGACCCGCCGTTCAACCAGAACCTGCTGCCGACGGTATGCGCCCTGCTGGAGGAACGGCAGTGGCTGGCTGCGGATGCCTGGGTCTACACTGAAAGCGAGACCGCCCCGTCCACCCTTGGCTTGCCAGGCAATTGGCGCCTGCATCGCGAGCAGAAATCCGGACGGGTGTATTACGCGTTGTGGCAGCGCATGGCAGACGCCGCTGGCTGAGAGGCTGGCCAGTGCATCGAGAATAAGAATGTCCGCCGCACCTGAACGTTTCGTCCCGGCCCCGGGCCTTGGCAATCCACACTTGCAGACCTTGTGGGGCCCGCTTTGGCGCAAGACCACCCACATCGACCGCCAGCGCGAACGCCTGTGGCTGGAAGACGGTGACTTCCTCGACCTCGACTGGCATGGCCCCCATCGCGCCGAGGCGCCCGTGGTGCTGATCCTCCACGGGCTGACCGGTTCGTCCAACTCGCCTTACGTGGCCGGTTTGCAACAGGCCCTCGGGCGCCAGGACTGGGCCAGCGTTGCACTGAACTGGCGCGGCTGCTCGGGCGAGCCGAACCTGCTGCCCCGCAGTTATCACTCGGGCGTCAGCGAGGACCTGGCCGCTGCCATCACCCATATCCGCGCCCAGCGCCCCTTGGCGCCGCTGTTTGCGGTGGGCTATTCGCTGGGCGGCAACGTGCTGCTCAAGCATCTGGGGGAAACCGGCAGCGCCAGCCAGCTCCAGGGCGCGGTGGCAGTCTCGGTGCCGTTTCGCCTCGACCAGTGCGCCGATCGCATCGGACAGGGCTTTTCGCGGTTCTACCAGGCGCATTTCATGCGGCAATTAGTGGCCTACGTGCGCAACAAGCAGCGCCAGTTCCAGCATGACGGCCGCCATGAAGGACTGGCGACCCTGGCGGCGCTGGGCCCGTTGGAAAACATGCGTACGTTCTGGGATTTCGATGGCCGAGTGACCGCGCCGCTGCATGGTTTCTTGGATGCGGCGGATTACTACCGGCAGGCCTCCAGCCGTTATTTCATGAGCCGGATCGACACCCCGACGCTGCTCATCCAGGCGGCCGACGATCCGTTCGTGTTTCCCCACAGCCTGCCCGAGCCCGCCGAGCTATCGGCCTCGACGCGGCTTGAGCTGCATGCCCGGGGTGGGCATGTGGGGTTTGTCGATGGGACGCTGCGCAACCCCGGGTATTACCTGGAGCGTCGGATTCCGCAGTGGTTGGCAAGCCTGGGCTCTAGGTGAAGGTTGTTGTTTTTGTGGCGAGGGCGCTTGCTCCCGCGGGTGTGCGTA
>NZ_JALJDX010000090.1 GCF_022952855.1 Pseudomonas sp. RGM2987 | reverse complement strand
GCGCTTGGGTGAAAGGAGGAGGGGCGAAATCTCCCACGGTCTGTACTGCTGCTAACAGTCAGAATCGAGCCTTGTCCCTCCTCCTCCCTTCAAGTCCTACCATACAAGCGAGCCTGCTCGCGATGGCGCCAGAGCGGACGCTGCTTAAACCAGCGTCATCAACGCCTCGCGGCTGAACGGCAGGATCTCCTGCTCGCGCCCTTCGCGGACTTTTTGCGCCCAGTCCGGATCCACCAGCAACGCACGTCCCACCGCCACCAGGTCGAACTCATCGTTGTTCAGGCGCTCCAGGAGTTTTTCCAGGCTGGCCGGCTGCGCGACTTTGTCAGTGTTGACCATGAACTGCAGGAACTCGCCGTCCAGGCCGACGCTGCCGACCGTAATGGTGGGCTTGCCGGTGAGCTTGCGGGTCCAGCCGGCCAGGTTGAGTTCGGAGCCTTCGAACTCCGGCTCCCAGAAACGCCGCGTCGAACAGTGGAAAATATCCACGCCGGCCTCGGACAACGGCTTGAGGAATTCGCCCAAAGCCTCAGGGGTCTGGACCAGACGCGCGGTGTAATCCTGCTGTTTCCATTGAGAGAAACGGAAGATGATCGGGAATCCCTCGCCCACCGCCGCACGCACGGCACGGATCAGCTCGATGGCGAAGCGCGAACGATTGGCCAGGCTGCCGCCATAGCCGTCCGTGCGCTGGTTACTACCTTCCCAGAAGAACTGGTCGATCAGGTAACCGTGGGCGCCGTGGATTTCCACGCCGTCCATGCCGATGCGCTTGGCGTCCTGCGCAGCCTGGGCGAACGCGCCAATGACTTCGTCGATGTCCGCCTGGGTCATGCCGTGGACCACCACCTGGCCATCCTTGAGTTTTTCGGTCGGACCATAGCCCGGCACGCTGGCATCCGGCTCGGTCCCGATGCGGCGCACGCTGCCCACATGCCACAATTGCGGAACGATCTTGCCGCCTTCGGCGTGCACCGCATCGACCACCTGTTTCCAGCCGGTCAACGCAGCGTCACCGTAGAAATGCGGCACGTTCGGATAACCGTTGGAGGCCTTGTGCCCGACCGTGGTGCCCTCGGTGACGATCAGGCCGACCCCGGCCGCAGCGCGACGACGGTAATACTCCACGACCTTGGCGTTCGGCACCCCTCCTGGCGAAAAGGAACGGGTCATCGGCGCCATTACGACACGGGTCGGCAATTCGAGCGCGCCGAGTTGGAAGGGTTTGAACAAGGCTTTTACAGGCATGGGGCACTCCACGGGACAAAGTCGCAGGTCGATATGACGGGGATAATATGTGCCGTGGACAGGACTGGGTAGCACTATTGATTGCAGTGATTAAGAATCAAAAGCCAAGCGCTGAACCTGTGGCGAGGGGATTTATACCCGCTGGGTTGCGCAGCGACCCCAAGAGCAAGCAACCTGATCAGGCTGACACACCGGGGTGTCAGACTCTAGGGCTGCTACGCAGCCCAGCGGGGATAAATCCCCTCGCCACAAAGGTTCAGTTGGGTTCTGCGGTTCAGCCCAACGCCTTCTCGATCGCCTGGACCACCGCAGGATCATCCGGCGCCGTGCGCGGCGAGAAGCGGGCCAGTACGCGGCCGTCCTTGCCGAGCAGAAATTTTTCGAAGTTCCAGGTAATGTCCCCGGGAAACTCGGCGCCCTCGCCCGCCAGCAGGCGGTACAGCTGATGGCGGTCAGGACCGTTTACTTCCAGCTTGCTGGACAAGGGGAAGGTGACGCCATAGTTGAGGCTGCAGAAGTCCTGGATCTCCTGCTCGGTTCCAGGCTCCTGGCCGGCAAACTGGTTGCAGGGCAGCCCCAGCACACTGAAGCCCCGGTCCTTGAACTGTTGATAGAGGTTTTCCAGCGCAGCGTATTGCGGCGTCAGGCCACATTTGGAGGCGACGTTGACCACCAGCACGACTTGCCCCTTGAACGGCGCCAGGGGCAGCTCCTGACCATTCAGGGCTTTGAGTTTAAGGTCGTGGAAAGCACTCATGACGAACTCCAGGTTTGCAGGTCTTTTCGAAACAGCCACGGCCGATGCTAACAGCAACCGACCAAAAAAGGCGCCTCACGGCGCCTTTCCAGTTCTCTGAGCGTAGCGCAGAAATCAGTGGTGATGACCACCTTCGCCATGGACGTGACCATGGGCGACTTCTTCCTGGCTGGCGTCACGGATGTCGACAACCTTGACCTGGAAGTTCAGGCGCTGGCCGGCCAACGGGTGGTTCCCGTCAACGGTGACGTCGTCGCCTTCCAGGTCGCGGATGGTGACGATCTGCATCTGGCCATCGGGCGCCGACGCGTGGAACTGCATACCGACTTCCAGCTCATCCACGCCTTCGAACATGCTGCGGCTCAGGGTGCTGACCAGTTCGGCGGAGTATTCGCCGTAGGCGTCTTCCGGTTCGACGGCAACGTTCAGCTCGTCACCGGTGGTTTTACCTTCCAGGGCTTTCTCCAGGCCCGGGATGATGTTGCCTGCGCCATGCAGGTAGACCAGCGGAGCGCCGCCGGCGGAGCTGTCGATGACCTCACCAGCGTCGTTGGTCAGGGTATAGTCGATGGAGACAGCCTTATTGGCGGCGATCAGCATGGGGCGAGACCTTTTGCATAAGAATGAAGAACGGACAAGTCTAAACAAGGATTTGCCCGAAAGCGAACGGAACCCGGACAAACGGGCTGGCTCGAACCGATCGACGGTCACCGGTTTCCACCAGGATGAGGATGGCCACTGGGTGGTCGAGCTGTCCTGCGGTCATACCCAGCACCTGCGCCACCAGCCACCCTGGCAGTCCCGGGCCTGGGTGCAGGATCGGGTGCAACGTATTGAAAAAATAGGCCAGTGCTTCGATTGCGGCTGGTGCGCACAGACCCCGGTTAGCGATAACCTTGGCGACTGAATCTGACGGCAGACGGCCAGCTATAGGCCTCGCCCTTGCCATGCACCTTTAGGGAATCCGCATGCAAACTTTTTTTATCGCGCCCACCGATTTTGGTGTGGGTCTGACCTCCATCAGCCTTGGGCTGGTGCGCACGCTGGAACGGGCCGGGCTGAAGGTCGGCTTTTTCAAACCGATTGCCCAACCCCACCCTGGCGATACCGGGCCGGAACGCTCCACCGAACTGGTGGCTCGCACCCATGGTCTCAAGCCGCCGCAGCCGCTGGGCCTGGCGCACGTCGAGCGCATGCTCGGCGATGGTCAGCTCGATGAGCTGCTGGAAGAAATCATCACCCTCTACCAACAAGCCGCCATCGGCAAGGATGTACTGGTCGTCGAAGGCATGGTCCCGACCCGCAGCGCCAGTTACGCCGCCCGGGTCAACCTGCACCTGGCCAAGAGCCTGGATGCCGAAGTGATCCTGGTGTCGGCGCCGGAAAACGAAGTGCTGACCGAGCTTTCCGGACGCGTGGAGTTGCAGGCTCAACTGTTCGGCGGGCCGAAGGACCCGAAAGTCCTCGGGGTGATCCTGAACAAGGTGCGCACCGACGAGAGCATCGAAGCCTTCAGTGCGCGACTCAAGGAGCATTCGCCCCTGTTGCGCAGCGGCGACTTCCGCCTGCTGGGCTGCATCCCGTTTCGCCCGGAGCTCAACGCCCCACGTACCCGTGACGTGGCCGACCTGATGGGCGCGCAGGTGCTCAATGCCGGGGACTACGAAACCCGGCGCATGAGCAACATCATCATTTGCGCCCGGACCATGCGCAACACCGTGGAATTGCTCAAGCCCGGCGTGCTGGTGGTGACCCCTGGCGATCGCGACGACATCATCCTCGCCGTCAGCCTGGCGGCGATCAACGGCGTGCCGCTGGCCGGCCTGCTGCTGACCAGCGACACCCTGCCCGACCCGCGCATCATGGACCTGTGCCGAGGCGCCTTGCAGGCCGGGCTGCCGGTGCTGTCGGTGAGCACCGGCTCCTACGACACCGCCAACCTGCTCAACGGCCTGAACAAGGAAATTCCGATCGATGACCGCGAACGTGCGGAGATCATCACTGATTTCGTTGCCAGCCACCTGGACGCCAAATGGCTGCACCAGCGCTGCGGCACGCCACGGGAAATGCGCCTGTCGCCGGCGGTGTTCCGCTATCAACTGATCCAACGCGCCCAGGCCGCCAACAAACGCATCGTGCTACCCGAAGGCAGCGAGCCCTTGACCGTGCAGGCCGCCGCCATTTGCCAGGCCCGGGGCATCGCCCGCTGCGTGCTGCTGGCCAAACCGGCCGACGTCGAAGCGGTGGCCCGGGCCCAGGGCATCGAACTGCCGCCGGGTTTGGAAATTCTCGATCCGGATTCGATTCGCGAGCGTTACGTCGAGCCCATGGTGAAACTGCGCAGGAGCAAAAGCCTGAACGCACCGATGGCCGAGCAGCAACTGGAAGACACCGTAGTCATCGGCACCATGATGCTGGCGCTCGATGAAGTGGACGGGCTGGTTTCCGGGGTGATCCACTCCACCGCCAACACCATCCGCCCGGCCCTGCAACTGATCAAGACCGCACCGGGTTGCTCACTGGTGTCCTCAGTGTTTTTCATGCTGTTCCCCGAGGAAGTGCTGGTCTACGGCGACTGCGTGATGAACCCGCACCCCAGCGCTGCGGAGCTGGCGGAGATTGCCCTGCAAAGCGCCGACTCGGCTGCCGCGTTCGGCATTACACCGCGAGTGGCGATGCTCAGTTATTCCAGTGGTGAGTCGGCCAGTGGCGAAGAAGTGGAGAAAGTCCGCGAAGCGACCCTGCTGGCCCACGAGGCGCAACACGGCCTGCTGATCGACGGCCCGCTGCAATACGATGCCGCGGCCAACGAAACCGTCGCCCGACAACTGGCGCCCAACAGTCAGGTGGCCGGCCGCGCCACGGTGTTCATTTTCCCGGACCTGAACACCGGCAACACCACCCACAAGGCGGTACAGCGCAGCGCCGATTGCGTCAGCCTCGGGCCGATGCTGCAAGGCCTGCGCAAACCGGTGAACGACTTGCCGCGCGGCGCCCAGGTCGACGACATCGTGTACACCATCGCCCTGACCGCGATCCAAGCCGCCAACCGACCCATGGACCTTTAAATGCTGGATTTCCTGCCTGCCGCCGTGCGCGGCGTGATTGCCTCGCTGCTGCTGGCGCTGAACACCATCCTGTGCTGCACGCCGTTGTTCGTCGTGGCTATTTTCAAGCTGCTGCTGCCTTTTCCCGCCGCCCAGCGTTTCACTGACTGGTTGATGAGCCACATCCACGAAGCCTGGATCAGCAACAACAAAGCCTGGATGAACCTGGTGCGCCGCACCCGCTGGCATCTCAGCGGGCTGGAGGGCCTGGACTACCAGCACTCGTACCTGATCACCAGCAACCACCAGAGCTGGGTCGACATCATGGTGTTGCAGTATGTGTTGAACCGACGCATCCGGCCGCTGAAGTTCTTTCTCAAGCAGGAGCTGATCTGGGTGCCGGTGATCGGCCTCGCCTGGTGGGCCCTGGGCTTTCCGTTCATGAAGCGCTACTCCAAGGCCTATCTGGAAAAGCATCCGGAAAAGAAAGGCAAGGACCTGGAAACCACTCGCAAGACCTGCGCGAAGTTTCGCCACAACCCGGTGGGCATCTTCAACTTCGTCGAGGGCACGCGCTTCACCGAAGCCAAGCATGCCCAGCAGCAATCACCGTTTCGCTACCTGCTCAAGCCCAAGGCCGGCGGCATCGCATTCGTGCTGGATGCCATGGGTGAGCAACTGGAGTCGATCATCAACGTGACCATTCATTATCCCGGCGGTCGTCCGGGGTATTGGGATCTGCTCTGCGGCAACGTTGGAGAAGTAGTCGTGCATTTCCAGGAACTGAAGATCCCGCCGCAGTTCGTTGGCAAGAGCTACGATCAGGACGGCGCGTATCGCCTGGAGTTCCAGGGCTGGATCAACCAGCTGTGGCAGGACAAGGATGCGTTGCTGGGGCAGATGCACCAGGAATTCCCAGATCGCCACTGACCCCACCTTGTGGGAGCGGGCTTGCTCGCGAATGCGGACTGACACTCAAAACAGATGTTGACTGACACACCCCATTCGCGAGCAAGCCCGCTCCCACAGGGTCCGAGCCAATGAAAAAAGCCCGCCGATGATCACTCATCGGCGGGCTTTTGTTTTACTGCTGCGTCGTCAGATCGCGCCGCGACTGCGCAGCAGATCCAACACCTGCTTGACACTCTCTTCCAATGTCAGCGCCTGGGTGTCGATCACCAGATCGGCATCCAGCGGCACGTCATATGGGAAAGACTCGCCAGGGATGTTGTCGCCAGCGGCGGCGTACAGACCTTGCGGATCACGCTGGGCGCACACCGCCGGCGAGGCCTGGACGTACACCGTCAGCAGACGTTCCCGGCCGATCAGGTCCTTGGCCTGCTCACGCCCTTCGGCGCTCGGCGCAACGAATGCCGCCAGGGTCAGCAGGCCGGCTTCGTTGAACTGACGCGCGACGTGAGCCGCGCGGCGCCAATTCTCGGTGCGCCCGGCGCCGTCCTGCGGCAAGCCCTTGTTCAGGTCATGACGCAGGTTCTGGCCATCGAGCACAAACACCGCACGACCGGAATCGAACAGCTTGCGCTCCACGGCATAAGCCAGCGTGCTCTTGCCAGCGCCCGACAGGCCGCTGAACAACACGGTGGCCGGCTGCTGGCCGAAGCGCTGGGCGCGCTCTTCCACCGACACATGGGCAAGCTTGCCGTGGTGCGTGCTGCTGCCGTGGGCCAGCGGCTGCGCGACGATCATGCCGGCGCCGACAGTGCCGTTGGTCAGGCGATCGATGATGATGAACGCGCCGGTGGTGCGGTTGCTCTCGTAACCGTCCAGGGCAATCGGCGCATCCAGGGCGATCTTCACCTTGCCGATTTCGTTGAGCTGCAACGCACTGGCCGGGCCCTCTTCGAGGGTGTTCACGTCGACCCGGTTGACGATGCTGGCAATCGAGCCCGGCACGTAGCTGGTGGCGCGCTTGATGTCGTATTTCTTGCCCGGCAGCATCGGCTCTTCAGCCATCCACACCAGCATCGCTTCGAAGCTGTCGGTGACCGGCGGCACGTTGTCGGCATGCACCAGCAAGTCGCCACGGGAGATGTCGATCTCGTCTTCCATGGTCAGCGTCACTGCCTGGCCTGGCCCTGCCTGCTCCAGCTCACCTTCGAAGGTAACGATGGATTTGACGCGGCTGCTCTTGCCCGACGGCAGCACCACCACTTCATCGCCCTTGTGCACGATGCCGCTGGCCAGGGTGCCGGCGAAACCGCGGAAGTTCAGGTTCGGACGGTTGACGTACTGCACCGGGAAACGCAGGTCGGTGAAGTTGCGGTCGCCCGCCACTTCCACGGTCTCGAGGATTTCCATCAGCGACTGGCCGGTGTACCACGGCGAACGCTCGGACTTGTTCACCACGTTGTCGCCCTTGAGGGCGGACATCGGCACGAAGTGCAGGCTGGTGGGCTGGTTCTTCAGGCCTTCGGCGAACTTCAGGTAGTCGGCCTTGATCGACTCGAACACACCCTGGTCGAAGCCCTTGAGGTCCATCTTGTTGATGGCCACGACGATGTGCTTGATGCCCAGCAACGAGGCGATGAAGCTGTGGCGACGGGTCTGGGTCTGCACGCCGTAGCGGGCGTCCACCAGGATGATCGCCAGGTCACAGGTGGAAGCACCGGTGGCCATGTTGCGGGTGTACTGCTCATGGCCCGGGGTGTCGGCAATGATGAACTTGCGCTTGGCGGTGGAGAAATAGCGGTACGCGACATCGATGGTGATGCCTTGCTCGCGCTCGGCCTGCAGGCCGTCGACCAGCAGCGCCAGGTCGATGTCGTCGCCGGTGGTGCCGACTTTCTTCGAATCGCGGGTGATGGCTTCCAGGTGATCTTCGTAGATCATCTTGGAGTCGTGCAGCAGACGCCCGATCAGGGTGCTCTTGCCGTCGTCGACGTTACCGCAGGTCAGGAACCGCAACAGCTCTTTACGCTCGTGCTGGCCCAGGTAGGCGAGGATATCCTCGCTGATCAAATCAGATTGATGCGACATGACAGCCCCTTAGAAATAACCCTGACGTTTTTTATCTTCCATCGAGCCTGCGCCATCGTGGTCGATGACCCGGCCCTGGCGCTCGGAAGTTCGCGTCAGGAGCATTTCCTGAATGATGTCCGTCAGGCTTTCGGCCTCGGACTCCACAGCGCCCGTCAGCGGGTAGCAGCCAAGGGTACGGAAACGCACTTTCTTCTTGACGATACGGGCTTTGTCTTCGTCGGACAGGTGCTCGAGGATGCGCTCGTCGTCGATCATGATCAGCGTGCCGTTCTTCTCGATGACTTCGCGCTCAGCGGCGAAATACAGCGGTACGATCGGGATGCCTTCCAGGTAGATGTACTGCCAGATGTCCAGCTCGGTCCAGTTCGACAGCGGGAACACGCGGATCGACTCACCCTTGTTGACCTTGCCGTTGTAGACGTTCCAAAGCTCCGGGCGCTGGTTCTTCGGGTCCCAGCGGTGCTTGCTGTCGCGGAACGAGTAGACGCGCTCCTTGGCGCGGGATTTCTCTTCATCGCGACGGGCACCGCCGAACGCGGCGTCGAAACCATACTTGTCCAAGGCCTGCTTCAGGCCTTCGGTCTTCATGATGTCGGTGTGCTTGGCGCTGCCGTGGGTGAACGGGTTGATGCCCTGCGCCACGCCGTCCGGGTTGACGTGGGTGATCAGGTCCAGGCCAAGTTCCTCGACCATGCGATCACGGAACTTGTACATTTCCTGGAATTTCCAGCGGGTGTCGACGTGCATCACCGGGAACGGCAGCTTGCCGGGGAAAAACGCCTTGCGTGCCAGGTGCAGCATCACGGCGGAATCTTTACCGATGGAGTACAGCATCACCGGGTTATCGAACTCGGCGGCCACCTCGCGGATGATGTGGATGCTTTCCGCCTCCAGCTGTTTCAGATGCGTCAGTTTGTCGACCATGGCTACTCACGAAAACTTTCTTATGAACGGCCAGCGGGCCGTGTTCGAGCGGGGAATCCTAGCACAGCGACCTCCTTCTAATCAGGACGCCAACTAGATCGAAACAGCATATGGATATGCCTGGGGGTTCGGGTGTTGCACTGACTTATTGTGGGAGCGGGCTTGCTCGCGAAGGCGGTGGTTCAGTTGCATAAATGTTGACTGACCCAGCGCCTTCG
>NZ_JALJDX010000091.1 GCF_022952855.1 Pseudomonas sp. RGM2987 | reverse complement strand
GCTGCTACGCAGCCCAGCGGGAGCAAGCTCCCTCGCCACAATAAATTTACAACCACACTGATGTGGAAAACCTTTCAATGAAGCGTCTCCTCGGCGCCTGCGCCCTGCTGTCCCTGTTGGCCGGTTGCGCCAGCCAGAGCGGGACGGTCGACCCACACGGCTACGACCAGACGGGCGTGGCCTCTTATTATGGCGCCAGGCACCACGGCAAACGCACCGCCAGCGGCGAGCGTTTCGACCAGCATGGCCTGACCGCTGCCCATCGCCAGTTGCCGTTCGGCACACGGGTGAAAATCACCAACCTGGGCAACAATGACAGTGTCGTGGTCCGCATCAACGACCGCGGCCCGTATACGCGCGGACGCCTGATCGATGTGTCCCGCGAGGCGGCAGAGCAACTGGGCATGTTACGCACCGGCACCGCACGGGTGCGGGTGCAAGCCCTCGACGATTGACAGACGGAGCCCGGCCATTTCCCTACTCACCGCCCTGCCCCTGCTCAGCCTGCTTGAATTGGCCGGCGGCCTGCTACTGCTGATCGCCGGCGCTGAACTGCTGGTGCGCACCGCCGTCGGCCTGGCGGCACGCTTGCAGGTGCGGCCGCTGATCATCGGCCTGAGCGTCGTCGCCCTCGGCAGCAGCGCGCCGCAAATGGCCGTCAGCCTGCAAGCGACCCTGGCGCACAACGCCGACATCGCCGTAGGCAGCGTGATTGGCAGCAGCATCTTCAACATCCTCGTCACGCTTGGCCTGTCGGCGCTGATCATTCCGTTGCGCGTCTCGCGCCAGCTGGTGCGCCTGGACATCCCGCTGATGATCGGCGCCAGCCTGCTGGTGTTCGTGCTGGCCTGGAACGAAGAACTGACCCGCCTGGACGGCGTCTTGCTGTTGACGGCGCTGGCGGTGTACCTGGGCCTGCTGCTGCGCCAGTCCCGGCATTCGACGCGGCCCCACGCCGTAGGCGTCGAAGGGACGCAGGCGTCCTGGCTCAAGAGTCTGTCGATGATCGTGCTGGGCCTGGCGATGCTGATTTTTGCCGGGCACCTGCTGCTGGGCGCGGCGGTGGAAGTGGCAACGGACCTGGGCCTCTCAGAACGGATCATCGGCCTGACCATTGTCGCCGTCAGCACTTCGCTGCCGGAACTCGCCACCTCGCTGATTGCCGCTTTGCGCGGCCAGCGGGACATCGCGGTGGGCAACGTGATCGGCAGCAATCTGTTCAACCTGCTGGGCGTGCTGGGCGTAACTGCCCTCGCCGCCCCGACGCCGCTTTCGGTGTCGCCCAATGCCCTGGACTTCGACCTGCCGGTGATGCTCGGCGTCGCGGTGCTGTGCTTGCCGGTGTTCTATTCCGGTTATCGCGTCACCCGCGCCGAAGGCCTGCTTTTGCTGGGTCTGTACCTGGCCTATGGGCTGCACGTGGTGTCGTTCACCACCGGCATGCCATTGGCTGGCCGTCTGGAACATCTGATGCTGTTCTATGTGCTGCCGGCCCTGCTCGCCTTTTTGCTGTTCAGCTCCTTGCGCGCCTGGCGCCGCCAACATCACAAGAGGGATTTGCCATGACCGACACTCCGAAGACCGGCCTGGACATGCGTCGCCAGGTCATGGGCGATGCGTTCGTCGACCGCGCCCTGGGCAATGCCACTGAGTTCACCCAACCCCTGCAGGACTTCGTCAATGAACATGCCTGGGGCAGTGTCTGGAGCCGCGACGGCCTGCCGCTGAAAACCCGCAGCCTGATCACCCTCGCCGCCCTCACCGCCCTCAAATGTCCGCAGGAACTCAAAGGCCACGTGCGCGGCGCGTTGAATAATGGCTGCACGGTGGAAGAGATTCGCGAGGCGTTGCTGCATTGCGCGGTGTATGCGGGCGTGCCGGCGGCAATCGATGCGTTTCGGGCGGCGCAGGAGGTGATCGAGGCGTATCAGAAGCAGGAGTAAAGGATAGGATTTGTGGTGGATGGGCGGGCCTCTTCGCGAGCAAGCCCGCTCCCACATTCGACCGCATTCCTTCTGAAGAAACCCGATCAACTGTGGGAGCGGGCTTGCTCGCGAAGAGGCCCCAGAGAACACCAGAAATCCAAGCCTAGATCCACCCACCCCACTGCAACACAAAAATCCCCAGGTTGGTGGTGATCGCCGCCATCAACGTGGTGATGACGATGATCGCCGCCGCCAGCTCCTGGTTGCCATCGGCGGCGCGGGCCATGACGAAGCTGGCCGCCGCGGTGGGGCTGCCGAAGTACAGGAACAGGATTCCCAGTTCCGCGCCGCGAAAGCCCCAGAGCCAGGCGCCCAGGGTGGTCAGCACCGGCAGGCCGACCATTTTCACCAGGCTCGAACTCAGGGCCATCTTGCCGCTCTTGCGCAGGGCCGCCAGTGAAAGCGTGCCGCCGATGCAGATCAGCGCCAGGGGCAAGGTCATCTGCGCCAGGTATTTGCCCGAGGTCTCGAACCAGTTCGGCAGGCCGATCTTCCAATAGGCGAACGGCGCGGCAACGATCACGCTGATGATCAGCGGGTTGCTGATCACACTTTTAAAGATGCTCCACGGATCGGACTTGATCACCGGGCTGTAGACCGCCAGCACGATGGTCGACAGGGTGTTGTAGAACAGGATCACCAGCGCCGCGAGGATCGCCCCCAGGGAAATCCCGTAGTCGCCATACATGCTCGCCGCCAACGCCAGGCCGATGACCCCATTGTTGCCGCGAAACGCGCCCTGGGTATAAATGCCGCGATCCTCACGCGGGCAACGCCAGATCGCCCAGCCCCAGGCCATGGCGAAACTCACCAGGGTGGCGATGGAGAAATAGATCAGCAGGTCCGGCTGCAAGGCCGCGTGCAGGTCGGCGTGGAGGATGCCGAGGAACAACAACGCCGGCATGGTGACGTTGAATACCAGGGACGAGGCGGTGTGGATAAAGTTGTCGTTGATCCAGTAGACACGCTTGAGCAACACCCCCAGAAACAGCATGGCGAACACCGGCGCGGTGATGTTCAGGGTTTCGAGGAAAATTGCCAGCATGCCGGGGACCTTCAGAGGGGTGTCGTTAGGTGGCTAATGATAAGCCACTCACGGCACCGGCGTCTGGTGATTCCTGTGGGAGCGGGCTTGCTCGCGAAGATGTCGGCACATCCAACATCGATGCAAGCTGACCCACCGCCTTCGCGAGCAAGCTCGCTCCCACAACGCCGGCTCAGGTAATCGGCGCCGGGTTGAACAGGGTGATGTCGTTGAACAGTTTGTGCTGTTCGGCCCAGGTCTTCTTCTTGCCGCTGGCCACGTCCAGGTAGTAGTGGAACAGCTCCCAGCCCAACTCCTCGATCGTCGCTCGTCCGGTGGCGATGCGGCCGGCGTCGATGTCGATCAGGTCCGGCCAGCGCTGGGCCAGTTCGGTGCGGGTCGAGACCTTCACCACCGGCGCCATTGCCAAACCGTACGGCGTGCCACGGCCGGTGGTGAACACGTGCAGGTTCATCCCCGCCGCCAGTTGCAAGGTGCCGCAGACGAAATCGCTGGCCGGCGTGGCGCAGAAGATCAAACCCTTTTGCTTGAAGCGCTCACCCGGGCCGAGCACGCCGTTAATCGCGCTGCTGCCGGACTTGACGATCGAGCCCAGGGATTTCTCGACGATGTTCGACAGCCCGCCCTTCTTGTTGCCCGGCGTCGTGTTGGCACTGCGATCCGCCTCGCCCTTGGCCAGGTAACGGTCGTACCAGTCCATCTCGCGCACCAGCTCCTGGGCGACTTCCCGGGTTTGCGCCCGGGAGGTCAGCAAGTAGATCGCATCGCGCACTTCGGTGACTTCGGAGAACATCACCGTCGCCCCGGCGCGCAGCAACAGGTCCGAGGCGTAGCCCAGCGCCGGGTTGGCGGTGATGCCGGAAAACGCATCGCTGCCGCCGCACTGCATGCCCAGGATCAACTCCGAGGCCGGCACGGTTTCCCGGCGGCGCTGGTCGAGCTTCTTCAAACGGGTCTCGGCCAGCTCCATGATCTGCTCGATCATTTCGGTGAAGCCGTGACTGGAATCCTGCAAGCGATACAACCACGGCTCGCTGAGGTCCACCGAGCTGTCGTTGTCATGCATCACTTGGCCGGCCTGCAATTTCTCGCAGCCCAGGCTGATCACCAGCGCCTCGCCACCCAGGTTCGGGTTGCGCGCCAGGTTACGCACGGTGCGGATCGGGATGTACGCGTCGGTGGCGGTGATCGCCACGCCACAGCCGTAACTATGGGTCAGCGCCACCACGTCATCGACGTTCGGGTATTTGGGCAGCAATTCGTCCTTGATGCGCTTGACCGCATGATCGAGCACGCCGGTCACGCATTGCACCGTGGTGGTGATGCCCAGGATATTGCGCGTGCCGACGGTGCCGTCGGCATTGCGGTAGCCTTCGAAGGTGTAGCCTTCCAGCGGCGCATCGGCCGTCGGCACGTCGGTGGACAGCGGCAAGCTGTCCAGCGGCGGCGCGGTGGGCATGCGCAGCTGGTCTTCCTTGACCCAGCTGCCACGGGGGATCGGTTGCAACGCGTAGCCGATGACCTGGCCGTAGCGAATCACTTCGCCGCCCTCGGCAATATCCTGCAGCGTGACCTTGTGGCTCTGGGGCACAAAGTCCACGGTGACCAGCCCATCCGGGAACGCGGTCCCGGCGGGTACGCCCTGGTCATTGACGACGATCACCACGTTATCCCGCTCGTGCAGGCGGATGTAACGGGGCGAGTCGGCATGTTCAATCAATTGCATTGCTGCCGCTCCTTCAGGATTTAGCTTCAGACAAACTGGAGATGCCGGCATCCTTGGCCGTGGGTTCCTTGAGCACGACACGCTTGATCGGCCCGACGATGACCAGGTAGCTGAACACTGCTACCAGCGCGTTGCAACCAACGAACACCAGTGCCCACTTGAACGAACCGGTGGCGCTGATGATGTAGCCGATGACGATTGGCGTGGTGATCGATGCCAGGTTGCCGAAGGTGTTGAACAGGCCACCGCTCAGACCGGCGATCTGTTTTGGCGAGGTATCGGACACGACGGCCCAGCCCAGCGCACCCACGCCTTTACCGAAGAAGGCCAGGGCCATGAAGCCCACCACCATCCACTCGATGTCCACGTAGTTGCAAGCCACGATGCTGCTGGACACCAGCAGGCCGGCGATGATCGGCGCCTTGCGGGCGAAGGTCAGCGAGTGGCCCTTGCGCAGCAGGTAATCGGAGATCACCCCGCCCAGCACACCACCGATGAAACCGCAGATCGCCGGCAAGGAAGCGATGAAACCAGCCTTGAGGATGGTCATGCCGCGCTCCTGCACCAGGTACACCGGGAACCAGGTCAGGAAGAAGTAGGTAATGCCGTTGATGCAGTATTGGCCCAGGTACACGCCGAGCATCATGCGGTTGGTCAGCAGTTGACGGATGTAGTCCCACTTCGGACCGTCGGCTTTCTTTTCCTTGCCCTTGTCCTGGTCCATGTCGACCATCGCGCCGTTGGCGGCGATGTGATTGAACTCGGCCTCGTTGATCATCGGGTGCTGGCGCGGGCTGTAGATCACCTTCAGCCAGATCAGCGAGAACACGATGCCGATCACGCCCATCACGATGAACACATGCTGCCAGCCGAAGCGATAGACGATCCAGCCCATCAGCGGGGCGAACAACACGGTGGCGAAATACTGCGCCGAGTTGAAGATCGCCGAGGCGGTGCCGCGTTCTGCGGTCGGGAACCAGGCGGCGACGATTCGTGCGTTGCCCGGGAAGGACGGCGCTTCGGCCAACCCCACCAGAAAGCGCAGCATGAACAGCGCAACCACGGCCGTGGACATGCCGAATTCACCGACATAGCCTTGCAGCACGGTGAACAGCGACCAGGTGAAAATGCTCAGGGCATAGATTTTTTTCGACCCGAAACGGTCGAGCAGCCAGCCGCCAGGGATCTGACCGGCCACGTAGGCCCAGCCGAAGGCGGAGAAGATATAACCGAGGGTGACCGCGTCGATACCGAGGTCTTTTTGCAGGCTGGAGCCTGCGATGGCGATGGTGGCGCGGTCGGCATAGTTGATCGTTGTCACCAGGAACAGCATGAGCAGGATCAAGTAGCGGACGTGCGTCGGCTTGGTCGCTTGCATGTAACAGTACTCCCACTATTTATTTTTATGCGGGTCAGCAGATTGTACGGCCGGGGCTGGTTAGCCAGCCCCGCCGGTGTAGCGTTTACGAACCGATGTAGGCGGTTTTCACCACGGTGTAGAACTCTTGTGCGTAGCGACCTTGCTCACGCGAACCATAGGACGAACCTTTGCGCCCGCCGAACGGCACGTGGTAATCCACGCCGGCGGTTGGCAGGTTGACCATCACCATGCCCGCCTGGGAATGGCGCTTGAAGTGGTTGGCGTACTTCAAGGAGGTGGTGGCGATACCGGCCGACAGACCGAACTCGGTGTCGTTGGCCATCGCCAGCGCCGCCTCGTAGTCCGCCACGCGCACCACGTTGGCGACCGGGCCAAAGATCTCTTCGCGGCTGATGCGCATCGAGGCTTCACTGTCGGCGAACAGCGTCGGCGCCAGGAAGTAACCCTCGGTATCGCAGGTCACCAGGCCACCACCGCTGACCAGCCGCGCGCCTTCGCTCTGGCCGATGTCGATGTATTTCATGTCCTGGTTGAGCTGGGCTTCGGAGACGACCGGGCCGATATCAGTACCGGCTTTCAGCGCATGACCGACCTTGATCGATTTCATGCGTTCAGCCATGGCGTCGACGAACTTGTCGTGGATGCCGGCGGTGACGATCAGGCGGCTGGAAGCGGTGCAACGTTGGCCGGTGGAGTAGAACGCGCTCTGCACCGCCAGTTCGACAGCCTGCTTGAGGTCGGCGTCGTCGAGGATGATCTGCGGGTTCTTGCCGCCCATTTCCAACTGCACCTTGGCCTGGCGCGAGACGCAGTTGACGGCGATCTGCCGACCCACGCCCACGGAACCGGTGAAGCTGATGCCGTCGACTTTCGGGCTGTTGACCAGCACTTCGCCGACGACGCGGCCGCTGCCCATCACCAGGTTGAATGCACCGGCCGGGAAGCCTGCGCGGGAGATGATTTCCGCCAGGGCCCAGGCACAACCCGGCACCAGCTCGGCGGGCTTGATCACCACGCAGTTGCCGTAGGCCAGGGCCGGGGCGATTTTCCACGCAGGGATGGCAATCGGGAAGTTCCACGGGGTGATCAAGCCGACCACACCCAGGGCTTCGCGGGTGACTTCGACGTTGACGCCCGGGCGCACCGACGGCACGTAGTCGCCAGACAAGCGCAGGCATTCGCCGGCGAAGAACTTGAAAATGTTGCCGGCGCGGGTCACTTCGCCGATGGCTTCGGGCAGGGTCTTGCCCTCTTCCCGAGCCAGCAATTGGCCGAGCTCTTCGCGACGGGCGAGGATCTCGCTGCCGACTTTGTCCAGCGCATCGTGACGGGCCTGGATGCCCGAGGTCGACCAGGCCGGGAATGCGGCGCGGGCAGCTTCGATGGCGGCGTTGACTTGCGCTGCATCAGCCTTGGCGTATTCACCGATGACATCGGACAAGTCGGACGGGTTGATGTTGGTGCAATAGTCGGCACCGGCTACCCACTGACCGTTGATGTAGTTATCGAAACGCTTTGCATCAGTCACGGATGCTTCTCCTCACAAAAAGCCTTACGCAAAAAGCCGCTGATTGCTCAGCGGCTTTGTCGGGTCTGTTACTGCTTGCCTTGCTTATCCATCAGCGCGGCCAGTGCTTCGTATTCTTCTGGCAGCAGGTCGGTCAGCGGGGTGCGCACAGGGCCTGCGTCGTAGCCGGCGATCTTCGCACCCGCCTTGACGATGCTCACGGCATAACCGGCCTTGCGGTTGCGGATGTCCAGGTAAGGCAGGAAGAAATCGTCGATGATCTTGCCGACGGTCTCGTGATCGTCACGGGCAATGGCGTGGTAGAAGTCCATCGCGGTTTTCGGAATGAAGTTGAATACCGCCGAGGAGTAGACCGGCACGCCCAGGGCCTTGTAGGCCGCGGCGTAGACTTCTGCGGTCGGCAGGCCGCCCAGGTAGCTGAAACGATCGCCGAGGCGGCGACGGATCGACACCATCAGTTCGATGTCGCCCAGGCCGTCCTTGTAGCCGATCAGGTTCGGGCAGCGCTCGGCCAGTTGCTCCAGCTGAGCCGCGTTCAAGCGGCAGACGTTGCGGTTGTACACCACTACGCCGATTTTTACCGATTTGCACACGGCTTCAACGTGGGCGGCAACGCCGTCCTGGCTGGCTTCGGTCAGGTAGTGCGGCAGCAACAGCAGGCCCTTGGCACCCAGGCGCTCGGCTTCTTGAGCGTATTCGATAGCCTGGCGGGTGGCACCGCCAACACCGGCAAGGATTGGCACGCTGGTGGCGCAGGTGTCGACGGCAGTCTTGATGACTTGCGAGTACTCGCTGGCGGCCAGGGAGAAGAATTCACCGGTACCGCCGGCTGCGAACAATGCGGAGGCGCCGTACGGGGCCAGCCACTCGAGGCGCTTGATGTAGCTGTCGCGATTGAAATCGCCTTGGGCTGTGAAATCGGTGACCGGGAACGACAGCAGGCCAGACGAGAGGATGGACTTCAGTTCTTGTGGATTCATTATTCGAACACCCTGGGACGCAATTTTATGTATGAGAGAGTTAAGCTTCGGCCAGAAGTTGTAGGTCATCGTACAACTTAAATAACCTGCGTCAACTGCATTTCGTCATCAAAGGGTAAAAAAGGCTGCCGCACCGCTCGTCCGCACTGTCGACTCTGCCAGTAGGCAGCCTTCCAGGGAGTGGTCATAACTGCGCAGGTGGCCGTTCCCGGCCGACTTCACAGGAGTGACACCATGACGACGACATTCGAAAAACCCACGCTCAAGGATTTTCCAGCCGATGCTTCCGGGGAGGTAGCGATCAGCCTGGCGAAGGCAGGCAAGACGTTGACCGTGCAGATCCCGGATTCGAACATCTCACCGAACTCGTCCGTGTACCTGACCCTCGGCGCGGCCTCGAAACCGCCGGAATGGACGGGCAACCTTGAACCCATGATGGTCAACAAGACGCCGGAAACGCATCCGGATGACTTCGAAGTAGCTGAGCTGCGCAAGGGGGTCACGCTGACGGTGCCCGGCGACACCCTGAAGAAATTCAGCGGCCGGCTGGTTGAGCTGCGCTACACGTTTACGTACGAGAGCGGCGGGGCCGATACGTCCAAGCCACTGAATGTGCGGATCAAGGCGTAGGGATGTGGTGGGCGTTTGAACCGAAGTCATTCCCCCGTGGCGAGGGAGCTTGCTCCCGCTGGGCTGCGCAGCAGCCCCTGTTGGTGGG
>NZ_JALJDX010000092.1 GCF_022952855.1 Pseudomonas sp. RGM2987 | reverse complement strand
GACGGTGTGTCAGCCATGCATGTATCAGCTGACTCACCGCCTTCGCGAGCAAGCCCGCTCCCACAAGGGAAACGCTGTGATCCTCAGGTCAAACCGGCTCCAACTTCTTCTCAAACACCGCCACCCCCTCAAGATCACGCAACACCACACTCATCTCCCCGCTCGACCCGTCGATGTTCACCTCGCCAAAGAACTGATACCCGGCAAACGGGGAGGCGTTCTGGGTCGGTGGCGCTTTCTGGAACACCACTTCCGGGCCGAAGGTCTTGTCCAGGGCATTGGGCCCGAAGCTGCCGGCGTTCAACGGCCCGGCGACGAACTCCCAGAACGGTTCGAAATCCTGGAACGCGGCCTGTTCGGGGTGGTAGTGATGGGCGGCGCAATAGTGCACATCAGCGGTGAGCCAGACGTAGTTGCGCACTTGATGCTTGCGCAGAAAACCCAGCAACTCGGCGATTTCCACTTCGCGGCCCTGGGCCTGGCCCGGGTCACCGTTGGCGACCGCTTCCCAGCGCGGCACGCCGGGGCTGACCTCGCCATCGGGCACGCCGAGGCCGATGGGCATGTCGGCCGCGATGACTTTCCATTGGGCCCGGGACTGCTTCAGTTCGCGCTTGAGCCAGTTCAACTGTTCACGCCCCAGGAAGGGCTTGGCCGCGCCGAGGTTGGCGTCGTTGGCTTCGCGGTAGCTGCGCATGTCGAGCACGAACACATCCAGCATGGGTCCGTAGCCGAGCTTGCGGTAGATCCGCCCGCCGCCGTCGGCCTTTTGCAGGCGCATCGGCGCGTATTCCAGCCAGGCCTGGCGCGCACGCCCGACGAGGCTGTGGATATCCTTGGTCTGGTAGCGCTCGTCCAGCTGCTTGCCCGGCGACCAGTTATTGACCACCTCGTGGTCGTCCCATTGCCAGATCTGCGGCACCTCGGCGTTGAAGCGCCGCACGTTCTCATCCATCAGGTTGTAGCGATAGTTGCCGCGATACTCATCCAGCGTCTCGGCGACCTTGCTCTTGGCTTGCGTGGTGAGGTTGCGCCAGACGCGCCCGCCCTCGGTGGTGATTTGCGCCGGCACCGGCCCGTCGGCGTAGATGGTATCGCCGCTGTGGATAAAGAAATCCGGCAGGCGCATGGCTTCGTAGATGCGCATGCCGCCGATGTCCGGGTTGATGCCAAAGCCCTGGCCGACCGTGTCGCCGCTCCAGACAAAACGGATGTTGCGCTTGAACTGCGGCACGCTGCGCAGGTGACCGAACCAGGGTTCACTGGCGACGCCGGATTGGGCGTCTTCGAAACGCACCCGATAGAAAATCGCCTGGTCGCGGGGCAACCCGGTCAATTCGACCCGGGCGGTGAAATCGCTGCGGCTGTCTGCCAACGGCGAGACCACGCGCCGAGGATTGCGAAAGTGACTGCGAGTGTCCCACTCCACCACCATCCGCGCCGGACGATCGCTGCGGCTCCAGATCATCGCCCGGTCGCCCTGCAAGTCGCCGGACTGCACACCATCGGTGAGTACCGGTCGATCCTTGACCGAAGCCAGCACCGCCGGCGCCAGCCCCGGCAACAACAATCCTGCGCCCACGGCCTGTATCACGCGACGCCGGTCCCGGTCGATTTCGCTCATGGTGTTCTCCCTTGAATTGGGGAGACTTAAGCATGGCTGTGTTAATCGGGTGTGACAGGTTTTTCATTAACACCGCAAAACGAAATGTGGGAGCGGGCTTGCTCGCGAAGGCGGAGTGTCAGGCAACATTTTCATTGACTGACCCACCGCTTTCGCGAGCAAGCCCGCTCCCACATTAGAGGGGCGGTGTGGCTTGATCAGGCCTTGGCTGGCTCCAACGCCATCTCCACCGCTTCCGGCCGTTTGAGCAGCGCATACGCCACGCCGGTCACCAGGCTCCCCGCGACGATTGCCAGCAGGTACAACAATGCATGGTTGATGGCGTTGGGGATCAGCATCACGAACAACCCACCGTGGGGCGCCATGAGTTTGCAGCCGAAGTACATCGACAGCGCACCGGTCAACGCGCCGCCGGCGATGCTCGCCGGAATCACCCGCAGCGGGTCCTTGGCGGCGAACGGAATGGCACCTTCGGAGATGAAGCACAGGCCCAGCACCAGCGCCGCCTTACCGGCCTCGCGCTCAGTCTGGGCGAACTTGCGCCGGGCGATGAAAGTGGCGATGCCCAGGCCAATCGGTGGAACCATCCCGGCCGCCATGGTCGCGGCCATCGGCGCATAGCTTTGCGAAGCCAGCAACCCGACCGAGAACGCATAGGCGGCCTTGTTGATCGGCCCGCCAAGATCGACGCACATCATCGCCCCCAGCAGCACACCCAGCAAAATGGCGTTGGTGGTACCCATGCTGTCGAGGAAATGGGTCAGGCCTTCCAGCATACCGGCCACCGGTTTGCCAACGATGTAGATCATCACCAGGCCGGTGAACAGACTCGCCAGCAGCGGGATGATCAGGATCGGCTTAAGCGCCTCCAGGCTCTGGGGCAGGCGAGCATAACGATTGATCGCCAGGGCCGCGTAACCGGCAAGGAAACCGGCGATGATCCCGCCGATGAACCCGGCGCCCAGGGTGCTCGCCAGCAACCCGCCGATCATCCCCGGTGCCAGGCCCGGACGGTCGGCGATGGAGTAGGCAATGTAGCCAGCCAGCAGCGGCACCATCAGTTTGAACGCCGTGTCGCCACCGATCTGCATCAGCGCCGCCGCCAGCGTGCCGGGTTCCTTGAACGCGGTGATGCCGAAGACGAACGACAACGCAATCAACAAACCACCGGCCACCACCATCGGCAGCATGAACGACACACCGGTCAGCAGGTGCTTGTAGACCCCGGTCTTCTCCGACTTGGCCGGGCCGGCCGAGCCGCTCGCTGCGCTTTCCTGGCGGCCTTCGGCCAGGGCTTTGTTCAACGTGGCTTCGGCCTGTTTCAGGGCGATGCCGGTGCCGCAGCGGTAGATTTTCTTGCCGGCGAAACGCTCGGTGGCGACTTCGATATCGATGGCGAGCAGTACCACATCGGCCTCAGCGATGGCTTCGGCGCTCAACGGATTGCGCGCGCCCACCGAGCCCTGGGTTTCCACTTGCAGGTCGTAGCCCAGCCGCGTCGCCGCCTGTTGCAAGGCTTCGGCGGCCATGAAGGTATGGGCCACGCCGGTCGGGCACGCGGTGATGGCGACCAGGCGCGGGGCGCGCTCAGTCGAGGCCGAGGCGGCCGGCGCTTGTTCCAGCGCCTGCGATTCGAGCAAAACACTGGCTTCTTCGGCACCACGGCGCAGCAGCGAATCGACGTCTTGCAGGGCCTGGGCCGGGGTGCTGCGAAACACCCGCTTGCCGACAAACCGCGACAGATCCAGCGGGCCGCTGGTGACCAGCAGCACCCACTCGGCTGCCTCAAGAGTGGCGGCCGACAACTGGCGTTCCGGATGGGCCGCGTCATGCACTTCGACACTGGTGCTCCAACCCTGGCGCTGGGCCGCCGCGTCCAGCAGGCGGGCGCACAACACACTGGTGACCATGCCGTTCGGGCAGGCCGTCACAATGGCTAATTTCATTCTTGCGAACCCTCTTATTGTTCTGTCAGGGGGCGCACGCGCACGCCCTGTTCAAGCGACGCCAGCAACGCGGTGTCTTGGATGCCAAAACCGATCTGCGTGACCGCCATGGCGGCAATGGCCGTGGCGCTGCGCAGGGTCTGCTCCGGAGTGTGCGCGCCGAGCAGGCCATGCAGCATGCCGGCCAGCAGTGAATCCCCGGCGCCGACGGTGCTGGCAACGCTGACCTTGGGCGGCGACGCATGCAGCGCCGAACCGACACTGAACCAGTTCACGCCCTCGGCGCCGTGGGAAATCACCACATGTTCGATGCCTTGGCCGTGCAGGCGCTGCGCCGCTTCGGCCTGGGCCTGCTCGCTGACCACTTCACACCCCAGCGCATCGGCCAGTTCCTCGGTGTTCGGCTTGATCAGCCACGGCCCGGCCGCCAACGCAACGCGCAAGGCCTCGCCACTGGTGTCGAGGGCCACCTTCAAACCGAGTGCTTTCAAGCGAGTGATCAACGCCTGCAACCATTGCGGGCTGACACCTCGGGGCAGGCTGCCGGCGACCACCACGGCGTCGTGGCCGGGTGCGAGGTGTTCCAGTCGTTCCAGCAACGCCTGCTGCGCGGCGGCGTCCACCACCGGGCCAGGCCCGTTGAGGTCGGTGATGCGCCCGTCCTGTTCGGCGAGCTTGATGTTGCTGCGGGTTTCACCAGGCACGCGGACAAACCCGTCGACAAAACCGCGCTGGGCAAACAGCGTCTCGAACGGCTGGGCGTTGTCCTCGCCGAGAAAACCGCTGACCGTCAGGGTGTGACCGAGATCGGCCAGCACCTGGGCCACGTTCACGCCCTTGCCGGCGGCGTGGCTGTGCATCGCATCGCTGCGGTTGACCTGCCCCGGCTCCAGGCGCGCCAGCTCTACCGTGAGGTCGAGCGCCGGGTTGAGGGTCAGGGTGAGAATCTTCGCCATTACAGCGCCTCCACTAATGCGCGCACGTCATCGGCGCTGCCCACGGCCAACGCCGACTGGGCCAGGGTTTGGACCTGGGTGAGACTCAGTTCGCGGACCCGCGCCTTGACCTCGGCAATGCTGCGCGCCGAGACACTCAGCTCGTCCACGCCCAGGCCCACCAGTACCGGCACCGCCAGCGGATCGGCCGCCAGTTCGCCGCAGACCCCGACCCACTTGCCGTGGGCATGGGCCGCGCGCACGGTGATGTCGATCAGTTGCAACACCGCCGGGTGCAAACCATCGGCCTGGGCCGACAGGGTCGGGTGACCACGGTCGATGGCCAGGGTGTATTGGGTCAGGTCGTTGGTGCCGACGCTGAAGAAGTCGACTTCCTTGGCCAGCACCGGCGCCAGCAAGGCGGCGGACGGCACTTCGATCATGATCCCCAGTTGCAGGTCCGCCACGGGGATTTCCCGGCGCAGGCGCTCGGTCATGTCCCGGGCCTGGCGCCACTCATCGACGCTGCCGACCATGGGGAACATGATCCGCAACGGACGGTTGTCCGCCGAGCGCAACAGGGCACGCAGCTGCGCTTCCATGACCTGCGGGCGCTGCAAGGTCAGGCGAATGCCACGCACGCCCAGGAACGGGTTTTCCTCCTTGGCGATCGGCCAGTACGGCAGCGGTTTGTCGCCACCCACATCCAGGGTGCGCACCACCAGCGGCCGCCCGGCCAGGCCATCGAGGACCTTGCGGTACTCGGCTTCCTGAGTCGCTTCGTCCGGCGCCTGGTTGTGGGCCATGAAAATCAGTTCGGTGCGCAACAGGCCGATGCCCTCGGCGCCCTGCTCCACCGCACTGATGACGCCGGCGCTTTCACCGATGTTGGCGAACACTTCCACGGCGTGACCGTCGCGGGTCGCTGCCGGCTGATGACGTTGTTCGGCGGCCACCTTGAGGCGCTGCTCGCGGGTATCGCGTTCTTGCGCGGCCCGTTGCAGGGTGGCGGCGTCCGGGTCCACGTGCAGGCGACCGCGCTGGCCGTCGAGCAACAGCGAAGTGCCCGGCGCCAGCAGCAATACTGCGGCTCCGGCACCGACCAGCGCCGGAATGCCCAGGGCCCGGGCGACAATCGCACTGTGGGCGGTGGCGCCGCCGCGGGCGGTGAGAATCCCTGCCACGCGGGTCGGATCCAGGCGTGCCACGTCGGACGGACCGACCTCGTCCATCACCAGAATGTACGGTTGCTCCGGTTCGCTCAGGGTTTGAACCCCACACAGCTGCGCCAGCACCCGGCGGCCAACGTCCCGCAGGTCGGCGGCACGTTCGGCGAGCAGGGCGTCCTGCAAGGCTTCCTGCTCTTTCGCGGCGGCCTCGATCACGCCCATCCACGCCGCTTGCGCGCTCTCACCCAGTTTCAGGCGGGTGTCGACTTCGTCGGTCAGTTCCGGGTCGTCGAGCATTTCCTGGTGAGTGATGAAGATCTCGCGGATGGCCTTGGCCTTGGCGCGCTCGATCAGGCCTTGGATATCGCGGCGCACCTGGTCCAGGGCATTTTGCAGACGCTCGCGCTCGATGGCCGCCGACTCGCCGCGCAGCGGATAGTCGATGGCTTGCAGGACCTGGACGTGGGCCGGCCCGATGGCGATACCCGGGGCAGCGGGCACCGCCTGGATCAGGCTGCCGGACTCCGGTGCCAGCACGACCGTCGCGACTTCCGCCATGGCGGTTTCTTGCGGCGCGGTCGGTGGCGGCAGCGGCTCGACTTCTTCGCCCAGGCCTTCTTCGATGGCGGCCAGCAACGCCGGCAGTGCGTCGGCGGCAATGCTCGGTTCGGCGATGAATTCCAGGACCTGCCCGCGACGGGCGCCCAGGCTCAGCAGTTTGCTCAAGCTCTTGACCGACACGGCGCTGTCCTGGCCGTCGACGATGCGCACGCGGATCTCGCCTTCGAAGCTTTTCGCCAACTGCGCCAGGATCTTCGCCGGGCGCGCGTGCAAGCCGTGGGCATTGGCCAGGCCGATGCGGGCGCTGGGCCAGTCGGCGGGCAGTTCGCCGCCGAGCACTTCCAACACCTTGCGGCTGCTGGTGGCGCGACCCAGTTCGTGGCCGCGACCTTCGATCAGCAGCGCGCAGAGCCTTTCCAGCAATGCCTGGTGGGCTTCGCCCAGGCTGGCGAGGCAGAACAGCCCGCTCAAGGGTTGGCCGAGATAGCGGATAGGTTTGTCCGGCGTGACGAAGGCCAGGCCCGGACGCTTGACGGTCTGTTCGCTGTGCAGCCACCACAGGCCATCGCCCAGGGGCAGTGCTTCGACCTGTTGCAAGATCCCGGCAAAGCCATTGCTGACGCAATCGGCCTGGCGCAGCAACCGGGCGCCACGCCACACCAATTCTTCAAAGTCATCGGCCGACACACCGAGGCCGATCATCTGCGCATCCAGGGCCAGTTCCTGCGGTGCGCCTTGCAGCAGTTTCAACAACGCCTCAGGCGAACCGGCACGCCGCAGGGCCTGGCCCAGGTCGGTCTCGCCGAGGGCGCGGGTCAGCAGTTGCAGCAGGCGCAGGTGTTCGTCGGACTTGGCCGCGATGCCGATGGCCAGGTAGACAATCTGCCCATCGCCCCAATCCACGCCGTCGGGAAATTGCAGCAGGCGCACGCCGGTGGCGTGCACCAGGTCGCGGGTTTGCGGAGTACCGTGGGGAATGGCAATCCCTTGCCCGAGAAAGGTCGAGCCCTGGGCTTCGCGAGCCTGCAAGCCGGTGAGGTAGCCCTCGGCGACCAGGCCATCGGCCACCAGTCGGTCAGCGAGCAGTTGCAGCGCTGCGTCTTTATCCACGGCCGTCTGCGCCATGGATATCTGCTCTAGAGTGAGCTCGAGCATGCTTTCTCCTTTTTGGCGTCCGGTCGGCGCCAGGTATTGTTTTGAATGAATCAGCTTAGCGTCGCAGAACGGTTTTTGGCGCTATCGCGGCAGCGCGGCCAAAAATCCTGCTAGCCTTGAAAATACGCTTGCTGAAACGTTTAATCTAGAAGGATTGGCACGTTACTCGATAATCTCTTGTCGTTGAAGTGCAACTTGTCGCCAGCTTCAGGGCGGTGATCATCATCTTGAATCGGGTAGGATGGCCCTTATTGTCCGGGCTAACTCGAAAAAACAAGGAAAACCGGGTTGAAACTCAGTGATATCGCCCAGCTGGCCGGTGTGTCTGTGACCACCGCCAGCTACGTCATCAACGGCAAGGCCGAACAGCAACGCATCAGCAGCGCCACCGTCGAACGGGTGCGGGCAGTGGTCGAGGAGCACGGCTTCACGCCCAATCCCCAGGCCGCCGGGCTGCGCAGTCGACACACGCGCACGCTCGGCTTCATCCTGCCGGATCTGGAGAACCCCAGTTACGCGCGCATCGCCAAGCTCCTGGAGCAAGGCGCCCGGGCCAGGGGTTATCAGTTGCTGATCGCCAGCTCCGACGATGCCCCCGACAGTGAACGGCAATTGTTGCAGCTGTTCCGCGCCCGGCGCTGCGATGCGCTGATCGTCGCCAGTTGCCTGCCGGCCGGTGACGACAGCTACCAGCAATTGCAGGCCAAGGGCATCCCGATCATTGCCATCGACCGGGTGATGGAGCCCGCGCATTTCTGCTCGGTAATCAGTGATGACCGTCAGGCCAGCCTGCAATTGACCCGCAGCCTGCTTGCGACCCAGCCCCGGCAGATCGCTCTGATCAGCGCCCGTCCCGAACTGAGCATCAGCCAGGAACGGACCGCAGGCTTTCGCGACGCATTGGCCGGGTTCGAGGGCCAGGTGCTGATCGAGCACGGCGAGTCGTTCAGCCGTGAATGCGGCCAGCAGTTGATGGAAGAAATGCTCGGGCGCCTGGGGCACTTGCCGGACGCGCTGATCACCACCTCCTATGTGCTGCTGCAAGGGGTGTTCGACGCGCTGCACGACTTTCCGCTCAAGTCGCGTCCACTGCGCCTGGGCACGTTTGGCGATACGCAACTGCTGGATTTTCTGCCGCTGCCGGTCAATGCCATGTCCCAGCAGCATCAGTTGATCGCTGACAAGGCTTTGGAACTGGCGCTGGCGGCCATCGAGAACGATGACTATCAACCCGGCGTGCAGGCCATTCCACGCACCTTCAAGCAGCGCATTCACCAAGGCTGACCCATGGAGCTGATCGACACCCACACCCATCTGGATTTTCCCGACTTCGATACAGACCGCCCCGCCCTGCTGGTCGAAAGTCGTGAGTCGGGCGTCCGCGAGATGGTGGTGCTGGGGGTCTATCGGGACAACTGGCAACGGGTCTGGGAGCTGGTGCAAAGCGACCCGCAGCTGCACGCCGCGTTGGGCCTGCACCCGGTTTACCTGGAGCAGCATCGCCCCGAAGACCTGACGCACTTGCGCGAATGGCTGGCCCGTCTGGCCGGGCATCGGCAGTTGTGCGCGGTGGGGGAAATCGGCCTGGATTACTACGTCCAGACCCTGGATCGCGAGCGCCAGCAGGCATTGTTCGAAGCGCAGTTGCAACTGGCGGCGGAGTTCGAGCTGCCGGCACTGATCCACGTGCGTCGCAGCCATGCCGCCGTCATCGCGACGCTCAAGCGCATCGGCCTCAAGCGCGCGGGAATCATCCACGCTTTCGCCGGCAGTCTTGAAGAGGCTCGCGAATACATCAAGCTGGGGTTCAAGCTCGGTCTCGGCGGCGCCGCCACCTGGCCCCAGGCCCTGCGCATGCACCGGGTGCTGGCGCAACTGCCGCTGGAGGCGGTGGTGCTGGAAACCGACTCGCCGGACATGGCCCCGGCGATGTTCCCCGGCCAGCGCAACAGCCCGGCGCATCTGCCGGCCATTTGCGCGGCGTTGGCGCAGGTTATGTCGATCAGCCGTGAGCGGCTGGCCGAGGCCAGCACTCAGAACGCACGCGAATTGTTTGGTTGGTAACCGCATTCCCCCTGTGGGAGCGGGCTTGCTCGCGAAAGCGGTGTGTCAGTCGATATCGTCGTTGACTGGCACACCGC
>NZ_JALJDX010000093.1 GCF_022952855.1 Pseudomonas sp. RGM2987 | reverse complement strand
GGACCGCGAAGCGGGCCTTTTGTTGCGATTGCTGCGCAATCGAGCGGGAGCAAGCTCCCTCGCCACAAAGCTAGCGCCACCGTCACAGCACTCCGTCACCGCTCTAGCCATCGCTACCGTATGCTTAATTGTTGAGGTTTTTCCATGTTTGATTATTCCGCCCGCCCCGACCTGCTCCAGGGCCGGGTGATTCTGGTCACCGGCGCTGGTCGTGGCATCGGTGCCGCCGCTGCCAAGGCTTACGCTGCTCACGGTGCCACCGTGCTGCTGCTGGGCAAGACCGAAGCCAACCTGACCCAGGTCTATGATGAAATCGAAGCGGCCGGCCACCCGCAGCCGGCGGTGATTCCGTTCAACCTGGAGACCGCCCTGCCCCATCAGTACGATGAACTGGCGGCCATGATCGAAACCGAGTTCGGTCATCTGGACGGCCTGCTGCACAACGCCTCGATCATCGGTCCGCGCACGCCGCTGGAGCAGTTGTCCGGCGAGAACTTCATGCGGGTGATGCACGTGAACGTCAACGCCATGTTCATGCTCACCAGCACCTTGCTGCCACTGCTCAAGTTGTCCAGGGACGCGTCCGTGATATTCACCTCCAGCAGCGTCGGGCGCAAGGGCCGGGCTTACTGGGGCGCCTATGGCGTGTCCAAGTTTGCCACCGAAGGGCTGATGCAGACCCTGGCGGACGAAGTCGACAGCGTTGCCGCCGTACGCGCCAACAGCATCAACCCCGGCGCGACGCGCACCAGCATGCGTGCCCAGGCCTACCCAGGGGAAAACCCGCTCAACAATCCGACCCCCGAAGAAATCATGCCGGTCTACCTGTACCTCATGGGTCCGGACAGCACGGGTGTCAATGGCCAGGCGCTCAACGCGCAATAAATGACTTGGGGCTGCGCGACGTTTTACCGTCGCGCCAGTGCCTTTCTTTGGTGCCCAGCCAGACGAACCGCCAAGGCCCAGTCATGCAGGGATCCCCGGTCGGATCCCAATACATTGATCAGCAACGAATTTCTGTCCAACTGAACCGAATGGCACGACTTTCGCTCTAACCTTCCTCAAACACGCCATGTTCGGCGGGAAACGGACGGTGAGACGAGCACTTACGCCTGCAAAGAAGCGGACTAAACTCAAATCATTGTCCTATGGGACTGAAGGACCAGTAAAACGCGCAGCCCAAAGCCGCGGCACCCAGCCTGTCGGGACAGATTCAGCTTAGGGGCTTACGCCATATGAAAACGCCCACCCAGTTCAACGCGATCGACTTCGACAGCGCCAAGTTGCAGCGCCTGGGCTTTGGCCAGGCCTCGCCGCTCGTGGCGCGGCCGATCAGTCTGTCGCAGCTGCGCCAGCAACTGAGCCAACAATTGCAGACCAGCCTGGAGCCGCAACGCATCCTGGGCCTGTTTTTCCGCGAAGTTCAGCGCCTGGTGCCCCTGGATGCGCTGGCCTACCAGCACAAAACCAGCGATCTGCGCCTGGAATTCGGGCAGCGTGGGCATCACACCCTCAGCTACAACCTGCGCCACGAAGGCGAAGACCTGGGTGAGGTGGTGTTCCGTCGCAATCAGCGTTTTGCCGAATCGGAACAGAGCGACCTGGAAGCGGCGATGTCAGCCTTGTTGTATCCACTGCGCAACGCCCTGCTCTACCGTGCTGCCACGCAAAGCGCCCTGCGCGATCCGCTGACCGGGACGGGTAACCGCGTCGCCATGGACCAGACCCTGGCACGGGAGATCGACATGGCCCGGCGTCATTCGCAGCCTTTGTCACTGCTGATGCTCGACATCGATCATTTCAAACGGATCAATGACAGCTACGGGCACGGCGTCGGTGACGAGGTGCTCAAGGCAGTGGCCGAATCGATCAAGACAGAACTGCGCAACGTGGACATGGTGTTCAGGTTCGGCGGCGAAGAGTTCCTGATCCTGCTGGCCAATACCAGCCGGGACGCCGCAGCCATGATCGGTGAGCGCCTGCGCTATGCCGCCCAGGTCCAGGATTACTTTGCCGCAGGCACAAGGATTGAGCTGACCGTCAGCCTGGGTTGCGCAACGCTGTTGCCGGGTGAGTCGGCACAAAGCCTGCTGCGCAGGGCCGACAGTGCGCTGTACGTGGCCAAGCGCGAAGGCCGCAACCGGTTGGCAATGGCGGGCTGAGGGATATCTTCAAAAAGCTCGCCTACGGCTATCGCGAGCAGGCTCGCTCCCACAGGGGGCTTGGGGCGCTGAGAAAATCAGTGTCTATCGCAGGCCCAATGTGGGAGCGGGCTTGCCCGCGAAGGCGGCGGCACATTCGGCATCTTTGCAAGCAGACCCACCGCTTTCGCGAGCAAGCCCGCTCCCACAAGGGATCGGCAGCGGGAATTAGAAGCGTCGAAACCAACTGTGGGAGCGAGCCTGCTCGCGATGAGGGCCTGGCAGTCAACCTCCCCGTCGACCGCTAAAACCCCATCGCAAGCTGACTCACTCCCACGGCAGATTACTTATTCCAAACGCGCGCAATCAGCTCCCGGCCAGTGCCAGGCGCTCACGGTTGGCGGTGGTTCTGTTCAGCGACTCAGGCTGTTCCAGCTGCATGCAACGCTCCAGGAACAGATACATGTAGTCGTAGCTCTTGCACACCGCCTGGCGCAATTCGGTTTGCAGGGCCTTGCTCGGATTCATGCCCGCCAGGGTGCAGATGATCTCCAGGGCTTCCCACGGATGAGCATCGTCGTATTGGGCATGCATCTTCAGCCATTTCATGGCCCGCTTGCGCTCTTCCTCAGGGAAGGCCGCCGCATAGACGCCACTGGAACAGACCACAGCCGACCACTCCCCGGTCGCCCCCTCGATAGCGTAGTTGGTCGCGGCAATAGCCACGATCAACGCATCCGACGAGCTGGTGTGCCAGCACCAGTGGCTCAGGGCGTGAAGCTCAGGCGGCACTTGCTGGGCTTGCAGGTCTTCCAGGGTCACACCGTGGGCGGCGCTCCAGTTTACCCAGTAGTCTGCATGGTTGAGTTCGACACGGATGTTGCGCATCAACCAGCGACGCGCCATGTCCTCGCCGGGATGGCGGGCAAAACGGGTCTTGGTGAGGTTCTGTGCCATGTATAAGGCGAACTGTTCAACGACCGGCCAACCCCCAATGAGGTAATGGCGCATGGTCTTGGCGCTGAGCTTGTTATCGCGCATGCGTTGATACAGCTCGTGTTCGACAACCCGGCGCTTGCTCTCGCTGCAATCGGCAATGAGCTGTTGTGCCCATTTCGGATAGCTTGTGGCGTCCATGAGCGGGCCTGTTCGGTTGAATGTGTCGATCACTGTCGGGCTCCTTTTGATTGTGATTTTTTCCGGACCAACAAGAGTTTCAGCGGAACGTGCCGGGGGCCTTGAACAACAACGGTTGGGGCCGGGCCGGCCTGCATGACAATGTGTCACAGGTAAACAATTGCGGACGCTCGATCACATACCCCTGGGCATAATCCACCCCAATCTCCAGCAATGCCTGTTCGATCTGGGTCGTTTCAACAAACTCGGCAATCGTGCGCTTACCCATGACGTGGCCGATGTGATTGATCACCTCGACCATTGCACGGTTAATCGGGTCGTCCAGCATATCCTTTACGAAACTCCCATCGATCTTCAGGAAGTCTACAGGTAAATGTTTCAGGTAAGCGAATGAAGACATTCCGGCGCAAAAGTCGTCCAGAGAGAAATAACAACCCAAGCTCTTGAGTTCATTGATAAAGCGGATCGCACTGCCCAAATTCGCGATAGCGCTGGTTTCGGTAATTTCAAAACAAATCATTTCCGGTGGAATTGCATACGCCGCGAACTGTTTACGCAGGAAGTCGAGGAACGCCTGATCTCCTATAGTCGTGCCTGACAGATTGATCGCACACATCGCCACGGGCCCTTGCGGCGAATCATCCAGGCACTGGCGAATGATCCTGAACACATTCTCCACCACCCAACGGTCCAGGGAGGTCATCAGGCCATAACGTTCCGCCGCGGGAATGAAGCTGTTGGGCAGGATCATCCGCCCGGCTTCATCATGCAGGCGCAGCAGGATCTCGATATGCCCGCCGCCATGGTCACCCGGGCCCAGCGCGGCGATCTCCTGGGCGTAAAGACAGAAGCGGTTTTCCTCCAGGGCCATATGCAAGCGCTGGACCCAGGCCATCTCGCCAAAGCGCAGGGACAGTTCCGAGTCGTCGGCGTGATAGACCTGGACCCGGTTGCGCCCCTTCTCCTTGGCCATGTAGCACGCCATGTCGGCGGCGCGCAGGGAGGCCTCCAGGGTCGTCGGGGTCTGCGCAATGTGTACCAGGCCGATACTCACCGTGGTCACGAACGGCCGGCCCTTCCAGACAAAGTGCAGGTTCTGCACGGTCTGGCGCAGCCCCTCGGCGATTTTTTCCGCCGCCTCGGGCGAACAGTTCTCCAGCAAGATGCCGAACTCATCGCCGCCCAGGCGGGCCAGGGTGTCGTTTTCCCGCAGACCCGATTGCAACAAGGCGCAGATATGACGCAACAGTTCATCACCGGCCGCATGGCCACAGGTATCGTTGACCAATTTGAACTGGTCCAGGTCGAGGAACATCAAGGCATGTCGGCCGACCTGGCGAGAGAGATTATGCAAGGCCTGTTCGAGGCGATATTCGAACTCCCGGCGATTGGCCAGGCCCGTCAGGGCATCGTGGGTGGCCTGCCACGACAGGTTGGCGATGTATTGACGCTCCTGGGTCATGTCGTGCAGCACCAGGACCGTGCCGCTGACCTTGCCGGCATGGCGGATCGGCGCCCCCACCAACGTCACCGACACGGTGCTGCCGTCCAGGCGCTGGATCAGCTTGGAGTGCTCGCTGGCGCCACTGAGGCGACCGCTGAGGATGTGCTCGATCAACGTCAGCCCTTCGGTCTGGGCGTTGTCATCGAGCAGATTGAACAGCGCCCCCAGGGGCAATCCCGTGGCGTGTTCGGCTTTCCAATGAGTCATCGCCTCGGCGGCGGGGTTCATATAGGCGATCGCGCCTTCGACGTCGGTGGTGATCACCCCATCGCCGATGGATTGCAAGGTGATCTGCGCCCGCTCCTTCTCCAACTGCAGCGCATTGGCGAACACCTGACGCTGGGCCAGCAATTTATGGGTGCGCAGCAACGCCAGGACGATCAAACCCAGGGCAGTGGCAAAGTTGGTGACCAATAACAGTCTCAGGATGAAGCGCGACCCCTCGCCCAGCGCATCGCTGAACGCCTTGGCTGCCGGGGTGACGGAGTCGTTGATAGCAAAGATCCGCGCCTTCCAACCCCGTATATCGGCTTCCGAAGCCGAGCCTGCGGTGATACTGCTGTGCATTTCCCGGGCGACGTTGTCCAGTTCGATCAGGTAGCCGTCACCCACCGTCCATAAGTCGATGGCCTCTTCCAGGTAGCTGAAGTGACGAAAATTCAGGTACAGCCAGATCAGGCTGGCGACGTCATCCGGGTGATTGCCGCCCTTGAGGATGCCGGCCCTGGCCGCGTCCAGATCCGGCGGCTCGCGGTCCAGCGCTACCCGAAGTTCATGGCCGCCCTCGGGCACGGCAATGGCTTGCTGATATTTTCGAAAGATCACCTCATCGCGGCTGTCGGCGTAGAGGTTGAGGTAATAGATGGCGTCTTTCTGGCCCTTGGACCAGAGACTTTCTCCCGCCACATAGCCGCGAACTGCAGACAATACATAAAGGCTGACGCCCCCAAGCAATGCTTGAAACAGCACCACGGCAATAAAGGGCCAGACGATGCCCAACAACCGAGGCGTTCCGAGAGTCCGCTTTTGCTTCATGAGTTCCCTTGCACAGGCGTTGCCGATAGCACCCGCGAGAAATCCGCTGCTGATTCCAGAGCCTAGGCCACTTTTCGATCCTTGGAACGACTGGATGGACGGATCGACCGGTTCAGGATGAAATTTCGGAGATATCGAGGTGTCTGGCGAGTTTTTTTCCGATACTAAGCGCAGAAAAACGCTGGAAACTCAAGGCTGCTGTATCTGCTGCAGGTGACCATAGAGTCGAGCGTACAGGCCGCCTTCGGCAATCAACTGCAAATGGCCACCGTCCTCGGCGATTTTCCCGCCGTCGAACACCAGTACCCGGTCGGCTTGTTTCACCGCCGACAACCGGTGGGCAATGATCAGCGTGGTGCGCCTGCTCAGGAAACGTGCCAGTGCCTGGTGAAGGTTGTACTCGGTGGCGGCGTCCAGCGCCGAGGTGGCTTCGTCCAGAATCACCACCCGAGGATCGGCCAGGACCATGCGGGCGATAGCCAACCGTTGACGCTGCCCGCCGGACAGCCGTACTCCGGAACGCCCTACCACACTGTCCAATCCCTGGGGCAAAGCACGCACCGTGGCATCGAGCTGGGCGATTTCCAGCGCCCGCCAGCAGGCGTCTTCACCGCACTCGCGGCCCATGGCGAGGTTGGCGCGCACCGTATCGTTGAACAGCGCCGGATGTTGCAGCACCACCGCGACGTTTTCCCGGATGGTCTCCAGGCCGATCTCCTGCTGCGTGGCCCCACCAAAACGGATACTGCCCGACTGCGGCGTGTACAGCCCCAGCAGCAATTGCACGAGGGTGCTCTTGCCGCCGCCGCTGGCACCGACGATGGCGACTTTCTCCCCCGGCGCAATGGACAGGTTCAGTTGGTTGAGCACCGGTTCCTCGCCGTAGCCGAAACTCAGGCCCTGAATATCAATGCCCACGGTGTCGCGCCCCTTGAACGGATCGACGCCACCGGCGTACTGAGGCTCGTCGGCACGGGCCAGCAGTTCGTTGATCCGGTTCAACGCGCCGCCAGCGGCGTAAAACGCGTATTGCAGGTTCAACAGTTGCTCGACAGGGCCGATCATGAACCAGAGATAGCTGAACACCGCCAGCATCTGGCCGATGGACAGGTCGGAAAACACCACGGTGAGCATGGCCGCCGCGCGAAAGATGTCGATACCGAACTGGAACAGCAGGCCACTGGCACGGTTCGAGGCGTCGGTTCTCCACTGCGAGTTCACCGCATAGTCACGCACCTCCCTGGCGCGCATCCCCAACCGACCAAGAAAGTAGCCCTGGCGGTTGCCGGCGCGTACTTCCTGGATGGCGTCCAGGGTTTCGGTCAGGGCCTGGGTAAAGCGCGAGGTGCTGTCGTTCTCCAGTTTCTTCAGGTGCTTGACCCGCTTGCCCAATTGCACCGTGGCGTAGATCACCAGCGGGTTGAACAACAGGATCAGCAGCGCCAGCTCCCAATGCATCCACACCAGGATGCCGGCGGTGCCCACCAGGGTCAGCATCGCTACGAGGAAACGACTGAGAGTCTCGCCGATGAATTTGTCGAGGGTGTCCAGGTCAGTGACCAGGTGGGTCGCCACCGTGCCACTGCCCAGGCTTTCGTATTCGCCCAGAGAGATACGCTTGAGGCGTTCGATCAAGCGGATGCGAATGCGATAGACGATGTCCTTGGCGAGGCTGGCGAACAATCGGGCCTGCAACACGTTGAACAGCAAGGCGCCGCAACGCAAGGCCAGGGTCATCAACAACATCAGCCCAATGTAGCCGGCAGCCCGTTGCCACTGGGTCGGCAATGCATGATCCATGATCTTCAACGCCGCATCGCCACGCCCTAGCAGCACTTCGTCCACCAAAAGCGGCAACAGCAACGGGATGGGCACGCTGCACAGCGTCGCCAGCACGGCCACGCCGTTGGCAATCCATAGGGCTTTTTTATGCTTGAGGGCCAGGCGACGGATTTCTGCCCAGCTCAATCGATCGATGCGCTGCGGGGCGGATGCGCCCTCGGGCCGGTCAGGCACAGGCGGCGCGCTCCAGCCAGCGACCCAGCAAGGGCGACAACTGACTCAGGGGCTGGTAGCCATTGGTGAGCAGGGCCAACTGGCCGTCACGCTCGGCCAGCAATGTAGGGAACCCGGCGATGCCCAGGTCCTGCACCCAGGTGAAATCCGCCGCGGTGGCCGCGTGTTGATCGGCACGGTCGAACGCGGCGGCGAATTCGATGCGCGGCAAGCCGGCCTGTTCGGCCAGCTCCACCAGGACGCTGGCGTGAGTGACGTCGCGGCCTTGCACATAAAAAGCCTGCTGGATCAGCTTCACCAAGCCCCACGCCAAGTCCGGCGCCAGGCTGCGGGCGGTGACCACCGCCCGGCACGCAGGCTCAGTGTCGTAGACAAAACCGTCCGGCAATGCGCCCTCGAACTTGAATGGCTGGCCGGTGGCCTGGGTCACGGCCTGCCAATGCTCAAGAATGTAGCGCCGGGTCGTCGGCTCCAGCGCCGAGCCACTGCCGGTGCGCAGCCCACCCACCACCAGATGCAGTTCGACGCCAGCGGCGTGCGCCTGCTCGACCAATGCGTCTGCCACCGGCGCAAAGCCCCAGCACCAGGAACACATCGGGTCCATCACATAGAGCAGGCGCGACGTCATGGTTCAAGCCTCGGAAGATGACTGCTTGTAGTTGTAGCCGATCGGGTGCGGCATGTTACGGGCCTTGGCCAGTTCGATCTGCTTCTGCCGGTCGATGGCGCTGCGACGGGTTTTCTCGCTCAGTTTGTCCCAGCAATGGGGGCAACTGATGCCGGGCACATAGTGCTCGGAGGCACGATCTTCGACGCTGACGGGCGTGCGACAGGCATGACACTGATCATAGTCGCCCTCACTGAGGTCGTGGCGAACCGTCACGCGGTTGTCGAACACGAAGCAGTCACCGCGCCATTTGGTTTGTTCCTGGGGCACCTCTTCGAGGTATTTCAGGATACCGCCCTTGAGGTGATAGACCTCGTCGAAGCCCTGGCCGAGCATGTAGCTGGAGGCTTTTTCACAGCGAATCCCGCCGGTGCAGAACATCGCCACTTTCTTGTGCTTGGCCGGGTCGAAGTTGGCTTTGATGTAGTCGGGGAACTCGCGAAAGCTGGTGGTCTTCGGGTCGATGGCGCCTTCGAAGGTGCCAATGGACACTTCATAATCGTTGCGAGTGTCGATCAATAGCACTTGCGGGTCGCTGATCAGCGCGTTCCAGTCCTGCGGCTCGACATAGGTGCCGACCTGCTTGTTCGGGTCCACGCCTTCGACGCCGAGGGTGACGATTTCTTTCTTGAGCTTGACCTTGGTGCGATAGAACGGCTGTTCATCGCAGTACGATTCCTTGTGGTCGATGTCGACCATGCGTGGATCGTTACGCAGCCAGGCCAGCAGGCCGTCGATGCCCTCGCGGGTGCCGGAAACCGTGCCGTTGATGCCTTCCTGGGCGATGAGCAGGGTGCCTTTGATGCCATTATCGAGCATGGCCTGAAGCAAGGGCTCACGCAGCTCGACGTAATCTTCAAGGGTGACGAACTTATACAGTGCCGCCACGACAATGGGTTGTGTCATGGGTGTTCTCCAGGTGGCTACCCTCGTAAAGGGTGAACCGGATGCGAAAAAAAACGCGCCGGGTCAGCGGCGCGTTGCGGATTCTAACAAATACACGGTGGCTTTAGGAGCACACCTGTGGCGAGGGAGCTTGTTGTGGCGAGGGAGCTTGCTCCCGCTCGGCGGCGAAGCCGTCGTCTGCGT
>NZ_JALJDX010000211.1 GCF_022952855.1 Pseudomonas sp. RGM2987 | reverse complement strand
GTGCGAAGCAGCCCCCGTACAGCCAACTCAATGAGCCTGATACACCGAGCTGTTCGGTTCGGGGGGCGCTGCGCACCCCAGCGGGAGCAAGCTCCCTCGCCACATGGACTCAGTGCTGATGCTTAATTCTGCTCACTCTCATACCGATCCAAGGTATCACTGGCAATCTCCCGCCCCAGGGCGATCAACTCCGGCGCCTTGTAGAACTCAAAGAACCGGCATACTCGTTTCGGCACGTTAATCAGCACATCCGGTGGGTAGCCGGCGATCTTGTACTGGGCCAGCGAGGTCTGCATGACCTCGAAACTCTGGTTGATCAGATCCAGCAACGAGGCCGGGCCGACGTTGTCGATGATGAACGAGCCGGTGGCGGATTTCGGCGCGCCTTCGGCCTCTGGCGCGGCGGCCGGTTGCTGGCCTTCAGGTTCGGCGGAATCGATCCACGGGTTGATCTCGGCGGCCTCGGCCTTCAGCGCTTCCTGCTCCAACAGCAACAGTTGCTCGGCTTGCTTGCGGCGAAACGGCAGGCGTGAGCCCAGGGAGCTGACCAGGGTGTCGAAGCGACGCCGGAACGCGGCGGGGCGTGGAATCACCGGCAACTTGTATTGCTTCTGGTTGGTGGCGTTGAGGTTGACCGCGATGATCAGGTCGCAGTGGCTTGATACCACCGGCACGATCGGCAGCGGATTGAGCAAGCCGCCGTCCACCAGCATGCGGTTGCCTTGCATCACCGGGGTGAACAGGCTGGGAATGGCCGCCGAGGCGCGCATCGCTTGGTGCAGGCAACCTTCCTGGAACCAGATTTCCTGTTGGTTGGTCAGGTCGGTCGCGACAGCGGTGTACGGTATGCGCAGATCTTCGATATTGAGTTCGCCGACGATCTTGCGGATCTGGCCGAAGACTTTCTCTCCACGAATCGCCCCCAGGCGAAAGCTGACGTCCACCAGTCGCAGGACGTCCAGGTAGTCGAGGCTTTCGATCCAGTTGCGGTAATCCTCAAGCTTGCCCGCAGCATAGATCCCGCCCACCACCGCGCCCATCGAGCAGCCGGCGATGCAAGCGATGTCGTAGCCACGTCGTTCGATTTCTTCGATCACCCCGATATGGGCATAGCCCCGGGCGCCGCCCGAACCCAATACCAATGCGACACGTTTTGTCATGACCTGGCCCCTTGTCGTACAGACTTCAACAATGCACGCATCTACGGCTCGGCTCAATCGTTGTGGCGCAGGCGTCGTTTTTTGACACGCCGACGTGGCATTTGCGTATTCTCGCCCACACTTGAATAAGCGGGCCGGCCCAGGCACTTTTTGCCGGCGGGACCGTCTTACCAGCACGACTGTTTACCTGACTTGAGGTGTAATCGATGAAAGCCCGGATCTGCCTGCCCCTGGTGGCATCCCTGATGGTTTTGACCCTGGCCGGTTGCGCAGGCAAAACCGCTTACCGTGACAGCTGCGGCAGCCAACTCGATGCCGCCTGGCATGAACTGGACCTGGCCAAGGCCGAAGGTTTTGCCGGTACCGTGAGTTATTCCAAGGCCCTGTCGCTGCTGACCGGCGCCAAGACCCAGCAACAATTCGAAGCCTTTGAAGGCTGCACCAAAAAAGCCGAGAAGGCGCGTTTCTATATTCGCGAATCCCGCGCAGGACGATAAAAGCAGCGACAAGCCGCAAGCTGCGAGCTACAAGTAAAAGCGCATCGCTCCCCACTTGAAGCTTGCAGCTCGACGCTTGAAGCTGCGTACGGAGTACGCCCCCATGATCGATCGGCTGGTGGCCCGGATACTGGGCCTTGAAGTCCGCCTGTTGGCCTGTCAGGCCCGCTTGAATGCCCATACCGACAGCGAAGCGTTGCACGACTTGCGCACCACGGTCCGTCGCTTGCGCAGTCTGCTGCGGCCGTTGCGCGGGTTACCCGGCGTCGAGCAGTTGGAATCAGCCGCGTCGGCGGTGGGCACCTTGACCACGCCTCTGCGTGACCGGGAAGTGTTGGCGGCTTACCTTGAGCAACATGGCAAGACCGAAGCGGCGCAGCGGCGCCGGGCGCAAATGGCCGGCGCCTATCCCGCCGTGGCTGACAGCCCGGAGCTGACGCAATTGCTGATGATCCTCGATGCGTTCCCGCGCTTCATCCGCGCGGCCCAGCGCGAGGGGCTGCTTGGCGGATTGCGCCAGCGCATCGAAAAGCGCCTGGACAAGCAATGGAAAAAACTTGGCAAGGCCCTGCGCGATCCAGCCCATGACCGCCATCGGCTGCGTCTGCTGATCAAGCGCGTGCGCTATGCCATCGAGGCTTACCCAGAACTCGATCGCCTGCCAAAAGCTGCGATGCCACGGCTCAAGTCGGCCCAGGGCGCGTTGGGCGACTGGCACGATTGCTGGCAATGGCTGGCCCGGGCTGAAGAAGAGACCGACCTGCGCCCCTGCGTGCCGGTCTGGCAGACGACGATGGAAAAGGCCGAGGCCAAGTCCGACAGGGTGCTGGACAAGCTGATCGCCAGTTGTTTCGAAAAGTCCTGAGCCACAAATTCCACTCTGTGGGAGCGGGCTTGCTCGCGAATTGTAATAGATCAGTTCATACAGCTTTCGCTGATCCACCGCATTCGCGAGCAAGCCCGCTCCCACAGTTGATCGAGGCGGGATTCAAAAGAGCGGCCTATCTGTCCGCCTCTTTGGCCGGAATGAGCGCTGTGCCGCCGACTTCTGCTGGTTAAGATCCTTTCATATTTCCCGCTGTCTTCGAGGTCATCATGCGCTTTTCCGATTTGATCGATGCCGTGCGCCGCCAGCCAGACGCGGTGACTATCGCGCCGGAGTGGGGCCAGGGCCGCGCCAGTTTTGGCGGGTTGGTGGCGGCGCTGCAATACGAGGCAATGCGGGCCAAGGTGCCGGCAGATCGCCCGATACGTTCGTTGGCGATCACTTTTGTCGGTCCGGTCGAACCCGATGTGCCTGTTTCCTTCGAGGCCGAAGTGCTGCGTGAAGGCAAGGCTGTGAGCCAGGTATTGGGGCGAGCGGTGCAGAACGGCCAGGTCGTCACCGTGGTGCAGGGCAGTTTTGGCGCGTCGCGTTCCTCCGTGGTAGCGGTTCAGTCCGATCCTGCCCCTGAGTTCAAAAGCGTGGAGCAATGCCAGGAGTTGCCCTACATCAAGGGCGCCACGCCGGAATTCATGCGTCACCTGGCGATGCGTTGGAGTGTTGGCGGCCTGCCGTTCACGGGTAACAAATCGCGAAGCATGGGCGGCTGGGTGCGCTTGCGTGGGGATGTGAAGGAAGAGGCGTTGAGCGAGCGTCATATCCTGGCATTGGTTGACGCCTGGCCCCCGGCGTTGTTGCCGCACCTCACACAAATGGCGCCGGGCAGCACGCTGACCTGGACCATTGAGTTCATCCAGCCGCTGCTTGAACTGACGACGCTGGATTGGTGCAAATACCTCGCCGAGATCGAACATGCCCAGGACGGCTATGGCCATGTCGCGGCGAAATTCTGGAGCGCCGATGGCCGCCTGATTGCCCTGAGTCGCCAGACGGTGACGATTTTCGCCTAGGGTTCGGGGTGATCGTGGCGCTGTACCAGGAATGCAGCGGCCATACCGATCACACCGATGGCGACGTCGGCCAGGCTCTCGCTGAACACGCCTGAAACCATGAGCAGGCACGCGACGATAAACAGCGGCACCGCCATCATCCGGGAAACCGGGTGGCTGGAGTGGCGCCGATTGTAAGGGGCGATGCGCCATTGCCAGGCCGGGAGGTGTAGGTGACGTTTGCCCATGATGCGGATCCTTGAGTTCATTAAACCGAATGACCCAAGAATAGGCATGGCCCGACGGGGCGGCGAATCGCCGTTGGCTATCGATCTGATAGGTGGCCATAGCCATTGTGACTGTAGCGAGACGGATCGCTCTTGTGGCGAGGGAGCTTGCTCCCGCTGGACCGCGCAGCGGGCCCAACTGTCAGCCAGGCTTGGCCGATTGCTTAGGGCCTGCGGAGGGGGGGCGCTGCGCACCCCAGCGGGAGCAAGCTCCCTCGCCACAGGTATTGCGTCTGTTAGTAGGCTGCGTGTTTTAAAGCTTGAGCTGCCCAATTGCCTTGCTCAACTCTCCTGCGAGAGTCGCCAGGTCATGGCTGGTGGTCGCCGAGTCCACCGTCTGGCGCACGGTGTTTTCCGTCACGTCGCGAATGCTGACCACTGCCCGGTTCATTTCCTCGGCGACGTGACTCTGCTGTTCGGCCGCGACCGCAATCTGTGTGTTGCTCTCGCGCATCTGCGCCACGGCTCCGGCGATCTGTGCCAGTGCCTCGCCGGCCTCGCGGGCCTGTTGCACGCAGTCGTCGGCCTTGTACGAACTCTCCTGCATGAAATCCACCGCATCCCGGGTGCCGGCCTGGAGCGCCGAGACCATGGAGGTGATCTCATCGGTGGAGGCCTGGACCCGTTTGGCCAGGTTGCGTACCTCATCGGCCACCACAGCAAATCCCCGGCCCATTTCCCCGGCCCGCGCCGCTTCGATGGCCGCGTTCAGGGCCAGCAGGTTGGTCTGCTCGGCGATGCTGTGGATCACACTGACCACACCGTTGATCTTCTGGCTGTCTTCGGCCAGGCGCTGGATCATTTCGGCGGTCTGCTGCACGCCCGATGACAGCCCGGAAATCGACTGCTGCACGCGGTTGACCACTTCATGGCCGTTGCCGGCCAGGGTGTCGGCGGTTTTCGACAGGTCGCGGGTGGCGCCGGCGTGCTGGGCGATGTGATAAACCGTGGCGGACATCTGGTTGATCGCCGTGGCGGCCTGATCGGTTTCGCTCTGCTGGCCGAGCATGCCGTGGCGCACCTCGTTCATGCTCGACGCCAGGCGCGCCGCCCCCGTATCCAGCTGGCGGGCCGTGCTGGCGACGGTGTCGACCACGCGTTGATAACCGGCCTGCATGGCATTGAATGCCGCTGCCATCTGGCCCACTTCGTCCTTGCAAGCCAGCGGCACGCGGGCGGCCAGGTCGCCGGTCTGTTCCACGTGCAGCATTACGTCTTTCAACGTGTTGAGCTGGCTGAGCAGAAAACGGATCAACAACTGCGACGCGCCGAGCATCGCCAACATCAGCACGAACACGGCCATCGCGTATTGGCTGAAGCGTTCGCCGAACACCTGGGTCAGGCTGACGCCGTGGGCCAGCACCGCGAGCTGTTGGCTGTCGTTGCGACGGATCACCTCGGCGCCCAGCAGTGGATTTATCCCGAACACCAGTGCGGAGTCGAGCACGACCCAGCCATCGGCCTGGGCCAGCGAAGGCAGCGGGTGATCATTGAATACGGGTATTTGGTCGCGCTGATAGATCAGCAGGTCATCCACCTTGGGCAAGGATTGTCCGGCAGGCCAACCGCTGAGCAGATGCGCCTGCGCCTGGGCATTTGCCTGGGCCGCATGGTTGCGCGCTAGTTGTTCCAGGTGCACCGCGTAGAGCACCAGCAGCAGGGTGGTGACAAAGGCGACCGCATTGACCGCCCAGAATTTATACTTCAGCGAGATATTGCTAAGCCAGGCACCCATGGTAGGTCTTCTCTGATAGCGGAAACAGTTTTGGCAAGGTGCCATTATTGTGCCGCTACCCATGGGCCGGGATGTTGATGTGGGTCAACAGACACCGCAAAACCCTGTGGGAGCGGGCTTGCTCGCGAAGGCGGTGCATCAGTAGCCTCCGTATTGGCTGACCCACTGCATTCGCGAGCAAGCCCGCTCCCACAAGGACGGCGTTTAATCAGAAGTGCTGGGCAACCCAAAAAACGCCCGTGCGCACGCGGTGCTATGGACCGCCAGATCTTCCGGGGTTTCGCCTCGATGCAACGCCACTTCGCGCAGCACTTCGGTCAAGTAGGCCGGTTCGTTCCGGCCGTTCTTCGGCTTGGGCCGCAGCGTACGTGGCAGCAGGTAGGGGGCATCGCTTTCAAGCATCAATCGACCACGGGGGATCTCCCGCACCAGCGGGTGCAGATGCGTGCCCCGGCGCTCATCGCAGATCCAGCCAGTGATGCCGATATGCAGGTCCAGGTCGAGGTAATTGAACAGGGCCTTTTTTTCGCCGGTAAAGCAGTGCACGACGGCCGCCGGCAGTTGATCGCGAAAATTGCGCAGGATTTCCAGTAAACGCTGGTCGGCGTCGCGTTCATGGAGAAATACCGGCAGTTGCAACTGGACCGCCAGGGCGAGGTGCTCTTCCAGGACCTTTTCCTGTTGCGGCCTGGGGGAGAAGTCACGGTTGAAATCCAGCCCGCATTCACCCACCGCGCGGATCCGCTCCTGGATCAGCAGATCCTTGAGGTGCCTGGCACTGTCGGAGGTCCATTCGCTGGCGCTGTGAGGGTGAATGCCGGCGGTGGAAAACAACCGTTGGCCGGTGTCGTCGAGGCGCTGGCACAGCTCCAGAGCCTGCTCGCTGCCCTCGATGCTGGTGCCGGTCAGGACCAATTGGCAGACCCCGGATTCATAGGCGCGCTCAAGCACCGCCTGGTGTTTATCCGCGAAACTGGGATTGGTCAGGTTGACGCCGATATCGATGAGTTGCATGGTGCTACCTCGGCCCAAAGGTCGGAAAGCATATCAGAGCTGTAGATTTATAAGAAAAGCCAAGAACTACAACAAGTTGTGGCTGTCTGTTGAGGCCGCGAGACAGGTCGGGTTGGTATAAAGGCCATCACTGTGCCAGTCTTGCGCACTTTTCAGCGCCCCAAGGCGCTCTGTTTCTGTTGCTTCAATCTCTTTTGTCAGAGGATTGAAGCCGGCAGTATTCCTTCCGGAGAGTGGATGACACGTCCCCAGGTATTGCTACTGTTGTGTTGTTCGCTGCTGTTGCCGATGCTGGCCGAAGCGCGGCTGCCTGGTCCGATGCAAACGGTGGCGCCGGGCACGGTGCGCGATCTGGCACAGATCCGCAGCAGCCGGGTTCTCAAGGTCCTGGTCAACCAGAGCCGCAACAGCTCCGGTGAGGTCCAGGGCCAACCCATCGGCGTTGAATATCACCGGCTGCGGGCTTTCGAACAGTACCTTAACGGTCACGCCCGGGATGGTCAGGCGATCTCGCTCAAGATCATACCCATGGCCAAGGATCAATTGCTCGGCGCGTTGCAGCGCGGGGAGGGCGATCTCGTGGCGCCGGGTGAGTTGCTCGAACCCCAGGGCGGCTATGCGATCAGTGCCAGCGATCCGATCCGCACCGGCGTGCCCTTGCTGTTGGTCGGTATCAAGGGCGAGAAGCGATACACACGGGTGGAGCAACTGTCCGGCAAGACCCTGGCCCTGCCCAACGGCAGCGCGGCGGGGGATGCAGTGAGCCAGATCAACCAGAAACTGGCGTTGCTCAAGTTGCCACCGGTGAAGGTCGAATGGGTCGACCCGACCCTGGCTGTGGAAGATGTGCTGGAAATGGTCCAGGGTGGGATTTTCCACCTGACCATCGTCGAGCAGCCCATCGCTGAACGGTGGGGCAAGATCCTCCCCAAGTTGCGCTTTGACCGCCAGGTACTGATTGGCGAGCCGGGCGACGAGTATTGGTTCGTGCGTCGCGACGCCGCCATGCTGCGGGCAAGCATCGACCGGTTCCTGGCGGCCTACAAGGTGCCGGCTAACGAGGATGCCGCTTTCCTGCGCATTTATCGCCGTCTGTACCAAGTTCACTACCCGCTGGCCCGGGCCGATCGCCAGCGCCTTGAGAAGCTGCGCCCGGTACTGCAAAAACATGCCGACGCCCAAGGCATGGACTGGCTCAACCTGGCGGCCCTGGCCTTCAAGGAGTCGGCGCTGCAACCCAGCGCCCGCGGCGGCGGTGGTCCCACCGGCCTGATGCAGATCACCCCGTCGGCCGCCCAGCGCGTGGGCGTCGACAACATCCAGAACCTGGACGCCAACGTGCAGGCCGGTGCCAAGTACCTGGCCATGATCCGCCGCAAGTTCTTCGCCAGCCCCAAGCTCAACGAGCGCGAACGCATGGCCTTCGTCCTGGCCGCCTACAACATGGGACCTGAGCGCGTCCAAGGCATGCGGGCCGAGGCCCGGCGGCGAGGCTTGAACCCCAACCAGTGGTTTTTCCAGGTCGAGCGAATCGCCATGGAGCAGGTGGGAATGGCACCCGTCAGCTACGTTAATAGTGTGAACAAGTACTACTTGGCCTTTGACCGGGAGCGAGAATCGCTGGAACCGCAGGAGCAAAAGGTAGCTCTGCGAAAATAATCGATTATATCGATTGGTATGGTGCGAATTTCTAGCTTTTATAACAAGCTTTATCGATTAATATGGCGACCAACAACCACATACTTAGGGATGCATGCACATGAGCTCGTTGATCAACAAAGTACTGTTCACCCGCGCCGGCTACGGCCTGACCGTCCTGCGCATCGTTGTAGGCATCATCTTCGCCGCTCACGGCTCGCAGAAACTCTTTGGCCTGTTCGGCGGCTACGGTCTGGCCGGAACGGCGCAATGGATGGAAAGCATCGGCCTGACTCCGGGCTACGTGATGGCGACCCTGGCCGGTGGTACCGAGTTCTTCGCCGGGTTGGCATTGATCATCGGCCTGTTCGCACGCCCGGCGGCATTGGGTTTGGCTGTTCTTTCGCTGGTGGCGATCTTCTCGGTGCACATTGGTAACGGCTTGTTCATGGCCAACAATGGCTATGAGTTTGCCCTGGCGTTGCTGGCGGGGAGCATTGCGGTGTTTATCGAGGGGGCTGGGAAGCTTTCGGTGGATCGGGCTGTTGCTGGCTGAGTTTGCTTGGTCGAGAAAAACGGCGCTGGTCCTGGGAGGGGAGGCGCCGTTTTTTTTGGAGAAGCCGATTCTTGACACTCACCGTCCAGCTTCTCTACGATTGCCCCATGCGCCGATTTAAACAGCTACTTGCGGGGCGCCAGGCAACTTCTACAGTTGCCGATAGAAGCCATAAAGACACGGCTTCGAAGTACCGCTAAAGCGCTGGTTCGGTGTTGCCTCTCACCTGCCATGCAGACTTTTGAGGCAGAGACACGACACGATGAATGCACCCAGCCCCCTTGTACGTCTTGCGCCTATCACGGCGAACCTTGTGCAACGCAATCCGAAAATCCTCTTGGGCGGTACTCACCAACCAACACTCTTGCGCTACCTCGATGGCTGGCCGCGCCGCCATCACGGGCCCGCTGCTTTCCTGATCCAGTTTGTCGAAGACGGTGAGTCCCTGGCACGTTTTGCCAGTGACAGTTTCGACCTGGCCGTCATCCAGTCCCCCAGCGCGGCGGACGCTCCTGAAATGATCCGGCAATTGACCCGTGTCGCCCGGCAGGGATTGATCACCCGCCGTTGAGCTGTCCGGCTGTAGCGACGGGCGCCGATTACGGGTACGAGATATCCACGATGTAGACCACCTTTTCTCCGGTTGGCGTCTGGACGCGGACTTCGGCGTCCAGGGCCTTGCCGATCAGCGCCCGAGCCAGGGGTGAATCGATGCTGATCAGGCTCTGCTTCAAATCCAGTTCGTCCGGACCGACGATGCGATAGCGCGATTGCTTGCCGTCTTCATCCTCCACGGTGACCCAGGCGCCGAAATACACTTTGTTCGGATCGCTGGGTTTTTCCGTGACAACCTTGAGCGCTTCAAGGCGCTTGGTAAGGAAGCGCACGCGACTGTCGATTTCCCGGAGCATTTTCTTGCCGTAGGTGTACTCGGCATTTTCCGAGCGATCGCCCTGGGCCGCCGCCTCGCTGACCGCCTGGGTTACCTGGGGGCGGCGCACATGCCACAGTTCATGGAATTCGGCACGCATCCGCGCCTCACCCTCGGGGGTGATCAGCGCGGTGCCGGCGGTGCGGGGAGGGCGATAACGACTCATGGTGACTTCTTGTAATAGCGATGCCGCAAGTCTATCAACCCTCGCGCAACACTGTCAGCGGGCTGGCATTGAGTGCTCGACGGGTGCCAAACACCCCGGCTGCACCGATCAACGAGGCGCCCACCAGCGGCAATACCAGCAGCCACGGATGCGGGTGCCAGGGCAGGTCGAAGGCGTAGCGGTAGAGTACCAGGCTGACCAGCTCCGAACCCAGGGCCGCGAGCAACCCGCTGACTGCACCCAGCAGCCCGAACTCGATGCGCCGGGCCTTGACCAGTAACGGCCGCTCGGCGCCCAGTGCGCGTAGCAACGCACCTTGGCGAATCCGCTCGTCGAGCGTCGCTTGCAGGCCGGAGAACAGCACCGCCATCCCTGCCGCCAGCACAAACAGCAGCACATATTCCACGGCCAGGGTGACCTGGGCGAGGATGCTGCGCAGCTGTTCGAGCAAGGCTTCGACTTGCAGGATCGTCACGGCCGGAAATGCCCGGGACAGCTCGACAATCTGCTGATCGTGACCCGCTGCCAGGTAGAAGCTGGTCAGGTATGTCGCCGGCAGATCCTTCAGCGTACCCGGCTGGAAGATCATGAAGAAGTTGGGCTGGAAGTTGTCCCAGTTAATCTCTCGCAGGCTGGTGACCTTTGCTTCGCGATTCACGCCACCCACGCTGAAGATCAGCCGGTCACCCAATTTGATCTTGAGGTTTTCGGCCACCTTGCCTTCCACCGAAACCCCCGGAATATCGTCGGGCGGTTGCTGCGGCCACCAGGTGCCCGCGGTCACGACATTGCCCGCCGGTAAATCCGCGGCCCAGGTCAGGCTCAGGTCCCGCTGCAGTGCGCGGTCTCCCGCTGAGTCCTTGGTGACAAATTCGCTGGCCGGCTCGCCGTTGATGCTGACCAGTCGCCCCGGTACCACGGGATAGAGCGGCGCCGATTGCGCCGACAATGCCAGCAGCTTGTCGGTGAAGGCCTGTTTGTCGTTGGGGAGAATGTTCAGGGCGAAGTAGTTCGGCGCGTTTTTCGGTAATTGGTTTTGCCAGGTGTCCAGCAGCTCACCTCGCAGCAGCGCGATCAACGCCATGGACAACAGGATCAGGCCGAACGCCAAGGCCTGGCCGGCGGCTGCCAATGGGTGACGCAGCAGTTGGCCGAGGCCCAGTCGCCAGGGCAGGGAAGCGCGAGCCAGCATGCGGCGCAGGCTTTGAAGCAGCAGCAACAGCAGGCCACCGAGCACCAGCGCGGCAACGACGCCGCCACCGAGCAGGGCGAAGGTGAGGACCAGGTCCAGGCTCAGGCGCCACATGATCAGGCCGAGGGCACCCAGCGCGGCACCATAGACCATCCACGTACTGGAAGGGATTGGCAACATGTCCCGGCGCAGCACCCGCAACGGCGGCACCCGGCCCAGCGCGGCCAAGGGAGGCAGGGCGAACCCGGCCAATGCCACCAGGCCCGTGCCGATTCCGGCGACTGCCGGCAACAGGCCGCCGGGTGGAACAGTAGTGGGCAACAGGTCATGCAACAGCGCGAACAGGCCCAACTGGGCAATCCAGCCGAGCAGGGCGCCGCTGATACTGGCCAACAGGCCCAGCACGGTCAGTTGCAGGCTGAACAGCACCATGGTTTCCCGGCGCGACAGGCCCAGGCAGCGCAGCAGCGCACTGGCGTCGAACCGTCGGCTGGCGAAACGGTTGGCCGAGAGTGCGACGGCGACCCCGGACAGCAACACCGCCACCAGGCTGGCCATGTTCAGGTAGCGCTCGGCCTTGCCCAGGGCGCCACCGATCTGTCGATTGCCATCGCGGGCATCCTGCAGGCGCTGGTTGGGCTCCAGGCCGGGTTTGATCAGGTCACGATAGGTTTGCAATGCGGGCGCCGGGCCGCGCCAGAGGTCGCGATAGCTGACGCGGCTGCCGGGTTGCACCACGCCAGTGGCGTCCAGGTCCTTGAGGTTGATCAGGACCCGGGGGGTAAGGCTGTAGAAGTTGCCGGCGCGATCCGGCTCGTAGGTCAGCACCCGGCTCAGGCGCAGGGTCTGGTTGCCGACATCGATACTGTCGCCGATCTTCAGGTCCAGGGCGGTCAACAGCCGGGCTTCGACCCAGGCCTCGCCAGGGTTCGGTCGTCCGCCGGTTTCTTCCGGGGCGAACGGGGCGGGGGCGCTTTTCAGTTCCCCACGCAGCGGGTAGATGTCATCGGCGGCCTTGACGCTGGAAAGCTGGATGCCATTGTCAGTGGCGACGACGCTGGAGAACTCCACCACACGGGCGTGTTCCAGGCCCAGTTCGGTGCCGCTGCGGATCTGTTCCGAGCGGGCAGGCGAGCTGCCTTCGAGCAGCAGGTCGGCGCCGAGGAACTCGGTGGCGCGCATCATCATCGCGCCATTGAGACGGGCACCGAAGTAGCCGATGGCGGTACTTGCCGCCACCGCCACCAGCAGGGCGAAGAATAACACCCGAAGTTCGCCGGCGCGGGCATCGCGCAGCAATTGACGGACAGCAAGACTGAACAGGCGCAACAGCGGCAAGCGTGCCATCAAGGCTCCAGGGGCGCGACCATCTGGCCGGCTTCAAGTCGGATCAGGCGCCGGCAGCGATGGGCCAGGCGTTCATCGTGGGTGACCAGCACCAGGGTCGTGCCGCTTTCCTTGTTCAGCTCGAACAGAAGATCGCTGATGCGCTCGCCGGTGTGGCTGTCGAGGTTGCCGGTGGGCTCGTCGGCGAACAGCACGTCGGGTTCGGCGGCAAAGGCACGGGCAATCGCCACGCGTTGCTGTTCGCCACCGGAAAGCTGGCGGGGCGAGTGAGTCAGTCGCTGGCCCAGGCCGACCCGTTGCAGCAGTTCGGCGGCGCGTTCGCGGGCATCCTTGCGCCCGTCCAACTCCAGCGGCAGCATGACGTTTTCCAGCGCGTTGAGGCTGTCGAGCAACTGGAACGATTGGAAGACGAACCCGACATGCTCGGCGCGGATCCGCGCCCGCTGGTCTTCATCCAGTGCGCTGAGGGCCTGGCCGGCCAGTGTCACTTCACCGCTGCTGGGCAGGTCGAGACCGGCCAGCAGGCCCAGGAGGGTGGATTTGCCGGAACCGGAAGCGCCGACGATGGCCAGGCTATCGCCTTTGTTCAGTTCCAGGCTGAGTTCGTGCAGGATGGTCAGTTCACCTTCCGCGCTGGAGACCACTTTGCTAAGGTCCGTCGCGGTGAGAATGCTTGAGCCCATGGAGAATCCGATGCGTGTGTGGTTTTTGAGTGCCGGCCTGGCCTTGATATGCATGGTCCAGAACGCAGCGGCGGGTACAGTCCTGATCGTTGGCGATAGTATCAGCGCGGCTTTCGGCCTGGATACCCGACAAGGCTGGGTATCGTTGCTCGAACAACGGCTCAAGGCCGAGGGTTTTGACGACAAAGTGATCAATGCCTCCATCAGCGGCGACACCAGCGCCGGAGGCCAGGCACGCCTGCCGGCGCTGCTTGCAGCCCATAAGCCGGACCTGGTGATCCTCGAACTGGGAGGCAACGATGGCCTGCGCGGACAGCCGCCAACACAATTGCAACAAAACCTTGCAGCGATGATCGACAGCTCCCGCGCCAGCGGTGCCAAGGTGTTGCTGTTGGGCATGCAACTGCCACCCAACTATGGACGGCGATACACCGATGCGTTTGCCAAGGTCTACACCACGTTGGCAGATGAGAAAAACGTGCCGCTGGTGCCGTTTTTCCTGAAGGATGTCGGAGGGATTGCGGGGATGATGCAAGGCGATGGATTGCACCCGTCCGTCGCCGCCCAGGGCAAGTTGCTGGAAAATGTCTGGCCGACGCTCAAACCGCTGCTTTGACGCTTTTCTAGTGGCAGGCTTTCGGCTAATGTGGCGCCCCCGATCTGGAGCCCCCGATGCCGCGTCCCGCCTGGTCCCTGTTTGCCTACCAACTGATCGAGCCTGACGAACAGCTGGATCTGTTCGCCTGCCAGGAAGTGCGGGTGCACCTGGTGACGCGGCAGCTGGAACTTGGCGGCTCGGCCGACCGGACCCTCTGCGGCAGCCTCTTGCCAGCCCAGCCGCGTTGGTCGAGCGTTGATCGGCGGATCTTCCAGGACCATCGCCTGTGCTCGCTGTGCCGGGCGATCCTCGAATCCCAGAAGCGCGGCACTTCCCCGATCTGGCCGGAGTTGCGGTTCGAGTTGTGATCATCCAGTCTCAATGAACATTGTGGGAGCGGGCTTGCTCGCGAAGAGGGCGTTCCAGATAATTCTTCATTGCCTGATACACCGCATTCGCGAGCAAGCCCGCTCCCACATGAGGTGGACGCAACGTTCAGGCTGCTGCACATCGGACACGCCAACGCCGCTCTCCCCGTAATAACTGCCTGCGGTGTACAATCGCCGCTTTCATTCCCTCTGTTCGATCTGCGAAGGATTTCCCGGATGTTGCCGCGCTTGCCTGCCGTCGCCCGCTGCCTGTCTCTTGCTGCCTTGTGTATGGCAGGCCCCGTTGCAGCACTGGAGCTGCCCCTGCCACCGCCGGGCGAAGACATTGTCGGCCAGGTGCAGGTCATCAAGGCCAAGTACGAAGACACCTTCGCTGACCTGGGCACCACCTACGACCTGGGCTACAGCGAGATGGTCGCCGCCAACCCGGGGGTTGACCCGTGGTTGCCGGGTGCTGGCACGGAGATCGTGCTGCCGACCCGTTTCATCCTGCCGCCGGGCCCGCGCGAGGGCATCGTGATCAACCTCGCCGAATACCGTCTCTACTACTTCCCCAAGGGCCGGAATGTGGTCTACACCTTCCCGCTGGGGATTGGACGTGAAGGCTGGGGCTCGCCGATCGCCCACACCAGCATCATCGCCAAGACGCCGAACCCGACGTGGACTCCGCCGGCCTCGATCAAGGCCGAGCATGCCGCTGACGGTGATCCACTGCCCAACGTCGTGCCGGCCGGCCCCGACAACCCGCTGGGTCCGTTCAAGTTCACCCTGGGCACCCCGGGCTACCTGATCCACGGCTCGAACAAGAAGTTCGGCATCGGCATGCGCACCAGCCACGGTTGCTTCCGGATGTTCAACAACAACGTGCTGGAGATGGCCGGGATGGTGCCGGTGGGCACGTCGGTACGGATCATCAATGACCCCTACAAGCTGGGTGTGAGCGGCGGCAAGGTTTACCTGGAAGCCCATACACCGTTGGATGACAAGGGCAACCCGTCGGTCGTGGACAAACACACCGCGGTGATCAACGCGATGCTCAAGCGTGAAGACATCACCAGCAACCTGCGCATGAACTGGGATGTAGTGCGGGACGTGGTGGCTGCCGAAGATGGCTTGCCGGTCGAGGTCGCTGTTCCGAACACCTCGGCCCCGATGGTCTCGAGCGCGCCGTCGATCGACCTGCAGCAGTAACCGTCTTGAGGAAACCCGCCGGCATTTCGCGACGCCGGCGGGTTTTTTTATGGCCTGGGGAAAACACCGGGCAATAAAAAAGCCGACCCAAGAATGGGTCGGCTCGATAACAATCCCGAAGGACTATTACTTGCGGCTAGCTTTTTCCAGCATGCGCAGAGCACGCTCGTTAGCTTCGTCAGCAGTCTGTTGTGCTTTTTGAGCAGCAGCCAGAGCTTCATCAGCTTTACGGTATGCTTCGTCTGCACGAGCTTGGGCGCGAGCTGCTGCGTCTTCGGTAGCAGTCAGACGTGCTTCGGTTTCTTTCGATGCGCTGCTGCAACCGGTAGCCAGAACTGCGGCCAGGGCCAGAGCAGAGAATTTCAGAACGTTGTTCATCGTGTTCCCCTTCAAGGACTTTCTATTAGTGACTGTCTCCCCAGACTGGGGAGTTAGCCGGCGTACATACTACCCATTACTTGTAGTAAGTAAACTGACGTAGCGCAAGAAGCAAAAAAATTGTAGGCGGTGATTCTTTTTCAAGCAACTTTTCTTAGTGTTGTTTAAAAAATATACAGCCGCCAGCCCGTGAATGGAGCGTTCCGCTGAAGAAAAGTTCCGCAATCGAGTGGAACTCTTCAACGCCCGCTAGTGTCGCTGTTTATTGATTTGCCTACACTTTTGTACATTTTTTGCGCAACCTCCAAGGCCTCTTTTATTGCTGTAGGCGGTGACTTTAACTGCCGCTGCTCGTCTCAAGACTCAACAACTGGCGATGTTCGGCTATTGCACCGTGACCGCTTGCAGCACCACGACGGCGCGCAATCGATAAATCCGACGAGGTTAGCCGTTCGATGGCAGGCATGCCTTGAGCATTTGCGTCATTGGTGCCTACTATTCACGACGTGCTCGGGTTTGAGCGGTTCGGTTTTTTGCGCTCGGTGACCAGGAAGGCACGGGGTGGCGTAGAGGTTCCTTCGCCGGAAAAACATCGGTAAGGTAGGGGTCAATATTAAGACCCGCGAGGAGTAGTGATGAGCGAGGCGTTGTCCATCCACCATGACCAGGCTGGTCATCAGTTCGAGACCAATGTGGACGGTCATCGTGCCTATCTGACCTATATGGACCTGGGCAAGCAGACCCTGGATATCTATCGTACCTTCGTGCCCAACGCCTTGCGTGGCCGGGGCATCGCGGCGGCGTTGACCGAACGGGCGCTGCAGTACGCCGAAGAAATGGGCTACACCGTGATCCCGTCCTGCTCCTATGTGGAACGCTACATGGAGCGTCATCAGCGGCACGCGGCGAAGCTCTGATAAAACGGATTCCCCAATAAAAAACGCCGGGCTGAGAAGCCCGGCGTTTTTTATTGCGCGACATTTGATGTGTTGAAGAGGGCCGATCAGTTTCGCTGACGCTTGGGCAGTACATCCTTGAGTTTGGCGTGCATGCTGCGCAGGGTATTCTCGGTCGCGCTCCAGTCGATGCAGGCATCGGTGATGGAGACGCCGTACTGCAAGTCGGCGAGGTCTTTCGGGATCGCCTGGCAGCCCCAGTTCAGGTGGCTTTCGACCATCAGGCCGATAATCGACTGGTTGCCTTCCAGGATCTGGTTGGCCACGTTCTCCATCACCAGCGGTTGCAGCGCCGGGTCCTTGTTGGAGTTGGCGTGGCTGCAGTCGACCATGATGTTCGGCTTGATCTTCGCCTTGTTCAGGGCCTGTTCACACAGCGCGACGCTGACCGAATCGTAGTTCGGCTTGCCGTTGCCACCGCGCAACACCACGTGACCGTAGGCATTGCCCTTGGTCGTGACGATCGAGACGCCGCCTTCCTGGTTGATGCCCAGGAAACGATGAGGGCTGGACACCGACTGCAAGGCGTTGATGGCGACGGTGAGGCCGCCGTCGGTGCCGTTCTTGAAGCCCACTGCCGACGACAGGCCAGAGGCCATTTCGCGGTGGGTCTGGGATTCGGTGGTGCGCGCGCCGATGGCCGACCAGCTGATCAGATCCTGCAAGTATTGCGGGGAGATCGGGTCCAGGGCTTCGGTAGCGGTGGGCAGGCCCATTTCCGCCAGGTCCAGCAGCAGCTGGCGACCGATGTGCAGGCCGTCCTGGATCTTGAAGGAGTCATCCAGGTAAGGGTCGTTGATCAGGCCTTTCCAGCCGACGGTGGTGCGAGGCTTCTCGAAATACACCCGCATCACCAGGTACAAGGTGTCGGAGACTTCCGCAGCCAGCACTTTCAGGCGTTCGGCGTACTCGTGGGCGGCCTTGATGTCATGGATCGAGCAAGGCCCGATCACCACGAACAGGCGATGGTCAGTGCCGTCGAGGATGTTGCGGATGACTTCCCGGCCCTTGGTCACGGTGCGCAGGGCAGCGTCGCTCAGGGGGATATCGCGCTTGAGCTGGTCAGGCGTGATGAGGGTCTCGTTGGAGGCGACGTTAAGGTCGTTGATCGGTAAATCAGCCATCGTGTTACTCGTCAGGTCACGGGTGCCGGCCGCCAGCGATCCCCGCGCGGCGGTGCACAGCGGATTTAAGCGCGTCGGGGAGCCGAACCTTATCGCGTTACGAGGTTGCTCGACAATGGGCAGGGGCGGGTTTAATCCCCTGTTGTCAGGGGAATGAGCCGGAAACCGCGACAACATGCAGATTCGTAACCGGGTGTAATGAGGATTGCATGCCGTGCCGCTCGCGCCGATAGTGTGCCAGGGTCGTTTATCAGGGGAGTGGCAAGATGCAGGCAGGTGCTAAACCGCGGATCGGAATGATCGGCACCGGGGCGATCGGCGGGTTCTACGGGGTGATGCTGGCGCGCGCCGGTTTCGATGTGCACTTTTTGCTGCGTAGCGAATTCGGCGCGGTGGCTGACAACGGCTTGCAGGTCGACAGCGCGGTCCACGGCGCGCTGACCCTCAACCCGGTCCAGGCCTATCGCTCGGCGGCTGACATGCCACCCTGCGACTGGCTGCTGGTCGGCGCCAAGACCACCAGCAATGCCGATCTTGCCCCTGCCATCATCCAGGCTGCCGCGGACGGGGCAAGAGTCCTGTTGTTGCAGAACGGCCTGGATGTCGAGGAACACCTGCGGCCGTTGCTGCCCGACTCCCTGCACCTGTTGGGCGGCTTGTGCCTGGTCTGTGTGCATCGGGTTGGCCCCGGCGTTGTCGCCCATCAGGCACTCGGAGCGGTCAACATCGGTTATCACAGTGGCCCTTGCAGTGATCAGGCGGCGCGCATGGCAGTCGTCGAGGCCGCGGCATCACTGTTTCGCAGCGCCGGCATCGAATCCCAGGCCATGCCCGACCTGCAACAGGCCCGCTGGCAGAAGCTGGTGTGGAACGTGCCCTACAACGGCTTGTCGGTTCTGCTCGGGGCCAGCACCACGCCCTTGATGGCCGACGAGCATAGCCGTGGGCTTATCCAGGCCCTGATGGAGGAAGTGGTACGCGGCGCACTGGCCTGTGGGCATCACATCGCCCCGGGCTACGCCGGGTATCTGTTCACGATGACCGAGAAGATGCCCGATTATTGGCCGAGCATGTATCACGACTATTCCCACAGGCGGGCGTTGGAACTGGAGGCCATCTACGGCAGGCCACTGGCGGCGGCAAAAGCGGCGGGGTGCGAGCTGCCAAGAATCGAAGCCTTGTACCAGGCGTTGGGATTCATGGATCGACGCAATCGCTGAGCGAGCGGAGAAGATGACATGGCAAACAATATCGACGACAAACTGGTGCTGGCGATTTCCTCGCGGGCGCTGTTCGACCTGAGCGAAAGCCACAAGGTGTATCTGTCCAGTGGCGTCGAGGCCTACCGGCAGTACCAGATCGAGCATGAAGACGAAGTGCTGGCGCCCGGGGACGCGTTTGCCCTGGTGCAAAAACTCTTGAACCTCAACGAGCATCTGGGACGGGCCCGGGTCGAGGTGATCCTGGTCTCGCGTAACAGTGCCGACACGGGCCTGCGGGTGTTCAACTCAATCCATCATTATGGCCTGGCGATTTCGCGGGCCGCGTTCGTCGGCGGTCGCAGCCCTTATCCGTATCTCAAGGCGTTTGGCTGCGATCTGTTTTTGTCCACCCACGCCGAGGACGTGCGCAGCGCCCTGGAGGCCGGATTTGCCGCCGCGACCATTTTGTCAGGTGGTGCCAGCCGGGCCGCCAGCGATGAATTGCGCATTGCCTTCGATGGCGACGCGGTGCTGTTTTCCGATGAGTCGGAGCGTGTCTATCAGGCGGGTGGCCTGGCCGCGTTCCAGGCCAGCGAGCGCCAGGCCGCACGCGAGCCGCTGCGTGGCGGGCCGTTCAAGGGCTTCCTCGCGGCGCTCAATGCCCTGCAACGCGAATTTCCCGAAGATGCCTGTCCCATCCGCACGGCGCTGGTGACGGCGCGTTCGGCACCGGCCCACGAGCGAGTCATCCGGACCTTGCGCGAGTGGGATATTCGTCTGGATGAATCATTGTTTCTCGGCGGCCTGACCAAATCGGCCTTCCTCGAAGCGTTCGCCGCCGATGTGTTTTTCGACGATCAGACCGGTCACTGTGAACTGGCCCGGGAGGTGGTTGCTACCGGTCATGTGCCCCATGGCATCAGCAACGAAGTGACGCCTTGATTGCCCTTGGTCCGAGACCGCAAGCGGCACGTCGCGCTCTCCGAGGCGCTGCTAAGCTGAATCAATCTCCGCCATTCTGGCTCGCGAGGAGGTCACATGATTCGTTCGATGCTGTACGCCACAGACCTGGGGCTCTATGCCCCGTATGTGATGCAGCATGCCTTGGCGTTGGCACGGACGTTTAAAGCCGAGTTGTATGTGGTGCATGCGGTAGAACCGATGGGGTTGTTTGCCGAGTCGGTGTTGCAAAGCTATCTCGACGAGCAGGCGTTGAACGAATTTCATCGCCAGGGTCTGAATACGGTGATGGCCAATATCGAACACCGAGTGCTCGACAGCTTTCGCGAAGAGCTGGGGGAAGGGCAGCAGGATCTGCAGTTGATCAAATCGGTCAGGGTGTACCAGGGTGATCCGTCGCAGGTCATTCTGGAGCAGGCTGCGAAACTCTCGGTCGATTTGCTGATCGTAGGCAGTCATTGTCAGGGGGCCAGCGGTGAGACGCCGTTGGGCAGGACCGCTGCGCGGGTATTGCAGTTATCCCGTGTGCCGGTCTACCTGGTGCCGCTGGTGCAGCGCCGGCGCCAGGGCGAGGTTTGAGGCTAAATGATGGCATTCTATAAAAAGTTCTAGATTTATTGTCCAAACCTTTCATATAGTTATATACCGCCGCTGATGCCCGTGGCGTCCAACTGCTTTGAGGGATACATATGAAGCTTCAACAACTGCGCTACATCTGGGAAGTGGCGCACCACGACCTCAACGTTTCCGCTACTGCTCAAAGCCTCTACACATCGCAACCCGGCATCAGCAAGCAGATCCGCCTGTTGGAAGATGAACTGGGCGTCGAAGTCTTCGCCCGCAGTGGCAAGCACCTGACCCGCGTGACCCCTGCCGGCGAGCGCATCATCACCACGGCCGGCGAGATCCTGCGCAAAGTTGAAAGCATCAAGCAGATCGCCCAGGAATTCTCCAACGAGAAGAAAGGCACCCTGTCGATCGCCACGACCCACACCCAGGCCCGCTACGCATTGCCTCCGGTGATCAGCAACTTCATCAAGCAATACCCGGACGTGGCGCTGCACATGCACCAGGGTTCGCCGATGCAGATCGCCGAGATGGCGGCCGACGGCACAGTGGATTTCGCCATCGCCACCGAGGCCCTGGAGCTGTTCGGGGATCTGGTGATGATGCCGTGCTATCGCTGGAACCGCTGCGTGGTGGTGCCCCAGGGCCACCCGTTGACCAAACTGCCGAAACTGACCCTCGAAGCCCTGGCCGAATACCCGATCGTGACCTACGTATTCGGTTTCACCGGCCGTTCGAAGCTCGACGAAGCCTTCAGCCATCGTGGCCTGACGCCGAAAGTGGTGTTCACCGCCGCCGACGCCGACGTGATCAAAACCTACGTTCGCCTCGGGCTGGGCGTGGGGATCGTGGCGAAAATGGCCGTCGATACCAAGCTCGACAATGACCTGGTGGTGCTCGATGCCAGCGAGTTGTTCGAATCCAGCGTGACCAAGATCGGTTTCCGGCGCGGCACCTTCCTGCGAGGCTTCATGTGCGATTTCATCGAGAAGTTCGCACCGCACCTGACCCGGGAAGTCATGGCCAAGGCCATCCAGTGCCACAACAAGCAGGAACTCGAAGAGCTGTTCGACGGGGTCGAACTGCCGGTTCATTAAGGCTTGTGCTAGATCGCCTCGGTAACAGCAAACTGTTGCCGGGCGCCCGCCACGACGATCTCCACTTCATCCCCTTCGAACTTGCCCAGCAAGCCTCGGCCCAGCGGCGAGCGAGGGGTGATGACGGTGATCGGCTGCCCCACCAGCGCGATCTTCAGTCCCGCCGCGTCCGGTCCGAGGAACAACCACTGCTCGCGACCGTCCTCATCCTCCAGAGCGATCAACGTGCCAACCTGGATGCCGCGCCGGGCATCGTAAGGCCGCAGCGTCAGGTTCTGGCACAGCGCCAGGGCCTGACGGATTTCTTCCACCCGCCGGGCTTGGCCGGCGGCCAGGTAAGACGCTTCGAGGCCCAGGGTGTCGTATTTGTTCTCGGCGATGTTCTCTTCGTGGGTCGCAGTTTCGTACGCGGTCTGGGCGGCGCGTTCGGCGATATCGAGGTCAATCTTGAGCTTGTCCAGGATCAACTGGTGAACGGTCTGTTTGTTCATAGTCATTCACAGAACTGAAGGACGTTGGCGCGGCTTTTTTCACTGGCGGCGTTCTGGTCCTGTTGCAGCCAGAACTGGCACTTGGGGTTGGACAGGTTGCGGGGATTGTTGCGGGCTTGATCGAGGGCCTGGCGCTGCTCGTTCCTTTGCAGGTTCTGCTGGTATTGCTCGAACATCGGCGTCGGTGCTTCGGGCGGCGGTTGCACCGCGGGTGGTTGCGCCAGTTGGTGGACGGCGGCGGCCACCGGCGCCAGTTGTTCGTTGAACAGGAATCTGGACAGCAGCCAACCGGTCAATACGATGGCGAGGAACCCCAGCCACAGGCCCAGGGCAATGCTGACGGTCAGCTTCAGGGCTGAAAGGTACGGGGCAGGCGAGTGATCGGGCATGGCTGCTTCCTGGCAGGATCGTGGACAGGCCTGATTGTCGCATGAAGATTAATCGCCGTCGGCTCTTCTGCATCACAGGTTTATTCGGGACAATCGGGCATTTGCCACAAGGAGTCGGGAATGACCGTGCGCTGGGATATTTTTTGCACCGTTGTCGATAACTATGGCGACATCGGCGTCACCTGGCGCCTGGCTCGGCAACTGGTGGCCGAGCATCATTGCACGGTACGGCTGTGGGTGGATGACCTGCGGGCCTTCGAACGGCTCTGTCCAGGGATCGACGCCAGCCTTGACGAGCAGTGGCAGCAGGGTGTGCAGGTACGACATTGGCCCCAGACCTGGCCGCCTACCGAGGCCGCGGATGTGGTGATTGCCGCGTTCGCCTGCCAACTGCCTGGTGTCTATATGGACGCGATGGCCGAGCGCCAGACTACGCCATTGTGGATGAATCTCGACTATTTGAGCGCCGAGGACTGGGTGGTGGGCTGTCATGGCTTGCCTTCGGTCAAATACAAACACGTGCAGAAGTACTTTTTTTTCCCGGGCTTCCAGGAGGGGACGGGCGGTTTGCTGCGGGAGGCGGGGCTTCTTGAGCACCGTCGGCAATTTCAGCAGGATGCCGAGGCGCAGCGAAATTTCCTGCAAGGATTGGGCGTCGATCGAGCGCCGGATGCGTATCTGATTTCGCTCTTCGCCTACGAAAATACTGGCCTGGCCAGTTGGTTCGACGCGATGGCGACGGGCGACGAGGCCTTTCAGGTGCTGGTTCCCGAAGGTCGGGTGCTGGGGGACGTAGAGCGCTGGCTCGGGGTCGCTGACCTGAAGGCCGGAGCGGTGCATCGGCGTGGTGCCCTCACGGTCCAAGTGCTGCCGTTCATCCGGCAGGATCAGTACGATCAGTTGCTGTGGTGCTGTGATTTCAATGCGGTGCGTGGCGAAGATTCCTTCGTACGCGCCCAGTGGGCCGGCCGGCCCATGCTCTGGCACATCTATCAGCAAGAGGAAGACGTTCACCTGGAAAAACTCGAGGCGTTTCTCAGGCTGTACACCCGGGGCCTGGCGGAGCCGGCGGAAAAAGCGATCAGCGGTCTTTGGCGAGCCTGGAATGCCGGCCAGGACATGACCGGACACTGGAAAGCTGCCCGCCAACAGCAGCCGGAACTCGCTAAACATGCCCAGGTCTGGTGTCTGGAACAGGCCTCGCGGCCGGATCTTGCCGCGGCGCTGGTGAAGTTTTATGGAAATTGGATATGATACGCGGCCTAGATTTTTGTCATTCCCATCCAAATTCGGATATTCGCAATGAAAACTGGTAAAGAACTCAAACCCGGTACAGTGATTCGTATCGACAACGATCCTTGGCTGGTTCAGAAAGCTGAATTCACCAAGTCGGGTCGTAACAGCGCGATCATGAAGACCAAGCTGAAGAACCTGCTGACCGGTTACAAGACCGAAACCGTCTACGGTGCGGACGACAAACTGGACGACGTGATCCTCGACCGCAAAGAAGCGACCCTGTCCTTCATCAGCGGCGACACCTACACGTTCATGGACACCACCGACTACACGATGTACGAGCTGAACGCCGAAGACATCGAAAGCGTTCTGCCTTTCGTTGAAGAAGGCATGACCGACGTCTGCGAAGCCGTGTTCTTCGAAGAGCGCCTGGTTTCCGTAGAGCTGCCGACCACCATCGTGCGTCAGGTTGACTACACCGAAGGTTCCGCTCGCGGCGACACTTCCGGCAAGGTCATGAAGCCTGCCAAACTGAAGAACGGCACCGAGCTGTCGGTGGCTGACTTCATCGAAATCGGCGACATGATCGAGATCGATACCCGCGAAGGCGGTTCCTACAAAGGCCGCGCTAAATAAGCGAAGTCTTGTGCATGAAAAAGCCCGACCATTGAGTCGGGCTTTTTTATTTCTGCTGTCTGGAATCGGCAGTGGACCCTGTGGCGAGGGAGCAAGCTCCCTCGCCACAAAGGTTGCGGCTGGTCCCATCACTTCAAGTGCTGTTTAAGCTCTTCGGACACCTGCAACATCGCCGAACGCACCGCCGGCACCTGGCTGACGACGTTGAGCAGGCCGTAGTCATGGATCATGCCGTTGTAGCGCACCGCCGTGACGGGAACCCCGGCTGCGTCGAGCTTGCGGGCATAGGCTTCGCCTTCATCACGCAACACGTCGGCTTCTGCAGTCTGCACCAGCGCGGGCGGCAGGCCTTTGAGCTGGGTGGTACTGGCACGCAGTGGCGAGGCGTAGATCTCGTTGCGTTGGCCTGCGTCGGTGGTGTAGTTGTCCCAGAACCACTTCATCATGTTCTTGCTGAGGAAGTGTCCCTCGGCGAACTGGTTGTAGGACGCCGTCTCGAAGCTGGCGTCGGTCACCGGCCACAACAGGGCCTGGAAGCGGATCGCTGGCGTCCCTTTGTCCTTGGCCATCAGCGCTACGACCGCCGCCATGTTGCCACCGACGCTGTTACCCACCACCGCCAGGCGTTTGCCGTCGACGTTGATCTGCTTGCCGTGCTCGGCCACCCATTTCGTTGCCGCATAGGCCTGGTTGATTGCCACCGGGTAATGCGCCTCGGGTGACGGCGTGTAGTTGACGAACACCGCGACGGCGCCCGAGCCCGCCACCAGATCCCGAACCAGGCGTTCGTGGGTCGGGAAGTCTCCCAGTACCCAGCCACCGCCGTGGAAGAACATGAACACGGGCAGCTCACCCTTGACCCCGGCCGGGCGGACGATCGTCAGGCTGATCGGTTGGCCATCGACCTGGATGGTCTTCTCGCTGACGTCAGCCTTGGGCAAGGTCAGTTTCACGCCCGCCTGGGCGCCGACCAGAACGGCGCGGGCGTCTTTGGGCGAGAGTTGTTCCAACGGCTTGCCGGTGCCGGCGTTCAGTGCATCGAGAAACGCCTGGGTGTTGTGTTCCACGATGTTATCGGCGAAGGCGCTGCCAACGCTGAGGGCCAGAAGGGTACCGGTCAAGACTTTGCTGAGCGTTTTCATGTGCATCTCCTTGAGTTCGAATTCGGGTCGCTGGTTCAGACGGTCACGTGCAGGCGCACATCGACATTGCCGCGGGTGGCGTTGGAGTACGGGCAGACCTGGTGAGCCGCATCCACCAGGCTTTGCGCGTCGGCCTGGTCCAGGCCTGGCAGGCTGATGTGCAAGTCGATGTCGAGGCCGAAACCGCCAGGGATCTGGCCGATGCCGACATGGGCGGTGATCGAAGCGTCGTCAGGGATCTTGCGCTTGCTCTGGCTGGCAACGAATTTCAACGCGCCGATGAAACAGGCCGAGTAACCGGCGGCGAACAGTTGTTCAGGGTTGGTTGCTGCACCGCCTGCACCGCCGAGTTCCTTGGGCGTGGCGAGCTTGACGTCGAGGATGTTGTCGCTGGAGATCGCACGACCGTCGCGGCCGCCAGTGGAAGTTGCGATTGCGGTGTAGAGAGTTTGCATGATCAGAGCCTCGTTTCTGGGTGGTTTATTTGCACTAAATATTTGCGCGCTAAGTAGGTGTGAAGAGAATGTATAGCGCTAATGTTTAGTGCGCAAGATAAATTTTTGAGATTTTTCGAATGCCGTAGAAGAAGGGGCTCGAAACCCTTGATCTAGAGCCGTTCAGGAGGGGAAAAATTTTTCAGGGTTTGATGGGTAATTGCTTCTTGGGGGCAGGACTGCCGCCATCGCGAGCAAGCTCGCTCCCACATTGGATCTGTGGTGTTAACAGCACCTGAGGCTGGCTTGGTCCCTGTGGGAGCGAGCGGGCTCCGGGCGTTGATTCGGCGATCCGACGATTAGCAGTGGATGCGTGATCAGAGGCTGTCTTGCAAATTCCCGCGCAGCGCCTGCAGGTCCTCTTGCAGCTTTTTCAACTGCTCCAGCGTCTGGCCGCTGGCGGCGAGGATGCATTGGGGAATGTCGAGAGCTTTTTCGCGTAGGGCGCGGCCTTTTGCGGTGAGTTCGACAATCACCACGCGTTCGTCTTCCCGGCTGCGAGTGCGGCTCAACAGGCCTTCAGCCTCCAGGCGTTTAAGCAGTGGTGTCAACGAGCCGGGGTCGGTAAGCAGGCGTGTGCTGATTTCACCGACGGTCAAACCGTCCGTCTCCCACAACACCATCATCGCCAGGTATTGCGGATACGTCAGGCCCAAGGCCTGCAGCAGTGGCTTGTAGACCTTGGTCATCAGCAGTGACGTGGAGTGCAAGGCGAAGCAGACCTGATTGTCGAGCAGCAGGGCTGCGCAGGCTTCGGGGGTGTCGCGCTGGGTACTCATGGCAAAACCTTCATTCAATGAACGCTAAATCTAGCGGGCGAATCTTTAATGCGCCAGATAATTCTGGCGTCCTGAACAGAAGTTACATTTCCCCATTTGTCCGGAATGCGTAGGATAGACGCCTTGGTGAAGGGGAATGGTCTGTGATCGAAAGTCTGGTGTTCGTGGTGTTTGGCGCCTTGTTGGGCACATTGGGGGGATTGTTCGGGATCGGTGGGGGGTTGATCGCGATTCCGGTGCTGGGGGTATGGTTCGGCCTCGACCAGCAGATGGCCCAGGGTACTGCACTGGTCATGGTGGTGCCCAATGTGATGCTCGCGTTGTGGCGCTACCATCAGCGCAATCGCATCGAGATGCGCCATGTGCTGCCACTGGCCTGCATGGGGTTCTGCTTCGCCTGGCTTGGCTCGATCTGGGCCGTCGGGATCGATGCGCAGAGCATGCGCCTGGGCTTCGTGGCGTTCCTGATCGTGCTGACGCTCTACAACCTGGTCCGGATGTTCGCAGCCACCACGCCACCTTCTGCGCAGATGCGTTATGGCTGGCCATGGCTCGCTGTGCTGGGCGCGGTGTCGGGAACCATGGGCGGTCTGTTCGGTGTCGGCGGGGCCGTTGTCGCGACGCCGATCCTGACCAGCCTGTTCGGCACCACGCAAGTAGTGGCCCAAGGGCTGTCCCTGGCGCTGGCTTTGCCCAGCACCGGCGTGACCCTCGCCACCTATGCCTTTCATCACGAAGTGGACTGGAGTATCGGCCTGCCACTGGCCGTCGGTGGGCTATTGAGTATCAGTTGGGGCGTAAAAGTTGCCCACGCGTTGCCGGAGCGGCTGTTGCGTGGGCTGTTCTGCGGTTTTCTGGTGCTGTGTGCGGTGCTGCTGGCTCTTAAAGTTTGAAGCCTTCGACGATGTGCTCGGCCAGGCACTCGGTGATGGGTGATGGGTTGTGCAAGTTGCGGATCAGCATGATGCTGGCTTCGGGCAGTTCCGGCAGGCCTTCGGCCTCGCCCAGTACCCGCATGTCCGGAGTCAGCAGGCTTTCCAATTGTGCAGTGATGGCCAAGCCGGCGCCCACTACGGCCATCAGTGCCGACAGGCTCGAGCTGTTGTACGCCACGCGATAATCGCGGCCCATCGCATCCAGCGCATTACAGGCCCATTGCCGGCAGAAGCAGTCGCTGTTGAACATCGCCAGCGGCAGCGGTGTCTGCTCATGGACGTTGAAGCACGCGGCTTCCGCCCAGACAAATCGCTCCTTGCGCAACAGCTGGCCGATCTCGTCCCCCGGCTTGCGGGTGACGATGGACAGGTCCAGGTCCTGGCGCAGCAGCAGTTGCTTGGACGATTCGCAGTGCACTTCAATTTCGATCAAGGGATAGAACTGGGCAAAGCGCTGCAGGATCCCCGGTAGAAAACGCATCACATAATCGTCCGGCGTGCCGATGCGCACCGTGCCGACCATGTGCGGTTCGCGCAGGGTATTGAATACCTCACTGTGCAGCTTGAGGATCCGCCGGGCGTAACCCAGCAATACCTGACCTTCGGCGGTGAGCTTGACCTGACGCCCGTCACGTTCGAACAGCCGCCGCTGCAATACATCTTCTTCCAGCCGCTTCATCTGCATGCTGACGGCCGACTGGGTGCGATTGACCAGTTCGCCGGCCCGAGTGAAACCGCCCTGGTCTGCAATGGCGACGAAGGTACGCAGCACTTCCGTATCGATACTCGGGTAACTCGACAATTGATCAATCTCCGAGATGTATTGCATAAGAAACATTCGTTGGATTGATCTTACCGTTGGCGAGAGACTTGAGCCATCCCCAACGGAGGACATCACGATGAAAGGTCAAAAAGGTTATCTACTGATAGACAAACTCTCGTCCCATGGCTTCTCGATCAGCGGCCTGCTGCACAAGTTTAGCCGCTGGTACGAATTGCACCATGAACGCGAACTGCTGGCCGGAATGAGCGACGAGGCGCTCAAGGATATCGGCGTCAGCCGCGCCGACGTAGAGCAGGAGGTGGTTCGACCATTCTGGGATGACCCAATGCACAAATGAGCCATCCTTCCCTACACAAACCCCTTATTGGTGAGGTAGGTTGCGAGCAGACAAGGAGATCTCCATGCCCGCGACTCTGTCCTTTACCCTCAAACAGGCCCGGCGTCTGGCGTTGGCCGCTCAGGGATTCAATGGGCGGTCGCCGCCAGCTTCGGTGCAATCCACGCACCTCAACCGGTTGATCGAACGCCTGGGCGTAGTGCAGATCGATTCCGTCAATGCGCTGGTGCGCTCGCATTACCTCCCGCTGTTCTCCCGTCTCGGTCAATACAACCCCGATTTGCTCGATCAAGCGGCCTGGAGCCAGGGCCGACGTCGGACGCTGTTCGAATATTGGGGGCACGAAGCGTCGCTGCTGCCCATGTCCATGTATCCGTTGATGCGCTGGCGCATGCACCGAGCGTCGCGTGGCGAGGGGATCTACCAGCAATTGGCTCGGTTCGGCCAGGAGCGGCAGGACGTGATTCGCCGGGTCCTGGACTCGGTCCGGGAGCAGGGCGCGCTGGGCGCGGGCAGCTTGTCCACGCGCCAGGAGAAGGCCGGCCCTTGGTGGGACTGGAGCGCCGAAAAGCATGCCCTGGAATGGCTGTTCGCTGCGGGTGAGGTCACGGTGGCCGGACGCCGGGGGTTCGAGCGGCTCTACGACTTGCCGGAACGGGTGCTGCCCGCCGCCGTTCTGCAACAAGCGCTACCGGACGAGGCCCAGGCCCAGCGCGGCTTGTTGATGCATGCCGCCGAGGCCTTGGGTGTGGGGACAGAGAAGGACCTGCGTGACTATTTTCGCCTCGATCCGGCTGACAGTCGCGCGCGCCTGGCTGAACTGGAAGAGGCCGGTGAATTGCTGCGCTGCGAGGTCCGGGGCTGGAAGCAACCGGCCTGGTGTCGTCCCGGGGTGAAAATCCCGCGCAAAGTGGCGACCAGCGCCTTGCTGTCGCCGTTCGACTCGCTGGTCTGGGAACGCAGTCGCACCGAGCGGCTGTTCGACTTTCGCTATCGCCTGGAGATTTACACGCCAGCCCACAAGCGGGTGTATGGCTATTACGTCCTGCCATTCCTGCACAACGAGCGCATCGCCGCTCGGGTTGACCTGCGGGCGGAACGGGCCCTGGGGCGGCTGGCGGTGCACGCGGTGCACGAGGAAGCGCCCGGGCTGGACGAGGAGGGCGTGCAGGCGCTGGCGCTGAACTTGCGGCGCATGGCTGATTGGTTGGGGTTGGAGTGGGTGCAGCTTAATTGTCGGCGTGAGGGTGGGGTTCGGTTGGCGGGGGTGTTGGCTGAAATAGGCTGCAACTGAGAGGGCCTCTTCGCGAGCAAGCCCGCTCCCACAATGACCGAGTCGTTCACAAGTAGTTTGTTCACTGAAGATCAACTGTGGGAGCGGGCTTGCTCGCGAAAGCGATCATCCAGGCGCTACAGAACCATCTGATTCACCGCCGCACCTGCTTCAACGTCTCGGCAATCAAGAACGCCAATTCCAATGACTGATCGGCATTCATCCGTGGGTCGCAGTGGGTGTGGTAGCGGTCAGACAGTCCGTCCTCGGTGATGGGCCGGGCGCCGCCGATGCATTCGGTGACGTTCTGCCCGGTCATTTCGATGTGAATACCGCCAGCGTAGGTGCCTTCGGCTTCGTGAGCCTGGAAGAACTGCTTCACCTCGCCGAGGATCTGCGCAAAGTCCCGGGTCTTGTAGCCGCTGCTGGCCTTGATGGTGTTGCCATGCATCGGATCGGAGCTCCACAGCACCTGCTTGCCTTCGCGCTGCACGGCGCGCAACAGCGGCGGCAGGTGATCGGCAACCTTGTTCGCGCCCATCCGCGCGATCAGGTTCAGGCGGCCAGGATCGTTGTCCGGGTTGAGCACCTCGATCAGGCGGATCAAGTCGTCAGGGTCCATGGTCGGCCCCACCTTGACCCCGATCGGGTTGTTCACCCCGCGCAGGAATTCGACATGGGCACCGTCCAACTGGCGGGTGCGGTCGCCGATCCAGAGCATGTGGGCCGAGCAGTCGTAATAGTCGTTGGTCAGGCTGTCGCGGCGCACGAAGGCTTCTTCGTAATTGAGCAGCAACGCTTCGTGGGCGGTGAAAAAACTGGTTTCGCGCAGTTGCGGCGAGCTGTCCATACCGCAGGCACGCATGAACGCCAGGGTTTCATCGATGCGGTCGGCCAGGTGGCTGTATTTTTCCGCCAGGGCCGAGTTGGCGATGAAATCCAGGTTCCACTTGTGGACCTGGTGCAGGTCGGCAAACCCGCCCTGGGCGAAGGCACGCAGCAAGTTCAGGGTGGCAGTGGACTGATGGTACGACTGCAGCAGCCGCTCCGGGTCCGGTACACGGCTTTTTTCGTCGAAGCCGATGCCGTTGACGATGTCGCCCCGATACGCCGGCAGGGTCACGCCGTCGATGGTTTCGTCGTTGGCCGAGCGCGGCTTGGCGAATTGGCCGGCCATGCGCCCGACCTTGACCACCGGGCAGCCGGCGGCAAAGGTCATCACAATCGCCATTTGCAGCAACACTTTAAAGGTGTCGCGTATCTTCGCCGCCGAGAATTCGGCAAAGCTCTCGGCGCAATCGCCGCCTTGCAGCAGGAAGGCGCGGCCCTGGGTCACCTCGGCGAACTGGCGGCGCAACTCCCTGGCCTCACCGGCAAACACCAGTGGCGGGTAACTGGCCAGGGTCTGCTCCACGTGCAGCAGGTGGGCTGCGTCGGGGTAATGGGGTTGTTGCTGGATCGGCAAGGCGCGCCAGCTGTCAGGACTCCAGGGTTGGCTCATCATGATCTCTAGGTGGTTTTCGCTCGGACGGCCATGTTAGCAGCAAATTAGTGCGTGACCTGTTTGCGTCGCTTCGCGGACAATTGCTCTTTTGCCCAGGTTCTGCGCGTAGCCGCGGCCGTCCGGTTGCATCAGGAGTTGAAATGACAGAGGAGCGCGTCGAGCATCTGCTCGCCGAGGTGCATGACGAGTTCGGCATGATCCGAGTCTTGGAAGTGGCCGACTACCGGTTTCTTGAATTCGGCGATGCCATCGAGCAGAGCTGTGTGTTCACCGCCGATCCGAGCTGGCTTGAATACGACTACACCCGCGCCATGTTGATCGGCGCGTTGTGTCACGAACAGCCGGAGAGCGCGCTGTTCCTCGGGCTGGGGGCCGGGACCCTGACCCAGGCCTGTCTCAAGTTTCTGCCGCTGGAAGACGTCGAAGCCATCGAGTTGCGCCCCGACGTGCCGCGCCTGGCCATTGAATACCTGGGGCTGGACGACGATCCGCGGCTGTACATCCGCGTCGGCGATGCCCTCGAGCTGCTGGAAACCGCCGAGCCTGCGGACCTGATTTTCGTCGACCTCTATACCGATGTCGGCCCCGGCGTCGGGCACTTGGCGTGGGGTTTCCTTGAAGACTGCCAGAAACGCCTCAACCCGGGCGGCTGGCTGGTCATCAACCAATGGGCCACCGACGATGGCAAGCCCCTGGGCGCTGCGCTGTTGCGCGGTTTGTACCACCGGCACTATTGGGAACTGCCGGTGAAGGAGGGCAACGTGATCCTGATCGTGCCGTCCGACCTGGACCAGGTGTTGGACATGGACGGATTGATCACGCGGGCCGAGGGATTGGCGCCGCGACTCGGGTATTCGTTGTTGCCGTTGATCAAGGCGATTCGGCCGGCGACTTGAGTTGGTGAACAATGCAGGCCCGAGGGCACTGTCCTGTCTGGTGCTCTTGTGGCGAGGGAGCTTGCTCCCGCTGGGGCGCGAAGCGTCCCCCTTCGGTACTGCGCCTGCTTCAAGGCGTCTGCTGCGCAGCCGAGCGGGAGCAAGCTCCCTCGCCACAGGTTTCGGGTGAAGCAGAGACCCTGTGGTGAACCTGCTTTACCCAAGGTGAAACGTTTTAGTCCCTGTAAAAAAAGCTCCCTTTTTGGCCGAATTCCGGTATAGTGCGCGCCGGCCTTTAGCCGGGCCGCGTCAAGGTAGCGCAGTTTCCGAAGTCAGCTTCGGTTGCATGTCCGCACAACGGATGCTTCCAGACGTTCTTTTTCATTCATTCGTTTTCGCAAATCCCCGCCGACAAAGCTGCCAGGGCGACTCTTGAGTCTCAACACGGCATGCGCAGCTTTGGAGCATGGGTCTTTGCGGATGCACTTAGAGGCAGACCCATGACCCAGGAACTCGGCGGCTTCGCCGCTTTCAATCTCAATCCGAACATTCTTGCAGCCGTCGCAGCGACCGGCTACGAAGAGCCTTCGGCTATTCAGCAGCAATCGATCCCGATCATCATGGCCGGCCACGACATGATTGGCCAGGCGCAAACCGGTACGGGTAAAACCGCAGCGTTCGCCCTGCCGATCCTGCATCGCATCGATCCTGCCAAGCGCGAGCCGCAAGCCCTGATCCTGGCGCCAACCCGAGAGTTGGCGCTGCAAGTAGCAACCGCTTTCGAAACCTACGCCAAGCAAATGCCTGGCGTTACCGTTGTGGCCGTTTACGGCGGTGCCCCGATGGGGCCGCAACTGAAAGCCATCCGTAATGGTGCACAGATCGTTGTCGCCACTCCGGGTCGTCTGTGCGACCACCTGCGTCGTGACGAAAAAGTACTGGCCACCGTGAACCACCTGGTTCTCGACGAAGCCGACGAAATGCTCAAACTGGGTTTCATGGACGACCTGGAAGTCATCTTCAAGGCGCTTCCTGCGACCCGTCAGACCGTCTTGTTCTCGGCCACCCTGCCGCAGTCGATCCGTGCCATTGCCGAGCGCCATCTGCGCGATCCGCAACACGTCAAGATTCAGACCAAGACCCAGACCGTCACCGCGATCGAGCAGGCTCACCTGCTGGTTCACGCCGACCAGAAGACCTCGGCCGTACTGAGCCTGCTGGAAGTCGAGGATTTCGACGCCCTGATCATGTTCGTGCGTACCAAGCAAGCGACCCTGGACCTGGCCAGCGCCCTGGAAGCCAAAGGCTACAAGGCCGCTGCTCTGAACGGCGACATCGCCCAGAACCAGCGTGAGCGCGTGATCGACTCCCTCAAGGATGGCCGCCTGGACATCGTTGTGGCGACCGACGTTGCCGCCCGTGGCCTGGACGTTCCGCGCATCACCCACGTGTTCAACGTGGACATGCCGTACGATCCGGAATCCTACGTTCACCGTATCGGCCGTACTGGCCGTGCCGGTCGCGAAGGTCGTGCACTGCTGCTGGTCACTCCGCGTGAGCGCCGCATGCTGCAAGTGATCGAGCGTGTGACCGGTCAGAAGGTCGTCGAAGTTCGTCTGCCGGACGCTCAGGCCGTTCTGGATGCGCGCATCAAGAAACTGACCAACAGCCTGTCGCCGCTGGTGGCTGACGCCGAATCGACCCACGGTGATCTGCTCGATCGCCTGACCGCCGACATCGGTTGCTCCCCGCGTGCCCTGGCCGCCGCCCTGCTGCGCAAGGCCACCAACGGTCAGGCGTTGAACCTGGCTGCCATCGAGAAAGAGCGTCCGCTGGTGCCAAACAACGCACCGCGTGGCGATCGTCCTGAGCGCAGCGGTGATCGTCCGGACCGTGGTGATCGTGAGCGTCGTGCGCCGATCCCACTGGCCGAGGGTCGTGCTCGTTGCCGTACCGCGCTGGGCGCCCGTGACGGCATCGCCGCCAAGAACCTGCTGGGTGCCATCCTCAACGAGGGCGGCCTGGCGCGTGAAGCCATCGGTCGCATCCAGGTGCGTGACAGCTTCAGCCTGGTGGAACTGCCGGAAGATGGCTTGGAGAAGTTGCTGGCCAAGCTCAAGGACACTCGCGTGGCCGGCAAGCAACTCAAGCTGCGTCGCTATCGCGAAGATTGATCGGCCCCTGGGCTGATTGATCGAGCATGAAAAATCCCCGACTGGTTCGGGGATTTTTTTGCCTGTTGGTTTGTGGGCCTTCAGGTTGATCGGTGTCGTCTCATTCGCGAGCAAGCCCGCTCCCGCAGGGGATTTGTGAGCGCCATAGATCCCCTGTGGGAGCGGGCTTGCTCGCGAAGAGGGCGACTCGGTACAGCGTCAGCCAAACCGATAGATGTCCATCCCCAACGCCCCCATCGTGAACCCTTGATGAGCCACGCTGAACAACCCGCCGGCTCCCCGGGCGAAATACAGCGGCAGCAGATGCTCGTCGCTGGGATGGCTGCGCACGGCATTGGGCGCCTGGCGACGGTAGTCATGCAGAGCGGCCTCGTCGTCTGCCGCCAGTTTCTCCACCATCCAATCGCGAAACGCCTTGGCCCAGGGCTCGATGCTTTCGGGGCCGGCGTTCCAGTCCAGGTCGCGCAGGTTATGGGTGATGCTGCCTGAGCCAATCATCAGGATGCCTTGCTCGCGCAGGCTCGCCAAGGCCTGGCCGACTTGCGTCTGTAATACCGGGCCGTGGCGGCTGGGCAGCGAAACCTGGACCACCGGGATATCGGCTTCGGGATACATCAGGGACAACGGCACCCAGACGCCGTGGTCGGATGGCCGCTGGTGGTCGAGGCGCGTCGGCAAGCGTGCGGCATTGAGCAACGCGCTCACTTGCGCGGCCAGTTCCGGATTGCCCGGCGCGGGGTATTGCACCGCGTACAGGGCCGGCGGGAAGCCACCAAAGTCGTGCCAGGTGCGCGGCTGAGGATTGGCACTGACCAGCAGCTCGTCACTTTCCCAGTGGGCGGACACGATGACGATAGCCTCGGGCCTGGGCAATTGCGCGGCCAGGCGAGCCAGGGCCGGACCGCTGGCGCCGGGCTCCAGGGCGAGCATCGGTGAGCCGTGGGAGATGAACAGGCTGGGCAGCATGAAAGGACTCCAGAGCGTTAAGATGTCGTCATCTTCCGTCAGGTCAATCATCTAAATCTAATATAAGTTTTAGCCCGGTTTGATCGATTTTTTGGAGCGAGTCATGGAGCCCGAGTTTTGGCATAAGCGCTGGTCGACGAATCAGATCGGTTTTCATTCGTCGGACGTGAACCCCTACTTGCAACGTTTCTGGCCGCAAATGGGATTGGCGCAGGGCAGCCGGGTATTGGTGCCCTTGTGCGGCAAGACCCTGGATCTGTTGTGGCTCGCCCATCAAGGGCATTCGGTATTGGGGGTGGAGCTGTCGGAAAAGGCCATCACCGATTTTTTCGATGAACATCAGTTGAAGCCGAGCGTGAGCGAGGAGGGAGCTTTCAAGGTGTTCCGTGCCGGGGACATTGAAATCCGCTGCGGTGATTTTTTTGCCCTTGGTTCGGATGACCTGGTCGACTGCGTGGCGCTGTACGATCGGGCCGCGTTGATTGCCCTGCCTGGGCGGATGCGTGAGCGATATGCGGCGCATTTGCAGGCCATCCTGCCAAGCTGTGTTGGGTTGCTGATCACGCTGGATTACAACCAGCCCGAGATGCCTGGCCCGCCCTTTGCCGTGGATGACGACGAGGTGCGGCGGTTGTTGGGGGGCAATTGGCAGTTGGAGGTCTTGCAGGAACAGGATGTGCTGGGGGAAAGCTGGAAGTTTTTGCAGGCGGGTGTAACGAGGTTGGATGAGCGGGTGTATCGGATTTCCAGTCGTTGATGCTGTGTGTCTATGCCGGCGATGAGGCCAGACCCGGCAACGCATAAAACTGCAGACAAAGAAAAGCCCGCATTGCTGCGGGCTTCTTCTTGACGCTTGAACCGATCAGCCGCGACGACGCAGTGCGTCGATGCGCTCTTCCAGCGGCGGGTGGCTCATGAACATCCGGGCCAGGCCCTGCTTGATACCGCCGTTGATGCCGAAGGCATTCAGCGTGTCGGGCATGTGGACCGGCAGGCCTTGTTCGGCGCGCAGGCGTTGCAGGGCGCCGATCATGGCAGTGGTGCCGGCCAGGCGTGCGCCGGCTTCGTCGGCGCGGAACTCGCGCTTGCGTGAGAACCACATGACGATGGCGCTGGCGAGGATGCCCAGTACCAGTTCGGCGAAGATGGTTGCCACGTAGTAGGCAATGCCTTGGCCTTCTTCGTTCTTGAAGATCACCTTGTCGACGAAATTACCGATGATCCGGGCAAAGAACATCACGAAGGTGTTCACCACCCCCTGGACCAACGCCAGGGTCACCATGTCGCCGTTGGCAACGTGGCCGATCTCGTGGGCCAGCACGGCCTTGACTTCATCCGTCGAGAACCGCTCGAGCAAACCCTGGCTGACCGCGACCAGTGCGTCGTTCTTGTTCCAGCCGGTGGCGAAGGCGTTGGCCTCGTAGGCCGGGAAAATCCCGACTTCCGGCATCTTGATCCCGGCTTCGCGGGACAGTTGCTCGACGGTCTGCAGCAGCCATTGTTCGTGGCGGGTGCGCGGCTGGCTGATGATCTGGGTGCCGGTGCTCATTTTCGCCATCCACTTGGAGATGAACAGCGAGAACAGCGAGCCGGCGAAGCCGAACACCGCACAGAAGATCAACAACTGATTGAGGTTGAGGTCAATCCCGTTGGCCGCCATGAACCCGTTGAAGCCAAAGAGGCTCAGGGTGATGCTGGCAATCAGCACGACCGCCAGGTTAGTGGCCAGGAACAGCAGGATGCGCATCATGGTTGTGGAAATCTCCTCATGCTAAAGATGTAGCGTTATGCGGGTATATAAGGTGCTGCCGCTGGCTATTCAACTCGCTGACTATTTCAAACTATGTCCTACAAGCGTCCTAAATGTTTGAAAGACTTTTCTGAAAGTGAGCGAGGAAAAGAAATCTGGTGCTGATGCCCCGTGAACGTTGGACACGGCCGCTTCCTGGTTGCCCCATCCCAAGTGTAGGAGGCCTGTCGGAATCTTCTGAGTGGATATGTTGCTGAATCAGACAGCGTGCGAGACGAGGACGCCCCGCACGCTCTTCGGCTTACTGACGATAGGACTTGAGGAAGTGGCCGATCCGGCCAATGGCCTGGTCCAGGTCATCGACCCGGGGCAGGGTCACGACGCGGAAGTGATCCGGCCATGGCCAGTTGAACGCCGTGCCCTGGACCACCAGCAGCTTTTCGGACAGCAGCAGGTCGAGGACGAATTTTTCATCGTTGTGGATCGGGCAGACCTTCGGATCGATCCGAGGGAAGGCATATAGCGCGCCCATTGGCTTGACGCAACTGACGCCGGGAATGTCGTTGAGCAGTTCCCAGGTGCGATTGCGTTGCTCCAGCAGCCGGCCCTGGGGCAGGACCAGGTCGTTGATGCTCTGGTAGCCGCCCAGCGCGGTCTGGATCGCATGCTGGCTCGGCACGTTGGCGCACAGGCGCATGTTGGCGAGCATGTCGATGCCTTCGATGTAGCTCTGGGCATGGTGCTTGGGCCCGGAGATGGCGATCCAGCCGGAGCGGAAGCCTGCGACCCGATAGGATTTGGACAGGCCGTTGAAGGTCAGGCACAGCAGGTCCGGAGCCAGGGACGCAGTGCAGACGTGCACGGCGTCGTCATACAGGATCTTGTCGTAGATTTCGTCGGAGAACACCACCAGGTTGTGCTGGCGGGCCAGTTCCAGCATGCCCAGCAGCACTTCGCGCGAATACACGGCGCCGGTGGGGTTGTTCGGGTTGATGATCACCAGCGCCTTGGTATTGGGCGTGATCTTGGCCTTGATGTCCGCCAGGTCCGGGAACCAGTTGGCCTGTTCGTCGCACAGGTAATGCACCGGGTTACCGCCGGACAGGCTCACGGCGGCAGTCCACAGTGGATAGTCCGGCGCCGGCACCAGCACCTCGTCGCCGTTGTTGAGCAGGGCCTGCATCGACATCACGATCAGCTCGGACACACCGTTGCCCAGGTAGATGTCCTCGATACCGATGCCTTCGACCTGTTTCTGCTGGTAGTACTGCATCACGGCCTTGCGGGCGCTGAACAGGCCTTTGGAGTCGCTGTAGCCTTGGGCGGTCGGCAGGTTGCGGATGACGTCCTGGAGGATTTCATCGGGCGCTTCGAAACCAAAGGGGGCCGGGTTGCCGATGTTCAGCTTGAGGATGCGATGGCCTTCCTCTTCCAGGCGCTTGGCGTGCTTGAGCACCGGGCCGCGAATGTCGTAGCAGACGTTGGCGAGCTTGTTCGATTTGCTGACCTGCATGGCGATGTGTTCCCGAAAATGAACGATCCAGGCGGCGTATGAACTACCGTACTGGGATTCCTGCGTCTGTGCCCAGGCCTGACGCGGTGTAGGCGTCACAATCCGTTTGAATGCGCATGACGTGACTGCCAGACTGGCGCCTGACGAGGCGCAATCATACGTGCCGCCCGATCTGCTTAAAAGCGTCGGATCGGGCTTTTTCAATTGCCGAGGTAGGACGATGGAAAAGTTGGAAAAAACCCTTGAAGAATGGCGCGCCATGCTCGATCCGGAGCAGTACAACGTTTGTCGGCTGAAGGGCACCGAACGACCATTCTCCGGTAAATACAACGCCACCAAGACCGACGGCGTCTACCACTGCATCTGCTGCAACGAGCCGTTGTTCGATTCGCGGACCAAGTTCGACTCCGGCTGTGGCTGGCCGAGTTTCTATGCGCCGATCGAGGGCAGCGCGGTAGTGGAAGTGCGGGATGTCAGCCACGGCATGATCCGCACCGAAGTGGTCTGCGCCAAGTGTGATTCACACCTGGGCCACGTCTTCCCTGACGGCCCGCCGCCCACGGGGCTGCGCTATTGCATCAACTCGGTGTGCCTGGATCTGGTTCCCCGGGAGTAACCGCCAAAGGCTCGGTACGAACAAATTTTTGCGCCAGCCAGCTTACCATGGCGAGGGAGCTTGCTCCCGCTGGGTGGCGCAGCCGCCCCAAAAGGACCTGATGCGGTTCGATGGAGTGGTGATGGATTTGCGGCTGCTTTGCAGCCGAGCGGGAGCAAGCTCCCTCGCCACGGACGTGTAGCGATGCCTGAGGCTTCACTCATGACGGGGTATCATTTTTGTCAATTAAATTGCACGCAATTCAATTGCTCGCTATCTTCAGCATCCAACCTTCAATCGGAGCCTTGCCATGAGCGACAACCTGCTGAGTATCCCGTGCACCACCATCAAGGGCGAACAGAAAACCCTCGCCGATTTCGCCGGCAAGGCAGTGCTGGTGGTCAATACCGCCAGCCAGTGCGGTTTCACCCCGCAATACAAAGGCCTTGAGGCGCTGTGGCAGACCTACAAGGATCAGGGGCTGGTGGTGCTGGGCTTTCCCTGCAATCAGTTCGGCAAGCAGGAACCGGGTAACGAAGGGACGATCAGCGAATTCTGCGAGCTGAACTATGGCGTGAGTTTTCCGCTGTTCAAGAAAATCGAGGTCAACGGCGCCGACGCTCATCCGTTGTTCGTCCAGTTGAAACAGCGGGCGCCCGGCGTGCTGGGGTCCAAGGGCATCAAGTGGAATTTCACCAAGTTCCTGATCGGCAAGGACGGCCAGGTGGTCAAGCGTTTTGCCCCGACCACCAAACCCCAGGACCTCACCGGCGAGATTGAAGCACTGCTCAAATGAATGACCTGTCAGCCGATTCGCTGAAGCTCGACAGCCAGTTGTGCTTCAAGTTGTACGCCGCCTCGCGGGCGGTGATCCGTGGCTACAAGCCGATGCTCGACCAGCTCGGCCTGACCTATCCACAATACCTGGCGATGCTGGTGCTGTGGGAATGGCACGACACGGCGCCGGAGCAACCGACGGTCAAGGCCCTGGGCGAACGCTTGCTGCTGGATTCCGGCACGTTGACGCCGCTGCTCAAGCGCCTGGAACAGCTGGACCTGGTCCAGCGCCAGCGTTCGGCCCGGGATGAGCGGGAGGTGCACCTGAGCCTGTCGGAGCAAGGCTGGGCTTTGCGTGACCAGGTCGCTCCGCTCAAGGCTCGCCTGTTGTGCGAGAGCAGTGTCGACCTGGACCGTCTGGACACCTTGCGCGACGGTCTCGATCACCTGTTGGGACAGATCAAAACGCTGACGTAGTCGGCACCCATTGATCCAGGATCGCCGCCAGTTCTTCACGGCGAAACGGTTTGGACAAGTAGTCGTTCATGCCCGATGCCCGGCAGCGTTCGCGCTCCTCGGGCATGGCGTTGGCCGTCAATGCCACGATCGGCAACTCTGACCAGCGCCCGCTATGGCGGATCTGCCGACTGGCTTCGTAGCCATCCATCACCGGCATGTTGCAGTCCATCAACACCAGGTCGAAAACCCGTTGCTCAAGCTGGCTCAGGGCTTCGGCGCCGTGGGCCGCGACGGTCACCTCGCAGCCCAGTTTCACCAACATGCCCTTGGCCACCAGTTGGTTCACCGGATTGTCCTCCACCAGCAGGATCCGTCCGCGGCGGGACGGCGCCAGGGTTTCGATTTTTGCCTCGTCGATCGTGGTCGCCTCGCTTTGCAAGGCGCGCCGCAGAATCTGATGCAGCGCATGGCGCGCCAGTGGCCGGGCCTGTTGGACCAGCGGCGCGAGGGCGGCGGCCTCTTCGCTGGGCATGAAGCTGCCATAGGCGGTGACCAGCAGGATGGGGGCGTCGAAGGTCGGTCGCAAGTTGAACAGGCATTCCGGGCAGTCGGTGATCAGCACGTCAGGCGCGAGCCCCAGCAGCCCGTCATCCACCGAGCGCCGTACATAATCCAGCCCCCAGCCCGGCAACTGCATCCGCAGCAACTCGGCCAACCCACTGCTACCGGCGGTAATGGCGACGACATTGCCACGCAACGGCTCGGGCGCTGTTGCCGGGGTGTGGCAAGGCAGGGGCAGGTCGGCGCAGAACTGGCTGCCGAAACCGGCTTCGGAGCTGATGGTCAATCGGCCCTGCATGGCTTCGCAAAGGTTGTAGGTCAGCGCCAGGCCCAGCCCGGTACCGCCGAATTGGCGGGTGATGCCGGCGCCGGCCTGGGTGAAGGGCTGCAGGATCCGCGCTTGGGCCTCCTTGGGGATACCGATGCCCGTGTCGCAGACCTCGATGCGCACGCCGCCTTCGTAGTGGCTCAACTTCACATCGACCCGGCCGAAACGGGTGAACTTCAGCGCATTGGACAGCAGGTTGCTGACGATCTGGCGCACCCGGGTCGGGTCACCCAGCACCTGCGCCGGGAACTGTGGATCGATCAGGCAGGCCAGCTCGACGCTGGGCGCGGCATTCTGCGAAAGCAGGTTGGCGGTGTCTTCGATCAGGGAACCCAGGTCAAACGGGATTCGCTCGAGTTCCAACTGGCCGGCATCGAATTTCGACAGATCGAGGATGTCGTTGAGCAGTTCCACCAGGACCTTGCCCGAGTCATGGGCAATCGACAGTTGCTGTTGTTGTTCGGCCGTCAGCGGACCGTCCAGGGACAACGCGATCATGCCCAGCAGGCCATTGAGCGGCGTACGGATTTCGTGGCTCATGTTGGCGAGGAAGGCGGAGCGGGCCTCGGCCATGTCCAGGGCGGTGCGCCGCGCGACTTCCAGTTCCTCGTTGGATTGGCTGAGGCGCGCATTGATGGCCTTGAGTTCGGCGGTGCGGGCCGAGACGATGTTTTCCAGTTGGGCCAGGTATTCGGTCAGGCGGTTTTCGGCGGTGCGCCGTTGCTGGATTTCGGTGCTGATGTTTTCGAACTGCTGGTTGGCGACCGACACCAGCACGCCGATTTCATCGGATTGGTGGCCGGATGGGCATTCCAGGCGATTCTGCTCGCTGCTGCTCGGGTCGCGGCTGCTCAGCTCGCGGATCACCCGCACCAGCGGCTTGGTCAGCATCACATAGAACAACGCCAGCAACAGGCCGGTGAGGATCAGGCTGCGGGCGAAGCCGTTGAGCAACGTGACCTCGGCACGGCGCAGAAAGCGTGCGCCGAACGCGTAGGTATCGACGTCCAGGCGCAATACGCCCAGGGACTCGCCGGGCAGATGGTCCAGGTAGAGCCGGTCCTCGAACTGACGCTGGGCGCCGAACAGGAAATCGCTGATGAACCGATAGCTGCTTTGCAGTTCGGGTCGCTTGACGCTGGCGAGTACGGTCTTGTTGTTGTCGATCAGTTCGGCGCCGATGATGGCCGGCGAGCGCAGCAAGCCCATGGACAGTTCCTGGGCGAGTTCGGCGTCGATGTTGTAGGCGATGCGCGAGGCCGGGTTGTGGCTGATTTCCAGCAGCGACAGGATTTCCCGGTTGATCGAGGCGTCTTCGCTGGCATAATCGATGCCGATCTGCATCAGGCTGAGCAAGGTGCCCAGCACGAAGCCCACCAGGACGGTCAGGCGTGCCTGCTTGTAAGACAGCCGTTGGGTAAATCTGATGTCCATTGAGTGCTGAACCACTTACGTTTCCCTTCGCCGCTCAAGCATAGCTGATCATCTCTGAATACCGGTGCAACCGGTTTGTGTTGTGTGGGGTAGACCCGCCATTGGATAAGGCGTTTCGTTGCTGTAGCGCCATCATTACTGTGAACGTGCCCGAGGAGAAGACGTGGACTCGCGATTGAATGCTTTTCTTGAGCGTGCCGATGCCGTGCTGGCCCGGATCGAGCCTCTGCTGCCTGCGCCGCGGCCCGCCATCGACTGGTCCCAGACCCTGGCGGCGCGCTGGCAACGAGACGGACGCAGTGGCTATCTGCTGCCGCTGCAAGTCAGCCTCGACATGCGTCTGTCGGACCTGATTGGCGTCGACCGCCAGGTCGAACAATTGGGCCGCAACACCCGGCAATTCCTCGATGGCATGCCGGCCAACCATGCGTTGCTCTGGGGCTCGCGTGGCACCGGCAAATCGTCGCTGGTGCGCGCGCTGTTGGCCGAGCACGCCGGGCAGGGCCTGCGGTTGATCGAGATCGAGCGCGATCACCTGGCCGACCTGCCTCGGGTGGTCGAGCAGGTGGCGAAACTGCCTCAGCGTTTCGTATTGTTCTGCGATGACCTGTCGTTCGAGTCCGGCGAGGGCGATTACCGCGTGCTCAAAAGCGTGCTGGACGGTTCCCTCGAACAGGCGCCGGACAACGTGCTGTTGTATGCAACCTCCAACCGCCGTCACCTGGTGCCGGAAAAGGAAAGCGACAACGAGAACTGGAAGCGGGTCGACGGCGAACTCCACCCCAGCGAAGCGGTGGAAGACAAGATCGCCTTGTCCGACCGGTTCGGCTTGTGGCTGTCGTTTTATCCGTTTACCCAGGAGCATTTCCTCAACGTGGTGGAGCACTGGATCGGCGAGCTGGCGGCCAAGGCCGGACTGGCCTGGCAACGCGACGAAGCGCTGGACATTCAGGCGGTGCGCTGGGCCACCGGACGTGGCAATCGAAATGGACGTTGCGCCTATCAATTTGCCCGGTATTGGGTAGGCCTGAAACTGTTGGAGCACAAGGCATGATCGATTTGAAAAGCAGCGGCCAGGGCCTCGATGGCTACGGTTTGTTAGCGGCACAGCTGGAGTCCTTGCTGGCGGATGAGCGCGACTTCATCGCCAACGCCGCGCAGTTCTCGGCGTTCCTGTTCAGTCAGTTGGACGACTTGAACTGGGCCGGTTTCTATCTCAATCGCAATGAGGAATTGGTGCTGGGGCCGTTCCAGGGCCAGATTGCCTGCGTGCGGATTCCCTTCGGTCGCGGGGTATGCGGCACGGCGGCGGCTACCCTGCAGACCCAGCGCGTCGAGGACGTACATGCCTTCCCTGGACACATCGCCTGCGACAGCGCGTCGAACAGCGAGCTGGTGGTGCCGCTGGTCAAGGACGGGCGCCTGATCGGCGTGCTTGACCTGGACAGCCCTGAACTGGCGCGCTTTACCGAACATGACCAGGCCGGCATCGAGCAACTGGCCGGAATATTCCTGCGCCTGACGGACTGCTGAGCGGCGCTCTGAAACAGGGCTCATGGCTGGAGCCCTGCCTTGACCAGCAGGCTGTGCGGGTCGACCTCATCGATCTGTTGCGGGTCGAGAAACTGCTCGGCGTAGCGCAGGTAGATCCTCTCCTCGATGAATAACTCGAACAGCTCGGGGTCGATATGGGCGTCACGGCACATGGTCGCCATGATCCCCAGCGCTTCGCTCAGTTTCTTGGCTTTCTTGTAGGGGCGGTCAGCGGCCGTCAATGCTTCGAAAATATCCGCAATGGCCATCATGCGCGCCGGCAGGCTCATCTGCTCGCGCTTGAGCCGCTTGGGGTAACCGCTGCCGTCCATTTTCTCGTGATGACCACCGGCAATTTCCGCCACGTTGTCCAGATGACTGGGGAAGGGCAACTGGCTGAGCATCAGGATCGTTTGCACCATGTGATGATTGATCACGTAGCGCTCCTCGCGGGTCAGCGTGCCGCGGGTGATGCTCAGGTTGTAGAGCTCGCCACGGTTGTATTTCCATTGCGGCACGTCGAGCTGGAAGCCCCAGGGGTTGTCCGGTGGAATCAGTTCGGCGTCGTGCCGTTCCAGCAGGTGCTCCGGCTTGTCCGCCAATAACGCTTCGGTGACCGGCAAGGTTGGCCTGGGTGTGCGCTCCTGGCGCCGGTTTTCTTCCCAGGAAACCCCCAGGCGATCATCCAGCGTGCGGGTCCACTGGCGTCGGGCGATGCTTTGCAAGCGTTGTAGGTCGGCTTCGGCCATGGCCTCCGAACCCAGGTTGCAGCGGGCGACAAAAGCAAAATCATCATCCAAGTCCGCCAACGTTGCATCACGTTGTTGTGCCAATAGTGAAAGCTCGCCGCCCGTTGCCACGGCCTGCCAGTAGTCGACCCAGGCGTCGCGCTTGAGCACCTCGAAGCGCGTGCGGATTTCGTGGATACGGTCGTTCAGGGTCTCAAGCTTGGTGGCCTTGTCCACCACGTATTCGGGTGTGGTGACCTTGCCGCAATCGTGCAGCCAGGCCGCGATGTGCAGCGCTTCCCATTCATCTTCGGTAGGCCGGTAAGTGTCGAAGGCCGGCGCCTGGCTGGCCGCTGCGGCCTGGGCGAGCATCAGCGTCAGGGCCGGCACCCGCTGGCAGTGACCGCCGGTGTACGGACTCTTGGCGTCAATCGCGCCGGCGAGCAGTTGGATGAACGAATCCAGCAGTTGCTTTTGCCTGGCCTGCAGGCGCTGGCCTTCAATGCTTACGGTCGCAGCGCCCGACACGGCCTGCAGGAAGGCGATGCGATCCGGTTGCAGCTTCTCAAGGTCCGCTTCGGTGCCGCTGTCATTGATCAGCAGCACCAGGAACCCGATGGTTTCGTGATGACGGTTGCGCAGGCGGATACCGATCAGGTGCACGCGGGGTGCGTCCAGCGCTCGCAAGACCCCCTGTAAGTCGGCAGCCTGTTCAAAGCCCAGGGAGGTCACCAGGTTTTCCGCCGCGGCCAACTGCTGGAGCCACTGCGGGCCGACGGCCCCTTGAAGCTCGTAGCCTTGCAGTTTGAAAGCGTCCAGATCCCGTGGGGTGCCATCGATGACCAGTCCATATGGCTTGACCCGATTGTCGTCGTTTTCGCGCAGGTAAATCAGCCCGGACTGGGCCTGGCCGATTTTCACAGTCTCGAACAGCACCCGCTCCAGCAACGGGGCGAAGCGGGTTTCGGCACGCAGGCTGGCGGTGATTTCAAAGAAGCTCGCCAGGGTTTCCTTCATGCGCGCCATCGACACGCTCAATTGATCGATCTCCAGCACCGGGGAGCGTCGCGATACCGGATAGTTGAAGTCGAAGCTGCGGATGGCATCGGCTTCCTGTACCAGCGCCCGCAACGGCTTGACCAGGATCCGCGACGTCAGCCAACCCAGGGGCAGGCACATGAGCAAGGTGGCCAGCGTAATGAGTGCGCCTTGCCAGCGCAGGCGGTAGGCATCGCCCAGCAGCTCATCCTCGGGCACCAGCAGCGCCAGTTCCAGCCCTTGCGGCCCGCCTTCCTGCATGTGGCTGTGGGACACGATCCAGCGACGCCCGACGGCCTCCAGGCGCGGGGCATTGTGGCGGTCGTCGAGTGCCGCGGCGATGGCCGGGTTGAGATCCCGCGCCTTGATCAGGCGCGCCGACTGGCTGTCGACCACGAGCCGGTCGCTGTCGGGGTAGCCAATCGCGTTGCCCTTGGGGTCGAGTAGAACGATTTCGGTGCCCGGGGTTACCTTGTGCTTGGCCAGCGTCTCGGACAGGGCTGCCAGCGTCAGGTCGGCCCCGATGACGGCCCGCTCGCCGCTGCGCCGGGCGAGGGTGGTGCCGATGTTGTGGGTGGAGAAGAACACGTAGGGTTCGGTGGTGATCTGGTCGGTGCTTTCTACTGCGCTGCGAAACCAGCCGCGGCTGCGGGGATCGAAGGTTTCGCCGGTGATATCCTGGCGACCGATGAGGGTCAGGGCGTCGTCATAGAACAGTGACTGGGAACGCAGCGCACTGGCATCGGTTGCCTGTTCCACGGTCCAGACCTGATAGGCCGCGTTAGCGGGGGCTTGCAGGGCGGTCTTCAGGGCTTTGGTACGCAATGGCCGGACCATCAGGAAATTGCCGTCGCTGTCGCCCAGGTACAACGATGCCAGGGCCGGATTGTCCCGCAGCGCCTGGCTGAAAGGCGTGAGCAAGGCCAGGCGTTGCACCACCCCAGGCGCACGGGTCGCCGGATAGTCGGCCAGCAGGCCCAGCAGATGGCGGATCGGTTCGTAGGTGCCGTTCAGATCCAGACGCACATCCTGTTCAATGCGGTTGAACAGTTTTTCACTGCTGGAAAGGATGATCTGCGTGGTTTGTTGGTAGTTGAAAATGCCCAGCACAGTCCCGGTCAGCAACAACAGCAACGTGAACATGACACTGATGTGGACGTGCAGGGGAAACCGGCGTTTTTCCGGAGGCGGTGCGCTGGGCATTGCAGTCACTCCAAGTGATAGGGGTGTTCTCAATCGGCTCCTCGCGTGAAGGGGAAAGCGATCGAGAACACCCCCGGTACGCACTGCTGCGAACAGCATAGTAAACACCGGATTATTTTGCCTTGGCGATCTCGGCTCCCAAGGCCTGCTCAAGTTCGCGCATGGCGAGGTCGAGGGCCTGGATGCATTCGTCGAGCTGCCCAGGTGCCTGCGCGTGATGACAGGCCTGCTCCAGGGCTTCGCAGCGCTGGATCAGCGCGGTTGCCTGGACGATCCGGGCCACGCCTTTTATTTTGTGCGCCGTTTCGGTCAGTGCCTGGCGGCTGCCCTCTTGGGCGACCTTGAGCAACTCCAGACGGTCCGCGCGGCTGCTGCTGAACAGTTCAGCCAACAGGCGCCGGGTGGACGAAGGATCGCCACCGGTCAGCGCTCCCAGGCTCTGCACGCTGAATACCCCGGGGCGACTGGTTGCATTGACTGTCTTGATCCACTGGCTCAGGGCGCTCAGGCTGATTGGCTTGAACAGGCAGTCGTCCATTCCGGCGTCCCGGCAGCGTTGTTTTTCTTCGGGTTGAGCATTGGCGGTAAACCCCAGGATGGTGCAGGGCGGCCGTTGCCGTTCGGACTCATCGCGGCGAATCGAGCGGGCCAGTTCATAGCCGCTCATGATGGGCATGTTGCAATCGGCGATGACCAGGTCGAAGTGCCCCTCGCGCCAGACTTCGAGCCCATGGGCGCCATCGTGGGCGACCTGGTAGCGATGGCCCAGGTATTCCAGTTGCTGCGACATCAACAGGCGGTTGGCGGGATGATCGTCCACCACTAGGATGTCCAGGGCAGATTCGGTCGTTTCGATGGCCGGCCCGGGGGGCGCGTCAGTCGTCGCAGGCGGCAGGACCGTCAATTGCAGGCAGACCTGGACCTGGCTGCCAACGCCTGGCTGGCTGTTCATGTGCAAGCTGCCGCCCATCATCTGGCAAAGGTTGCGGCTGATCACCAATCCCAGGCCCGCACCATTGCGGGCCATCCGGCTGGTGTTGTCGACCTGGGCAAACGGTTCGAACAGGCGTTGCAGGTCTGCCGGGCTGATACCAATGCCGCTGTCGCTGACTTCCAGTTGCAGTCGCAAGACGTTGTCCTCGGCGGTTCGAGACAGCCGGACCTTCACCAAGACCTGACCCTTTTCGGTAAATTTAAGGGCATTGCTGATCAGGTTCGACAGCACCTGCTTGAACCGCAACGGGTCGATCAACACGTCCGGGCTGCCATTTGCGGCATCGAACTGCAGCGACAAACCGAGGTTCTTCTGCCGCGCCACGCCTTCGAATACCCGTATGACCGATTGCAGCATCGCCCTGAGATTGACCCGCTCGGGCGCCAGGCTCAGATGACCTGATTCGATACGGGCGATGTCCAGGATGTCGCCGATCAATTCGAGCATGCCCGATGCCGATTCGTAGGCGACTTCGATGGAGGCGCGATCCACCTGGCCCTTTTCGGCCTGTTTCAGCGCCAGTTCAAGCATGCCGATCACTGCATTCATCGGGGTGCGGATTTCGTGGCTCATGGTCGCCAGGAAGGTGCTTTTAGCCCGGTTGGCGTCCTCGGCCTGTTGCTTGGAGGCGCGCAACTGTTCGAACAGTTGCCGCCGTTCGCTGATATCGATCCAGCCGCCGATGATGCCTTGCACCTGTGCGGCGGAGTTTCGGTAGGGGAGGATCCAGTGATAGATCGTCAGTTGCCTGTCGCCGATGTGCAAGGGGCGGTCCATGACCAGGGGGATGCCTTCGCGCATGACGCGCTGGTAATCCGCCTGGTACTGCTGCGCTTCGAAGGCGTTGCTCATGGAGCCCGGCATCACGTCCTTGCCCACGATGTCCTCGCGCCGTGCATCGAAAGTCTCCAAATAACTGTCATTGCAGCTTTGCAGCAAACCGTTGCGATCCCTCACGTAAATCGGATGGGGCGTGCCGTTGAGCAGTGCGTGCATGAACTCCAATTGGTCATTGAGGGCCAGTTCCGCTCGTTGACGTTGCCTGATCTGGCGCTGCATGTAGGCGTTCCAGGCCAGGGACAGCAGCAGTAACAGACCGACGCCCGCCACGACCTGGAAGAACAGGCGGTTATAGGTGCGCCAGGTGTGTTGCGATGCCGAGACGTAACCGCGCCAACGGTTGTTGATGACGCCCAGTTCGTCAGGGTCGATGCTGGTCAGTGCCTTGTCGAGTATGGTGCTCAACTCTGTGGCATTTTTTGCCGTGGCCAGGGAGAACAGCGCTTGCTGGGTACCGACCGTGCTGCTGATCTGCAATCTGTCGTACAGCCTCTGGGAGGCGATGAAGTAGTTGGCCATGACCAGCGAGTGCACGCTGCCATCGACCTGCCCATCGGCGAGCATCTCTACGGCGCGGGAAGAACCGTCCGTTTCGATGATCGTCAGAGCGGGGTAATGGCTGCGCAGCCATTCAATTATCGGGTTGCCCTTGGCGACAGCCAGGCTTGCGCTGGCGAACTGATCGAGTGTCGCCGGTGTGCCTGCATGCTTGCGGGTCAGCAGGACGAACGAGCTGTCGATATAGGGACGGCTGAATTTGAGCCGTTGCTGCCGTTCGCCGCTGGGCAGCAGCGCAGCGATCATGTCGGCCTGATCATGCAGGACCGAGGCGATCATTTCGCTGTCACTCTGGCGTCGCTGGATGACCAGGCGCAGGCCAGTGCGCAGCCTGATCAATTCCAGCAGGTCGGCGCTGATCCCGCGAAAATCACCCTGTGCATCGAAGAATGTGAAGGGCGCAGACGTTTCGTTGACCACCACCCGAACCACCGGATGAGCCGCGAGCCAGCGTTGCTCGCGGTCGGTCAGTTGTATCGTGTGGTCCGTGAGGTACAGGTCGCTGCCGGCGCTCCAGCGCTTGGCGATGGCCGCTTGCTCGGCAATCGGGATCTGGCTGAGCGTGGCGTTGATGATGTCCAGTAGGCGGCTATCGTCGCGTCGGACCGCAAAACCGAACCCATGGGATTCATGCTTGCCGAAGCTGGCCATGCGGATATTACTCAGATAGCCCCTGTTGATCATGTAATGGGTGGAAATGGTATCGCCGAGAAATACATCGGCCTGGCCGAACGCGACGGCGTTTATGGCGTTCTGGTAAGACGGATAAGTGGTGATGAGCGCCTTGGGGTAGAGCTTTTCGATCTCCGGCAGCGGCAGGTAGTGATAGACCATGCTCAGGCGTAACCCGTCCAGATTGTCGCCCAAGGGCGGGTTCTCGTTGGTGCGGGTGACGAGCACCGGTTGGTCGACGGCATAAGGCGTCGATAACATCAGGTCCGGGTTGCGCGCCTCGAAACCGTTGGCGGTGCCCAGCAGGTCGATCTGCCCCTGTTTGAGCGCGGCCACGGCGGCCTCGCGCGAACCGAAGCGCAGGACTCGCATGGGCAGGCCGGTCGCCTTGGCGATGAGTTGCGCGTAATCGGCGGTCATGCCTTCGTAATCGCGACCGCTGGTGGACAAGTCGAAGGGCGGATAATCCGGTGCGGAGGTTCCCAGCACCAGTTCCCGTCGGTCCTTCAGCCAGACGCGGTGGACGTCATCCAGCCGGACCTCGATAGGGGCCGTCGGCGAGCGACCCAGGAGCGTGTACGGCTCTGGCGCGGCGGCTGTCGCAGCGAGGAGGCCTGCATACAACCCCGCGCCGGACAGCAGGAGATACTTCGCTATGCATTTGAGCATCCGGTTTCTCACACCAGCGCGTTGCGCTTGGCCATTTCAATCAGGTCTACCAGGGATTTGACTTTGAGTTTCTGCATCAGCCGCTTCTTATAGGTGCTGACGGTTTTATTGCTGAGGAACATTCCCTTGGCTATTTCCTTGTTGGTGCGACCCTGGGCAAAAAGTTGCAGCACCATTAACTCCCGATCATTGACACTCTTGAAAAGGTCGAGCTCTACGCTGCGCGGATCATCCGGGCGCATCGGGTTCAATGCCTGGCTGGGGAAATAGTTGTAGCCGGACAATACGGCCTTGATTGCGCTGACAAGTTCGCTGAGGTCTTCCTGTTTACAAACGTAGCCAGAGGCACCGGACTGCATGCAGCGAATACCGAACAATGTGGGCGATTGCGCCGTGAGCACCAGGGTCTTGAGTGGAGTGGTCATGGCGTTGAAGCGCGAGAGGATTTCCAGCCCGTCGAGTTTGGGAATGCTGATGTCCAGGATGACCAGGTCCGGCATGCATTCGCGCACCATTTGCATCGCATCGACGCCGTTGTCAGTTTCCCCTACGACCTTATAGCCCTCATGCTCCAGGAGCATGCGAACGGCGAGGCGGATGACCGGATGATCGTCGACAATGAAAACGGAGTTCATGAATAAATTCCCTGCGAGCTTAATAAAGCGCGCACCTTAGCCCAGTTACAGCCGAGGTCGTACGAACAGACGGGCATGCAACTTCAATTTCAGAAGTTTCCTACAAAAAAAGAGGCAAGATATTACGGTGATGTGGGGTTTTAGTAGGCGAGAGAAATAGGACGGTGAGCGAATCGGCAGTTTGTGAAAGGAAATTTCCTTGGTTTTTTTGTTTATACAAACATGTAGGAGGTGGGGTATTACATGGGGGGACGCGAATAGATAACTTTCGGACATAAGTCCAGTGTTTGTATGGAAATCATGGTCCTTATGCCATGCACAATTCCTGTGGGAGCGGGCTTGCTCGCGAAAGCGGTAGAACGGTCAACAATGATATTGAATGTGCAGCCGTCTTCGCGAGCAAGCCCGCTCCCACAGGGAGGGGGAGTGCCTTGGGATCTCTATTCCCTACTCATCTCCAGATGCCGCTCATCATTGCCGGGTGCGCCCCGTCATTTCCTGAGCCATTTCGCTGGCGTAGCTGTCGGTCATGCCGGCGATGAAGTCGATCATCCGCAGGAACGCGCCGTGCAACGGCCCGTTCGGGTCGGGCGCGTTGTTGCCCAACAGGTCGAGGATACGGCGGTTCTTGAAAGAGGGCGTGCGACCGCCATGCTGTTCGAGCGCCGCTCCGCAAAACCCGTTGAGGAGGATTTCCAGGGTGGTGTAGGCGCCAATTTCATGCAGGGTCTTGCCTTTGTCCTGGAAAATCTTCTTGCGCGCCATGTCCTTGGCATTCAACACACAGCGCTTGGCCGGGCCATGCATGTGTTCCACCAGATCTCCCGAGAGCGTGCCAGCGAGCAGCGCGTCCTGCTGCTCGACGAAAGCCCGGGCAGCCGCGTTGGTCAGGTGTTCGATGGCCTTGCCCCGCAGGATCGCCAGCTTGCGGCGTCGGGAGTCAAGCGGCCCGAGCTGGCGATAGGTATCCGGAATATCGTCGCCCACCAGGTCCAGCAACAGCGATTCCACCTGCGAATACTGCAGAAGCTCCATCTCCACGCCGTCCTCGAGGTCGATCAGGGCGTAGCAGATGTCATCGGCGGCCTCCATCAGGTACACCAGCGGATGCCGCGCCCAGCGTTGATCCTCAAGCTGCGGCAGGCCCAGCTTGGCGGCGATCTGCTCCAGCAATGGCAGTTCGCTCTGATAGCAACCGAACTTGTGCTTCTTGTAGCCGAGGGAGTCGGCGTGGCGGGCCGTCCAAGGGTATTTCAGATAGGTGCCAAGGGTGGCATAGGTCAACCGGGTCCCACCGTCGAACTGGTGGTATTCCAGCTGCGTGAGAACGCGAAAGCCCTGGGCGTTGCCCTCGAAATTCAGGAAGTCGTTACGCTCGGCTTCACTCATGGCGTCAAGCCAACCGCGGCCCGCCGCCTGCTGGAACCAGTAGCGAATCGCGTCCTCACCGGAATGACCAAACGGTGGGTTGCCGATGTCGTGGGCCAGGCACGCCGATTGGACCACCATGCCCAGGTCGCTTGGCTCGCACCAATCGGGGAGGGCGTTGCGCAGGGTTTCTCCCACGCGCATGCCCAGGGAGCGTCCGACGCAACTGACTTCCAGCGAATGGGTCAGGCGCGTATGGATGTGGTCGTTGCTGGAAACCGGGTGCACCTGTGTCTTGCGTCCGAGCCGCCGGAAGGCGCCGGAAAAGATGATGCGGTCGTGGTCTTTGTGAAAGGGGCTGCGACCCAGCTCTTGCGGGCTATGCAGGGGTTTTCCGAGGCGTTCGCGATTCAGCAGGGTGTGCCAATCCAAGGCCGGTTGCTCCGTTTGATAAGGTCGATGCCCTAGCTTCCCGTTTCGTGCGCCGCGCTGCAAGACCCATGCTCGCGCAGGACGTCAGGATCATCATGCTGCAAACCTGTGGCGAGGGAGCTTGCTCCCGCTTGACCGGGCTGGCGCTCCAGTGCGAAGCGCTCACAACAAGCCTGCTGCGCAGTCCAGCGGGAGCAAGCTCCCTCGCCACGGGTCCACCAGGTCCTCGGTTCAAGCGGTGCCTCAGGGCTTGCGCATGCCCTTGGCCAGTTTGATCAGCGGCAGCAATGTGGTTGCCAGTCGGACCAGGCCGGTGATGCCACCCGTACGGCCGCTGCGGGTCCGTTTGCCGGTGATGAATCCCAGCAGCGACACCGCCGCCACGCCCCACAGTGGCGCGTGCTTGATGCCAAAGCCTTCATGCCAGCTTTGCGTCATGCCGCGAACCCGGTGCAGAGGTTGCAGCAGCTGGCGCGTTTCCTGGCGGATCTCCTGGCGATGCATTTCCATGCGCAGGCGCACCAGCGCCTTGCGCATTTCCTGTCGGGTCCGGGCTTGGGGAATATCAGGCAGGCTCATGGCAGCAGTCGCTCCCGGTCATTGGCAAGTTCTTCCAGGGTGGCGTGGAAAGGCGAGGATTCGTCGTAGATCGCCGCCTTGAGCCGCAGCCCGCAGAACAACGCCGCCAGCAGGTAGAACAGGCACAGTCCGAGAATCCCCGCCAGGCGATAGGTGTCCCATACCAGGATCATTACCAGCGCCGAGAGCCCGACCAGCAGCAACAGGCCGAACACCAACGCCAGGCCGGCGAACAGCAGGAGGCTGACGGTGCGGGCCTTTTGCTCCTGCAACTCCATACCGAACAATTCGACGTGGCTGTGCAGCAAACCGAGAAACGCCGCACCCAGGCGGCGCGCGGTGGGTTTTGTGCCCGCTTCAGGCGAGCCGGATTCGTCGATACCCATCATCAGCGCCGAGTCGCCAGCAGACCGATCAGAAAGCCCACGCCTGCGGCAATGCCGACGGATTGCCAAGGGTTGGCCTGCACGTATTCCTCGGTGGCGATCACCGCCGCCTGGCCGCGTTCGCGCACCGATTCCTCGGTCAGCTTGAGCGTCTCGCGGGCGCGCAACAGGGTCTCGTGGATCTGGCTGCGCAGGACGTCAGCCTGATCGCCGGCCAGGGTCGCGGTGTGATCCAGCAGCCGTTCGGTGTCGCTGACCAGCGTCTGGAAATCTTCCATCAGGGTTTCTTGAGCATTTTTTGCCTGGGGTCTGGCCATGGGTGAATCTCCTTAAGTGACGTCTGAAGCGTTCGAGTATGAGCCTTGCCGGAAGGTTCAGTGAAAATGCCTGGTACAACTCTTGCTCAGGTTTTTGCCATGTACTGGTGCATTTACCTGCGCCTGTGCGCTGTAGATGGGCGCAAGCCCGTAAAACCTTAACCCAAATAATCACAACCCGCGAAGCACCTCCAGGGCGGGATGTCGTTGTGCCGATGCTGCTGCACCAAAACGGCTCGCAGCCCCCTACCTGGAGGTAGTGATCGTTTCAACTTGGTGCGTCAGCGAAGCGAGCGAACCGGTTTGGTGCTTTTTCAACTTTTTCAGGTCTGCCAACACCATGGAAAATATGCAAAGTGCCGTGGACAGTCTGGTCCATAGCTCCAACACGCTGTTCATCCTGCTCGGTGCAGTCATGGTTCTGGCCATGCATGCAGGGTTTGCCTTCCTTGAAGTGGGAACGGTCCGACAAAAGAACCAGGTCAATGCACTGTCGAAGATCCTCAGCGACTTCGCTGTCTCGACCCTGGCCTATTTCTTCATAGGTTATTGGATTTCCTATGGCGTGACTTTCCTGCAACCGGCTGCGGTGCTCAGCGCCGATCATGGCTATAGGCTGGTGAAGTTCTTTTTCCTGCTGACCTTTGCCGCCGCGATCCCGGCGATCATTTCCGGGGGCATCGCCGAACGCGCCCGGTTCGCACCGCAGTTGTGCGCCACTGTGTTGATCGTCGCGTTCGTCTACCCGTTTTTCGAGGGCTTGGTCTGGAACGGGAATTTCGGCCTGCAAGCCTGGCTGCAAGCGAACTTCGGTGCCAGTTTTCACGACTTCGCCGGCTCCGTAGTGGTGCATGCCATGGGCGGCTGGCTCGCCCTGGCTGCCGTGCTGTTGCTCGGGCCGCGTAATGGTCGCTACCGGGACGGGCGCCTGGTGGCCTTCGCACCTTCGAGCATTCCATTCCTGGCCCTGGGCTCGTGGATCCTGATCGTCGGCTGGTTCGGTTTCAACGTGATGAGTGCCCAGACCCTGCCCGGGGTGAGCGGGCTGGTGGCGGTCAATTCGTTGATGGCGATGGTGGGCGGCACCGTGGCGGCATTGATCGTCGGGCGCAATGACCCAGGCTTTCTGCACAACGGACCGCTGGCCGGTTTGGTGGCAGTCTGTGCCGGCTCCGACCTGATGCATCCGGTGGGCGCGCTGGCGACAGGTGCCGTCGCCGGTGCCTTGTTTGTGTGGTGCTTTACCGCTGCCCAGGGCAAGTGGAAGATTGACGATGTGCTGGGTGTCTGGCCGTTGCACGGGTTGTGCGGTGTCTGGGGTGGAGTCGCTTGCGGCATCTTCGGCCAAGGCGCGCTGGGTGGCCTGGGCGGTGTCAGCCTGGTCAGCCAGTTGATCGGCACGGCGCTGGGCGTTGTCATTGCTCTGGCCGGTGGGTTCGCGGTCTATGGCTTGATCAGGGCTTTGCTGGGGCTGCGACTGAGCCAGGAAGAAGAGTATTACGGCGCCGACCTGTCGATCCACAAGATCGGCGCGGTCAGCCAGGACTGAGCGGCGCATCAGGGCTCCTTGTCCGGGTTGCCGGGATAAAAGCCGTGCAACAGGCGATAACGGTCGTGGCGGACCTGATCCACGTGCTGCCGGATCTGCTGTTCGGGCAGGCCGAGCATGACCAGGGCGTGGGAGGCAAGCATCAGGCTCGACTCCAGCAGCTCCGGGACCACCTCATTGGCCCCGGCGGCTTGCAGTTCGGCCAGTTGGCTGTCGTCACGGGTGCGCACCAGGATCGGTACGTGGGGATTGATCCGTCGGGCCTCCTTGAGCACGCTGATGGCGATGTCCGTCTTGTCGACGGCAATCACCAGCAGTCTGGCGCGGCTCAAGCCAACGGCCACAAGCAGGTCGCCGCGTCGGGAGTCGCCGTAATGCACGCAGTTTTCCCCGACAGCGGCTTCCTGGATGATTACCGGATCCTCATCCAGGGCGACGAATGCCTGGCCTTCGCGGCGCAGGAACCGCCCGATGGATTGGCCCACACGCCCGTAGCCGCAGATGACGACATGGCCCGACAGGCCTGCGTTGAGCGTGCTGATCTGGTCCAGTTGTGCCTCTTCGCTGGGTTTGCGATGCAGGCGCGCGGCAATCTGCGGCGCGGCGCGCAGCAACAGGGGGGTCAGGAGCATCGAGCAGAACGTCGCTGCCAGCAGCAGGCCGCTGATGTCGTCGGGCATGAGACGGTTCTGCTGCATCAATGCCATCAGGGCGAAACAGAACTCCCCGCCCTGGGCCAGGGCCAGGCCACTGCGCCAGGCGGTTTCCCCATCGCTCCCGCGCCATTTCACCAGGGTGGCGACCACGCTGCCCTTGATGAACATCAGTGCCAGCGTCAATCCAAGGATCAACAAGCCGTCATCGACGAACAGTTGCAGGTCGATCAGCATGCCGATGCTGACGAAAAACAGCCCCAGCAGGATGTCGCGGAACGGACGTATATCGGCCTCGATCTGGTGTCGGTAGTGGCTTTCCCCGAGCAACATGCCCGCCAGGAATGCCCCCAGCGCCGGCGACAGGCCAAGCAGATGGGTCAGCCATGCCGTCAGTAACACGATCACCAGGGCCAGCAGCACGAACAGTTCCGCCGAACGGGATGCGGCCACCTCATGGAACAGCCGAGGCAGCAGCAGTCGACTGGCCAGCAGCAGGCCTGCGAATAACACCAGGGTCTTGCCGAGGGTAAGGGGCAACGCCCAGTACCACGGGTGCTCGCTGCTGCCGGCGAACACCGGTACCAGGGTCAACAGCAGGACCGCGACGACATCCTGGAACAGCAACACACCGATGGCGTTCTGGCCATGGCTGCTGAAAATCTCTCCCTGGCTGCTCAACTCCTTGCTGACAATAGCGGTGGACGACAGGGCGAGTCCTGCGCCGAGCAACAGTGCCGCGACCAGCGGCGCACCGGCAAACCCCAGCAGCACCGCCAGGAGCACTCCCGAACACAGCACCTGCAAGCTGCCGAGGCCAAACACGACCCGGCGCAGCCCAAGCATTTTCGAGAGCGAGAACTCCAGCCCCAGGGAGAACAGTAGGAACACCACCCCGAGCTCGGCCAGGTCCGGCAGTTCTTCACTGTCGTTCACCCAATCCAGCGCCGTCGGCCCCACCGCCAGCCCGACGCACAGATAGCCCAGCACGGGTGGCAGGCGCAGTCGCCGGAACAGGGCGATGACCACCAGGGACGAGGCGAGAATGATCAGCAGATTGGCGAACAAGGGGCGCTCCGTTTCAAGATTGCAGCTCAAAGCGTAGAAGGGAATGGAACGCTCAGCGTCGCTGGAAAAGCATTGATGCTCAATGATTTGCGTCAGCGTTTTACCGAAACACCCTGAAGCGAGGACGCAACTCGACGGTTTTCCAGGGCGGGCCTAGAATGACCGTCTATCTTTTTCGGGTCTACTTGCCATGTCTCCTGAATGCCAGTTGTTCGGCACCCTGGGTTGCCATCTGTGTGAAGTCGCCGAGGCGGTGCTGATGCCTTTCGTCGAGCATGGGTTGTTGGTGGAACTGGTGGACATCGCCGAGAGCGAGGCGCTATCCGAAGCCTACGGCTTGCGTATCCCGGTGCTGCGCAGGATCGATACCGGGGAGGAGCTGGACTGGCCTTTCGACGATGCTGACCGGGTTGCCGCTTTTCTGAGTAGATCCATTTCTGCGCCATCTGCAAAACATGACGATTAGCGAAAATTGCATTCTTCGGTTACTGTATGTTCATACAGCTATCCGGAGAAGGTCCATTGGTCAATGTCGAACAACTGAAAAGCAGCGTAAACAGGATGTCCACGGACGTTGTGCGCGAGGCGGTCCAGGAATTGCGCCTGGATGGGCTGGTTACCGAAGGCAAGACGCCGTTCAACAAGTTGCATTTCAATACCTGTTTCGCTGAGATCGAGGCGTTGTTCCAGCGTGCCGGCTATCACAGGCAGTTGGACGTGGTGGGTTACCAAGGCCTGTTGTACGCCTTGTACGACCCGGGGCGCTGGGAGGCGGTGCAAGTGCTGCGCTGGCTGAAGGAGTTTACGGAGGCGGCGGCAAAGCCTGGATCCGTCCCGGCGTGATTTAATCATCACTGGGCTGGCTTGCATGACTGTCGGATAATACCGCCTCGCAAAATAAGTAAGAGTGTTCAATGTCCGGTTCGTCGTTTTCCGCCGCTCATCATCAGGCCAGCACGCTGTACCTGCCGCCCGGCTCCTGGCACACCGTGCTGGAGTGCCTGTGCGAGCACTTCAGCGCCATCAGCCGCGAGCAGTGGCTGGACCGGATTGCCCGTGGCCGGGTGCTGGATGGTGAGGGCAGGCCTATTCATATCGACTTGCCCTATCGCGAAGGCCTGCGCATCCATTACTTCCGGGAAGTCCCCGACGAGAAACCGATCCCGGTGGTAGAGACAATCCTGTACGCCGATGAGCATCTGGTGGTGGCGGACAAACCGCATTTCCTGCCCGTGACGCCGGCGGGGGAGTATGTCGAACAAACCCTGTTGCGACGGTTGATCCGGCGACTGGACAATCCGCACCTGGTGCCCTTGCACCGCATCGACCGGCACACGGCCGGGCTGGTGCTGTTTTCAGCCAACCCTGATACCCGGTCGGCGTATCAGTCGTTATTTCCGACGCGGCAGATCGAAAAACGCTACCAGGCGATCGCCCGTGGACTCCCCGAGCTGACTTTCCCGCGGGTCCATAAAAGCCGGATGATCGATGGCGAACCGTTCTTCCGGATGCAGGAAGGCCCGGGCGAAACCAATACCGAGACAGCTGTCGAAGTGCTGGAGCGAAATGGCGAGTTGTGGCGTTATGGTTTGTATCCGGTCACGGGCAAGAAGCATCAGCTGCGGGTGCATATGAATGCCCTGGGGGCTGGGATCTGTAATGATCCGTTTTATCCCGATGTGCTTCGGGATGCGGAAGATGACTATGCCAATCCGCTGAAGTTGTTGGCTCAGGGATTGCGGTTTGTTGATCCAGTGACTGGGCAGGAGCGGGTGTTTGAGAGTGGGATCAGGTTGGAGTGGTAAGCCAGGTAGTTTTCCGGGGGTTTATTTCAGTTGAATCAGGCCAGAGCCTGTGTGTAGCTGAACCACCGGAATCGCGAGCAGGCTCGCTCCCACACCTTTGATCTTCAATGAACATAAATCTTATGCACGCGCCGAACCACTGTGAGCGAGCCTGCTCGCGATTCCGGTGTGTCAGCCAACCTTTTTCTGAATGACACGACGCCTTCGCGAGCAAGCCCGCTCCCACAGTTGGATTGAGTTACGACCGGAAGAATCAGGTCGGCTGTCAGGCCGCCTCGCTTTGCTTTTGCTTTGGCTTTTGATCTAGGGCACACCGAGCCTCGGCGAGGTGCCCAGTGGTGGGCGAGGCGCTTTTGGTTACTTTTGGCCTGGGCCGGCATTCCGGACTTTTCAAAAGTAACCCGCCGTCAGGGCGGAACCATAAGTAGCCGTAACCGAAGAAACGGATATTCACACCAAACCCAAACCCCAAGAAAAAGCCCGCGAAAAAATCGCGGGCTTTTTCTATAACTGTGTCCAGCGCAGAAGATTACAAATCCTTAACCGTACGAACCTGATCCTTGTTCACACGAGTCTGCTTACCATCCAATTGCTCGAATTCGTAAAAGCCGCTTTCTTCGTCGTACTTGGGCGTGTCGACGGCCTGGATTTCGCGACCGTCATTCAAGGTGATCACTGTTGGCGACGCGCACCCGGCAAGCGTGGCGAGGCCCAGAGCAAGCATGAAAGTGGCGAGGGTCCGTTGAGTCATGGTGTTTCTCCGAAATGGATTCTTCAAGTTACTGACCTTCAGACGTATACATCGCGCGCAAGTTCCTGGCTAGTGTCAATCTGACACGCCTTTAGGTCGGGCCAGTAACTCCGGTGTGTTCAGGTTTGCCAACCGCGGGTCGTCGACAGGGCATTGCAGGGCAACCGCGTGCAGCGAGCGCATGATACGGCCAGGGCTGCGTTCGCCTTCGTTCCAAGCCTGTTCGAAGGTCGCTGCCAGTACCAATGGGATGACGCACAGCAGCGGTTCCCAATGCTCGCCATGCCTGACCATCAACGGTTTGTCAGGCTGCTCGCTGGCGACCCGGCGCATGCTATCGAGCAGGTTTGCGTCGATTTGCGGTACGTCGCAGGGCAACACCAGCAGATACGCATGCCTGGCTGCCTTGAGGCCTGCCCGGATCCCGGCCAATGGTCCGGGAAAGTCGCCTTCGTCGTCGTGCACCAATTGATCGGCATACATCGCATAGCGGTCCCGATTGCGGTTGCAGGAAATAATCAGGTCATCGCTCATCGCTCGGGTCCGGCGGTGCAGATGAGCTATCAACGGCTCGCCTTGCCACTCAAGCAGGCCTTTGTCCCGGCCGCCCATGCGTTGTCCGCGTCCGCCTGCCAGAAGCAGAATGGAGCAGGGTGGCAGGGGCGTGTTCGAGGTCATGGCGTGTCTCCGCACAGGCGAAAAAATCAGGCGCTGTGATATAACACCGGGCTGTTTCCACTACAACTGGACGAGCCTATGAAAGCCAAGGCTGATGTACCTTTCGTGCCGCTCAATATCGCGGTGCTGACTGTCAGCGATACCCGTACCCTGGAAACCGACACGTCCGGGCAGGTCTTTGTCGATCGGCTCACCGCTGCCGGTCATAACCTGGCGGCGCGGGTGTTGCTCAAAGATGATTTGTACAAGATCCGGGCGCAGGTCGCGACCTGGATTGCCGAAGAGGTGGTGCAGGTGGTGCTGATTACCGGCGGTACCGGTTTTACCGGCCGCGACAGCACTCCGGAAGCCGTTACATGCCTGCTGGACAAGCAGGTCGATGGATTCGGTGAACTGTTCCGGCAGATATCCGTGGCGGATATCGGGACTTCGACCGTGCAGTCCCGGGCGCTGGCGGGTCTCGCCAACGGCACGCTGGTATGTTGCTTGCCGGGGTCGACCAATGCGGTGCGTACCGGGTGGGATGGGATTCTGGCCGAACAACTGGATGTGCGGCATCGGCCGTGTAACTTCGTGGCCCATCTGAAACAGGCGGCGCCTTGTGAATCCCGTGGGTAAACCTGGTAAGGCCGGTGCCTTGATGGCCGTAGAGGTGGCGTTGCAGCGGCTGCTCGAGATGGCGCAAGCGGCACCGATCCTCGAAGGCGAGCGTCTGTCGTTGGCCGAGGCGCTCGGCCGGGTACTGGCGGAGGATCTGGTGTCGACCCTTGATTTGCCGCCCTGGCCCAACAGCGCCATGGACGGCTATGCGTTGCGATTGGCTGACTGGAACGGTGAACCGTTGACAGTCAGCCAGCGGATATTCGCCGGGCAGGCCCCGGAGCCGCTGGCCGCGGGAACCTGTGCGCGAATTTTCACCGGCGCGCCCGTGCCAGCCGGTGCCGATTGCGTCGAGATGCAGGAAAATGCCGTAGTCGAAGACGACCAGCGGGTGCGGTTTACCGAACCCATGGTCAGCGGACAGAACATTCGTCCTCAAGGGCAGGAGACCACCGTTGGGGAACAAGTCCTCAGTGCTGGTACTCGCCTGGGGCCGATCGAGCTGGGGTTGGCGGCCTCCTTGGGCTGTGCATCGCTGGAGGTGGTGCGCAAGGTCCGCGTTGCAGTGCTGTCCACCGGCGACGAACTGGTGGAGCCAGGCCAGGCACTGGGCCCTGGTCAGATCTATAACAGTAACCGGGTACTGCTGTGCGGCTGGCTGCAAGGCCTGGGCTGCGAAGTGATCGACGCGGGTATCCTGCCAGACGATCTGCCAGCTACCCGCGAGCGCCTGGCGCAGTTGTCGGACGTCGACTTGATCCTGTCCACTGGCGGCGTATCGGTGGGCGAGGCGGACTTCCTGGGCATCGCCTTGCGCGAGGACGGTGAGCTGACGCTCTGGAAGCTTGCCATCAAGCCTGGAAAGCCGCTGACCTTCGGGCATTACCGTGGCGTGCCGGTGATTGGCCTGCCCGGGAACCCGGCCTCGACCCTTGTCACCTTCGCCCTGTTGGCGAGGCCTTATCTGCTCAGGCGCCAAGGCGTTCAGTCGGTCGCGCCACTCAAGTTCAAGGTGCCGGCTGGTTTCGCCTGGCCGAAGGCCGGCAGCCGGCGAGAATACTTGCGCGGCCGTATGGAGAATGGGCGAGCGATCATCTACCGCAATCAAAGCTCCGGTGTCCTGCGCAGCGCGGCCTGGGCCGAAGGGCTGGTCGAAGTGCTCGAGCAGCAAACGCTGGTCGAGGGCGACGAAGTGAGCTTCATCCCCTTGAGCGAAGTCCTGCGCTAGGACGTGGCGGCAGCTTTCCTGTGGCCCGAGTCAGATGCCCGGGCCTTGGGGCGAGCGTTTTCACCGGGTCAGCAACATGACCAACTGGTCGAAGCGGCTGTTGGCTATCCAGCCCAGCAGGCCGAGCACCACCGCCGCTGCGCCGGCCGAATAGGCCAGCCTGTGGCGGATCACCTTTACGTCGGTGCGGATTTCATCCATGTCTTTGCGGATGTACTTAAGGTGGGTTTCCAGTTCAACGACGCGCGGTTCCAAATCGATTCCTCCAGGGGGTCTACTGCAACTTTTGCACTCGTTCTGAGCATTGGCCCGCTCGCCTCCAAAGGATGCGAGTTGCCGCGGCGACAGCTTGTATTCACGGCTATGCATGGGACGATCCATCCCTTCGGCCTGTACTGTTCGAAGCTCTGATCCAGCCCCTTGGGGCCGCGTTGTATCCATCCATGGGTAAATATTTCCTTGTGTGATGAGCGTGTTTGACGATCCAGCAAAACAGAATCCCAAGGTGTCTCAATACCGCTAGAGGGTCAATTGAGCTGATTCGCCAGATCTTGTAAGAAAACTCTTCGAATACCGAAGTATCTGTCCGGCGAGCTGCTGCGCCGTCCTTGTCTTGGTACGGCTGTGTGCTTTTTTTCTACTAAATTGACGCGCAACGGGCTTTTTCAGCGCGCTGAGTGGTCCCATTTCCTGAACCTTCCAATGACGGAGAGAACGATGAGCAAGGGCAAGGCGCTGTTGATTCTGCATGGCAAGCAGGCGCTCAACGAAGAGGTTCGTGCGGCGGTGATGCTCAAGCGCAAGCAGGGCTGGGACCTTGCGGTACGCTTGACGTGGGAGGCCGGCGATGCGGGGCGATGCGTGGACGAGGCACTGGGCGCCGGCTACACCCGGCTGATCGCCGGCGGGGGTGACGGGACGTTGCGTGATATCGCCGAGGCGATGGTCCTCAACCCCAGTGATGCCAGCCTGGTACTTTTGCCACTGGGCACCGCCAACGATTTTGCCCGGGCGGCCGGTGTTCCGTTGGAGCCCGAGCAAGCCCTGGATTTGCTGGACGTTGCCCCGCGAGCGGTGGATGTGGGGGAGGTCGGCGGCGAGATTTTCCTGAATATGGCCACGGGAGGTTTCGGCAGCCAGGTGACAGCCAACACCTCTGAAGACCTGAAGAAAGTCCTGGGTGGCGCCGCGTATCTGTTCACCGGCTTGACGCGGTTCAGTGAGTTGAGTGCGGCTTACGGCGAGTTGCAGGGGCCGGATTTCCACTGGCGGGGTGATTTGCTGGCGCTGGGCATCGGCAATGGCCGACAGGCGGGGGGCGGCCATGTGCTGTGCCCGCAGGCGCTGGCTGATGATGGGTTACTGGACATCAGTATCCTGCCGGCGCCGCAGGAAGTGGTGGGGACGTTGAAGGATCTGCTCGCCGGTGGCCTGGGTATCGACAACATGTTCGTGCGGGCACGGCTGCCATGGGTGGAGATCAAGGTTGCCCAGGGCCTGGATATCAATCTGGACGGCGAACCGCTGCAGGTCGAGACGCTGCGTTTCACGGTGCGCCCCAAGGCGCTGCGGGTACACCTGCCTTCCGATTCGCCGTTATTGGAAGGCCCGGCGGCGCTCAATCGTCCAGGCTGATGATTTTTTCGCGCACGGCAAACAGCACGAGCCCGGCCACATCGTGGATCTGCAGGCGCTTCATGATCTGCGCCCGGTGGGTTTCCACGGTCTTGATGCTCAGGCTCAGGCCATTGGCGATTTCGCGGGTGGACTTGCCGCGCACAATCAGCCTCAGGATTTCCAGCTGGCGCGCCGTCAGATTGTGGGCCTGGGCAGGGTCGGGCTGATGCTTCTGGACGCGGGTCAGCGCCTGGTTGATCACCGTGTGGGCGATGGCCGGGCTCAAGTAGCGTTCGTTGCTGCGTAGCGCGTCCAGAGCGTGTTCCAGCTCGGTGGGGGTGGTGTCCTTGAGCAGGTAGCCATGGGCTCCGGATTCCAGGGCCTGCATGATCAGGGCCGGATCGGTGTGCATGGACAGGATCAACACCTTGCTTTGCGGTCGTACCCGCTTGAGTTGCTGCAAGGCATCCAGGCCGCTGGTGTCTTTCATGGAAATGTCCAGCAGCACGATATCGGGGTCCAGCCGTTCGACCAGTTCCACCAATTGCTTGCCATCATTGGCTTCACCGATGACGGCATAGCCCGGAATATCCGTGATCAGGGCGCGTACACCGGCCCTGATCAAGGAATGGTCATCTACCAGCAGCAAGTTGCAAGTCAATGGAGAACCTTATTCTTACTGGCCCGTTCCAGGGCACGTGGCGCCCAGGGAAAGCGAGCTTCAATGTGGGTGCCTTTGCCGGCTTCGCTGACGACCTTGAGGGTGCCGCCCAGTTGTTCGACTCGCTCCGACATGCCGGCCATGCCGCGCTGCCCTTCATGGGCGGGGTGGGTGGCCGGGACAAAACCCTGGCCATCATCAATGATCAGCAAGGTGAGGCCGTCAGGCAGGCGTTGCAGGCGCACCAGCAGGTTGGTTGCCTGGGCATGACGCAACATGTTGGTGACAGCTTCCTGGGTGATCCGAAAGACCGCGACCGCCATTTCTTCAGGGATGCCGGCCATGCGCTGTTGGCAATCGAGACTCCATTTGACCGGCGCGTTGGCCAGCGTCTTGAGCAGATGCGCCCGCAGGCTGGCCTCGAGTCCCAGGCTGGTCAGTTGCCGGGGATTGAGGATTGCCGATACATCGCGGACTTTATCGAGGGTCTCGTCCAGGGTCTCGCAGAGGATCGTGCACTGGCCCTGCATGTCTTCAGGCATCCGGCGTTTCAGCCATTCGCTTTGCAGCTTCGCCGCGGTGAGCAATTGTCCAATGTCGTCGTGCAGTTCACGGCTGAGTCGCCGGCGTTCGTTTTCCTGGACTTCGAGCAGTCGGTCGGCCAGTTCCTGCGGCTGGAATCTGATGGCGGTGCGCGCCAGCCGATGGTGGATCCAGACGCAGCTTGTGGCCGCGACATTCAGCACCAGCAGGACCAGCGGTACTTCATCGGCAAACAGGTAGGCCAGCAGGCAGCCGACGGTCGAGCAGATGCACAGCATCAACGTAAAGCGGCGTGCATTTTCTCGGGAGGGAGGCCAGGTGATGAAGGACTTGAAGCTGGCGTACATAGCGGATGGAGCCAATGAATGTTCGCTGCGGGCTGGCCGGTCAAGCATCTGACAGGCCGGGTCGGGTAAACGTTTCAGGTCGAAGGTGGCTTCGGTCGGCGATGTGGCGCCGTTGAAGCAACTGACGCAAGAGATAGTACCACTTCAAGGATTATCGGTCGCGCCCGGTATAAACGCTTGAGGATGTGATGGGCCTGGCGCCTCGCAACGAGCGGGCAGCACTGACCTCAGGCTTGCTTGTGAGCGAAGGCCACCAAGGTCAATGGGCGTGACGCGGCCAATGCCTGGCAAGGACTCTGGCCGACCTGGTAGGCGAATGCTTCGATCAGCGAAGTCTGTTCGCTGCTGTCCAGGCTGAGTTTGCCGGTAGTGGGGTCGACCAGTTCCAATTGCCAGGCCATCAGCGTCAGGCAATCTTTCAAGGCGTCCAAGGCCTGGTCATGCAGTTCCATGTGGTTCTGCGCGTGGCTGAGCAGGCCGTGGATATGCAGTGAGAATTCCGAGACCGCTTCCAGTGCCAAGGCATTGGCCTTGTTTGCCAGCTTCAGCAAGGTGCTGAGCAAGCAATCGATGGCGTCGTTGTCATTGCTGATCAACTGCAAATGGCTCAAGCACTCTTCGGTCTTGGCCAACAGCGTTTCGGCCTCGATCAGGAATTCGGGCAGGCGCTGATTCCAGTTCCTGTGATCGTTCGGCATGCTTATCTCCACAACATCATGTCAGGCGAAAGGAAACCGCGTACGGCCAACGGCTGGTTCTCAAGGACGGCGATGCCGTAGCGCGCGTCGAGTCGTGCGCACCGCTCGGCGAAGGCAGGCTCGCAAACGATTGCACGGGCAAGGTCGGCCAAAAGGCTGGAGGACCGATGTCCTGTGATCGCGCACAAAGGCCTGACTCCGTTCAGCAATGAGAATGGCGTCACATTAATGGCTATTGAATAGCGGGAATATCAGGTTGGACCTGATTGTGCCTAGGGGAATCCCTTAGGCGAGGGAACCTTGTGCGAAAACCGAGGTCGCGCACCGGGGAGAAATGCCAGATGAAACAATGAAGCCAGTAAAACATGATGTTAATGTGATATCAATGTCCCGCGCTCATATTTTATGAGGGTCAAGATCCGACGCAGGCAGCCGATAACTGTTTTATTGGATTCATCCGAACAAGCCCAGGAGTCATCGATGGCCGGCATTCTCGACACAGTAGATCAACGAACCCAATTGGTGGGTGAGAATCGCCTGGAAATTCTCATGTTTCGCCTGGCGGGTCGGCAGTTGTTCGCCATTAACGTATTCAAGGTCCAGGAAGTGCTGCAACTGCCAAAATTGACCTTGATGCCCCAGCGTCACCCGTTTGTCTGCGGCGTCGTCAATCTGCGCGGCCAGACATTGCCGGTGATCGACCTGTCCCAGGCCATCGGCATGCGCCCACTGGTACCGGGGCCTAACAGCACCATCATCGTCACCGAGTACAACCGTTCAGTCCAGGCGTTCCTGGTGGGCGGCGTGGACCGCATCGTCAACATGAACTGGGAAGCCATCCTGCCGCCGCCGACCAGCGCTGGCCGGGAACATTACCTGACGGCCATCAGCAAGGTGGACGACCAGTTGGTGGAAATCATCGACGTGGAGAAAGTCCTGGCCGAGATCGTGCCCTACAACGCCAAGGTTTCCCGGGACAAGCTCGAAGACCCGGTGCTGGAGCGCGCCCGCGGTCGTGAGGTGCTGCTGGTGGACGACTCCAACGTCGCGCTCTCGCAGTTGCGTGACACCCTGGGGCAGTTGGGCGTGAAGATGCACATCGCCAGCGACGGCTTGAAAGCCTTGAACATGCTCAAGGCCTGGGCCGACACCGGCGAGGTGATGACCGACAAATTGCTGATGATCTTCACCGATGCGGAAATGCCGGAAATGGACGGCTATCGCCTGACCACCGAAATCCGCAACGATCCGCGCCTGCGTGGGCTTTATGTCGTGTTGCACACTTCGCTGTCCGGCAGCTTCAACGACTCGATGGTCAAGAAGGTCGGTTGCGACAATTTCCTCTCCAAATTCCAGCCGGACAAACTGGTCGACGTGGTGCGTCAGCGGCTGATGCTCGGCTAGAACGGATGATGGTTTGCTTCAATGGCCGGCTCGTATAAGGTGGCATTTTTACACCACCAGGGAAGTTGACCATGTTGCGGCTGAGCGCGTTATACCGTTATCCGTTGAAGTCCGGCAAAGGCCAGCCCCTGCAAGGGATTGGCCTGGACAAGCTTGGGCTGGATGGCGACCGGCGCTGGATGCTGGTGGATGAGGGCACCGGGCGCTTTTTGACCCAGCGCGCCGTGGCGAAGATGAGCCAGCTTTCGGCGTTGTGGAACGAGGCGGGTGGCCTGACGCTGAGCGCGCCGGGCCATGGCGCCATTGACGTGCCGCTGCCGGCGAGCGTCGAGGAACAACGGCGCGGTGTAATCATCTGGCGCGACACCTTGCGCGTGCCGGACGCGGGCGACGAGGCCGCCGGCTGGGTCAGCGACTTCATCGGTAACCCTACGCGACTGGTGCACGTGCCGGTGGAGCTGGCGCGCACCACCGCCGCCGGCTATGGCAAGGATGACGACAAGGTCGCCTTTGCCGACGGTTTTCCGTTACTGCTGATCGGCCAGGCTTCCCTGGAGGATTTGTCGAATCGGGTTGGTCGCCCGCTGGACATGCTGCGTTTTCGTCCCAACCTCGTGGTCGAGGGCAGCGAGGCGTTCGCCGAGGACGGCTGGAAGCGTATCCGTATTGGCGACGTGGAGTTTCGCCTGGTCAAGCCTTGCTCGCGTTGCATCATGACCACGGTGGATCCGCACACCGGTGAGCGCGATCCGAACCGCGAACCCTTCGCCACCTTGCAGCACTACCGTTCGACGCCGGACGGGGCCATGTTTGGCCAGAACCTGGTCAACGACGGCAACGGTCAGCTTGAAATCGGCATGCCGATTGAAGTGCTTGAATAAAAAGACTCTTGAATAAAAACGCCCGTGTCCAATGACACGGGCGTTTTTATTCGGACGTTCGCTTCTGTGGCGAGGGAGCTTGCTCCCGCTGGGGTGCGAAGCAGCCCCCAACCTGACGCGTCACATTGATGGGACGCTGACGCGTCCAGCGGGAGCAAGCTCCCTCGCCACAGGGTGTGGTGATGTTTTTCAGCCGCGGTATTCGCACAGGTAAGCGGTGTCGACGGCAACTTTGAGCTGGAACTTGCTGTTGGCCGGTACATTGAACTGACTGCCGGCTGCGAAGGTTTCCCAGTCGCTGCTCTCAGGCAGTTTCACCGTCAGGGCGCCGGAGACGACGTGCATGATCTCCCGCTGGGCGGTGCCGAATTCGTATTCGCCCGGTGCCATGACGCCGATGGTCGCAGGGCCTTCGGCAGTGCCAAAAGCGATCGACTTGACGGTGCCGTCGAAGTACTCGTTGACTTTAAACATGGGCGATTCCTCGAAAAAGGGGCTGAAAAAGGCCGGCCAGTATGCACAAGGCTTCAGGTTTCGTCATCTGCCGCACCGAGGCGCGACCCGCCGCTCAAAACCGGAAGCACCAAGGGCAACAGACGCGCCGTATTGCGGGCATCTTCCAGCGCCCGGTGCTGCTGACCCACAAATTGCAGGCCGGCCAGTTGCAACGCGCCATTGAGCCCCAGCGGTCGCTCCAGGCGCCGGGCCTTGGCAAAGCGCTGCTTGAGGTTCATGTGCGGGATCTGGCCGAGGACGCTGTGCAGGTCCAGGCGCTGCCATTCCTGAAGCAATTGCTTGCGGTCGTAGTCACCCCAACTGACCCAGCTTTCCAGGTTCACGTGGTAGGGCGCCAGCCAGCGTTCAAATGCCGGCCAGACGTCGGTCAAGGGCGCGGCGCTGTCAATGTTGGCCTGGGTGATATGGGTCAGCTCGCGACAGAAAGGCGTGAGTAGCGGTCGCCTCACGGGCCGCACGAAGCGCTGGAAAGAATCCACCTCGCGCCCGTCACGATTCACCAGCGTAGCGCCGATTTCGATAATTTCCATTTCGGTTACCGGCCAGCCACCTTCATCGGTGGTGGCCTCCAGATCGATCACCAGCCAGTGAGGCATTGCAAGGTTCCCGGTATTGGCGCGCTGATGGGTTTGAGCGTAGTCAAACCCGGCGCATCCGCCTAGTGGGCTGTTTCGACCTGCAACAGAACCTGGCGGTTTTTCACCTGTTCGCCCTGGCTGACCTGCAACTGCCTGACCACCCCGTCGATGCCCGCCTTGAGGGGATGTTCGATTTTCATGGCTTCCAACACCATCAACAGTTGGCCCTGGCGCACGGTGCTGCCTTCGCTGACCAGCACCTCGACAATAGCCCCATCCATCGGCGCCCTCAGCATGCCGTCGCTGATGGTCGTTTTCGATGCCACGGCGGCACGGGTGCGATCCTGGAAATGCATGGCGCCGGGGCGAGTGGACAACCACAGATCAACACCGTCGAGGCGCCAGTCATGATGCTGGCGAATGCCGTTGACTATCAGCGTGGCCCCGTGTCGATCAACGTCGAGCAGTTGCAGCTCGATCAACTGCCCGGCGCAGCCGATGTTCAATGTTCCGTCGGTTTCGGCGGCCAGGGTCAGCGGCCAGTCGTGCTCGCCGACACCAATCCGGTAGTGCAGTGCCGCGCCGGCGTTGTTGCGCCATCCGCCCAGGCCGGGAGCATGCGATGCATACGAGGCGTGATAAAACAGCGCGGTGGCGATGGCCAATTGTTCGGCCGAGGGTTCGGCGCTTCGGAGTGCGGCAGGCTCGGTAAAGTGCTTTTCGATGAAACCGGTGCCAAAGTCACTGGCGACGAACCGAGGATGTGCCAGTAGCCCGGCCAGCAATCGCTGATTGCTTTGCACCCCAAGCAACACGCAGTCTTCCACCGCCCGCAACAGCTTGCGTCGGGCCTCTTCACGGCTCGCGCCATGGACGATGAGCTTGCCCAGCATTGGGTCATAGAACGGCGTGATGGCCTGGCCTTCCAGCAGTCCGTGATCGGTACGCACACCGTCCCGGTCGGGCGGCTCCCAGCCCACCAGTTTTCCGGTCTGGGGCAGGAAATCCGCGCCTGGGTCCTCGGCGTAAAGCCGGACTTGCATGGCATGTCCACGCAGTTGCAACTGATCCTGGCGCAAGGGCAGCGGCAGGCCTGCGGCGACGTCCAGTTGCCAGGCCACCAGGTCCAGGCCCGTGACCAGTTCGGTCACCGGGTGCTCGACCTGCAACCGGGTGTTCATCTCCAGGAAATAAAACCGGCCGTCCGCGGCAAGCAGGAACTCCACGGTGCCGGCACCGACGTACTTCACCGCGCGGCCGGCCGCGAGTGCGGCATCGCCCATGGCCTGGCGCAGCTCGGCGGTCATGACCGGGCAGGGCGCTTCTTCGATGATTTTCTGGTGGCGCCGCTGGATCGAGCAATCCCGTTCGCCCAGATGGATCAACTGGCCGTGGTGGTCGCCGAAAATCTGCACTTCGACATGCCGTGGATCGACCAAGGCCTGTTCGAGGATCAATTCATCGTTTCCAAAGCCGTGCAGGGCTTCGGAGCGCGCCGTGCGCAATTGCTCCAGCAGGTCCGCAGACCGCTGGACCAGGCGCATGCCACGACCGCCACCGCCGGCACTGGCCTTGATCATCAGCGGGTAGCCGAGGCGCTCGGCTTCGCGGCGCAACGTATCGTCATCTTGGGCGCCGCCTTGGTAGCCGGCGATGCAGGGCACGCCGGCGGCAACCATGGCGATTTTCGAGCGGCGCTTGCTGCCCATCAGTTCGATGGCCTCGGCGCTCGGGCCGATGAACACAAGGCCGGATTCGCTACAGGCCCTGGCGAATTCGGCGTTTTCCGAAAGGAAGCCGTAGCCGGGGTGGATCGCGTCGGCGCCGGTGCGCCGGGCCGCGTCGAGAATCGCCGGCGGGTTGAGGTAGGACTGCCGCACCGGGGCCGGACCGATCAGCACCGCTTCATCGGCCATGCGCACGTGCAGCGCGTCGGCGTCGGCCTCGCTATACACCGCCACTGTGCGATAGCCCAGGGCCTGGGTGGTGCGCTGGATCCGGCAGGCGATTTCGCCGCGGTTGGCGATGAGGATTTTGCTGAAGGTGGGCATGGGGTTATTCCTGGTTTTTTGCGGTGTCTGTCAGGGCCCTTTCGCGAGCAAGCCCGCTCCCACAGTTGACCGAGATCGTCAGGCAATCCCGGTTCAATGTGGGAGCGGGCTTGCTCGCGAAGCTTTTTGATATACCCACGATCCAGCAGGCAGGTTCCTCATGTTTTCTTCCCCGGCAAGATCCCCATCAGCTTGCAGATAATGCCCAGCATGATCTCATCCGCCCCGGCACCAATGGACACCAGTCGCACGTCGCGATAGGCCCGGGCCACGGGGTTGTCCCACATGAACCCCATGCCGCCCCAGTATTGCAGGCAGCTGTCGGTGACTTCCCGGGCCAGGCGGCCGGCCTTGAGCTTGGCCATGGAGGCCAGCCGCGTGACGTCCTGGCCGTTGATGTACTGCTCGGTGGCCTGGTAGACCAGCGCCCGCAGGCATTCGATCTCGCTGGCCAGTTCCGCCAGGCGGAAGTGAATCACCTGGTTGTCGATCAGCGCCGCGCCGAAGGTCTTGCGTGCCTGGCAATACTCGATGGTGCTGTCGACGCAACGTTCCAGCCCCTTGATCATGTTCGCCGCGCCGAACAGCCGTTCTTCCTGGAACTGCATCATCTGCATCATGAACCCGGCGCCTTCCTGGCCGATGCGGTTGCGTTGCGGCACCCGCACGTCGTCGAAAAACACTTGTGCGGTCTCCGAGCTGCGCATGCCGAGTTTGTCCAGGTGCGGGCCGAGGCTGACGCCGGGGCTGTGCATCGGCACCATGATCAGCGACTTGTTGACGTGGGGCTTGTCGTCCGAGGTGTTGGCGAGCAGGCAGATGAAATCGGCGCTTGGTGCGTTGGTGATCCACATCTTGCTGCCGTTGATGACGTAGTCATCGCCATCCTTGCGCGCCGTGGTCTTGAGCCCGGCGACGTCGGAACCGGCGCCGACCTCCGAGACGCCGATGCACCCCACCTGTTCGCCGCGTATCGCCGGGCGCAGGAACTCCTCACGCAGTTCATCGGAGCCGAAACGCGCCAGGGCCGGGGTGCACATGTCGGTCTGCACGCCAATGGACATCGGTACGCCGCCGCAATGGATGGTGCCGAACTCCTCGGCCGCGACAATCGAATAGCTGTAGTCCAGGCCCATCCCGCCGAACGGTTGCGGCTTGGAGATGCCCAACAGGCCCAGTTCGCCGGCCCTGCGGAAAATGTCGTGGATGGGAAAGCGCCCGGCCTTCTCCCATTCATCGACGTAGGGGTTGATGTCGTGGTCGACAAACTGGCGGACGGTGCGCCGCAGCGCTTCGTGTTCCTGGGTGAAGATCATTTTATTGTTCCCCTGGTCTGCGCTCGGAAGTCCATCAGGTGTTCAAAAGCGGGCCACACCAAAGCTGTTGGGTTGCAGCGCCCGCCGCTCGGCTTCGTGGCAGATGTCCAACAGCAAGCCGAGCAGCGAGCGGGTCTGGCGCGGATCGATCAACCCGTCGTCCCACAGGTTGGCGCTGCCATAGAGTGCGGTGGACTGGCGGTCGAGCTGCTGCGCGGTGGTTTGCTCCAGCAGGTCCAGCGCCTTCGGGTCGGGGCTCAGGCCGTTCCTGATCTGCGTGGCCTCTGCGACGATGCGCAGGACCTTGCCGGCCTGGGCGCCGCCCATCACGGCGGTGTGGCTGTTGGGCCAGGCAAAGATGAACCGTGGGTCCAGGCCGCGGCCGCACATGGCGTAGTTGCCGGCGCCGTAGGAACCGCCCACCACGAGGGTCAGCTTGGGCACCCGGGCGTTGGCTACGGCCTGGATCATCTTGGCGCCGTGCTTGATCACCCCTTGGCGTTCGGCTTCGGTGCCGACCATGAACCCGGTGGTGTTGTGCAGGAACAGCAACGGCGTGCGGCTCTGGTCGCACAACTGGATGAATTGCGCGGCCTTGCTGGCGCCCTTGGGCGTGATCGGTCCGTTGTTGCCGATCATGCCCACGGCATGGCCACGGATGTGCAGGTGGCCGCAAACCGTCTGAGGGTCGAACTCGCTCTTGAATGCCAGGAAATTCGAACCGTCGGCGATGCGCGCGATGATTTCTCCCACGTCATAGGGTTTCTTCGGGTCATCCGGCACCAGCCCCAGTAACTCGTCGGCAGGGTAGTGCGGTTCCGTCCAGGTCCGCTCCGGCTGTGGTGGCTGCTGTGCGTTCCACGCCAGCAGGCTGATGATCTCCCGGGCCAGGCGTATGCCGTCGGCGTCGTTTTCGGCCAGGTACTCGGCGGTGCCCGCCACCTGAGCGTGCATCAGCGCGCCGCCCAGTTCTTCTTCAGTGGCAATTTCGCCGGTGGCGGCCTTGAGCAACGGAGGCCCGGCGAGGAACAGCCGTGACTTGTCGCGCACCATCACCACGTAGTCCGAGAGCCCCGGTTGATAAGCACCGCCGGCCGTGGCCGAGCCATGCACCACGGTGATCTGTGGCAGGCCCATGGCCGACATCCGCGCCTGGTTGGCAAAGCTGCGTGCGCCCTCAACGAAAATCTGCGCGGCGTAATTGAGGTTGGCGCCGCCGCTTTCGGCCAAGGTGATCACCGGCAGTTTGTTTTCCATGGCGATCTGTTGCAGGCGCAGGGTCTTGTGCAGGCCGCTGGGAGAAATGGTCCCACCCTTGATTGCGCTGTTGTTCGCCACCACCAGCACCCGCACGCCACTGACAGAGCCGATCCCGGCGATCAACCCCGCACCGGCCCCGCTGCCATCCTTATCGTCGTGCAGCTTGTAGCCGGCCAGGCTCGCCAGTTCGAGAAACGGCGCGCCGGGGTCCAGCAACAGGTTCAAACGCTGGCGCGGCAACAGTTGGCCGCGTTGCTCGAACTTGCCCTGGACCTGGGCGGCTTTCTCCAGCACGACCTGTTCGAGCCGGCGCAATTGTTCGACGCCAGCGAGCATTGCCGCATGGTTGCGGACGAATTCGGCGCTGTGCGGATCAAGCTGCGATTGGATCACTGGCATCGCTGTTTCCTTCCCCAATGGCCGTCGTTCAGTCGAGCTGATCGGCGATGCTTTGCGGTACCGGTATCTGGATTTCCAGCAACTGCTGGGCGAATGCCTTGCCTTGGGGATCGATGCGCAGGCTCGCGGCACCGCCGCCGCCCAGGGCATTCTCCAGCAGGAAATTCAGGCTATGGGTGCCCGGCAGGTACCAGCGCTCGACACGGCCGAGCAGCGGGTCGAGCACGTGGCTCATCCAGTCGACCATCACCTCCGGGGTCAACGCCTCGGCGATCCATGGCAGGTAGTCCGGCTCGCGGGCGATGACGCCGATGTTGCTGTGGTTACCTTTGTCGCCCGAGCGCGCCACCGCCAGTTTGACCAGCGGCACGCTGGCGTCGGCCCGGCCCTGGGGTTTGGGCAGGTCCGGGGCGGTCGGCAGGTCGGCGATTGCCAGCGGTTCAAGAGCGGGCAGGGGACAAGGATGGCGCTGGCCGTCGAGTTCGATTTGCAGCCGGCAGGCGGATTTACCGACGAGGCATGAAAACAGGCGAATCAGCGGCGACACCGCGGGTCGGCCGCCCACCAGGCCGGTCAGCCCCGGGGCCATGCCGGTGGCGGCTTGGGCTATCTCTTTGGAAAACAGCACCAGCGCCTGTTTGTCCGGGTGGCGTACCGCCAGCTTGATCAGTACTTCGCGGCTGTCCTGGCGTTGGCCGTGCTGACCATAAGTGGCTTCACTGCCGAGCAGCTCGATATTCACCTCGCTGAAAGGAGCCCAGCCGCGCTGGCTGAAGATCTGCGAAGTCCGGGCGATGATCGCCTGGCTGACCCGTTCGGCCTTCGCCACCGCCTCGATGCCGGCGATCAGGCACGTGGCGGTGCAGCGAAAACCGTCCGGCCAGGTGGCGCAGACCTTGTATTGATCGGTGGGTGGCAAGCCTCGGGCACCGTGGACGCGCACCGCATGTTTGCCTTGCTGGATCAGCCTGACCTGGCTGAAGTCACAGATCACGTCCGGCAGCAGGTAACCTTGCGGATCGCCGATCTCGTAGAGCAACTGCTCGCCGACAGTCAGCGGCGTGACCAACCCGCCAGTGCCTTCGGCCTTGGTGACGATGAACTGGCCATCGGCGCTGACCTCGACGATGGGGAAACCGATGTGCTCGTAATCCGGGACGTCCCGCCAATCGGTGAAGTTGCCCCCGGTGCACTGCGCGCCGCATTCGATCAGGTGCCCGGCCAGGGCGGCCTGGGCCAGTTTGTCGTAGTCATGCCAGGCCCAGCCGAACTCATGCACCAGGGCCGCGCTGACCAAGGCGCTGTCGACCACGCGGCCGGTGATCACTATATCGGCCCCCAGGCGCAAGGCTTCGACAATCCCTGGGGCACCGAGGTAGGCGTTGATGGAAATACAGGTGGATGGCAGCGGTTCGCCGCTGAACATTTCGCGGATGCCTTGGCCGGCGAGTTGCTGGAGCTGGGGTTGCAGGTCATCGCCCAGCAGCACGGCGATCTTCAAGGGTACGCCGGCCGCCTCGCAGGCCGCTTGCAGCGCTGCGGCACAAGCCCGGGGATTGACCCCGCCGGCGTTGCTGATGACGCGGATCCGGTCTGCATGCAGGCGCTGGAGCAGGGGCGTCAGCACATCGATGAAGTCACTGGCGTAGCCAGCCCGAGGATCTTTCAGGCGGGCCCCGGCCAAGATCGACATCGTGACTTCGGCCAGATAGTCGAACACCAGGTAGTCCAGTTCCCCGCCTTCGACCAATTGCGCCGCCGCGGTGCAGGTATCGCCCCAGAAGGCGCTGGCGCAACCGATACGGATCGTTTTTGGCATGGGGCACCCTCCGACAAACGTCGCTCGAGACTACCAAGCAAGCGCTTGGTTCGCAAATATCCATTCCTGTCTTCTGGCCGAGCGCTTGCTTGGTTGGAGCGCTCGGCTTAAATTGCCCGCGCCGCCTTGCTGCACAGAGGCAATGGCTGCGCATGGGTTGATCGACTGTAGGAGATAACGGGTGGACGAGCAAAAAGCCCTCAGGGTGATGCGCGAGCTGGTCGACAGCGGGCAACTGACCGATCCGGACAGCGCGCGCGGTAAACTGCTCCAGACCGCCGCCCACCTGTTTCGCAACAAAGGCTACGAACGCACCACTGTGCGTGACCTGGCAAGCGCCGTGGGCATCCAGTCGGGCAGCATCTTTCATCATTTCAAAAGCAAGGACGATATCCTGCGGGCGGTGATGGAAGAAACCATCCGCTACAACACCGCGTTGATGCGTGCTGCCCTGGCCGAGGCGGGCAGTGTGCGCGAGCGGGTGCTGGCGCTGATCCGCTGCGAATTGCAGTCGATCATGGGCGGCACTGGCGAGGCGATGGCGGTGCTGGTCTATGAATGGCGCTCGCTGTCCCAGCCAGGACAGCAGCACGTGCTGGCCCTGCGCGATATTTATGAAGACTTGTGGCTGGAGGTCTTGGGCCAGGCCAAGGAGGCCGGGTATATTCGCGGCGATGTATTCATCACCCGGCGTTTCCTCACGGGCGCATTGTCCTGGACCACCACCTGGTTTCGCGCCGAGGGCAACCTGAGCCTCGACGAGCTGGCCGAGCAGGCCCTGGTCCTGGTGCTTGAAGAAAAACAATAAAAAGCGGCGCATTAAATGACCGCATGGCTGGCTAAGCGGCGTAGATCGCCTAGCTTGATTGTATTGATCGGTACTCTTGGGGAGTGGTTATCTTGACGTTCTTACCGATGGGGATGACCTCGCGTGTGCTGCTGGCCGCGCTCGCCGCCTTCTTGACCTTGCAGGTCGAGGCGGCGCAATTGGTGCGGATCGGCGCGGCACATTTTCCGCCGTACACGGTGCGTCCCGAAAATGGCGCCGATACCGGCCTGCTCCCGCAACTGGTGGAGGGTCTGAACCGGTTGCAGACCGACTATCAATTCGTCCTGGTCCCGACGTCGATTCCACGCCGTTTCAATGACTTCAAGCAGGGCCGGGTCGATATGGCGATTTTCGAGAACCCGGACTGGGGCTGGCAGGACGTGCCCCACACCGCCGTGGACATGGGCCTGGAGGACGCGGAAATCTTCGTCACCCAGCGTCAGCCGGATCGCCAGCAAAGCTATTTTTCCGACCTGCGAGGCAAGCGCCTGGCCCTGTTCAGCGGCTACCACTACGCCTTTGCCGAATTCAACGCCGACCCCAAGTTCCTCGCCGGTCAGTACAACGCCACTCTGACCTACTCCCATGACAGTAACCTGCTGATGGTGCTGCGCGGACGTGCGGACATCGCCCTGGTGACCCGTTCGTACCTGAACGACTACGTGTTGCGCAATCCTGAAGTCGGCCCGCAGCTGCTGGTGTCCGAACGCATCGACCAGCTGTATCACCATTACGCGCTGATCCGGCCGCAGGCGCCCATTACCAGCGAAGCGTTCGGACAGTTGCTGCAGAAACTGCGGGACAACGGTCAACTGCTGAAGATCTTCAAGCCGTACCAGATCGAGTTGGTGCCTGTGCACACCCATTCGACCTGAGACTAAATTTCTGCTCCTGGCTCACGTCCCACGTTGACTACCGACGAATACGCGAGCCGCTCCCATGTCCAACCTCAATCACCCGGCGGCGTTACCGCTGCCGGGCGGTCGCCGCCTCGGCGCCGATGAAACCGAACGTCACCTGAGCCTGATGCTCGAAGGCGCGCCGCTGATCCGGTTGCGCCTGGAGCGCGGCGCGCAATTGCGGGTGCACTTGCAGGAACGCCATGATCGACCGGTGGGCCCGGCCCTGTGGGCGGCCTGTTATTGGCTGTTCGCCCGTGATCCGGATTGCCAGCGGCTGCTCTGGCACCTCGACGAGCGTCCCGGCGAAGCCTTGCTCAGCGGCTTGCTGACGACCACCGGGCGCAGCGGCGAGTACGTTTGCGAGCGCACGATGTTCTGGCAATTGCCGCAGCCCTGGCTGGGGGAATCGTTCAGCGGCAGTTACCCGCAGCAGATGATTATCAGCGATGGCCGGCGCCATCCGCGTCGGCCGATCAAGCCGCGTGGTGAAGTGTATCGGCGTTTCGATGCCCGGCTGGGGGCCTGGGTCTCCTTGCGCACCCTGGAAATCGAACAGGACCTGGTGCGTTTCAACCGCTGGCAGAACAGCCCGCGAGTCGCGGCCTTCTGGCAGGAGGAGGGCAGCCTGGAACAGCATCGCGAGTATCTGAGCAAACTGCAGGACGATCCCCGGGTCCTGACCCTGATCGGCTGCTTTGATGACCAGCCATTTGCCTATTTCGAAGCGTACTGGGCCAAGGAAGATCGAATTGCGCCATTCTATGAAGCTCGGGACTACGACCGCGGCATTCATATGCTGGTGGGCGAAGAGCAGCACCGCGGGCCGCACAAGGTGGCGAGCTGGCTGTCTGCGCTGGTGCACTACCTGTTTCTCGACGATCCACGCACCCAGCGCGTCGTGGCCGAGCCCCGGGCCGACAACGCCCGGATGATCGGGCACCTGCACAACCAGTGTTTCCATTGCGAAAAGGAATTCGACTTCCCCCACAAGCGCGCGGCGCTGATGATCCTGGGGCGTGAGCGGTTTTTTGATCGGTGTGGGTTGGTGTGACTGGATCTGAGGGATGAGTCCCTGTGGGAGCGGGCTTGCTCGCGAAAGGGCCGTGACAGCCACTGTTGATGTCGACTGTCAGGCCCTCTTCGCGAGCAAGCCCGCTCCCACATGGGTTGTTTTTTCAGCAGAAGTCACCGCCGGGCAAAAGTATCCCCACGAACCCCCGACACCTTGCGGCAATGCACCAGGGCGTCGCGGATCATGAAGTTCACCAGGGTCGGCGAGACGCCCAGTTCCTTGGCAATGTCCTTCTGCGGCACGCCGTGCAGGCGGTACATCTCGAAAGCGTAGCGAGTGCGGCTGGGCAATTCGGTCAGCGCGTCGGCAATGTGCTCCAGGGTGGAAAAGTTGATGTGGGAGGTTTCTGGCGAAGCGCCCTGGATCACCACGTTCAACCCTTCCTCTTCCGGTCCCGAGTATCGCTGTTCCAGCGCCTGCTTGCGGTAGTGGTCGATCGCCAGGTTGCGGACAATCTGGAACAGGTAGCTGAGCTGGGCCTTGAACGAGGAGGTGATCTGCGGCGCCGATTGCAGCCGGAAAAACGCGTCCTGCACCACATCTTCCGCACGAGACCGGCACCCGGTGATGCGTGCGGCAATCTTGACCAGGATCAGCCGGTTATCAACGAAAGCCTGGAGTAACGGTGAGTTGCACCTGCTTGTGGATACTTGTTCCGTCATGGAATTCACCTTGCTGCAAATAGTTAGCGGGACGACGTGGATGTCGGAGCCGTCCTACACATCGAGCGCCAAATTATTCTTAATGATAATTATTGTCAATTGAGAAAAAGAATTATTGATCTGAAAAAAGTCCAGTGCGAGGTCCGCGACCCATTGCCGCGGCGCCGTACCGCCCATGAGCGGGTGCAGGGGCTTGCCGACTAATTATCCGGCGCTGTTATCCGTTCCCATGGGTGACTACATGCAAGCCGAATTTCAGGCAGGAATCCCCATGACCGACGCGTTCGAACTCCCCAGCACCCTGGCTCATGCCCTCCAGCGCCGCGCCGCGTTGACGCCGGACCGGGTGGCCTTGCGCTTCCTCGCCGACACCCCGGAGCAGGGCGTGGTGTTGAGTTATCGCGACCTGGACCTGCGCGCCCGGACCATCGCCGCTGCCTTGCAGGCCGAAGCGGCGCTGGGCGAGCGTGCGGTGCTGCTGTTTCCCAGCGGCCCGGACTACGTCGCAGCGTTCTTCGGCTGCCTGTACGCCGGGGTGATCGCGGTGCCGGCCTACCCGCCGGAATCCGCCCGTCATCATCAGGAGCGGTTGCTGTCGATCATTGCCGACGCCGAGCCGCGCCTGCTGCTCACCAGCAGCGATCTGCGTGAGCCGTTGCAAGCCATCGAATCGGCACCGCCGGTGCTGTGCGTCGACAGCCTCGACCCGGCCCTCGCCGAACAATGGCTGGCGCCGACCCTGCGGGACGATGACATTGCCTTTTTGCAGTACACCTCCGGCTCCACGGCATCGCCCAAAGGCGTGCAGGTCAGCCACGGCAATCTTGTTGCCAACGAGACCCTGATCCGCCACGGCTTCGGCATCGACCTCAATCCAGATGATGTGATCGTCAGCTGGCTGCCGCTGTATCACGACATGGGCCTGATCGGCGGCTTGTTGCAGCCGGTGTTCAGCGGTGTTCCCTGTGTTTTGATGTCGCCGGCGTACTTCCTCGCCCGGCCCCTGCGCTGGCTGGAAGCGATCAGTGAATACGGCGGCACCATCAGCGGCGGGCCGGACTTCGCCTATCGCTTGTGCTGCGAACGGGTCAGCGACTCGGCGTTGCAGCGTCTCGACCTGAGCCGCTGGCGCGTGGCCTATTCGGGCTCCGAGCCGATCCGCCTGGACACCCTGGAACGCTTCGCCGAAAAATTCGCCCCGTGCGGCTTCACCCCGGACAACTTCATGGCCTCCTATGGGCTGGCCGAGGCGACCTTGTTCGTCGCCGGCACGCCCCGGCGCCAGGGCATTCCGTCGCTTCGGGTGGACGACGGGGCGCTGGCACAGAACCGCATTGAGCCAGGGCAGGGCAGTGCGGTGATGAGCTGTGGTATCAGCCAGCCAGGGCACGGGGTGCTGGTCGTCGAGCCCAACACTTTGCAGGCGCTGGCCGACAACCGGGTCGGCGAGGTCTGGGCCTGTGGGCCGAGCATCGCCCATGGCTACTGGCGCAACCCCGAGGCCAGCGCGAAGACCTTCGTCCAGCGCGATGGCCGGACCTGGCTGCGCACCGGTGACCTGGGCTTTATGCGTGATGGCGAGCTGTTCATCACCGGGCGCCTGAAGGACCTGTTGATCGTGCGCGGCCACAACCTCTATCCCCAGGACATCGAGCAAACCATCGAGCGCGAAGTCGAGGTGGTGCGCAAGGGCCGGGTGGCGGCGTTCGCCGTCGACGACGGTGGCGAGGAAGGCATCGGCATTGCCGCGGAAATCAGCCGCAGCGTACAGAAGATCCTGCCGCCCGAAGCCTTGATCAAAACCATTCGCCAAGTCGTCGCCGAAGCCTGTCAGCAGGCCCCGAGCGTGGTCGTGCTGCTCAACCCCGGTGCCTTGCCCAAGACCTCCAGCGGTAAGCTGCAACGCTCGGCCTGCCGTACCCGATTGGCGGATGGCAGCCTCAACAGTTATGCGCTGTTTCCCTCGGCCAATGTTGAAGACGTTCGTGAGACGGGCCCGTCGTCTCAATTGCAATCACTGATCGGCCAGGTCTGGTGTGAAGTGTTGCAGATCCCACAGGTCCAGGCTGACGATCACTTCTTCCTGCTGGGCGGCAACTCAATCGCCGCGACCCAGGTGATTGCACGGTTGGGCGAAACCCTTGGCCGGACGCTGAACCTGCGCCTGTTGTTCGAAGCCCCGGCCCTGGCGGCCTTTACGGCGGTGGTGGCCGCCCAGGAACAGGACGACAGCCCGGCCCAAGGCCCGATCAGCGCCTTGCCGCGCCACGCAGCCCTGCCGCAGTCCCTGGCCCAGAACCGTTTGTGGATCACCTGGCAGCTCGAGCCTGACAGCTGCGCCTACAACATCCCCGGTGCCTTGCAACTGCGCGGCGAATTGGACGAAGACGCACTGCGCAGCAGCTTCCAGCAGTTGATCGAGCGCCACGAATCCCTGCGCACGCGGTTCCTGGAGCGCGACGGGGTGGCGTTGCAGCAGGTCGACCCGGCCGGCGAATTCACCTTGCAGGTGATCGAACTCAACGACGTGCCGGCCGACCAACGCCACGACCGGGCGCGCCAATTGCGTGACGATGAGGCGGTCAGACCGTTCGATCTGGAGAACGGCCCGCTGCTGCGCGTCACCCTGTTGCGCCTCGATGAGGATGACCATCAGTTGTGGGTGACGATGCACCACATCATCGCCGACGGCTGGTCGATGAACGTGCTGGTGGAAGAGTTTGCCCGGCTCTATGCCGCCGCCAGCCAAGGCCAGCGCGCCGAACTGGCGCCGCTGCCGCTGCACTATGCCGACTACGGCAGTTGGCAGCGCCAGTGGCTCGCCCAGGGCGAAGCCGAGCGTCAGCTGGACTACTGGAAACAACAACTGGGCGATGAGCATCCGGCGCTGGCGCTGCACACTGATCATCCGCGCAGTGCACAGCGTCGTCGCAGCGCCAGCCGCCACAGCCTGCGCTTGGAGAAAGGCCTCGGTGACGCTTTGCGGGCATTGGCCAAGGCCCACGACGCGACGCCGTTCATGCTGTTGCTGGCGGCATTGCAGGCCTTGCTACATCGCTACACCGGTCAATCCGACCTGCGCATCGGTGTGCCCAACGCCAACCGCCCGCGCCTGGAAACCCAGGGGCTGATCGGCTTTTTCATCAATACCCAAGTGCTGCGCGGGCAGGTCGAGGCTCGGCAGCCATTTTCCGCCTTGCTGGCCCAGGCCCGGGACGCGACGCTTGGAGCCCAGGCCCATCAGGACCTGCCGTTCGAACAGCTGCTCGAAGCCTTTCCCCAGGCGCGGGAGCAGGGCCTGTTCCAGGTGATGTTCAACCACCAGCAGCGTGACCTGAGCGCCTTGCGACGCCTGCCGGGGCTGTTGGCCGATGAGCTGCCGTGGCACAGCCGCGAAGCCAAGTTCGACCTGCAACTGCACAGTGAAGAAGATCGCAACGGCCGGCTGACCCTGTCGTTCGACTACGCCAATGAGTTGTTCGAGGCGGCGACCATCGCCCGGCTGGCAGAGCATTACTGCAACCTGTTGCGGGCGGTGTGCGCCGATCCGCAGCAAGCCATTGGCGACCTGCCGTTACTGACCGCGCAGGAGCACGCCCAGCAGCAACATTGGGGCGAGTCGCCCTGCGTGCCGGCCAGCCAATGGCTGCCGGAACTGTTGAACGAACAGGCCCGGCGCACGCCGCAACGGACCGCGCTGCTGTGGGACGGCGGTCGCCTGGAGTATGCCGAACTGCACGCCCAGGCCAATCGACTGGCCCATTACCTGCGCGACAAAGGCGTTGGCCCGGATGTGCGGGTGGCGATTGCCGCCGAACGTTCGCCGCAACTGATCATTGGCGTGCTGGCAATCATCAAGGCCGGTGGCGCCTACGTGCCCCTGGATGCCGATTACCCGGCCGAACGCCTGGCCTACATGCTCGGTGACAGCGGCGTCGATCTACTGCTGACACAAACCGCGTTGCTCGGGCGTCTGCCCGCCTGCGAAGGTGTCAGCGTGATCGCTCTGGATGCCCTGCACCTGGAACAATGGCCGAGCAACCCGCCGGGCCTGCACCTGCATGCCGAGCACCTGGCCTATGTGATTTATACCTCCGGCTCCACCGGCCAGCCCAAAGGCGTCGGCAACACTCATGGAGCGCTGGCCGAGCGCCTGCAATGGATGCAGGCCACCTACGGCCTGGATGAAACCGATGTGTTGATGCAAAAGGCCCCGATCAGTTTCGACGTGTCGGTGTGGGAGTGTTTCTGGCCGCTGATCACCGGCAGCCAGTTGGTGCTGGCCGGCCCCGGCGAACACCGGGACCCGCAGCGCATCGCCCAACTGGTCGAGCAGTTCGGCGTGACCACGCTGCACTTTGTACCGCCGCTGCTCAGGCTGTTCATCGACGAACCCTTGAGTGCCCGATGCACCCGCCTGCGCCGGATATTTTCTGGCGGCGAAGCCTTGCCCGCCGAGTTGCGCAACCGCGTGCTGGCGCAACTGCCGGCGGTGCAACTGCACAACCGCTACGGCCCCACCGAAACCGCGATCAACGTCACCCACTGGCACTGCACCGAGGCCGATGGCGAGCGCTCGCCTATCGGCCGGCCGCTGGGCAACGTGCGGTGCTACATCCTCGATAACCACCTCAATCCCGCTCCGGTGGGCGTGCCGGGGGAGCTGTGCATCGGTGGTCTGGGCCTGGCCCGGGGTTACCTCGGTCGCCCGGGCCTGAGTGCCGAACGTTTCGTCGCCGACCCGCTGGGCGCGGCTGGTGCGCGGTTGTACCGGACTGGTGACCGGGCGCGTTGGACCGCCGACGGGGTGATCGAATACCTTGGGCGCCTCGATCAACAGCTCAAGCTGCGCGGTTTTCGGGTCGAGCCGCAGGAAGTCGAAGCGCGGTTGCTGGCGCAGGGCGAGGTGGCCCAGGCGGCGGTGCTGCTGCGCGACACCGCGGCCGGGCCGCAGCTGATCGGCTACTACACCGCGCCGGATTGCCCTGAAGACACCGACGAGATGAACAGTCGACTCAAGGCAGCGTTGGCCGCACAGTTGCCGGACTACATGGTGCCCGCGCAGTTGCTGCGCCTGGAGGCCATGCCCCTGGGGCCGAGTGGCAAACTCGACCGGCGGGCCTTGCCCGAACCGCAATGGCAGGTGCGTGAGCATGTCGAGCCGGCCGGTGCCCTGGAACAGCAGCTCGCCGGGATCTGGCGCGACGTGCTGGGGCTTGCGCGCATCGGCCTGCGGGACGATTTCTTTGCCCTGGGCGGCCATTCGTTGCTGGCGACCCAGATCATCTCTCGTACCCGCCAGGCCTGCGACGTCGAGCTGCCCTTGCGAGCGCTGTTCGAGGCCAGTGAACTGGGCGCCTTTGCCGAGCATGTGCGCTCGATCCAGGCCAGCGGCCAGACCAACCGGCAGCCGCCGATCGAGAAGGTCGACCGCAGCCAAGCGGTGCCGTTGTCGTATTCCCAACAGCGGATGTGGTTCCTCTGGCAGATGGAACCGGACAGCCCGGCCTACAACGTTGGCGGCATGGCACGCTTGCGCGGGGTGCTGGATGTCGGGCGATTCGAGGCGGCGTTGCAGGCGTTGATCCTGCGCCACGAAACCCTGCGCACCACCTTCCCGAGCGTCGACGGCGTGGCCCGCCAACAAGTGCGCGACGAGACGGGCCTGCGCATGGACTGGAAGGATTTCTCCAGGCTGGCCGCCGAGGTTCGCGAACAACGGGTACAGGAACTGGCCGACAGCGAAGCCCATCGGCCGTTCAACCTGAAAACCGGGCCGCTGCTGCGCGCCTGTCTGGTCAAGACGGCCGAACAGGAGCACTACCTGGTGCTGACCTTGCACCACATCGTCACTGAAGGCTGGGCGATGGATATTTTTGCCCGGGAGCTGAGCGCGCTCTACGAAGCCTTTATCGATGATCGCGAATCGCCCCTGGAGCCCCTGCCGGTGCAGTACCTGGACTACAGCGTCTGGCAACGCCAGTGGCTGGAATCCGGTGAGCGCCAGCGCCAGCTCGATTACTGGACCGCACAACTGGGCCGTGAACATCCGCTGCTGGAATTGCCGGCCGACCGTCCGCGTCCGCCGGTGCAAAGCCATCGCGGCGAACTGTTTCGCTTTGACCTTGGTGACGAACTGGCCGCCCGGGTCCGTGCTTTCAACGCGCAGCAGGGCCTGACCCTGTTCATGACCATGACCACCGCCCTGGCTGTGCTGCTCTATCGCTACAGCGGCCAGACTGACCTGCGCATCGGCGCGCCGGTGGCCAACCGTATCCGTCCGGAAAGCGAAGGGCTGATCGGTGCGTTCCTCAACACCCAGGTGCTGCGCTGCCAGCTCGACGGCCAGATGTCGGTGGGCGAGTTGTTCGAGCAGGTACGCCACACCGTGATCGAAGGCCAGTCCCATCAGGACCTGCCCTTCGATCATCTGGTCGAAGCCCTGCAACCGCCACGCAGCGCGGCCTACAACCCATTGTTCCAGGTGATGTGCAACGTCCAGCGTTGGGAATTCCAGCAGAGCCGTACCCTGGCCGGCATGACCGTCGACTACCTGGTCAACGATGCCCGGGCCACCAAGTTCGACCTCAACCTGGAAGTCACCGACCTGGACCAACGCCTGGGTTGCTGCCTGACCTACAGCACCGACCTGTTCGACGAGCCACGCATTGCCCGCATGGCCGCGCACTGGCGCAACCTGCTCGAAGCGCTGCTGGCCGATCCGGCCCGCCGGCTCAGCGAACTGCCGATGCTTGACGCCGGCGAACAGCAGCAGATGCTCGACGGCCTGGGTGCCGAACCGGGCGAGCAACGTCTGGATCAGTGCATCCACCCATTGTTCAGCGCACAGGCCCAGGCCCATCCCGATGCGCCAGCCCTGACTTTTGCCGGGCAGACCCTGACCTACGGCGAGCTGGAGCGTCGCGCCAATCGCCTGGCCTGGATGCTGCGCGAGCGTGGCGTCGGGCCGCAGGTGCGAGTGGGCCTGGCTGTGGAGCGTTCGCTGGAAATGGTCATCGGCCTGCTGGCGATCCTCAAGGCCGGTGGCGCCTACGTGCCGCTGGATCCGGAATATCCGCTGGACCGCCTGCATTACATGATCGAGGACAGCGCACTCGGCCTGCTGCTCAGCGATAGAGCGATGTTCCAGGCATTGGGCCCGCTGCCGGACAGCGTCGGGCGCTGGTGCCTGGAAGACGACGGCGAGGCCTTGGCGCAGTACCCGGACCAGGCCCCGCCGCAGCTTAACCTGCCGCAACACCAGGCCTACCTGATCTACACCTCCGGCTCCACCGGCAAGCCCAAGGGCGTGGTGGTGTCCCACGGTGAAATCGCCATGCACTGCCGGGCGGTGATCCAGCGTTTCGGCATGCGCCCGGACGATTGCGAACTGCATTTCTATTCCATCAACTTCGACGCCGCCACCGAGCGCCTGCTGGTGCCGCTGCTCAGTGGCGCCCAGGTCGTGCTGCGGGCCCAGGGTCAGTGGGACGCCGAGGAAATCTGTGGGCTGATCCGCCAGCACCGAATCAACATTCTTGGTTTCACTCCCAGCTACGGCAGTCAATTGGCGCAGTGGCTGGCCACCCAGGGGCAAACCCTGCCGGTGCGCATGTGCATTACCGGCGGCGAAGCGCTGACCGGCGAACATTTGCAGCGGATCCGCGCCGCGTTCACGCCGAGCCTGTTCTTCAACGCCTATGGTCCCACCGAGACCGTGGTCATGCCGTTGGCAAGCCTGGCGCCGGAGCAACTGGAGGAGGGCGCTGGCAGTGTGCCAATCGGCAGCGTGATCGGCGCACGGCGGGCCTACATTCTTGATGCCGAACTGGCCTTGGTGCCCCAGGGCGCGACCGGCGAGCTGTACGTCGGCGGTGCGGGCCTGGCCCAGGGTTATCACCAGCGTCCGGGCATGACTGCGGAGCGTTTTGTCGCCGACCCGTTCACCGCCGACGGCGGACGGCTGTACCGCACCGGCGACCTGGTGCGCCAGCGCGCCGATGGCCTGGTGGAATACCTGGGACGGATCGACCATCAGGTGAAGATTCGCGGTTTCCGCATCGAACTGGGGGAAATCGAAACCCGCCTGCTGGAGCACGCTACGGTGCGTGAGGCCGTGGTCGTGGCCCACGACACACCGGCGGGCAAGCAACTGGTCGGCTATCTGGTGACCGAGATCGCCGGGCAGGACGCCGAGCAGCAAGCGATCCTGCGCGAAGCCTTGAAGCAGCATCTCAAGGCACAGTTACCGGATTACATGGTGCCCACTCACTTGATCCTGTTGGCGAGCATGCCGCTGACCGCCAATGGCAAGCTCGACCGCCGGGCGCTGCCATTGCCGGATCCTGAACTCAGTCGCCAACACTACGTGGCACCCGGCAATGCCCTTGAGCAGACCCTGGCGAGTATCTGGGGCGAAGTGCTGAACGTCGGCCAGATCGGTCTCAACGACAACTTTTTCGAGCTGGGGGGCGATTCGATCCTGTCGATCCAGGTCGTCAGCCGTGCACGGCAGCAGGGCATTCATTTCACGCCCCGCGATCTGTTCCAACACCAGACCGTGCAGACCCTGGCCGCTATCGCCACCCAGAGCCTGCAGGTCAGTGCCGAGCAGGGGCTATTGACGGGTGAGTCCGCACTGACGCCGATCCAGCATTGGTTCTTCGACCAGCCGATCGCCAACCGGCACCACTGGAACCAGGCGCTGTTGCTGGAACCGGCCAGTGCCTTGGAACCGCAAGCGCTGGAGCAGGCCCTGCACGCGGTCTTCCAGCATCACGATGCCTTGCGCCTGGGCTTTGCCGAAGTCGCCGGGCACTGGCGCGCCGAGTACCGGCCGTCGACCGATGCCACCCTCTTGCAGCAGTTGAGCGTGGACGGCGTCGAGGCCTGTGAAGGTCGGTTCGCCGAGGCCCAGCGCAGCCTGGATCTGTCCAGCGGGCCGCTGCTGCGCGCGGTGCTGGCGCAGTTGCCCGATGGCCGGCAACGGCTGCTGATCGTCATCCATCACCTGGTGGTGGACGGCGTGTCGTGGCGGGTGCTGATGGACGATTTGCAAGCCGTCTACCGGCAGATCAGCGCCGGACAAGCGCCCAGGCTGCCGGCCAAGACCAGCCCGTCGCGGGACTGGGCCGCGCGCTTGCAGGCCTATGCCGGCAGCGAATCCCTGCGCGAGGAACTGGGCTGGTGGCAGGCTCAGTTGAACGGTCCGCAGCTGGCATTGCCGTGTGCGCGACCTGACGGCGCAATGGCAGAGCGGCATGCTGAAACCGTCAGCGTGCGCCTGGACGCCGAGCGTACCCGGCAACTGCTGCAACAGGCGCCGAGCGCCTATCGCACCCAGGTCGACGACCTGCTGCTGACTGCACTGGCCCGTGTGGTGTGCCGCTGGAGCGGGCATGCCTCGGCGCTGGTCCAACTGGAAGGCCATGGTCGTGAAGCGCTGTTCGATGACATCGACCTGACCCGCACCGTGGGCTGGTTCACCAGTGCGTACCCGGTGCGCCTGAGTCCGGCGGGCGAGGACGTTGGCGCTTCGATCAAGGCCATCAAGGAGCAACTGCGCGCCGTGCCGCACAAGGGCCTGGGGTATGGCGTGCTGCGTTATCTCAGCGACGCGCCGACACGCACCGCCATGGCCGGACTGCCGCCGGCCGCGATCACCTTCAACTACCTGGGCCAGCTCGACCAGACCCTGGGCCGCGAAGCGCTGTTCCAGCCACTGAACGCGCCGCTGGGCGCGATCCATGACCCTGATGCGCCGCTGCCCAACGAGCTGAGCGTCGACAGTCAGGTCAGCGGCGGCGAACTGCTGCTGCGCTGGACTTTCAGCCGCGAACGCCACGCCAGGGACACCATCGAGACCCTCGCCGACACCTACCTCGAAGAATTGCAACGGTTGATCGCCCATTGCCTGACGGACGAGGCGGGCGGCTTAACACCGTCGGATTTCCCCCTGGCGAAACTGACCCAGGGCCAGCTCGACAGCCTGCCGGTGCCCGCCGGGCAGATCGAAGACGTCTACCCGCTGACACCGACGCAGGAGGGCATGCTGTTGCACACCCTGCTGGAGCCGGGCACCGGCCTGTACTACATGCAGGACCGCTATCGCATCAACAGCGAACTGGACCCGCAGCGTTTCGCCCAGGCCTGGCAGGCTGTCGTCGCCCGGCACGAAGCCTTGCGCGCCTCGTTCTGCTGGAACGTCGGCGAGGACATGCTGCAAATCATCCACAAACCGGGCAGCACCGCGCTGGACTACCTCGATTGGCGCGAGCTGCCCGAAGACCAGCAGGAACCCCGCCTGCAAGCCTTGCTCAAGAGCGAGCGCGAAGCCGGTTTCGATCTGTTGAACCAGGCGCCGTTTCACTTGCGACTGATCCGGGTCGGCGCGGCGCGCTACTGGTTCATGATGAGCAACCATCACATCCTCATCGATGCGTGGTGCCGTTCGCTGCTGATGGATGACTTCTTCGAGATCTACAGCGCCCTGGATGAGCAGCGTGAGCCGCAACTGGCCGTGCCGCCGCGCTATCGCGACTACATCGGCTGGTTGCAGCACCAGAGCCTGGCAGAGGCCCGGCAATGGTGGAAGCGCAACCTGCAAGGCTTCGAACGGACCACGCCGATCCCCAGCGACCGCCCATTGCTGCGCGAACACGCCGGCGACAGCGGCGGCATGATCGTCGGCGATTGCTACACCCGTCTCGACGCCCGGGACGGTGCGCGCCTGCGGGAGCTGGCCCAGGCTCATCAACTGACGGTCAACACCTTCGCCCAGGCCGCATGGGCCCTGGTGCTGCGCCGAGTCAGCGGTGATCGCGACGTCCTGTTTGGCGTCACCGTGGCCGGGCGACCGGTAGAACTGCCGCAGATGCAGCGCACCGTGGGGTTGTTCATCAACAGTGTCGCGTTGCGGGTGCAGGTGCCCGAGGCTCATCAGCCTTGCAGCGTGCGCCAGTGGCTCAGCGGCTTGCTCGACAGCAACATGCAGTTGCGCGAGTACGAATACCTGCCGCTGGTGAGCATCCAGGAGGCCAGTGAACTGCCCAAGGGCCAGCCGCTGTTCGACAGCCTGTTCGTGTTCGAGAACGCGCCGGTGGAGGTTTCAGTACTGGACCGTGCCCAACGTCTCAACGCGACCTCTGACTCGGGACGCACCCATACCAACTTCCCGCTGACAGCGGTCTGCTATCCGGGGGATGACCTGGGGCTGCACCTTTCCTACGACCAGCGTTACTTCGATGAACCGACTGTCCAGGGCTTGTTGGCGGAGTTCAAGCGCCTGCTGCTGGCGTTGATGGAAGGTTTGCACGGCGATATGGCCGAGCTACCGCTGATTAGCGCCGAGGAGCGGGACTTCCTGGTCGACGGTTGCAACCAGAGCGAGCACGCCTATGCCCTGGAGCGCAGCTACGTCGAGCTGTTCGAGGCCAATGTCGCGGCCCATCCGCAACGCATTGCCGTCACGTGCCTGGACGTCAGCTACAGCTACGCGCAGTTGAACGAACGCAGCAATCGTCTCGGCCATGCCCTGGTCGAGCTGGGCGTGGGGATTGATCAACCGGTGGCGTTGCTGGCCGAACGGGACGCGGAGTTGCCGGGCATGATCATCGGCAGTTTCAAGGCCGGTGCCGGCTACCTGCCGCTGGACCCGGGCCTGCCAGGCCAGCGCCTGAGCCGCATCATCGAACTGAGCCGTACGCCGTTGCTGGTCTGCACCCGGGCCTGTTACGCCCAGGCGCTGGCGCTGCTGGATGAGTTCGCCTGTGCCGGGCGGCCGAAACTGCTGGTGTGGGAAGACGTCCAGACCAGTGAGGTTTCCGCGCAAAACCCCGGCGTCTACAGCGGGCCGGACCACCTGGCCTACGTGATCTACACCTCCGGCTCCACCGGGCTGCCCAAGGGCGTGATGGTGCAACAACGCGGCATGCTCAACAACCAGCTGAGCAAGGTGCCGTACCTGGCGCTGAGCGAGGCCGATGTGATCGCCCAGACCGCGTCCCAGAGTTTCGATATTTCCGTGTGGCAGTTCCTCGCCGCGCCGTTGTTCGGTGCCCGGGTGGACATCGTGCCGAACGCTATCGCGCACGACCCGCAAGGGCTGCTCGAGCACGTGCAGCGCCAGGGCATCACGGTGCTGGAAAGCGTGCCGTCGCTGATCCAGGGCATGCTGGCCCAGGCGCGCATCGGCCTGGATGGCCTGCGCTGGATGCTGCCCACCGGCGAAGCGATGCCGCCGGAACTGGCCCGTCAATGGTTGCTGCGCTATCCGGACATTGGTCTGGTGAACGCCTATGGCCCGGCCGAATGTTCCGACGACGTGGCGTTCTTCCGCGTCGATATGGCCTCGACCCATGGCACTTATCTGCCAATCGGTACGCCGACCGACAACAATCGCCTGTACCTGCTCGACGGCGCGCTGGACCTGGTGCCGCTGGGCGCCGTTGGCGAGCTGTGCGTGGCGGGCACGGGAGTGGGGCGCGGGTATGTCGGCGACCCGCTGCGCACCGCCCCGGTGTTCGTGCCCAATCCCTTTGGCACACCGGGCGAGCGGCTGTATCGCACCGGCGACCTGGCCCGGCGGCGCAGCGACGGCGTGCTGGAATACGTCGGACGCATCGACCATCAGGTAAAGATTCGCGGCTACCGCATCGAGCTGGGAGAAATCGAAGCGCGACTGCACGAACAGCCCGAGGTGCGTGATGGCGCGGTCGGCGTACAGGAGGGCGTCAATGGCAAGTATCTGGTGGGTTACCTGGTCGCCGCCGATTCGGCGCTGAACCCGGCTGAACGCCTGGAGCGTATCAAGCAGCGCCTGCGCGCCGAGTTGCCGGAGTACATGGTGCCGCTGCATTGGCTGTGGCTCGAGCGCCTGCCCCTCAACGCCAACGGCAAGCTCGACCGCAAGGCCCTGCCGGCCCTGGAGATCGGCCAGTTGCAAAGCCAGGACTACCAGGCCCCCGGCAATGCCCTGGAGCAGACCCTGGCCGACATCTGGGCCCAGGTGCTGAACGTGGAACGGGTAGGCGTACGGGACAACTTCTTCGAACTGGGCGGTCATTCGTTGCTGGCGACGCAGATCGCCTCACGGGTGCAAAAGGCCCTGCAACGCAACGTGCCGCTGCGCGCGATGTTCGAGTGCAGCACGGTGCAGGAACTGGCGGCCTACATCGATGGGTTGGCGGCCAGTGAAATCACTGGGGAGAAGGTGGATCGGCTGAATGATCTGATGGCGGAGTTGGAAAACCTGTAATTCCGGAGGCGTTTGTAAGGGCCTCTTCGCGAGCAAGCCCGCTCCCACAGTGGAGCGGGTTTCTTCAGAAGGAATGGGGTCCACTGTGGGAGCGGGCTTGCTCGCGAAGGCGTCATTACTGACACATAAAGACCCAAGGTTGACGCCTGGCCCGGCACGGCTCAGTCTCCCCAGGCATTTTTCCACTTTCGAACAAGGAGGTCACTGATGCCCACCGCAATGATCGATGGACAACCCCTTTACTACCTGGACCAAGGCCAGGGCCCGGTGGTGTTGCTGGGCGGCAGCTATCTATGGGACCACGCCATGTGGGCGCCGCAGATCGAGGTGTTGTCGAGGGAATACCGGGTGATCGCTCCGGACCTGTGGGGCCACGGCCAGTCCGGGCAGATGCCGCAGGGCATGAGTTCGCTGAACGACCTGGCCCGCCAGATGATGGAGCTGCTCGATTATCTGAGCATCGACTGCTTCCACCTGGTGGGGCTTTCGGTCGGCGGGATGTGGGGGACGCGGCTGGCGCTGGCGGCGCCCACGCGGATCCAGTCGCTGGTGCTGATGGACACTTACGTGGGCGTCGAGCCGGAGCAGACCCGTCAGTATTACTTCTCGTTGTTCGACAAGATCCAAGACAGCGGCAGCATCCCCGAGCCGTTGCTGGACATCATCGTGCCGATCTTCTTCCGGCCGGGCATCGATCCACAGTCGGCGCTGTACCAACAGTTCCGCGCCACGCTGGCCGCGCTGCCGGCGGATCGCCTGCGCAACAGCATCGTGCCGCTGGGGCGGATCATTTTCGGCCGCGACGACATGCGCGGGCGCCTGCATGAGCTCAACGCCCAGCGCACCCTGGTGATGTGCGGCGACCAGGACAAACCCCGGCCACCGTCCGAGGCGCTGGAAATGGCCGAAATGATCGGCTGCCTGCATGTGCTGGTCCCGGAGGCGGGGCACATTTGCAACCTGGAGAATCCGGAATTCGTGACCGAGGCGTTGCTGAAGGTCCTGCGTAGCTGATCCACCGCATCGTCGGATCGCCGCCCGGAGCAGGCTCGCTCCCACATTTGATCTGTGGTTAACGCCGGTCGTGAGGCTGCCACAAGTCCCCTGTGGGAGCGAGCCTGCTCGCGATAGCGGCGCTACGGTCCCGGATGGAATTACTTCGGCCCGAGAATCTTCACCAGTTTGTCCGGTGACGGTGCGCCTTGCTGTTGTTGCAGTTCACCTTTGTCATCCAGGTAGAAAATCGCCGGGGTGGCGGACAATTCCAGTTCGTCCATCAACTGCTGGTTGGCGTCGAGTTTCGCCTGGATGGTCGGCGGGATGTCCTTGAGTGGCTTCAAGGCGCTGCCTTTGCCGGCCTTTTCGTGGGTCTCCAGGGCTTTCTCCGGATCCTTGGCTGCGAGCAATGCGGCGGATTTCCCCGGGCTGTCTTCGCGGATAATGCCCACCATGATGTGCCGCAGTTGCACCTTCCCGGCGGTGACCCAGGGCCGTGCCTGCTCCCAGAACATATTGCAGTAGGGACAATTCGGATCACTGAACAGGTACACCGTGCGCGGTGCGTCCTTGTTGCCATCGGCGATCCAGTTGCTCTTCTCCATCTTCGCCCAGATTTGCTTGGCCATCGGTGCATACACCAGTTTTTGCAGCGGCTCGGCGCTCAGGTCCTTGCCATCGGCGTCGTACAGGTTTCCCAGAAGGACATGCTGACCATCCGCCGTCAGGTACAGGGTCATGCCGCGGTTCTGGTATTGCGCCGCATAGCCTCGCAAGCCGCCGGGTGCCTCGAAACTGCCAATGATTTTCGCGCCCTTGGCTTCGATCTTCTTGATGGCCGCAGGCAGCTCTTCGGCCTGGAGCAGCGGAGCCTGCGCCAGTGCGGCGGCAACGGCCAGGGTCAGCAGGTGGCGGAGGCGGGGCATGGGGATTTCCTTATGGCGGAGTGGGGGGCTGCGGTCGAACCCGGCGTATCGAAGTTTTCCAGGGCGCGGGCCAGGCTCGCCTCTGACAATTCGCCCAGATGGCTGCCCAGCAGGCGGCCATCGGCGCTGTAGAACAGGGTAGTCGGCAGGGCCATGGAACCGACCGCCTGGCCGAGACGACCGCTGCCGTCGAACAGCACATTGGTCAGGCTCAGGCCCTGGGTGGCGAGGTAGGTGCTGACGCTTTGCATGCTTTCGGCCTGGTTGACGAACAGGAAGGTCAGGTCCGGCCGCTGCTGCTGCGCGGCTTCCAGCACCGGCATTTCCCGCCGGCAGGGCGGGCACCAGGTGGCCCAGAGGTTGATCACCAGGGGCCCGCCTTGGTAGTCGGTGAGCTTCACCGTCGCGCCGTCGGCGGTGCGCAGGTTGATCTCCGGTAGCCGCGTGCCTTGCTCGTAAATGTTCAACGACAGGGTCGCCACCAGCCAGAACAGCAGACCGCAGCCAACGCCAAAGCCCATCGGCCGGCGCAAGGCCGGCCGGCGTCGGGCCCACAGCAACGCCGCAAGCACCAGCACGACGATGCCGGGCCAGGCGAGGAAGCCGCCATCGCGCAGGTCGACGATCTGCCACAGGTCGTCCTGGTAATGCCGCCAGTAGGCCGCGACGAAGCCGATTCGCGCGGCCAGGAGCCCCAGCAGGAACAGCACGAACAGCACCGACTCAGGATTCTCGCCGCCGCGCTTGGCCACCCGCCAGCCAACGAATGTTGCCAGCGCCAGGGCACTGATCAGCAGCAGGTGATTAAGGGCGATGGCGAAGGTGCCCAGGGTAAACGTCAGCATCAGCGCGCGTCCCGGGTGCGGTTCCAGCGCTCGAGGAACTCCTTGGCGTTGACCTCGCCGGTGATCCGCTGGCTGCGACGCTCCTGGCCATCGACACCGATCCATAACAGGCTGGGTGGCCCCGGCACTTGGTAACGGCTGAGCAATTCACGGCTGGCGGGGTTGTCGGCGGTCACGTCCAGGCGCAGCAGGCGCACGCCTTCGAGGGCGTCCAGCACTTCGGCGCGGCCGAATACCTGTTTTTCCATGATCTTGCAGGACACGCACCAGTCGGCGTAGTAATCCACCAGCACCCACTGGCCCTGGGCCTTGGCCGCGTCCAGTTCCCGTTGCAGCACGGCGGGCTCGCTGATCGTGGTGAACGCGTCGTGGGCGCTGACGGTCGCGCCGCCCTGGCCTCCGGTGTAGACCTTCAGCGGCTGGAACAGATCATCGCTGCCACCGGCGGCGCCCACCACCAACACGCTGCCCCACAGGCCGAACAGCAGCGATGCGCTGCCGCAGGTGTAGGCCATGCGCCCGAATCCTTCGGTCTGGCGCCAGGCGCTGTAGGCGCCGATCAGCAACAGCACGCCCCACAGCCCGACCCACAGCGAGCCGTCGATCACCGGACGAATCATCAACAGTGCGGTGCCTAGGAACAGGAAACCGAACACACCCTTGACCAGGTCCATCCAGGCGCCGGGCTTGGGCAGGAAACGGTTGCCCACGGTGACCAGCAACAACAGCGGCAGACCGATGCCGATGCCCATGGCGAACAGGATCAGCCCGCCATGCAGCGCGTTGCCGCTCTGGGCGATGTACAGCAGCGCGCCGGCCAGCGGCGCGGTCATGCATGGGCCGACCAACAGCCCGGACAGCGCGCCGAGAATCCCCGCGCCCACCAGACTGCCGCCGCGCCGCCGGCGCCCGGCGTTCTCCAGGCGGTCGCGCAGGGCGGCCGGCAATTGCAATTCAAAGAAACCGAACATGGGCAGCGCCAGCACCACGAACACTGCCGCGAAGGCACCCAGCAGCCAGGGTTGTTGCAGCAGTGCCTGCAAATTGGCCCCCAGCAGCGCGGCAAGCACCCCCAGGGCGGCATACACCAGGGCCATGCTGGTCACGTAACTGCCGGCCAGCGCCAGGCCACGCCGGGGCCCGGCGCCGCTGCCCACCACCAGCCCGGCCAGGATCGGCAACATGGGCAGGGAGCAGGGTGTGAACGCCAGCAGCAGGCCGAGGCCGAAGAACACCAGCAGACTCCAGCCCAGCGCCCGTTGTTGCAGGCCGCTGGCCAGGGCCTGGTCCGGCGCTTCGCCGCTGGCAACGGGAGAGGCATTGCCACCGAGGTCGACCAGCTGGGTTTGGGGTGGATAACACAGGCCCGCGTCGGCACAGCCCTGGAAGCCGACCTTGATCTTGCCGGTGGCGCCGGCCGGGATCTTCAGCTCCAGCGCCTGGCGATAGACTTGCTGGTCGCCAAAAAACTCGTCGCTGTGGGCCTCGCCCTCCGGCAACCTTGGTTTCTGTCCCTCGGCGAGACCGTCAAACTTGAGGCGCTGTTGGTACAGGTAATAACCGTCGGCAATCTGCCAGAACAACTGGGTTTCACCGGAATCCAGGCGTTCGGAGGTGAACACGAAGGCCTTTTCCACCGGCAGGAATTCGGGTTTGGTCTCGAAGGGATTGGCGGCCTGGGCCAGGCCCGACAACAGCAGCAGGCACAGCAAAAACAATCGACGCATGGATAAAGCCTTAGAACGAAGCAAGTGGAAAGCACGATGGCGGCTGGCGATTAACCGTCGATTAACCCCGGCGGCAACCGCCAGGCAGCAATGATCGCCCCTATTGGCCGTACTCGTCGCATAATGTCGGCTTAATCGGCCGGCGGCCTAATGTACCTTTTTCCACGGGGCTTACCATGCGCGTACTGGTCTGCGAAGACGATGAGTTGATTGCCAGCGGGATCGTCGCCGGGTTGACGGCGCAAGGCCTGACCGTCGAGCACGTGGCCACGGCCTCGGCGGCGCGGGCCATGGTCGGCGTGGCCGAGTTCGACGTCATGGTCCTGGACCTGGGGCTGCCCGACGAGGACGGCCTCAAGCTGCTTCGGCAGTTGCGCCAGCAGGGGCTGGAGATTCCGGTACTGATCCTCACCGCCCGGGATTCGGTGACCGACCGGGTCGACGGCTTGCAGGCCGGCGCCGACGACTATCTGCTCAAGCCCTTTGACCTGCGTGAACTGGCGGCGCGCCTGCACACCTTGTTGCGGCGCGTGGCGGGGCGCAGCGTCAATCTGATCGAGCACGGTCGGCTGACCTACGACCCCAGCAGCCGCGAAACCACCCTGGGCGGCCAGCCGGTGGACCTGTCCCGACGCGAGCAATCGCTGTTGCAGGCACTGCTCCACAGCCGCGGCCGGGTGCTGTCTACTGAACAGCTCAAGGACAGCGTCTACGGGTTCAATGACGAACTGGAAAGCAACGCCCTGAACGTGCACATCCATCACCTGCGGCGCAAGCTGGGTAACGGAATCGTCGAGACCGTGCGTGGCCTGGGTTATCGCCTGGGGCCGGCCGACGGTGGGGAATCTTCCAAGTGATGAGCCTGCGACTGCGCCTGAGCCTGACCCTCGGCGCCGCCTTCGCCCTGATCTGGGCGCTGGCCGCGGCGTGGATGCTCAGCGATCTGCGCAACCAGATGATGTTCTCCCTCGACCAGCGCCTGGTGGCCTCGGCGCGGATGGTCGCCGGGCTGCTGGAGCAGATGCCGCCGTTGCCGAGCAAGGGCGAAGGCACGCATTTCAGCGCTGAGCAGTTGAGCATTCCCGGCGGCATGGCCTGTCAGGTCAGTTCCTTGCGTGGGGAAATCCTCGCCCGCAGCCATGGCACGCCGGAGCAACCGCTGGAAGCCGAGAAAATGGGCTTTCGCGACCAGATGATCGATGGCGCGCCGTGGCGCAGTTTCACCCTGGCCCGGGGGGATTTGCGCATTACCACTGCCGACCGGCAGATCGAGCGTGAAGCCTTGAACTTGTCGGTGCTGCTGGCGGCCTCGGTGCCGGTGGGCGTGGCGCTGCTTGGTTGCCTGTGCCTGTTGTGGCTGGGCATCGGCCAGGGCCTGGCGCCGCTCAATCGGATGCGCGATGCGCTGATGCGGCGCAATGCCGACTCTCTCGAGCCTTTGCAGATTCATCCGCTGCCCAGTGAATTGCGGCCGTTGCTGGAAACCCAGAATCAGTTGTTTCAACGCATCGGCAAGACCATCGAGCGCGAACGCCGCCTGACCGGTGATGCCGCCCACGAACTGCGCAGCCCGCTGACGGCGATCAAGACCCACCTGCAGGTGGCGCGCATGACCGAGGGCGCCGCCCGCGACCAGTCCCTGGCCCGGGCCGAGGAGGGCGCCGACCGTCTTCACCGTACCCTTGAGCAGTTGTTGTTGCTGGCGCGGGTCGAAGGCAGCCTGTCGTTCGACGATGGCGTGCAGTGCAACGCCGAGCAGGTCGCACGGCTGGCGATCCAGGATGCCGCCAGCGGCGATTCGCGGCGGATCAGCTTGCAGGTCTCGCCAGGGCTGTCCGACGCACCGGTGCAGATGCCGGCGGTGCTCGCCATCGCCGCGGTGCGTAACCTGCTGGATAACGCACTGCGCCATACCCCAGGCGATACCGAGGTGGAACTGAACCTGGAAATGATCGGCCAGCGAGTGCGTTTCCAGGTCCGTGACCATGGCCCGGGCATTGCCGCCGACGATCTCCAGCACCTGACCCAGCGCTTCTGGCGCAGCGGCCAGAGCACCGGCTGCGGGTTGGGGCTCGCGATCGTCCAGGCCATCGTCCAGCGCTGCGGCTGCGGGCTGCATTTCGACAGTCGTCCGGATGGCTTGCGAGTTGAGTTGACGGTACCGGTGCAATCGCTGCCCGGCTAATCCCGGAACCCCGATTTTTCTCCTGCTTGCTTATGCCCGGCTGCGATCAAATGTGGCGAGGGAGCTTGCTCCCGCTGGGCTGCGCAGCAGCCCCCTGCCAGGGAGCACGGTAGGTCTGACCCATCGGGGGCGCTGGTTTGGGCCCGCTGCGCGGTCCAGCGGGAGCAAGCTCCCTCGCCACAGCGTTCCATCTTGGCGCCGGGGGCCATGCACTTGGTAGTATCCCTGCCAGGGAAAGTTCGACCCGGGGGTAAATCCCTTCTTCGCTGGTGCGTTTCCCCAACAGGAAACCTGCACATGTGTGCACAGCGAGGTCCAGAGATGTCAGTCGCCAACAGCCTTATCGAAGCACAGCCGACGCGGGTCAACCCTGCGCCGGCCGAGACGCTGTATCAGTTCAACGAAACGCCGCTGCTGGCCCGCCAGAACCGCCAGGAGTCCAATGCCCGCAGTTATCCGCGGCGTATTCCGCTGGCGCTCAAGCGGGCCCGGGGGATCCATGTCGAGGACGTTGAAGGTCGCACTTTCATCGACTGCCTGGCCGGTGCTGGCACCCTGGCCCTGGGGCACAACCACCCGGTGGTGATCGAGGCGGTCCGTCAGGTGCTGGACGACGAGTTACCGCTGCACACCCTGGACCTGACCACCCCGGTCAAGGACCGCTTCGTCCAGGACCTGTTCGGCCTGTTGCCGCCAGCGTTGGCTGGCGAGGCGAAGATCCAGTTCTGCGGCCCCACCGGCACCGACGCGGTGGAAGCGGCCCTCAAACTGGTGCGCACCGCCACCGGGCGCAGCACCGTGCTGTCGTTCCAGGGCGGTTATCACGGTATGAGCCAGGGTGCGTTGAGCCTGATGGGCAGCCTCGGGCCGAAGAAACCCCTGGGCGCCCTGCTCGGCAATGGCGTGCAATTCATGCCATACCCCTATGACTATCGTTGCCCGTTCGGGCTGGGTGGCAGCGCAGGGGTGAAAGCCAATCTGCATTACCTGGAAAACCTGCTGAACGACCCCGAGGCCGGGGTGCTGTTGCCGGCGGCGGTGATTGTCGAGGTGGTGCAAGGCGAGGGTGGGGTGATTCCCGCCGATCTTGAGTGGCTGCGCGGCTTGCGGCGAATCACCGAGCTGGCGGGCGTGGCGCTGATCGTCGACGAGATCCAGAGCGGCTTCGGCCGCACCGGCAAAATGTTCGCCTTCGAGCATGCCGGGATCATCCCCGACGTGGTCGTGCTGTCCAAGGCTATCGGCGGCAGCCTGCCGCTGGCGGTGGTGGTGTACCGCGATTGGCTCGACACCTGGCTGCCGGGCGCCCATGCCGGGACTTTTCGCGGTAACCAGATGGCCATGGCCGCCGGTTCTGCCGTGATGCGTTACCTGGTGGAGCACAACCTGCCGGCCCATGCCGCCGCCATGGGCGAGCGCTTGAGTGAGCATTTGCACATTCTGCAGCGCGAATTCCCGCAACTGGGGGACATCCGTGGTCGCGGGCTGATGCTCGGCGTTGAACTGGTGGACCCGCAAGGTAAGCCGGACGCCCTCGGCCATCCCCCGGTGGATCCACGCCTGGCGCCGCGGCTACAGCGCGAATGCCTCAAGCGCGGGCTGATCCTGGAGTTGGGCGGCCGCCAGGGCGCCGTGGTGCGTTTCCTGCCGCCGTTGGTCATCACGGCGGCGGAAATCGACCGGGTCGCGGAAATTTTCGGCCGAGCGTTGAAGGCCGCCGTGGCTGACGCCTAATTTTCCACCGGCCTGGTACGTTCCTTACATAACCCGGCTGCGCATACACCGCAGAATCTCGAACAAAGATGGAGAGACACCCATGACTTCAGTATTCGACCGCGAGGACATCGTCTTTCAGGTCGTGGTCAACCACGAAGAGCAATATTCGATCTGGCCCGACTACAAGGCCGTTCCCGAAGGCTGGCGTACGGTCGGCAAAAGCGGGTTCAAGAAAGAATGCCTGGCCTACATCGAAGAGGTCTGGACCGACATGCGGCCCTTGAGCCTGCGCAAGAAAATGGAAGAGCAGGCGGCAGGTCACTGAATGCAGGATTTGTGAAGAACTTTTGTGGGAGCGGGCTTGCTCGCGAATGCGGAGTGTCAGCCAGCACAAATCCTGCTGACCCACCGCCTTCGCGAGCAAGCCCGCTCCCACAGGTTGCGTGTTATTTGTCAGGTTACTTGAACCGCCGCTCCACCCCTTTCTCCACCAGGATCTTCGCCGAAATCTCTTCCACCGAGAAATGCGTGGAATTGATATGGGGAATGTTCTCCCGCCGGAACAGGTTTTCCACTTCACGCACTTCGAATTCGCACTGGGCGTAGCTCGAATAGCGGCTATTGGGCTTGCGCTCGTTGCGGATCGCCGTGAGGCGGTCCGGGTCGATGGTCAGGCCGAACAGCTTGTGCTGATGGGCGCGCAGGGCGCTGGGTAGTTGCAGGCGCTCCATGTCTTCTTCGGTCAGCGGGTAGTTGGCCGCGCGGATACCGAACTGCATCGCCATGTACAGGCACGTCGGCGTCTTACCGCAGCGCGACACGCCCACCAGGATCAGGTCGGCCTTGTCATAATAATGTGTTCGAGCACCGTCATCGTTGTCCAGAGCGAAGTTGACCGCCTCGATCCGCTCCATGTAGTTGGAGTTGTGCCCGATGGAATGGGACTTGCCGACCGAGTACGAGGAGTGCTCGCTCAGTTCCTGCTCCAGGGGCGCGAGGAAGGTAGAAAAAATGTCGATCATGAAACCATTGGACGTTGCGAGAATCTCACGGATGTCCTGATTGACGATGGTGTCGAAGATAATCGGGCGGAAACCGTCGGTTTCGGCGGCTTTATTGATTTGCTGTACCATGGCCCGCGCCTTGTCGACGTTGTCGATGTACGGGCGTGTCAACTTGGTGAAGGTAATGTTCTCGAATTGCGCCAACAGGCTTTGACCTAGCGTTTCGGCCGTGATGCCGGTGCCGTCGGAGATAAAGAAAGCAGATCGTTTCATTTGCGCCTGGGCCTTAAGCTAACAACGATTCTTGGATATGATAGGCGCGATTTGCCGGCCGCCAATGGCCCGCATTCTCACTTATTTTCCAGGTCCAGGCCATATCGCCGGCATTCGCTCCCCTGGAGCGCTCCGGTGCCTTGAGCTTTTCCAACACAGTTAGTGGAGAGATCACCTTGGTAGAGTACGTAGTTTCCCTCGATAAGCTCGGCGTCCATGATGTGGAGCATGTGGGGGGCAAGAACGCATCCCTGGGCGAGATGATCAGTAACCTCGCCGGTGCCGGCGTATCGGTACCAGGTGGCTTCGCCACGACAGCTCAGGCTTATCGTGACTTCCTGGAATTGAGCGGCCTGAACCAACAGATCCATGATGCGCTCGACGCCCTGGACGTGGATGACGTCAATGCCCTGGCCAAGACCGGTGCCCAGATCCGCCAATGGATCATGGAAGCCGAGTTCCCCGAGCAACTGAACGCCGAAATCCGCACGGCCTTCGCCAAGCTGTCCGAAGGCAACCCTGATGTTGCCGTCGCCGTACGCTCCTCGGCCACCGCCGAAGACCTGCCGGACGCTTCCTTTGCCGGCCAGCAGGAAACCTTCCTGAACATCCGCGGTGTGGAAAACGTCATCCGCGCCGCCAAGGAAGTCTTCGCCTCCCTTTTCAACGACCGTGCCATTTCCTACCGCGTGCACCAGGGCTTCGACCACAAGCTGGTGGCCCTGTCGGCAGGTGTGCAGCGCATGGTCCGCTCCGAAACCGGCACCGCCGGCGTGATGTTCACCCTCGACACCGAGTCGGGCTTCCGTGACGTGGTGTTCATCACCGGCGCCTACGGCCTGGGTGAAACCGTCGTGCAAGGCGCGGTGAACCCGGATGAGTTCTACGTCCATAAAGGCACGCTGGAGGCCGGTCGCCCGGCGATCCTGCGCCGCAACCTGGGCAGCAAGGCCATCAAGATGATCTACGGCGACGAAGCCAAGGCCGGTCGTTCGGTGAAAACCGTCGATGTGGACAAGGCCGAGCGCGCCCGTTTCTGCCTGACCGACGCCGAAGTCAGCGAGCTGGCGAAGCAGGCGATGATCATCGAGAAACACTACAAGTGCCCGATGGACATCGAGTGGGCCAAGGACGGTGACGACGGCAAGCTGTACATCGTGCAGGCCCGTCCGGAAACCGTGAAGAGCCGCACCCAGGCCAACGTCATGGAGCGCTACCTGCTCAAGGAAACCGGCACCGTGCTGGTGGAAGGCCGCGCCATCGGCCAGCGCATCGGCGCCGGCAAGGTGCGGATCATCAAGGACGTCTCGGAGATGGACAAGGTCCAGGCCGGTGACGTACTGGTCTCCGACATGACCGACCCGGACTGGGAACCGGTCATGAAACGCGCCAGCGCCATCGTCACCAACCGTGGCGGGCGGACCTGCCACGCGGCGATCATCGCCCGTGAACTGGGGATCCCGGCGGTGGTGGGCTGCGGCAACGCCACCCAACTGCTCAAGGATGGCCAGGGCGTGACCGTGTCCTGCGCCGAAGGCGATACCGGCTACATCTTCGAAGGCGAGCTGGGCTTCGACATCAAGAAAAACTCCGTGGACGCCATGCCGGAGCTGCCGTTCAAGATCATGATGAACGTCGGCAACCCGGATCGCGCCTTCGACTTCGCGCAGTTGCCGAACGCCGGCGTGGGCCTGGCCCGCCTGGAGTTCATCATCAACCGCATGATCGGCGTGCACCCCAAGGCGCTGCTGAACTACGACGGCCTGCCGCCTGAGATCAAGGACAGCGTCGACAAGCGCATCGCCGGTTACGACGATCCAGTCGGGTTCTACGTCGAGAAACTGGTGGAAGGCATCAGTACCCTTGCGGCGGCCTTCTACCCGAAAAAGGTCATCGTGCGCCTGTCGGACTTCAAGTCCAACGAATACGCGAACCTGATCGGCGGCAAGCTCTACGAGCCGGAAGAAGAAAACCCGATGCTGGGCTTCCGCGGCGCCTCGCGTTACATCAGCGAATCGTTCCGTGACTGCTTCGAGCTCGAATGCCGCGCCCTCAAGCGCGTGCGCAACGAGATGGGCCTGACCAACGTCGAAATCATGGTGCCGTTCGTCCGCACCCTGGGCGAAGCGAGCCAAGTGGTCGACCTGCTGGCGGAAAACGGCCTGGCCCGTGGCGACAACGGTCTGCGCGTGATCATGATGTGCGAGCTGCCGTCCAACGCGATCCTGGCCGAAGAATTCCTCGAGTTCTTCGACGGTTTCTCCATCGGCTCCAACGACCTGACCCAGCTGACCCTGGGCCTGGACCGCGACTCCGGGATCATTGCGCACCTGTTCGACGAGCGGAACCCGGCGGTCAAGAAACTGCTGGCCAATGCCATTGCCGCCTGTAACAAGGCCGGCAAGTACATCGGCATCTGCGGCCAGGGCCCTTCGGACCACCCGGACCTGGCCAAGTGGCTGATGGAACAGGGCATCGAAAGCGTTTCGTTGAACCCGGACTCGGTGCTGGAGACCTGGTTCTTCCTGGCTGAGGGGCAAGGCGCGGCCTGATTGAGTGGAGGGACCCTTGTGGGAGCGGGCTTGCTCGCGAAGGCGGTAGAGCAGACAG